>CAZCSP010000052.1:0-1644 GCA_964501275.1 uncultured Fimbriimonadaceae bacterium | reverse complement strand
AAGGACGGGGACTCACCCTTTCGATGAGTCGCGAACGACGAGAGATGGTTTCAAAATCTGTTGCTGAAGGGTCTCGGCCGACCGCTCCATCTGTGCGTAAAGGAACTTCCAAGCGAGTTCGCACATCTCTTCGATGGGCTGGCGAACGGTGGTGATAGGCCAGGGAGCGAGTTCGGTCTCCTGGATGCCGTCGAACCCGACCAGCGCCACATCAGTCCCCACTCGTACCCCCAACTTCTGCAACGCAAACTCCGCCGCCAGGGCGATGTCGTCGTTCATGCAAAGGATCGCGTCCGGCATCTTCCCGCCTTCTTGGTAGGGAAGCAGGGCGCTGTAGGTGCCGAGCAGACTGACCGCGTCGGTGGCAATAATGCAGGGCTCCAACCCCGCCCCGGCTATCTTGGCCCGATAGCTGTCCACCCGAGGCCCACTAAGAAGCGTATCGGAATCGGATGGAGCCATGTAGGCGATCCGCCGCCGACCCGTTTCCAAGAGGTGGTCCATCGCGATATCCGCCCCCGCGCGGAGATCGACGCCGACGTAACTCTTTGCCTCCGACCAGTAGGCGCCCATGCTCACAAACGGGGTGGATGGAGCCAATTTCTCATGGTTCTGCGCGAACGTCTCTCCGGATTCAGAGGTATCGAAGGCGATAATCCCATCCACCGGAACCCGGAGGGCGCGGGCCGATTGATTGGGCTGGTAGCCCAGCTGCTCTGCCGCCGCGATGACCTTGGCCCGAGTCTCAGCCGAAATGGAAAAATCCGTCCGCCCACTCAAAACCCGAGAAACCGTCGCCCCCGAGATATTGGCCATCCGAGCCACATCGTCCCTAGTAGGGCGGTCGCCATTCTTCTTCGAATGTACACGCGTACATTCGAACACAGTTTCTTTGGATGTGAAGAAAAAATGAAAAAAGCCCCTTCCTCCCCGAAGGTCGGGGAGGAAGGGGTTGGGGATGGAGGGGTTTGAAGTTGTAGTCGGAAGCGATCTGTAGGCGGCGGATACATTGTGCCGCCGTCTCTGCCTTGGAATTGCGGAGTTCCATACAAGCCTTGCGACCCGTCCACCATGTGTCGGTCTATGCACGAACCACTTGGAGAAGGGGGAGCCTACAACTTCTCGGCCCGGCTCAACAGCAACGCGTTAAAGTAGAACTTGAAAGTCCCCCACGACTGGCCTCGGTAGAGGATTTCCGGTCCGAATAGATACACCTTGCCTTTGCCAACCTCGGCTTCCGCAATCGCGACGCCGTCCTTTAGGAACTTCTGACCCCAGGCCCAGCCGGAGCGGAGCGGGGTCTCAGTGTCGAACCAGGCGATGGGCTTAACCTTGGTGGTGTCTGTAATCCGGAAGACCGGCGAGTTGTCGAACATCACGTCCGCCCGCTCGCCCATGCCCCAGGCGACCGGCTGGGCGTTGTCTACTTTGACTTGGAGGATGGAGCCGGGGATGTAGTAGTCGGTCCGGGGAAGCGCGCCCCCGTCCTTGACCAGGTGACTCTCGATGGGAAGATCGAAGTGGCGGGCGATATTGGTGCCGGTGCCGATCGTGATGATCGAACCGCCGTTTTCCGCAAACTCCTTCAACTTGGCGATAGCGTTCGCGTTCACGTTGCCGAGCATGAAGTGGTACTGGCTGGGG
>CAZCSP010000051.1:3244-5309 GCA_964501275.1 uncultured Fimbriimonadaceae bacterium | reverse complement strand
AGTACTTCTCATCAAACAGCCCGCTGGTCTCTAACACGCCTGTTCGGATCGCCATGCAAAACCCTTTAATCCACTCGACGTCGCGGACATCCGAGGCAACTTCTCGCCGCTCGATTGAATGCACTTCCTTGAATCCAACGGCCGCAATCCTCTCGTCGCTTTGAAAGGCTTGCACCGCCCGCGTAAGCCATTCGGGATCTAGTATCTCCGTATCGTCATTCAACAAAACCACGAACTCGGTTCCGTCTTGCATCGATCGCTTCAGCCCCTCATTGTTCGCCTTGGCAAATCCGAGATTCCTGTCAAAATCAAGGTGCATCATCGACGGGATAACCGACTTCGCATAAATAGCAGCCTCGTCGCTACTACTATTGTCGAGAAGAAAGACGCGGTAATAGGGATACGCGGTCTTGATCAACGAGGGCAATAGCCGTCGAAGGTGATGAACGCCGTTCATCGTGATGATGTGGATATCGATGCGGGGCCAATGCTCCATACCTATACCCTTGTCAATAGATCCCTTTGCTGACAACTTCGCACTCGTCAAACCAATCCGTCGCAAACTTCACCAACTCATCCTCTGGGGTGAAATCGTCGGTGGTCATCACTCGCATAAGAGCGCCTTCGGGGCGAATGCCCCGAAGCTCTGCCTTAAACCAGTCCCAGAACATCTCGCTGCGAATGGGGAAGGTGCCGTTGGGGCCCCTGAATGTGTAAAGCGCCAAACGCCGACCCACTTGGCTTTCCATCGTCAGGATCATCACTTGGACGCTCTCCCGCTTCTTGGTATCAAGCGACAGTTTCCTCTGAGACAGAATCTTCCAATCCTGCCCGGGAAAGCAAGTTGTCGGTTCATGCAAAGAGATCCGATCGTTAGCCGCGACAACCACTGTATCAAACCGCTTTCCATCCTTGTCAAAAACCCGCGCCACGATGCCGTACGGCTTTAGCTCCTTATAGGCATAGTCCGCCATTCGATAAGAGGCGCCAGGGTTTTCGGGACTTTGAATATAAGCAAAGTCCCCCACCCGTTGCGGCAGATTGTCCTCCATCCATTTCTCGGTCCGAGCCGGCGCGGGGTTGGGGGGCATAAAACTGGCGGCTAAGCCGAAAACCAATAACAGACCCGAGAGAACAACGACGCGTTTCGCTACTATTTCCATCCGAGCACCTTTGTAAGTTTCATAAGCAAAATGAAGCATAGGACCAAGCTGATGTAGCCGCTGTAGTCGTGGAACTTGTGGCCCGCATCTGCGCCATAGTTCGCGCCAACAAACCCGATCGTCGCAATCCGCAAAGAGTTCACTACCAGCGTCAAAGGAGCGACGGTCGCCAGCAGAATCGCATTCGCATACCAGCGAAGCTTGGCGATCATCATGAAGAAGACGCTGATGGCAAAGACGGCCAAAAGCAGCTTCATTCCACTGCACGGAACGCCGACATCCATCACAAAATCGTCCACGATAATAGTGGTCAAATCAGAGGCTCGATACGGCCCCAACCCTCCGACTTTCAAGATGACAAAAGACAAATCGGTGGACCAGCGCTGGATCGTCTGGGTGTGAGCATCGACGAACCGGTCGAAAATCGGCAGGGCAAAGCCAAGATATGCAATCGGCAAAGCCAAGGCCCTCGTCCATCTCCAACCCGCCACAAAGAGCACGCCAAAGCCAAGCAGAACCAGAAGCAGGATCGATTGGAACGACCGCATATCGGTGCGGTGCGCAAACCAGGTGACGTACAGCGTAGCCGCGATGGGAATGATCGCCAGAGTCACGCCCTTGACGGGAATCAGTTTCAGCTTTTCCCAACGATCCCAGATGATCAGGGCCACACAGATGGGGACTACCGCGCCGTGGGCATAGTAGCTGTCGTCGCCAAACCAGTTGCCCGGCAGCCAGCGGAACAGGGTCCAAAAGGCGGCAGCCAGGCCGGCAAAAGCAAGGGCGGCGTAGGGGAGCCAACGATAGTCGGGCGGGGCGGCAACGGCCTCCGTCGATTCGTTCAAAGATTCATCCGGGGTTTCCGGTTCCTTTTCTTGTACAAGCATGAAGATCGATCCAAA
>CAZCSP010000051.1:0-3144 GCA_964501275.1 uncultured Fimbriimonadaceae bacterium | reverse complement strand
TCCTGGATGGCCTACCGCCTCACCTTCCTCGCCCCAACTGAATTGAATTGATCCTGCGAGCAACCACCGCAACACCGCAAAGCCGCCACACCGTCACACGGATATAATCCCTCCGAATGAAGGATTTGCAGATTCGGGCTTTAATGTGCGAGATTGGGCGACGACTTTGGCAGCGGGGCTTGGTGGGGGCGACCGAGGGGAACTTGTCGGCTCGCCTTTCTACACGCCAGATCCTCTGCACGCCGACTGGCGCCAGCCTGGGCCATATGAAGCCGGATGAGCTGGTCGTCATCGACAACCAGGGCAAACCCGTCGACGGCGGAACCCCGTCCTCCGAGATCAAGCTCCACCTCCGCATCCTTGCCAAACGTCCCGACTGCCAGGCCGTCATCCACGCGCACCCGCCAACCGCCACCGCCTTCGCCCTCGCTGGAGAGGACATTCCCGACAACCTCCTCCCGGAATCCGCCTATGTCCTGGGCAGCGTGGCCACCATCCCGTTCGCCATGCCCGGGACCGATGAGGTCCCCGACGCCATCGAGCCACTATTGGAAGACCACAAAACCTTCCTCATGAGCCACCACGGCGCGGTGGTGATGGGTAAGGACCTAACCGACGCCTACAACCGCATGGAGACCCTGGAGCGCATCTCCCAGATCATCCTCACCGCCAGACAGCTAGACACGCCCCGCCCCATGCCCGATCGAGCCTTCGACCACATGCTCAAAGTCGCGCTCAACGGCCGGTTGGATTAGCAGGGTCAAGGGCCAAACAAAGACGGTAACGGCGTTGCCCCTACTCCCCTTCCCCTCCCCCAAGCGGCGAGGAGTAGTTCGGTGGCTCTTTGGTGATCCAGACGTCGTGGGGGTGGCTTTCTCTCAGGCCGGCGCCGGTGATCTTCATGAACTCGGCGTTCTCTCTCAACTCACTCAACGACCCAGCGCCTACATAGCCCATGCCTGACTTCAAGCCGCCGATCAGTTGGGCCATGGTATCGGCCAAGGGGCCTTTGAACGGCACCCGCCCTTCGACGCCCTCGGGAACGATGACGCCGCCCGCCTCTTTGACCTGCATATAGCGGTCGCTGGAGCCGGTCTTCATGGCGGCCATCGAGCCCATACCTCGGTAAACCTTGTAGGCACGGTTGCGGTAGATCTCCAGTTCGCCGGGCGACTCCTCGCAACCGGCAAACATATTGCCCATCATGACGCTGCTGGCTCCGGCGGCGAGACACTTCACAATGTCGCCCGAGCTGCGGATGCCGCCGTCGGCAATGGTGGCGATCCCGAGCAAATTCGCCTCTTCGCAGCATTCCAAAACGGCAGTGAATTGGGGGACGCCTACGCCCGCCACGACTCGCGTGGTACAGATCGAGCCCGCCCCAATGCCCAACCGAAGACCGTCGGCGCCGAGAGAGTGAAGCTCGCGGACGCCCTCTTTGGTCGCCACGTTCCCGGCGACCACTTTCAGGTCCGGCAACTTCTCCTTCAGCATCTTCACACAGTCCATCACCCCGCGCGAGTGGCCATGCGCGGCGTCGATCACGATGAAGTCGACTCCAGCGTCCAACAAGGCCTTCGACCGCTCATAAGGTTGGCGCAAAGCCCCGATCGCCGCGCCGCAGACCAGTCGCCCCTGACTGTCCTTGGTCGCGCTCGGGTGGCGCTGCACTTTGAGAATATCTTTGATCGTGATCAGGCCTTTGAGATGTCCCTCATCGTCTACGATGGGGAGCTTCTCGATCCGGTGGTCGGCCAGCATGGCCTGGGCCTGGTCGAGCGTCGTTCCAACCTCCGCCGTGATCAGGTTCTGCGAGGTCATGCGCTCGCTGATCTTCTTGGCAAAGTCGGTCTCGAATCGGATATCTCGATTGGTGAGGATGCCGACCAGCCGTCCTTCGCCATCCACGATGGGCACGCCCGAGATATGGAAGTGCTCCATCAGGTTCACGGCGTCCTGAATGGTCTCCTCCGGGCCGAGTTTGAAGGGGTTGGTGATGACACCGCTTTCCGAGCGCTTGACCCGGTCGACCTGCTCGGCCTGCTGCTCGATGGTCATGTTGCGGTGAATAACTCCCACTCCACCCTCTCGGGCGATGGCGATGGCCATGCGGGCGTCGGTGACGGTGTCCATGGGTGCGGACACGATCGGGGTTTTCAGGTTGATTCCGTTCAGAAACGGGGTCGAGGTGTCGGTCTCACTGGGCAAGACCTGGGTTCGTTTAGGGATGAGTAATACGTCGTCGAAGCTAAGTCCTTCGCGAAAAACCGGCATTGGGGCTCCTTGGCTTTTCAATGAATTATGGCTGATTTGCGGGAGAGGTGTTGGGTCTTGGGGACTCCCCCTCCTCCAAGTGGCTCGTCTTGGAGGAGGGGGCCGGGGGGTGGAGGTTCCGGGAGCTTGTAGTCGCCGCCCAGCTTGTATAGAACTCCGAAATCCAAAATCTAATTCCAAGCTTCTTCCAACTTCAAGTTCAGACCCCTCCATCCCCAAACCCCTTCCTCCCCGACCTTCGGGGAGGAAGGGGCTTCCGGAAGCTTGTAGTCGCCGGGCTTGTACTTCTCAACTCCGCGTGATACGCTTTGCAAGTGCGAAAGAACTCAAAAAACCATGATCCGGCTCGTCGGGAGAAGGCTCGCGAGTTTCGCCGCGAGATGGGCGCTAGCGAACGCGTCTTTTGGGAGCTTATCCGCAAGGAAAGGCTTGGATTTTCGTTTCGCAGACAAGTGCCGGTTGATCGCTACATTCTGGATTTCTACTGCGCGGAAGCGAGCCTGTGCGTTGAGATAGACGGGGAGCTACACGAGCTTCGAGTAGATCGCGACGAGCGCCGGGATGAGGTCTTGCGGTCCTTGGGAATCGAGACCTTTCGCATCCCCAGCCTCGTCCTCTTCAACTTAACCTCGGCGCGAATGCACCCATTGATGACGAAGTTGGTCGACTTACTTGAAGAAAGGAGCGGGAGAAAGGCCGAAGACCTGCCCAGGCTGGATGCCAAAAAGCGCCAGAGATGGTATGAGTGGTAACTATACAACCTTCCTCCAACTACCAGTTCAAACCCCTCTATCCCCAACCCCTTTCTCCCCGACCTTCGGGGAGGAAGGGGCTTTCCGGACTCCCCCTCCTCCAAGTGGTTCGTCTTGG
>CAZCSP010000050.1:0-6668 GCA_964501275.1 uncultured Fimbriimonadaceae bacterium | reverse complement strand
ACGGGCGTCGTCAGCTCCACCGCGGCAAACCCCAGCGCGATGCAGCCCAGGAGGATCGTGATAACCCAGCCTTTCTGGCGACGGATCATGCCGAGAAAGTCTTTGAGGGTGAGGGGACGCAGGTTTACTTCCATGGGGATATACAGTTGCCTAAATCAAATCATGCAAAAAACGGGCCAAAGACCAAGGTTCATTTTACCTTCAACAGCCTCAAAGACCGGGAAGTGCCCGAGTCTTCAGCTATTCGACCGGCTGGAGTAGGCGGTCTCTTCGGCCCGTTTGGCGGTTTTGATCGCAGGTAGGACGACTGGCCGGAGATGATTGTTTCCCGCCATAGAGTGGAGGATCTCGCTCAACTGGCCAACGGTTCGGGAGATGGTGTAGTTCGCCAAGAATGCATGGCGAGCGTTCTCGGCCATCTGCGCCAGCATTTCGGGGTTGTTGCGCATCGTTTGGAGGGCATTCAGGAGCGCCTCCTTATCGGCCGGGGGAACGACCAGGCCGCAGTCGTGGTCGCGCAAGCCCATCGCCAATTCGGATTCTTCGCTGGCAACGGCAAGGGTGGGGCGTCCGGCGGCAAAAATCGAGTAGGACTTGCTGGGGACGCAGGTTCCCTCGATCCCTTTCTCCATGGTCACGAAGCAAACGTCTGCCGAATGCAGAAGCAACTCATACTCCTCAAAGGGCAGAGGGTCGATGATACGCACGTTGAAGATGCGCTCGGCCTGAATCCGCGACTCCACATCGCCCCGCTTCGCCCCGACTCCAACGATCAGGAACTCATACTCATCGGGAGACAGAGCCTTGGCGCAGTCCAAGAGCGTGTCGAAATCGTGGTATCGGCCCAGGTTTCCAGAGTAGACGATTCGGAGACGAGTCGGCTCGTTGGGGCTGGCGGCGGGGTAGGGGGCGGGCCGGATACTGGTCTCGTCCACGCCTACCGGCACCACATCGATGGATTTCTCGGCCACAGAGTACACGTCTTGGATCAGGGCCTTCATGCATCGTCCGATGGCGACTACTTTGCCGCTGGCGCGAAGCCATTTGCCTTGAGCTTTTCGGAGCATCTTGGCGGGCAGGCTGCCACAGTCCACCGCGCCCAAGCGGCAGGCTCGGTCCGGTTCCAAATCGTAGACAAGGTAAGCGTAAGGCGTCTTCTTCAGCTTATTGACGATGTAAGCCGCCATCGGCATGAAGGGAGGTGCCGTGGTGACGAGGACGACGTCGTATTTCGGCAACAGCATCAACCGCCAAGCGGCCTTCAGAGCCAAGGCGATATTGCAAAGAGAGCGCTTGGTGACGCCGGACCGGTTCCAGTCGGGGTAGGAGATTCGTCGGATGTCGATGCCGTCCACCGTATCGGAACTCGCCATCTTGGCGCCACTGAGGTAAGACCTCGCACCGCAAATCACGTCTACCTCAACTCCCGCTTCGCGGGACAGGTGACGCGCGATATCGGTAACGGCCTTGCCCGTTCCGCTATTGCTGTCGGGGTAAAAGAACTCCGACAAGATACAAACTCTCAGATTCGACACGTTTCTAGATGTCATCGCACACGCAGATCAATTCAAGATGGCGGCCCGTTAGGTCGCCTATCAATGAAATCAGATTCTCGCCGAACAGACTTCCCCGCAATCTCATGCCCAACAAAAGCAAATCTGATGAAGCACTGTCAGTTTAGTCCGATTTCCGTTTCAATAAACTCGGTAAAACTGCTGGTTCGTGCAAGAGGGTGGGTTAGATACCGCCTCTCCGCCCAATCCAGCGTCTTGCCAAATGATCATGACAGCAAGAACCGTTCCAAACAGAGGGAAGTAGGTACCCGAAGTCGGAAATCGATGTCCTCGGGCGGGGCAGAAGGGATGAGGAGGCGCCCCTAAGGCCGGATGTAGCTCCGAGGCCTCCTCCGAGGTCGATACTACTGTGGTTCGGCGTCCCTTGGGTCGGTAGGGTCGCCTTCCAGAACGAGATCGCGCTGGTCGTCGGCGCCGACGGCCCACTTATAGGCGTTGCCTTCCTCTATCTTCTCCTCGCCCCCCTCGTCGTTGCGAGGAGTGGGCGGGAGGTCGGGCTTTTCCGGGATCGACGGCGGCACTACCTCGGGTCCAGTCGGCGGATAAGGAACCTCAGGTTGGGTAGGCGCGTCCGGGGGAGGCGTCGTGATTGGCGGAGGATTAGGAATAGGATCGGGGTTTGGTGGTTGATCGGGTCTCATGCTGCCTCCTGTCAATAAATGGGTTGAGCGGTCGATACGGGCTCCGCGTTCCAGACCTCGACGTCGGTTTCCGCATATTTCGCAAAAAGGGCTTGGGCCGTGTTGTAGTCCATCTCCCCCGAGGGAACGCTGATGCTGACGATGGCTCCGCCACGTTCGATGTGGCCGGAGAATTTGGTCGCCTGCTCCTCGGGAACGCCTTGGTCTTTTAGGTACCCGGTGACTCCTCCAGCGATGGCTCCGGCGGCGGTGGTGGCGGCTGTTCCCGCCAAAGCGGTTGCCAAAGCTCCGCCGCCCAGCACCAAGCCGACGCCAGGAACCAAAACCGAAACCAGTGCGGCAATAGCTCCGACTCCCAATCCGATCCCCGCGCCCTTGGCGGCTCCGGCCGCGGCATCGTCCCCGGTGGTCACCGTGATCCCCCGCTCCGCGGCTTCTAGTTCATCCGCTGCGGTGCGGTCCGAATCCTGATAGCCGGAGGGCAATACCAGGCTGATATCCTCGACCTTGGCGCCATGATCTAGCATCGCGCCAACGGCGCTGTGGGCATGGCTAGGCTCCCGAAACGAGGCATAGATGTTTGTTCTCATGAATTCATTTCCTCCATTCAATTGCCTTTCTTGAGACTCAGGCCAGGGCTTGCGTTGGCGAGGGTGGGGGAGATTCTTACGCTTTTTCTATGCGCCAAAAGTCGAAACGGCGAAACCACTGGAAGCGATCTATCTTCTGACATGGGCAGAGGTGAAAGAGATGAATATGCTTCATGCGGGACTCGCAGATGTGTACGAGAATATCGAGCGCAGGCTCGGAGACAAGGCTTGGATGCTTCCCTTTGCGGTGGCGGCAGGCAGCTTCTTGGTCAGCAAGGCCGTGATGCACCGCTCAACCGGCCGGGCATTGGTCTCCGGCGCGATGTCGGGAGTTTCGGCGGTGGGCGTGATGAAAGCCGCAAAGGCCGCAAGAGGATAGCTGGGTAGCTCCAGGATGGTCCGTGCCTGGGCTCTTTCCGCTGGTTGGCCGCGCCCAGGTCTCAACTCATTTTGCGCCCTTGGTTTCTTCGTGTTTTCGAAGGGAAAGAGCCTTTTGGCTTAACGCAAATCGCGATTACTGTTGCTTAGAGAAGGGCCGACCCCGTAATCTGGCAACGTGGCTCAGTATTCGATCGGCTTTGATTTCGGCACCAACAGCGTTCGCGCCCTGCTGGTGGATTGCGCAGACGGCAGGGAAGTCGCGACCAGCGTCTTCAACTACCCCTCGGGCAATGCCGGAGTCATCGAGGACCCCCGCGACCCCAACCTCGCCCGCCAGCATCCTGGCGACTACTTTGACGGAATCAAGGCCACCGTCCGACAAGTCTTGGACGAAGGCCGATCCCAAGGGATCGATGCCTCTCAAGTGGTCGGAATCGGAAGCGACACCACCGGCTCCAGCCCCATGCCCCTTTTGGAAGACGGCACCCCTCTCGGCCTTAAAAACCCCGACCCCGCCGCCCAATGCTGGCTCTGGAAAGACCACACGAGCTATGCCGAGGCAGAAGAGATCACTTCCGCTGGGAGCACCGGCATCCTGCCGGTTCCCTACCTCAGCAAGTGCGGCGGAACCTACTCCTCCGAGTGGTTCTGGTCAAAAATCCTCCACTGCGCCAGAACCGCCCCCGATATCTTTGCCCAAGCCTACTCGTGGGCCGAACTCCAAGACGTGATCCCCGCCTACCTCACTGGCAACACCCACCCCAAAACCATGGCCCGGGGAGTCTGTGCGGCGGGGCACAAAGGGATGTATAGCAAGCAGTGGGGAGGTCTCCCATCCAAGGAGTTCTTAGCTACCCTCGACCCCAGACTTGCCGACCTCCGAGACCGCCTCTACGACACCGCCCTCACCGCCGACCAATCCGCTGGACGACTCTCCCAGGAGCGAGCCGAGGAGCTTGGCCTCCCCGAGACCGTCCAAGTCGCTGTCGGCGCGATGGATGCCCACCTGGGAGCGGTCGGCTCCGGGGTCAAGCCCGGCACGCTCGTCAAGATCATGGGTACCAGCACCTGCGATATCATGGTCGGCGATTCGGGCGTCCCCGATATCCCCGGCGTCTGCGGCATCGTCGATGGCTCGGTCCTCCCCGGAATGCTTGGCATCGAGGCGGGGCAGAGCGCGGTTGGTGACCTCTTCAACTGGGCCGCCAAACTCGCTCCCGGCCAAAGCCACGACGACCTCACCCAGGCCGCCCTCAAGCTCAAGCCCGGCGCCAGCGGCCTCCTCGCCCTGGATTGGAACAACGGCAACCGCACCATCCTCGTCGACCAACGCCTATCGGGCCTCCTGGTAGGCCAATCCCTCCAAACGACCGCCGCCGAAATCTACCGCGCCATGATCGAGGCCACCGCCTTTGGAGCCCTGACAATTATCCGAAGGATCGAGGAGTACGGCGTGAAGATCGAGGAGATCGTCTGTTGCGGCGGCATTGCCGAAAAAAGCGCCCTCGCCATGCAGATCTACGCCGACGTCTGCAACCGCCCCATCAAAATCAGCCGCTCCCCCCAAACCTGTGCCTTGGGTTCCGCCATCATGGGCGCAGTAGTCGGAGGCGCGCATCCCAACGTGGCTGACGCCATCGCCGCCATGACCGGCTGCAAAGACACCATCTACACCCCGATCCCCGAGAACGTAGCTGTTTACGCCCGTCTGTATCGTCTGTACATGGACCTCCACGACGCCTTCGGCAAAGTAGACCGCCAGCCGGATTTGCATGGTTTGATGAAGGAACTATTGGAGATTCGAGATGATGCTAGGTTGGGATGAGATTCGGCTAGACTATTGTTCAATACACCCGATTCGGCGGGTATTAGAGGGCGAGTATGGACTTTACAGTTCGATTGACTAGAAAGAACATTCCTGATGATGAACTGCTGGATGACCTGAAGAGAATTGCCAATGAGTCTGGGGAGGGAACGGTGTCATATGATATCTACGATCAGGTCGGGATGTTTAGAGCACGGACGATTGAGAGGCGCTTCGGAGGCTGGAATGAGGCATTATTGAAGGCAGGTATTGATCCTTCATATACTCTCGCAACTGACCAAGAGCTTTTTGAAAATATTGTCGCTGTCTGGACAACTCTCGGTCGCCAGCCAACGCGTACAGATATGCGTAAACCACTGTCAAAACGGGGAGGGACAACCTACGAAAACCGGTTCGGGACATGGAACAGTGCTCTGCTTGCATTTTCTGATTGGGTTTCGAGTGATGTGAACCCGGTTGAACAGAGCCCAGTCCCAGATAAAAAGAAGAGGAGGACCGGACGAACTGTAGACTACAGACTTAGGTTTAGAGTGATGCAACGAGACAACTTCACCTGCAAATGTGGCAGATCCCCAGCAAAGGACCCTGAAGTGATCTTACATATAGACCACATACATCCGTGGGCTCAAGGTGGAGAAACAGAGTTTGACAATCTTCAGACACTGTGCTCTAAATGCAATTTGGGTAAGAGCGACTTAGTTCTCTGATTTAGTGAGGTGATGGTCGAAGGGGCGTTACTACTGGGCGGCGCTAACGTAGTGTGGTCAGAGGTAGGAAAGTTGAGAATCACGCTCACCTCATGGATCGTTGGCGGACTTATCATCGCAAGATACATAGCCAAGGCCAAGCCATAGCTACAGGATCGCCAGGATAGAAAGATGCTACTACTCAATGACAACCGAGATCGGGAAGAGCGCATCACGTTGACCCTGCACCGGGATGAAGCAGAAGAGCTCGTTGAGAAGCTCGCATACCTACTCCAGCATCCTGACTATCATCACGACCACCTGGAAGACTATGCGAACAAGGCAATTCTTGATCTAGTTGTCATCCAGCCCGATCAGCTTCAAACTTACGACCTGAAACTCCGGGATCAAATCAAGTCGCTCTTGTCTCAAGGTGAGCCGTCAGAGTGAATGGCGGCTAAGTGGATCCCCAGTGGAGGGCTTAAAAGGACTCGAGGAGGAGGCAAGTGGACCGCCGATCTCCAGATCGGCGCCGCAAGCTTGGAAGGATCAGCAAAGCGATCAGATACCATCTCCGCCTGTCTTGCGCTCCTCGCGACGCATTGAAAAGTAAATGCCGCATGCCCACAGACCAAACAAAACGCAAGCGGATAAGGCCGAATAGAACTGGGCGTCCGTCATGGTCAACTTGGCCGCAACCGAACCAAGTCGAATGGACAAGTCTCCAATGACGGCCAGAAAAAGAACCAAGCAGGCAAGCCCAGCGCACAGGAACACCGGCCCGGATACCAAAAGACGACCTGCCCTGAAAGACCTCATCTGCCTATAGATTATAAGACGAAGTGGAGGGATCAGGAATCACTTCTCCGCTACAAATTCATACCGCCCCGGCCCGACCTCAAACGGCTCTGACTTGCCATCCACTGACCCATAACCCTCCGGCACATAAACCATGGCCGTGGTATTCGCTG
>CAZCSP010000049.1:0-7748 GCA_964501275.1 uncultured Fimbriimonadaceae bacterium | reverse complement strand
GTCGAAGGACCTCACCCGTTTGCAGTTGCTAGCCTACAAGCGGGTGGGGTGGTTCGACTTCGCGGCATAGAACGCTCTGATCAATCAGAACACTCGGGCCGCTCTCGCTCACCATGACGCCGCTCATCCCTCCCCAACTCCAAACTCCTCCCTCCAAACTCCAAACTCGCTTCCCCCCGCATTCCTACCAGACTTTCACCAATCTTGCGCTGATTCCTTGCAAAACCCCAAAACCTGGGCTAGACTTCAAGGGTCAATCAGGAGAGCTTGGCGAGTCTGTATCTGAGAGGATTGATATTGTTATGATGAAACGTGTCATTTGTTTAGCGGCCCTATCGGCAATGCTATTAGGGAATGCGTTGGCAGCCGATTACCTTCACTATAAGGAGCCAGGTAGAGGGACTACCGGCAAGTTGATGAGTATCCTTGCGAATGGCCATGCAGATCGCAATGTGTTCGCCGGCCAACTCAAAGTGGGTTGGGGAGCAACCGGAGCAGCAGCCCAAGCAGCCCCATCCTTTATTACCTTCTGTATAAGCCCTGACAAGGACTTGCCTCCGACGAATCCCAATGAAAATCCTTGGGAGATCGCGACGATGGGTTCTTATACCGTCACGGGGGGGATGTCCCTGCTGGAGAGGATCGGCCGTTTAGTTGCGTGGGGATCGGCGAACAATATGTTTGATGTTAACCTTTCTAATACCCCAGCGAATAATGAGGCTGCCGCTTCTTTTCAAGTGGCCCTTTGGATGGTAGCTACGGGTGGTCCGCAAAGTGGATATCAAGGTGGTCAGATCGCGAGTGGTACTGGCTCGGCTACAGATCTGGTTGCGAATATTGCCAACAACGTCACCTACGGCGTTGGCTCTTCAATGGCGATTTACTATCCGACAAACACAAACGGACAGATACTTGTGGGTCAGCTTGGTGACACCACTGGTACCTATACCCCGGTCCCGGAACCCTTCACCATGGGACTTGGATTAGCCGCGGCGGGTGCTTTTATCCGACGACGAGTCAAGGCGAAGAAGGTCGCCTAAGTAGCTCTCCTTCTCAGAAAATTGGGTTCGTTGCTGAAAACGCAACGAACCCTTTTTTGTGGCATGGGCAACCTGCCCATGCGTCCCATGACCTGCCAGGTCATGGGACGCTTGTAGTCTCCTCTTGCTCTGGAATACAGATCTGATGCGACTCCAAGTTCAAACCCCTCTATCCCCCGGCCCCTTTCTCCCCAACCTTTGGGGAGAAAGGGGAGGAGGAAAGTTGGGAGTTAGGGAATGAAAGCGTGAGAGGATTGAAGGATGACAAAACCCGATCCTCTCATCCTCTGGCCCTGAAGGCGTCCTGGATGATCTTTTCCAGGGCGTCGTGAGTGATGGGTTTGACGACGTGTTTGTCGAAGCCTGCCTCGCGGGAAAGTTCGCGATCCTGCTCTTGGCTCCAGCCGGTCAGGGCAACCAGGAACATCTCTCTGCCCCAGGGCTTCTGGCGGAGTTCTCTGGCCACGTCGAGGCCGTTCATCGTCGGCAGGCCGATATCGAGCAGCACCACCTGGGGGCGAAAGGCTTCGCAGATATCCAAGGCGTCGGGACCGTCGTGGGCGGTCTGAACCTCGTGCCCCGAAAACTGGAGCAGCTTCTGGAGGACGGTGGCAGCGTCGACGTTATCGTCCACAACAAGTACGCGGGCATTCGCCATATCGGGGTCCGGCGAGGATACCTGTTCGCCAGCCCGAGTCTCGGTATGGATTCGCGGAAGACGAATCGTGAAGCGGCTCCCTTTACCCAACCCAGGGCTCGCCACCGAGACCCGTCCCTGATGCAACTCGACGATGGTCTTGACCAGGTGCAGACCGATGCCCAACCCGTCCTGGGCTAGCTTCTCGTTTCGGCTCACCTGGCAGAACATCTTGAAGACGTCGCCGAAGTCGGCGGCGTCGATGCCAACCCCGTTGTCGGCGACCTCGATGTCGGCGAACCCGTCTTCGGCGGTAACCGTCAGGATCACCGTCTCGCCCGGTTCGGAGTATTTCGCCGCATTGTTCAAAAGGTTGGCGATCGCCTGGGACAGCCGGGTCGAATCGCCCAACACCTTGATCGGTTCGGCGGGGCGATAGACCTCCAACCGATGGCCTCTCGCCTCGAAGACGGGGCGACTGGTCTCGATCGCATGGTCGACCGCTTCGTCCAAAAGCATATCCGCCACCTTCAACTCCAGCTTGCCACGGCTGATGCGGCTTACGTCCATCAGGTCGTCGATCAGGCGGACCATCTGGCTCACCTGGCGCTCCATCATTTCGCGGACCTTGGCGATCTGCTCCCGATCCTCTCCGGCGATCTGCATCAGTTGCAGACCCGTGCGGAGTGGGGCGAGGGGGTTGCGGAGTTCGTGGGCCAATGTGGCCAAAAATTCGTCCTTTCGCCGATCCGCCTCTCGCAACGCCTCTTCCGCTCGGGCGCGCTCCAGTGCGGCCCATGTTCGCTCGACGGTCTCTTCGGTCAGGGCGATCTGGTCGGGCGTCCACTCGTGGGGTTCGCAAAAGTGGACCGAAAACTGGGCGATCAGCTCGCCGCCCTTCACCAGAGGTACCACCGCCATCGCCCTCACGGGGAAACTCGCGAGTCGCCGCCGCTCGTCCTCGGTAAACCGGCCGTCCTGGCGGTAGTCATTTGAATAGAAGGCCTTGCCAAGCCGGCTCCAGTCTCGGAGGGTGGGGTAGTCGTCGAGCGGGTGCCGCCCCGATGCGACTTGCAGGCCGTCCAGATAGGCTTGGCTGATCACGACGGTGTCGCCGTCGATGATCGAATAGTGGACCCGGTTGGCCCCCAGGAATCTGCCAATCGTCCGGCAGGCCATCGCTTCGATCTCCGCCGCCGTCGTCAGGGGGCGGATGGCGTCGGCGAGGGTGATGCGGTAGTTATCGGCCACCGCCGCCAGGCGCAGCGTCTCCTCCGCCCGCTTGCGACTGCTGATATCTTTAAACAGAATGGCGACGTGCGAAGCCTCGGCGGGGTCAAGGCGAAAGGCAAAGACCTCGAACCAGCGCAGCAGTTCTTTGGCAAAGCTCTCAATCCGCACCGATTCGCCGGTAAGGGCTACTTTGCCATAGACTTCAAACCATACTTCTTCGTGGTCCGGCGCAATTTCGCGCATCGTTTTGCCAACCGCGTCGACGATCCCGCACTGCTCTTCAAAGCGTGAGTTAACTTCCAGAAAACGATAGTCCACGGGCTTTCCGGAGAAGTCGAAGATGAGTTCGATGATGCAGAAGCCCTCTTCGATGGCGTGGAAGATGGCTCGGTACTTATCCGCGGGATCGGCGGCGAAGAAGGGTCCAAACTCCCTTCCCTTCAAATCCCCTTCAATACGCATAGTCTTCCCCGAAAAACCTGACTACATCGTACCAGCACCCTGATGGCGCAAACTCGAATTTGCAAACATCAAGTCCTATTTTCTCCTGGCATCGGCCCCGTCCATCAGCCACAATTACCTTTATGCGAATCCAAGCGCCTCGTGGAACCGAAGACCTTCTGCCTTCCCAATCCCACAAATGGCAGCACATGGAGCGCGAGTTCTTTGCTCTGTCGAGCCTCTATGGCTATCGCGAAATCCGCACCCCGATGTTTGAGGACATCGAGCTCTTCAAACGTACCAGCGGAGAGACCAGCGACATCGTGAGCAAGGAGATGTACGAGTTCTATGACAAAGGCGGCCGGCACATCTGTCTGAAGCCTGAGGGCACGGCGCCGGCCATGCGCGCGGCCATTGAGAACGGTCTTCTGAATCAGGGCACGGTCCTGCGGATGAGTTATGCTATCCCGTTCTTCCGCTATGGCCGTCCGCAGAAGGGTCGGCTCCGTCAGGCCCACCAGTTTGGCCTGGAGCTGATCGGCAGTCCTTCCCCCGCCGCCGACGCCGAGATTATCGAGTTCGTCGCGAGATTCTATGAGCGGATCGGCATTGGGAAGGTGCAGGTGATGATCAACTCTATTGGCCGCGCCGAGTGCCGCGCCAAGTATCGCGAGGTCGTTCTTAGCCACTTCGCCGTCTATCTCCAGGATGCAAGCGAGGAGGAGCAGGACAAGGCGCGGAAGAACCCGCTGAGGCTATTGGACACCAAGGATCCCAACGCCGCCGAATTGAAAGCGACTGTCCCACCGATCCTCGACTACCTGGAAGACGAGTCCAAGGCCCACTTTGAGACCCTTCAATCCCTTTTGGGCGAGGCTGAGATCGACTACCGCATCGCGTCCGACATCGTGCGCGGGCTTGACTACTACACGGACACGGTTTTTGAGGTCGTCTCCGACCGCCTCGGCGCCCAAAGCTCGCTCTGTGGCGGGGGGCGCTACGATGGCCTCATCAAGCAGCTTGGCGGACCGGATACTCCCAGCGTCGGCGTAGGGATGGGCATCGAGCGGGCGGTTCTGGTTTTGGAGTCACTAGAGGTCGCCTTCCCCGAATCCAAACCCGCCGTCTACGTGGTCCAGGCCACTGAAGAAGTGGCCGGAGTCTGCCGAGCCTTCGCCAGAAGCCTGCGCGCGCAGGGATTGGAGGCTCACCTGGACCTGGATGGTAAGAAGATGGCGGCCCAGTTGAAACAGGCCGACCGGGTAGGAGCCAGATTCGCGGCCATCATCGGAACCGACGAAGTCGCCCAAGATAAAGCCACCTTGCGCGAACTGTCCACGGGCAACCAGGAGTCGGTGCCGTTCGAGGAGTTGGCAGGCAAGTTGAAGCACAGCCAATAGGCTCCCCTACTCCATTTCCCAGGAAGCAACTCGGCAAGCCCCAGATCGGTACGGAAATGGAGGAAGGGGCCGGGGGATGGAGGTTTCGCCAGCTTGTAATCCGCGACCCCCAAAACCCCAACGCCGAAACCCCGTCCCAAGGTAAAACCCTCTTTGTGAGGCGGCTAAGCGTTTGGGTTCTGCTGGGATGGGCCGGGATGGTCTATGCCCAGGCTCCCGATGTCACCATCAAACTAGACGCCCGCCTGAACTACCGCAGCGCCGAGCGGGACGCCAATACCCAGCGGATGTACGACGCGTTGGGCAATTACAGCATCGTCTCCCTCTCTTTCAAATTGGAGCCTGGTTTCCGAGTCTATGTCGGGCAAAAGCTCCAGCGGTTCAATGGCGACAAGGATAACGACCTGCTCGACGAATACTACATCGAGGATGAGGGCATTTGGCGCGCGGGGAAGCAATATCTCCCCTTTGGGGCCAATCGCCTGGTGCGCGAAAGCGTCTTTGCCGCACGGGGCGACACCAACCTTCTGGTGGAGGGTCTGCCCATTGCAGCCGCCTATGCCCAGGGCGAGAAAGGGCGGCAGAAGGGCATCGTGGGCCGAATCGGGGGCCGGCTGGGCTTCAGCGTCTTTTATGGCGACCACTTCGGCATCGACGGCACCACCCTTGCCTACATCCGCAAGCCGGAGCATGGCCTGGGCAAAGGCCGAGGCTTCCGCCAAGCCTACGCCCTGGACTACTCAAAGGGTGTCGGCGACCTGAACGTGGCGATCGAGGCGGTCGCGTTTCGAGATGGGCACCGCACCGTCGATGAGGCGTTTGAAGCCTTCGACCTCAGCGCCACCTACACGCCTTCGCCCGCTCACAACTACACCCTGGGCTGGACTCATCGCACCAACCCGAGCACCCACTTCTTGAGAGCCCAAGCCAACATCTTCCTCACCAACCGCGTGTACCTGGAGCCGATGGTGCGGTACCAGGATGGGAACTTCTACGACTTCAACGTGGCGGTGAGAGTCCGGCTTTAGGACGGCGGTGCGGCGTTAGGGCATTGCGGTTTTTCGGCATTTCGGCAGATTAGTCCGATCAGCCAGATAAGTCAGATCCCCCAAAACCGTAACACCGAAACACCCCAACACCGTCCAAGGTATCCTATTCCCCTCCATGGGATTCCTCAAGCGAACGCATGCCTGCGGCGCGCTCCGAGCCGAGCATGCCAGGCAGCAAGTGGCCCTGAACGGTTGGGCGCATAAGGTACGAGACCTCGGCGGGCTATGCTTCGTCGACCTGAGAGACCGCACGGGTCTGGTTCAGCTATTCCTCGATCCGGCCCATTTCCCCAATCTGGCCGAGATTCGCAACGAGACGTGTCTGAGCGTCACGGGCGAGGTTCGGGTTCGCACCGAGGAGACCAAGAACCCCAAGATGCCGACCGGCGAGGTCGAAGTGGTCGTCACCGGCTACACCGTCCTCGGCCCCGCCAAGCCGATTCCGTTCCCGATCAGCGATGAAGAACAGATGCAATCGGTGAACGAAGAGTTAAGGATTAAGCACCGATACTTGGACTTACGACGCCCAAGCATGTTTCAGAAGCTGGCGATTCGGGCGGCGGTGGTGCGCCGGATGAGGGCCTATCTGGACTCCCGCGGATTCATCGAGACCGAGACCCCACTTTTCACGAAGTCCACTCCCGAAGGCGCCCGCGATTATCTGGTTGCGTATAGGCTTGATCCAGGAAAGTGGTACGCACTTCCCCAAAGCCCTCAACAATACAAGCAGCTTTTGATGGTGGCCGGGATCGAGCGGTACTACCAGATCGCCAAGTGCTTCCGCGACGAATCCCAGCGCGCCGACCGCCAACCGGAGTTCACCCAGCTCGACCTGGAGATGTCGTTTGTGGTGCAGGAAGATGTGCTGGAGGTTGCCGAAGGGCTGTTGCGGGACGTGATTAACGGCACGATAGACGAGTTCAACTTGGACAAATCCCATGTTGAGCCGTTTGAGCGTCTCACGTTCGACGAGTCGATGCTGCTCTATGGCTGCGATAAACCCGACCTGCGGTTTGGTCTGAAGCTGTTCGACATCACCCCCGCGGTCGCCAACTCTGGTTTCGGCGTCTTCAAGGCCGCCGCCGAGTCGGGCGCCTTGATCCGAGGCGTTCGTTACCCCGGTGGAGCCGGGCTGTCTCGCAAGGAGGTTGGCCAGCTTGAAGAGTTCTGCCGTGAATTCGGGGCCAAGGGGATGGCCTCGATTGCCGTCCTCGCCGAACCTGATCCAGAGGCCCGCCAGATTGGCCAGCACACGGTCAAATCCTCTATCGCCAAGTTCCTTAGTGATGAGGAATTGGCGCAAATCTTGGACATATCCAAGGCGGAGCCCGGCGACCTGCTTTGCTTCATCGCCGACGAATACACCGCGGGCAACAACGTTCTGTACCGTCTCCGCAATGAGATCGGTGACCGGTGCGGCCTGCGCGATTCCCGCGTCCTCAAATTCTGCTGGATCGTGGACTTTCCGCTGGTCGAGTGGAACGCCGACGACGGCCGCTGGGATGCCGTCCACCACCCCTTCACCGGCCCGAAGGAGGAGGACCTGCTCTACATCGACAGCGACCCCGCCAAGATTCGCGCCGACTGCTACGACGTGGTCTGTAACGGCCTGGAGATGGCCAGCGGCTCCATCCGAATCCACCGCCCCGACATCCAGGCGAAGGTATTCGAACTCCTCGGCATCGACGAAGCCACCCAACGGGAGCGGTTCGGCCACATCCTGGACGCCTTCAGCTACGGCGCGCCCCCTCATGGAGGCATCGCGCCGGGAGTGGATCGCCTGGTGATGACTCTGACCGACACCGAGAACATCCGAGAAGTCATCGCCTTCCCCAAGATCGGAGGCGGCTACGACCCCATGATGGACGCCCCTTCCACCATCGACCCCCAGCAATGGGCCGAGTTGGGGTTGAGATTGTCGCAGTAGAGAAAAGCCCCTTCCTCCCCG
>CAZCSP010000048.1:0-10642 GCA_964501275.1 uncultured Fimbriimonadaceae bacterium | reverse complement strand
GCCACTGGCTTCTGCCCGCCACAGCCTTGCAGCCCTGAGGCTATCTTCCCAGCCCGCCCAGCATCCAACCAACCCAACTGCCAACAATCCTAAAAATCGTTGTCTGCCTCAGGGCGCTTAAGTCACTGGCCCCCGCCCTCCGCTGACTTGCAGCCGTGAGGCTTCTTCTCAGCGCAAGACCGTACATGATCCATGCATTCGTCCTCACCGTGCAGTTGGCCGATCCACACCGGATGTGGAGACATACCTTGGGAAGACCGTTGGCCGAGTGCTAAGATGGAGGAGGATGGCTTGTAGAATGAAGGTACAGGCTTGGCGATCGAGCCTCAGGGCTGCGGTTCTGTGGCGGGAGGAGACCAGCGGCTGGAGCGCCCTGAGGCAAAAACAAAGGAATAGTGGATCGTATGGGTTTAGCATTGCCTGAGAAGGACCCGGTGAGTAAGATTCATTTGCGAAAGGCTAGCCGATGGCTAGTTGCCAGTTACACAACTGCAACAACTGCCTTACTAGCAGATTGGTACTCGCATATTGATGATGTGGAGTTGATTCCATATCAAGGAGTCTTGGTATTCAAAGGTATCGCAGTGGCGGCGTGGGTTTTTACCCTTTGGAGTGTTCTTTCCTACTATAAGGATGGCACTGACACGATGCCTCGGAGGAGTAAGGGCGAGACGTGCGTAATATTGACGTTTTTGCTCATGCTTGTGCCTTTGATTTCATTTGCTTTGCTGATCGTCGGGACTATTAAAGTGCAGACAGGAGGGATAGCTCTTTAATTTTATGCCGTAAGGTACGTAGGCCGCTAACTTGGCCAGTCACAAACCGCAACCCTGAGGCTATCGAGCCTCAGGGCTGCGGTTCTGTGGCGGGAGGAGGCCAACGGCTGGAGCGCCCTGAGGCAAAAGAAATGCACTTACTAACACAGTATTTTGTTGACATGATATCACTTGTTGTGCGGCTCATTTCGCTTCACTCACCCTGTCAAGCCAGGCGCCAACAGAAACGCTGGTCATTCCTGGTATAGCGAAGTGAAAGTTGAATCTATGCGCTGGAATCCATAATGCCGACGGCATATTGCTTTCGAATGGAGTGTACTCAGGGTCTTGAAGTGGTTGTCTATCGCTGAGGCCTAGCCTAATACCGTGTAAGTTCAGATTGAACTTATCCTGTATATAGCTGTGGAGTTGCTCACGAGGCAATGGAAGTTTCCAGATCAACTCCATCAAGGATAGTCTGGCTGCTTCCCTTTGACTACCTTGCAAATTGGCAAACATCAATCCTTCTTTGCTATAGGCGGCATCCTTTTGCGATTGATTTAAAAGGCTCCAAAGTCTCAAAACGCCGGAACACTGAAAGATCGGTAACTTCGAAAACCGAAAGAGAGCATTCGAATCGACCTCAAACGCCGCCATTTGCCCATCGGTCACCTGGCTTGCCACCGTAGCATAGTCTTCGATCGTACTGTAACCCCTCTTCGCAATTCGTTCTTCAATAGGATGCAATACGCGCTCGGGCACTTCCTCCAGTTGTAGATTCCAGAAATTGCTGTGTCTGATCATCAGAAACCCACTTTTGCTCCGCACATAGTTTGCAGGGTAGAAACGGTTCTGAGGAACAGCATTCTCCGAGCGGAACGCCTTCAAGTAGTCGCCTACCGTGGCGCCTGACGCCGGGCGAGCAATTGACACCGCTCTCCGATACCCATCGGCAATGATGTCAACCTTAGCGCAATTGGAAAGGTGACTCAGGTGCTCGGCCAAGGTAGCCAGATTGCTTCGATAACCAGGGTTAGGAAAGGCCCGTTGAGGGGGTGCCAGCGGAGTAGAATCCTCATTAAGTGGCTCGGCGCACAAACGGGCCAGACGTTCTTCTAACGGACCGGGGCTACGAGGTTCCAGATCAAGCGCTTTGAAGTTATAAAATGGCCACCTTAGATCTTCACCCCTGGCATCCTTTCCAATATGACTGACACTTATCTGGTTCTTGGACACCAGGAATCGAATTCTCGCTTGAGAATCAACAACTTCGATCTTTGTGCCATTCATATAGCTCTGGGGCATAAGGCCAAGTTTTAAAGCAAACCACCGGTCAACTGGTTCACCCGAGGCAAAAACGGACTTACCTTCCAGCAATAGACCTACTGCTCCCTTTTGCAAAACAACGTCGGCAACCGCAACAGCGAACGGCGTCACCTCCGCCAATTTCAGCTGAATGCCTTCCTTCTCTTTCTCACTCAAGATCAGAGCTTGATGCCGGATTTTCAGCCGATCGCGCTGAAGCGATTCTTCGATCTCAGGGGTGGACATCCCAGCCAGGGGGCTAAGCCGGTTGGCCCAAGACAGTAAGCCCTTGCGAGCATAGGTCCTCTCATGCTCAAGCTGGGCTTTCTCCAAGTCTCGCGTTTCCTTGGGCAGATACAGTCGGTAGCCTTGGCTATCCTTTTGCCATCCCAGCATCAGGCAATCGGCAAGCCCCTCCATTACTTCATGGGCTTTGCGACCGGTGACCATCAAGGTCGCCTTTCGGTCGAGAATGTCCGAATTCACCAAGATGGGCGTGCCAACCAGGATCGACAGGTTCTTTGCACAGTCCTTCAATGAAGCATTGGCTAAAGAGAGAGTGATGGGGCGATCAAGTCGGTCATCATCTGATAGTCCGGGAGTCTGGACGTGTACCCCTCCCATGCAGAACGCCGATATAACCGATGCCAACCAACCAACTAGAAACTTTCCAGGCAAGATCAGCTTCATAGGCACACTTTAGCATGGATATCACCGTATTCTAACTGTTCAGGTAAAAGTTTTTTGCTTCAGGGTGAGCGCACCACCTGCTTTTTCCGCCTCGGGCAACGCATGCCGTTGGCATACGTCGACAACCGTCTTGTAACCCTGAGGCTTTCTTCTCAGACTATCCAGCATCCCACCCACCCAGCCACCAAAATTCCCAAAATCGTTGGTTGACAAAACCTGCTTAATCGGAAACCGGAAATCGTTGGGCTGGGAACCAGGCAACCCAAAACCGGATGCCGGATATCAAACGCCGAAAATGCCTGCTACTTTGCCTGCCTCAGGGCGCTCAAGCTACTGGCTCCCACCCGCCACAGCCTTGCAGCCCTGAGGCTTCTTATCCGAAAAAAGAAAAGAATCCGCCTACGCAACGCCCCGGTGGCCCTGATGCGCCACCTTCCAATGGCTGGTATGATCCTGAAAAGAAGGTATGGCACTAGTATCGAACCTATTACTGCGAAGCCTCCAGCACAGTCTGGAGGCTCATGGCCTTATTGGGCTACATTCAACACCAGACGACCCGGATAAATTTGCGCTTGGTTGGATTGTTGCTCTTTCAGATGTTGGATATGTGATAGCCACAGTTGACGAAATTGGTCGGCGCGATGAGTTTCAATTCGGCTTTACCGACGACCTCTTCATGGTCGTCATGGGCGGGCACTACATTGAGAACCTTTCTCGACTGATGCTGAACTATCCATTGGAAGATAATGAGCCACCGCCGATCGCAGATTTAGATCAAATTATCGATACCGCGATCAATGATCAGACGGCTGTCTTGCTTTATCACCGGAGTGATCAAACCGTCAAGGGATTCATCCTTGATCACGACGCCGAGTTTTTGGAGGTAGATGCATTCTCTAGCACGGGCTTGCATGAAGGCAGGCACGTAATCCGAAAAACAGATATTGCACGTTTGGCATTTGGTGGGCCAGACCAGAGAGCCATCGCAAGCTTCCAGCGTGGTCCTCATGGCTAACCTGCCGCCGACCTTGCCCCCGGCGCGGATGCCGCTACCAAACCGCAACCCAGAGGCTTGACTGGCGGATTCTTGTCAGCTAAACTGAATTCGTTTGCAGCCCTGAGGCTATCTTCCCAGCCCATCCAGCATCCAACCAACCCAGCCACCCAAATCCCCAAAAACGTTGGTTGACAAAACCTGCTGATCGGAAGCCGGAAACCGGAAATCGGAAATCGTCGGGCTGGGAACCAGGCAAGTCAGAACCGGATGCCGGATATCAAACGCCGAAAATGCCTGCTACTTCTTCGACGCTTTGGCAACCGTCTTGGCAGAAGCCTTGCCGCCTTTGACCGCCTTCAGCTTGGCCGGAGCAGGGGGCTCGTCGGCGACGGGCTTCTCGTCGCTGGTGAAGACCCAGTAGAGGGAGGCCATGCGGACGAAGATGCCGTTTTCGATCTGGCTGGTGATGACCGACCGGTCGCCATCCGCGGCCACGTCGTCCACCTCGACTCCACGGTTAATGGGGCCGGGGTGCATCACGACGCAATCCCGATTGGCCCAGCGCAGGCTTTCACGGTTGATCTGGTACATGCTGGCGTACTCGGTGATGGAACTCAGCATCCCCTGCGCCATCCGCTCTTTCTGGAGCCTGAGGCAGATAATCACGTCCGCCCCGTCGATGCCGGATCGTAAATCGTAGTGGACCTCGCCGGGAAGCATCTGCATGTGGGAGGGCATCAGCGTCCTTGGCCCGACGAACCGGACCTCGGCGCCCATTTTGCTCAGAAGCCAGGCGTTGGAGCGGGCGACCCGGGAATGCTCGACGTCGCCGACGATGGAAACCTGAAGGTCCTTCAAGGTGCCTTTGCGCTCCAGGATGGTCAGCGCATCGCCCAGAGCCTGGGTGGGGTGCTCATGCTGACCGTCGCCCGCATTCAGCACCGGTCCGCCAAAGTAGCGGGCGGCCAGGGCGGCAGAGCCGGACATCCGATGGCGCATTACCAAGCCGTTCAGCCGCTCGTAGCGCAGGGTGAGGATGGTGTCCTTCAACGTCTCGCCCTTGCTCATGGAGGAGTTTCCGGAGGCGAAGTTGGCGGTCTTCATCTTCAGGTAGTGCGCCGCCTGCTCAAAGGAGACCCTGGTGCGGGTGGAGTTCTCGAAGAACAGCATCCCCACCACTTGGTCGCTCAGGTTGGGAACCTCCCGATTCTCCAAGATGCGGAGCTTGAAATCGGCGGAAAGGCTGATCAACTCCTGGATGCTGTCGGCGCTCAGATGCCGAATGCCCAAAAGGTTGCGCGGCATCAGGCGGCTCCTCGAACGCCCAGTTCCAGCACCACCGCGTCCTCTCCGTCGAATTCGTTCACTTTCACCACGATATGGTCATCCTTCTCCGTATTCACGATCTTGCCACAGTAGTTGGCGGTTATGGGCAACTCCCGATGTCCGCGATCCACCAAGACCGCAAGCTGCACATTTTGCGGCCTACCCAGTTGCATCAAGGCATCCAGCGCAGCCCGAATGGTCCGTCCCGTGTAGATTACTTCGTCCACCAACACGACCCGCTTGCCGTTGATCTGAAAAGGGATCTCGGTCTCGTCCTCTTCGGTAGGCTTGCGGTCGTCGCGGTGACCACTGATATCCAGCTTCCCGCAAGGCACCGTGGTCCCTTCGATTTGGGTCATCAGGAAGGCCAGCCGCTTGGCCACCGGCCATCCCCGCCGCACGACGCCCACAACCACCAAGTCGTCCGCGCCCCCATTGGCCTCCAAAATCTCATGTGCCATGCGGCCAAGCGTCCGACGCATATCGCCCGCATCCAAGAGCACCATTCCCATTGGAAGGGATTATGGCATGGAGCGAAGTAGGGGTACTCGACTAGCAATCCGCAACCCATCCAAACCACAATTCCCCTATGGTCCTTACGGTGACGCTGAACCCCTCGGTCGATCGGGCGGTTTTTGTCCAGCAGTTGAAAGTCGGAGATACGAACCGGGTGATTCGGACGGAAACCGATGCGGGTGGGAAGGGAGTAAACCTAAGCCGCGTCCTGCGTGAACTGGGAGGCGAAACGGTGGCCACAGGGTTTTTGGGCGGCGGGCCGGGAGCGTTTATCTGCAAGGTGCTGGACGACCAACAAGTGCCCCATTGCTTCGTCCAGGTGCATGGCGAGACCCGCACCAACTTTAGCGTGGAGGATGCCGCCCAGAATCCGCCGACGACCTTCAACGAACGGGGTCCCGAAGTGCTGGGCGAGGATATCGACCACCTGATCGTTCGCGTCCAGGAATACCTGCCAAAGCTCACCTGGCTGGCGATGGGCGGCTCCCTGCCCCCCGGCGCACCTGCCGATATCTTCAAACGCTTGGTCGAATTAGCGCATGAGTCGGGGGTGAAAGCGTTGGTGGACGCGGACGGCGACGCAATGAAGCTGGCGATGGCAGCTCGGCCCGACTTCATCAAACCTAACGAAAACGAAGCCTCGCGCCTCTTGGGAAGGGAGTTGAGCGGGCGAAACGATGCGTTGGAGGCGGCGATGCAGCTTTACCAACACCTGGGCGGCGGGGATAAGATCGCGATCATCAGTCGGGGCGCGGGCGGAGCAGTAATGGCATCCGGGGAAGGAGAGTTCGACGGGATCACACCAAGTGTGGAGATGCGCAGCACGATCGGCTGCGGTGATTCCATGCTGGGCGGGATGCTGTGGGCGGTAGAGGTTGGCAAACCCCTCCAAGAAGCCTTCCAATGGGGCCTAGCCGCCGGAGCCGCCACCGCCAGTACCGATGGAACCGAGATCGCGCGTAGGCCGGTTGTGGAGAGGCTGCTGGCGAATGCCCGTATCGAAAGAGCCTAGGTCAGGGAAATAGGGAAGAAGGAAATCTTTTAGTTTCCAACCGTATTCCCTGAGTCCCTAACTTCCCTTCCAGCTCCTACTGCGCCATCACTTCGGCCAGCAGCAGCTTCTCGGGATCGACGGTGCGTTCGGTGCTGAGGACGTAGCTGAGAGGGTGGGAGACGAGTTTGCTGCCGTCTACTCCGGCCATCTCGCCTTTGAAACCGCTGAGCAGACGATTCGCCGCGAAGGCGCCCAGGCGAAGGGCGAGGACGCGGTCGAAGGCGGTGGGGGAGCCTCCTCGTTGCATATGGCCCAAGACCAGGTTCCTTGCCTCGAACCCCGTGTTCTTCTGAATGAACTCCTTAATATCTCCGGCCTTCGCCGCCCCCTCCGCAACCACGATGATCGAACTGCGCTTGCCCTTTTGGGCCGAATTCCGCAGTTGATCGCAGATTTCTAGGAGGGAGTAAGGGATTTCGGGGATAAGGACGGCTTCGGCGCCCCCGGCCAGGGCTGCTTCCAAAGCGATAAAGCCGTTCCGTCGCCCCATGACCTCGATGACAAAGACCCGCTCGTGGGAGTAGGCGGTGTCGCGGACGCGGTCGATGGCGTCGAGGGCGGTATTGACCGCGGTATCGAAGCCGATCGAGAAGTCAGTACCGGAGATGTCGTTGTCGATTGAGCCGGGGACGCCCATGATGGGAAAGGCGAACTCATCGTGGAGTTTGAGGGCGCCGGTGAGGGAGCCGTCGCCGCCGATGACCACCATGCCTTCGCACCCGTTGTCACGGAGCACCTTGATCGCCTGCTCCCGCCCGGCCCGCTCCATAAACTCTTTACTGCGAGCGGTCCGCAAGATGGTTCCGCCGCTGGTGATGATGCCGCCGACGGCCATGGAGGTGAGTTCGACGGCTTCGTTCTTGATAATGCCCTCGTAGCCGTGGGAGAACCCCACCACCTTCGCTCCCCGCCCAATCGCCGCGCGCACCACCCCGCGAATCGCCGCATTCATCCCCGGCGCGTCGCCGCCACTCGTTATCACCGCAATCCTATCCATAGATCAAGCGACCCTCTCCTAGAGCCAATCTGAATTATGGCGAATCTGGGGGATTGGGCTTGTGATTTCGTGAGGTTGGCGATGGACGTGATATCGTGAACGGCGTGATGTCGTGATGGACGTGAAGTTGAAACCACCTCTTTGACGCCTGTTCCCCGATTACGACATCACGCCGTTCACGATATCAAGCCCCTCATGCGATCAAGTCCACCACCAACTTCACTTCTCCCCTACAGATTCCGCATGGCTGTCGGCATAGGCCACGTTGTTAAAACCCTTATGACGACCGGGGTTGGGGAGGCTATCCAGGTTGCCGGATGCGTTCTTTGCTTGGTTGATCGACTCGAAAACCAGTTCGACCGTCTCGGGGCTGGAGGGCAGCTTTGCGTTGGAGAGGACGGAATGGAAGCAGTAGCCGTGGAGTTGGGAGTTACCTGTCTCGGCGAGGGTTGGGCAATGGAGGATGGTCTCGTGTTTCGTGTAGGGTTGGAGCGCGTCCATCCAATTATCGCGATTGGGGAACCGGTCGTCGTAGTCGGAAATGTAGATGAGATGTCCGGCGGCAAGTTGCTTCACGTTGCTAAGGCATTGTATTTTTGGGTTCCGTGGATGGCCAGTCGTTACCGGCCAAAGAATCGCCGCCAGAACAACCAATATCCCGACGATTGCCACGACTTCCAGCGGCCTGACTTTCTTTCTCACTTCGCCAGTCCCAGACCAATCCTCTTGGCGTGCCCATCCAGGTAAACGATGGAGTTCTTGCCTTCATGCCGCCCTGGATTGGGCAGGCTGGTGGAGGGGTCGCTGGCGTTTTTTCCCAGGTTGATTGAGTCGAAGACCAGGGGCTGATGCTCCGGGTCTTTCACCTCCTCAATTACTCTTTCCGAGAGGCGGGAATCGAAGGCGTCGCCGTGTTGGCCGTGGCCTTTCACTTCGGGATCGACGAGGAGGGTCTCCTTGTTCTTCACATAGGGCGCGACCGCATCCATCCACAGGTCGCGGTGGGGCAGGCGGTCGTTGTGGTCGGCGGCGTACATCAGGTGGGCCATCCCGATCTGTTTGACCTGCGACAGACAGCCCCTTCCGGCAGAGGCCTTTGAGCAGGCACAGGCAACGACCGGGAAGAAGACCGCGCCGAACAAGCCCACGATCCCTATGCACACGATCCAGTGCCAAAGCTTCATGGACTCATTCTACGACAGCAGGCTTCAGGGGCCGATAAAGCCCCTTTCCCGGAATGGTTCGCAGACCAACCTGGTAATTCCACCAGACTTTTTTAAAGAAAATGCTCAAAACTGTTGGCAATGCGGGCCAATGTGGTTTATGATGAGCTACTCGCTTTTCAATGATGATGCGTTTGATTTTTGGAGGAATGATGAAGAAGACTCTTGTTTTGGCCTTGGCGGTGATCGCCTCGGCATCCTATGCCGACACATACTACTACACTGGTGGCCCGGTATCCATCCCTGCTGGTGTCAATACTTCGGGCGCGGGCTCTGCTGGCGTTAACCTCACGATTAGCGCAGTACCGGCGCTCACGTCCATTAGTTCGGTCTCTATCACGCTCTCTCATAGCTGGGTCGGCGATCTCCGCGCAACATTGACTAACGTCGCTAGCGGGCAGACCGTGGTTCTTTTCAGCAGAATTGGTCGAGCCACCCCGAACGACAATGGTTCTCTATTCGGTGATTCGTCGAATTTTGACGGTACGTATACTTTCGCGGCTACTGGCAGCGACCTTGTAGCTGTTGCAGCAGCTACCGGCGATGTCGCTATCGCGCCAGGCACCTACTTTTCCAGTGACATGCACACCTCCACTACAACCAGCGTCGCCAACGGCTTCTTTGCTGGTTCGCAACTGGCCAGTGACTGGGTATTGAATGTGTCTGACTGGGCCGCCGGTGACGATGCAGGTCTGATCACGGCTTATTCCATCGAAGCGAGCCCGGTTCCCGAGCCTGCCACCATGGCTGCTCTCGGCCTTGGTGTAGCCGTTCTTCTCCGCCGACGCAAGAAAGCCTAAGCAAGGTCTGCCTTGAAAGACTGAAAAAGCCCTTGGCGATTCCGCCAAGGGCTTTTTTTATGTGGAATGGGGCCTGTGGCTTGTAGGACTGTAGCCCTTCACGACAGGTTACGCTCCTACAAGCCACACTTCACACGGCCCTACTCCAGGTAGGTGCCGTTTACGCTCAGCGCGAACTTGTAGCCGATGACCTCGGCTGATCGGCGGCACATCACCATGCGGCTGAGGAATATCTCGAAGTACTCCATCACCGTCGCCTGATTGGTGTCCACTTCCAGGGTCAGCTCGATCGCGTGCTCCTCCGGCCTCATATCGACCCGGCTCTTCTGCACTGCCGAGTTCACCCGGTCGTGAATGTCGAACGTCTCGATGATCGGATTCTGGACGCGGCTGTAATGGACGTCGCTCTTGTCCGCGATGATGAGCGCGGCGGACATATTAGAGATCGGCATCCCGGCCAGTTCCTCGTGGTTGCCAATCGCGCCCAGGATCGGTGCGATTTCGGCCGGGTCCATGCCCATCTCGTTGAGGATGGTGAAAGCGATATTGGCGCCCGAGATCGGGTGGTTGATCCGGTTGATGACATTCCCAATGTCGTGCAGATAACCCGCAATCTGTCCCAACTCCACCTCGCGAGCGGGCAGCTCTAGCCCCTTCAGGATATAGGCGGTGATGCTCGACACCACGCCCACATGGCGATGCCCATGCTCGGTGTAGCCCATCGCGCGCATGACCTCATTCGCGCCATCGATCAGCTTACGAACTTTGGGATTAGAGCGGACTTCCTTGAGGGTGACTCTGCTCGCCGCTTCAACAAGTGCGGGTTGTTCCATTGCTTCCATTCAAAACGTCGGCAACTTTGCACCGAAGCTGCAATGTTGCCGGAGTTGTGAGGATACCTGTCGGGGGCGGGAGGCGATGAATCGCGCATTGCCTCATATGAAATCCGACCGGAGATAGTCCGTTGCCTCAAAACAAA
>CAZCSP010000047.1:0-11086 GCA_964501275.1 uncultured Fimbriimonadaceae bacterium | reverse complement strand
AGGCGCAAGGACGCAAAGGATCTAGTCCATGCTCTTTGCACGCGGGAAGAGACCAAAGTTGAGCGAGATGTCGTCATCGTCCTTAGGCTCCCAGTTCTTGCGCTCAAAGATCACCTTGCGGCCTTCTACGCGCGGCTTGGCAAAGCCCGACCAGAGGACCAGGCCGCGGTTCTTTGCCCAAAACGATGCTTCGTCGTAGCGCTTGTCATCGTGGTTTCTCCTGGCAAGGGTGATGGGCGTTCGGATGATGGAGGTTTTCTCAAACTCGAAAGTCACCTTTGTGCTCCCGATACTGCCCTTCCAACTCCGCCCAGTGGACACGATGTACTGGGCAACGTTTCGCATGGGAGTTCGCCCGGCGAGACTGCCATTGAGTGTGTATAAACCAAGTTGCACCCGATACACATTGCGTATCTTGCGCGTCTGCCCCTTTCCAAAGCGAACTGTCTAGACTTGCCAACCCATATCCTCCGAGGCGTCGATCAGCTTGGTTTTCACGGGCTTGCCGTCCACGTAGGACTTGAAGCTCCGATAGATCGACTGGATGCCCTTCTTAGGATCCAGATAAGGATCAGAGTCATGGTCGGGAAAACCGATGCGGACAGACGCCGCGTTCCCCTCATTCTTGAACGTGAACCGACAGTCCGCCGTCATCTCGGTCTTCCCGATCCGGATGTGGATCACTTCGTCCACCATGCGGACGGTCGGATGCTTGCCTTCGATCCGGGGTGCGCCCGTGTAGCCCACCCACCCGTCGTTGGCGACGGCGCCCGAGAACAGGACCAGGGAAAGGACAAACAGTGGCAGTTTCATGGCTACTTTCATTATTGCCTGTCCCAGGTCTGGACGGACCCACTAGGTAAACTCTGTCAATCATCCGGCCTCCTCAGGCCGACGAGGATATCCAGACAATGCCGTCCACCGCCGCTTCCCAACCCATCGATTTATCCAAAGCTTCCGAAGTCTATTACAACCTCAGTGTCGAAGAACTCGTTCAGCACGCCCTCGCCTCGGACAACGCGGTCCAGGCCTCCAATGGGGCGTTGGTTTGCAGTTCCGGCAAATACACCGGGCGCACTCCCAAAGACAAATTCACGGTCAAAGAGCCCTCCAGCGACAAGCACATCTGGTGGAAGAACAACCAGGGCCTGACCCCGGAGACTTTCCACCACCTCCGAGACAAGGTCCATGCCTATGCCGCAGGGAAGAAGCTGTACGTCATCGATACCTACGGGGGAGCCGATCCTGAGCACCGGATCGCCGTTCGGTTCATCGTTGAGCGCCCCTACCATGCGCTCTTCATCAAACAGCTTCTGATCCGCCCGACCGCCGAGGAGTTGGCCAACTTCCAGCCCGAGTGGACGGTGTGCAATATGTGCCGCCTCTACGCCGAACCCGAGTCTGATGGCGTTCGGAGCGAGGCCGTGATCGCGCTTAATTTCGCCGAGAAGCAGGTCCTTATCATGGGCACAGAGTATGCGGGCGAGATGAAGAAGTCGGTGTTCACGATCATGAACTATCTGCTTCCGCTGAAGGGCGTGATGAGCATGCACTGTTCGGCCAATATCGGCCCCGAGGGCGATGCTGCGCTGTTCTTCGGCCTCAGCGGCACCGGCAAGACCACCCTCTCCGCCGACAACAACCGCCAACTGATCGGCGACGATGAGCACGGCTGGACCGACGAGGGCGTGTTCAACATCGAGGGCGGTTGCTATGCCAAGTGCATCAAGCTCAGCGCCGAGGGCGAGCCGGAGATTTGGAATGCGATCCGTTTTGGCTCGGTTCTGGAGAACGTGGTTTTGAAGGAGGGCAACGTCCCCGACTACGACGACGCCAGCATCACCGAGAACACCCGTGCCGCCTATCCGATTGAGTACATCGAGAACGCGGTTCTGCCAAGTGTGGGCGGGCACCCCAAGAACATCGTCTTCCTCACCTGCGACGCCACCGGCGTCCTCCCCCCCATCTCCCGCCTGACTCCCGAGCAGGCGATGTTCCACTTCCTCAACGGCTACACCGCCAAGGTCGCGGGAACGGAAGCGGGGATCACCGAGCCGACCTTGACCTTTTCCACCTGCTTCGGCGCGCCGTTCCTTCCCCTGCGCCCACAGGCTTATGCGAACCTCTTGGGAGAGAAGATTGCCAAGCACGACGCTCGCGTCTGGCTGGTCAACACCGGCTGGACCGGCGGCCCCTATGGCGTCGGTTCGCGCATGAAGCTGGCCTACACCCGGGCCATGCTCCGAGCGGCGTTCGACGGGTCGCTGGATCAGGTGGAGTATGAGAGCCACGACGTCTTTGGCATCGCCATGCCCACGTCCTGCCCGAACGTGCCGACCGAGATCCTCAACCCCCGAAACACCTGGGCCGATCCCCACGAGTACGACGCCGCGGCGTTAAAGCTCCAAGGCAAGTTCCTGGAGAATCACGCGAAGATCGTATCCGGCATCAGCGAGCAGTAGGCACGGCCCTATCTACTTGCAGAAGAGTTGTGTTTCGAGTGGAAGTCGTATTTACATATCCGCCCTGAGGTGATGGAGTATGACGCAGGAGTACCCACCGCTCCTATCTGTTTAAACAGCTCGCTGTTCTCCACCACTAGCTTCCGATTTTCCAGAATCTCATTTTGACTGGGCTTCAACTCAATTTCAGCAACTCGATTGAAATCTTGAAGTGCACCGATACCGGGAAAGCGCTCAATAAATTGCCTTTCATAGTTTCGTCGCTGGGCTGAGTAGAAGTACATTGCCGTAAGATTTGATCCATTCATTGGAACCACAGTCACTGGAAGCACAACTACGGAAAGTCCACGTTGCTTAGCCAAGCTTAAAATTTTAGGCAACTGGATCTCACATGCATGGCACCCAAAGTCGGTGAAGACAAAGACTGTACGTTCGGTCGGGACGCCTCTTGAGCGATTTGCAAGTATGTCGTATGCGCCCTCAGGAAGGGACTGGCATCGTACAGGTCTTAAGAACAGGGAGGCGATAAGTGCCAAAGCTGGAATTACCGTAACCCAAACGCTCTTTTTTGAGGCCACATCTGTCTCCCTCGCCGACCAAGCGAGCAAGCAGGATGCAGCTCCGATGATTCCCATAGCCGCCAGAGTGCACCACAGACAGAATGTGTTGAGCTTCCACCATGCCGCGCCCTGCAACAGAACGCTGACTCCAATACCCGTTGCGCCAATCGCCTGCATGGCGTAACCTGTAAATTGGACCCTCTTTCTAAGGGCGCTGCAGCAACAAGCTGCGACCAGCCAACCCAAACCCCATTGGGCAGTTGGAACCCCGAGGATAGTACCAAACTTGCTTCCCGCCACTTGTCTACATCCGTCGCCGACCATGCATATGTTCGGTATGTTAGCAAGCTGCGCCAGCGCGCTAATAACCAGCGCGAGGCTAGCCAAGAGAACTGAAGTAAGAAAAAAATTAAAGATCCTGTTGCTTTCCTTGACCATGTCTGTCATTATATATGCAAGGAGGCATCATATGCTAACAATGTTTCGTTGGTTGATTTTGGCAGTCCTTGGGGCATCTGCAGTCTTTGCGCTTGCGACAGTGCAACTATCGCCATGCGATGAGAACTCGCCGCCGGATCAAGCCTGTTCTTGCTCCCCTCCGCCAGTTGACGAAGACGATGAATGGGTTATCGATCTGCCAGAAGAGGAGGATGAGCCATGAAAGCAAGAGCCATCATGTCCACTGCAGTCATCACCCTCGTCCTTGCATCCAACGCGCTTGCAGGTCTCTGTGCTCGGTGTGAACAGACCTGCAACTATACGATCGGGACGACTTTTACCAAGACATATCGGATTTCCGGGAACAAGAATCAGCGTCAAGTTCTGACAACGAATCCGCATAATGACTGTGTTGCAGCGTTCAATTGGTGGTGCACTAGCAGTGGTTCGGTTCTTTGCTACACCTATCAAGAGAGAAACTATGCTGGTCAGTCGGGCAAGTGGGGTATGTGGCACGGACCATATAACCACAACACTCCTCAATGCTAAGTTCACGGATCGTTGGAAATGTTGTGCTGTTTGGCACGTTGTTTGGGTTTGCGCCTAGCGCGCGAACCCAAGGCGATGCATTGCTATCGCACGCTCTGAAGCAACCGTCGGGCAAGATTGCCTGTGAGTACGAGTACACGATCAAGCAAGCAAGGTCCAATCCGACCACAAGCATTACATCGGCGACACCATCCTCCGTAGCTCTCAAGGTGTCGAGTGAGACTCGTATTCGCGGCAGAATGATCTTGGTCGGCGATGATGTTTGGACTCAGGAAGGTGAGGTTGGAACCGGGATTCAGCGTGTAGACGCCATTTTGAACGGTAGGTATGTTTCGTTCACGGTGGATACCCGGAATGAGATGGTCATAGAGCCCACTGGAATCCTGAATACGGAGGGACATGGCGGATTCACGCCGGTCGAGTGCCTCCGACGGATGCTTTTTGCGAAGAACCCTGCTGGAAACGGTCTGTCGATGACTCAGGTCCTCAACGCTTATCATCTAACTTCGTCCTCGAAAGAACATGAAGTTGCTTACTCAGGCAAAGGTCCGAAGCCATACCAAGCAAGTCTTGCAATAGACAGGGCAAAGAAGGCCTTGAAATACCTTCGTTTTGCCTCCGTCGACCCAACGTACGAGTTCGAGCGAAAGACTGAGTTTCTTGATTGGCAGGTACGTGGCGATCTCGAAATTCCCACAAAGGTGAAGTACCGGTTCTTCGAATCAATCCCAGGTGCAGATCATGTGGCGATTGAGAACAAAGTGGAGTTTAAAATCACAACATTCCTCCCTGATTCCGAAGCGAGGAGTGTTGATGTTCCCAACGGAATGATCTTCTATAAAATCGATTCTGACTCTGGTAAGAAGACGGCCTATCGCTACGCAAATGGCAAGTTCGAGCCTACTTCAGACCCCGGCAATCAATTTAAAAATAAAGACCAAAGCAATTCGATGTATATGGCTGCAGGAATCATCGCGGTGGTGCTCGGAATGGTCACAGTATGCGTCCACCGTGCTAGGAGAAAAATATCACCATGATTGTTAGGGTGTCCATGCCCTGACGCAGGCGAAGTCGCAATCATTGCTATATTACATATAAATTATAATAAATAGGTTGCCTCCACGCATCGCCTCTTCCACCTTCAAGTTCAAGTCCTTCTATCCCCAACCCCTTTCTCCCCATCCTTTGGGGGAGAAAGGGGCTATCCTGCCATAATCAACCTATGACCCAGCGGCTTCCTGAGTGGCTTACCATCCGGCTTCCTCGCCCGGACACGATTAAGGAAGTCGAGCAGATGATGCGGTCTAAGAGTCTGCATACCGTCTGCGAGAGCGCGCGGTGCCCCAACCTTCCCGAGTGCTGGAGCAAGAAGACGGCGACCTTTATGATCCTGGGAGACACCTGCACCCGGAGTTGCGGCTTCTGCGCGATCAAGGTTGGCAAAGGGCTGGCTCTGAACCCACACGAGCCCGCCGACGTGGCCAAAGTCGCCGTCGATCTGGGGCTCAAGCACGTGGTTGTCACCAGCGTGGCGCGAGACGACTTGAAGGACGAAGGCGCGACCCAGTTCGCTCTCACTATCGAGGCCCTTCATAAGGCCAACCCGAACACCATCGTCGAAGTCCTCACCCCCGACTTCAAAGCCAAGCGCGACCTGATCGAGATCGTCTGCAAAGCCCATCCCGAGATTTACAACCACAACATCGAGACCATCGAGCGACTCCACACCATCGTCCGCCCGCAGGCCAAGTACGCGAGAACCATGCGGGTTCTGGAGACGGTGAAAGAGATCGATCCTTCCATCTACACCAAGTCGGGCATTATGCTTGGGCTGGGCGAGACCAAGGACGAGGTCATCAAGGTGCTCCAGGATTTGCGGGCTATCGGCGTGGACGCGGTCACGATTGGCCAATACCTCCGCCCCACCATGCGCCACCTTCCCGTGGCCGAGTACATCCATCCCGACCAGTTCAAGGAGTACGAGACCATCGGCGAGGAGTTGGGCTTTGCCTTCGTCGCCAGCGGGCCGTTTATCCGGAGTTCCTACAACGCCATCGAGTTCAGCAAGAAGGTCATGGCGGAGCGGTTGGCACGGTTCGAGTCGGAGAGTCCGGAGCAAGTCCAGATGGCCGACCGCCTGAATCGGTTTGCGAATCTGGGCAATAAGCTCACCGTAAAGAGCTAGAGTCTGCGCTCCCCCAACACCCTCCATTTGAGATTTGGGCAGGCATAACGACAAGGTGTTGGGGGTCTTCCGAGTTCCTAACCCCCGACGCCTTAACCACTGGCAGGCCAAGCCTGTTGCACACGGATGTCGGGGGAGCTTGGCCCTAGCCAAAGAGCGTCGTCGCGATCACCATGGTTCCGAAATTGTGGACGGCGTGCATCACGATGGATGGCACCAGGGATCCGGTCTGGCGGGAGAGGAAACCACTCATCGCCCCAATGGTCCCAAGGGCGAACCAGGCGGCTACTCCGGTTGGGTGGATGGCGGCGAAGATCAGGCCTTGGGCAAGGATCGCGAGGACGGGGGCTTTCCAAACTCTTGCCAGAGCCGGTAACAGAGTTCCCCGGAACATGATCTCCTCGATGATCGGCGCTCCCACTGACGCGGCAAACAGCAGAACCGCGATGCCAAACGGCCCCACTGTGCCTGTGGAGATCTCGGTGGTAATGGGATGCTCGGGCTTGGGCAGGCCCGCGAAGACCCAGTTGCCGATAAGCGCCATGATGAGAACCAGGGGGAGGTTCGCCAACGCGGTGCCGACGCCCCACAGGATGTTCCTACTCAGGTTACGCTTGCTGATGCCGATGGACTCCAGCGTGAAAGTGCGGCCATTGATAGGCAATCGAAAAATGTAGAGCACACTGAAGATAAGAGCGAGGTAGGTAACGAGGGTGCCCAGATGAGGGTCGGACCGTTTGCCGCCTATCCCCATGACTACCTCCAAGCACAGGGGAATCGCCAAGAAGATGGCGATAATCTGGGCAGTTCGGATTGCCAAACGGTCGGCGTCGGCCAGGGATATCCGCTCCAGGGGGAGCCCCTGTCTAGGCAGATGCCCCATCGCTTTAAGGATTGGAAAGAGGACGAGGAGGATAAAGCCGGCGCATCCGGCTAAAGCTGCCCCCACCATCACCAGTATCTTGGCTTGTGCCTTGAACTTAGACACCAGACCGTCGCGCCGCGAAGCATCGCCCGCCTTCTCATATGCTTGCACGACCGCCAACTTGCTGATGAACCCACCGTCTTTGAGTTCCGACTCGATCTCGGCGGCCCGTTCCAGCGTCAGCTCTTTGGCGGCGAAGACTTCGGCGAACAGCTTGTCGCGCGGTTCTTTGCTCTCTTTCAACCGGGCCAAAGCCGCTTCGGGAATCTCTTTGCCCTGCTCGCTCCTGGCCGCGGCATAGATTCGGGCCGCAATCTCATTCTTGGCGGCATCCTTCTCCAGGTCTTTCTCCACCGAATGAACGGCCTCTAGCCCATTCCGCTCTCCCATCGGTCCCAAACTGGAAAGCGTAGAGCGCATCTCGACCGCCATCTTGAGTTGGGCCGCCTGGTTGCTGTACTTGCTGGCGGGCTGCTTTTCGTCTCGGTCCATGTACTCCACGAACTCCTTGCCGATCAGGAAGCTGAAGATAACCAGAAGCAAGACCCATCCGACGTAGTTACGACGTTCGGGCGCGGGCTGGGGGGATGGCTCGATGGAAAGGTCGAAAGAAGGTGAGTTCACTGCACGCCCAAAGATCTGTCGTTAATGCTGATAGTGTACGTGCTTTGGTGCGTCACCAGTGCAAAGCTCATCCAGATCGTCTCCGCCAGGTACTCCGCAATCAGAATCCCTAGGCCCACCGCCCTAAGCTTGTCGTAGCCGCGAAGGCCGTAGTAGCGCTGGACGAAGTTCTTGATAAATAGGACCACCAAGAGGCCGAACCAGTAGTAGTCCACCCCGAAGTTCATGCTGAGGACGTAGCCTGCGGGATGGAGAGGGAAAGCCGGGAAGCGGAATCGGATGGCGTCCAACAGCATCACCATCGAGAATCCGAAGATGGTCATCACGATCCCCACGATGTCCGGCCCGTGGCGGTCCGTGATCATGTTCTGAACGTAGTTCTCCACCCCGCTCCAGCCGATGTTGCCCGTCCGATAGCTGTGTGCCGTCTGGAAAAAGCTCCCCAGGAAGAAACCGAGTAAAACGGCGAGCGCAATCGCCAGGAAGATCGGCTTCTGGCGGGTGCCATTCAACTGCCCCATCTTCATCGTCTCCAGTTGGTAGGGCATGGGGTGGGTGCGGAAGAGGCGGTTCATGTACATGAACACCTGACCTACGTAGGCCGCCTGGGCGTCGGTAATCCACCGGGTGCCCACAAACCGGTTCATGAGCGCAGTCGGGCCAAAGAAGGCGAATTCATGCGTTGGGGGGCCTAGCTGCGCCCTTATCCGCGTCAAGACGATGCTGAAAATCAGGAACGCCGCGACATAGGGGACCATGTACCAGAGGGGCAAGCCGCCCACCATTCCGAATCCCACGCAAAAGGCGAACGAAACCACCAGCCCCACGAAGGCCCAGCGATGGGTGACCCCGCCATCCGGCGGTTTGGCCCCTTTCTTCACATCCCGCCAGACCTCTTTCAGATAGTTCTTACTGACCCAGATCGCCCCCAGAAACATGGCAAACACCGCGCCCCAGGTCTGCTCGTCGAAATAGGGCGGGCCGGGGGTGAGGCCGGTACCGCTGAAGGTGTCCTGGGGAATGCCGTAGTTGGCCAAGACGACGTGCGACGCTTTCCGCATCAGGAAAAAGACCACGAAACTCAGCAGCAGGTCGCTGGGCATGAAGAGCCCAATCACCGCCATGTATGGATAGATCGAGATGCGAAAGTCGCCGATGTTGCTGAGCGGCGGCTCCTTGAAGACCGACCGGATATCGAAGATCGTCTTCATCGGGATGGAGGGCACGTTTGGGTACAGGTAGTTGAACCCGTTCAGCATGTCGATCGCGAACATGATCCCGAAGGCGATCCACATGTACTTGCTTCGCCAGATCGGCCCGTTGCCCCCGTTCTCCGCCATCGCGACCGGAAGCTGGATGAGGGGGAATGCCAGCCGCTCCCGCTCGTTCCAGGCTCCGCGCATCAGGGAGTTGATGCAGAGGGTGGCGAAGCAGATCGAGAAGAACAGCGATCCCCAGGCGATCCACTTGGGCAGAAAAAGCGGAATCTTGCTGAGGGCATAGGCCATCCCATATCCGCCACCCCGAAATTCGCTGACCTGCGCCTCGTCTTTGAACGCCAACCAATCTGGAATGTGCTTGGTGAGAATGTCTCGCACCGTGCCGTCGGTTTGGCGGTGGGGATAGGACCAGGTCGCCATATTGGTCACCGCGATCCACTCTGCCGAGCAGGCTCCAGCAACGGCGGTGATGCCAAAGATCATCAGCAGGTCGGTCTGGTTAAAGGCGATTTTGGTGCTGATCTTCCTTAGGAAGAAGTTCAAGACCACCATCAGGAACAGCGCACTGACCGGCGGCACCATCAGGGAGAAGATGACGCTGGCCCACTGGTTGGGGGCGGTGTAGCAGACGGGGATGGCCAGCAGGCACCCCACCACAATCGCCCGCATCCGCACGGGCTGGAGCGCCTTGCCGGGTTCATCTGCCGACGCGGGGGTGGTAGGGGGTAGCGTCGCAGCCATTGGTCCTCTGGCAGTGTATTCGACGCCGCGTACTCTCCTTCCTGCCCAAAGCTTGGGGAGGAAGGGGTTTGAACTTGTAGTCACCGCAAACCTGTAGGCGGCGGATGCATTTTGCCGCCGTCAAGGTCGCAAAGCCCACTGGATCATTGGAGGTCTCTTTGGGAATTGAAGCGATGTAGCGGACAATGGACGGATGAAGTCAGGAAAGTGTCCGAATTGCGGAGAGGAATCGGTTTATCGGAAGGATAGAGGAATCCAGGTTGGGGAGAACCGGCATGGGATGTACATTCAGACTACCGACACCAACCGCCCGATGCCGTTTGATGCCTACATTTGCACTAACTGCGGGAAACTGGAACTGTTTGTTACCGATGCAGGGAAGCTCGGCGAGGTTGGCCGGACGTGGGAACGTGTGAGATAGACGCGTCACCTCCCTTTCCTGCTCCAAAGGTTGGGGAGGAAGGGGCCGGGGGATGGAGGGTTTTGAACTTGTAGTCGTTGCAGACCTGTAGTGGGAATCTCCTTCATCACGGAGAAATAAAGCAACCAAGGGCGCAAAGAAACTCTCTGAGCTTGCCTTCTTCCCTTTGTGATTCTTTGCTCCTTCGTTTCTTTGCGGTGAAAATTGTAGCGCTCTGTAGGCGGCGGATGCATTTTGCCGCCGTCAAAGCCGCAAGCTCCTAAAAACTACAGGCTGGGTGTGCCGATCTGGAGATCGGCGGTCCATCGGTATTAACCCACCATTCCGCGCAAAACCCCTTCCGCAACCGCCAACGCCTCGGCGACTTTGCTCGGGTCTTTACCGCCAGCCGTCGCGAAGTCTGGCCGTCCGCCGCCACCGCCGCCCGCGACCTTGGCAACTTCCCTAACCAAGTTCCCAGCGTGGGCGCCACGGGCTTGCGCCTCGGGGCCGACTTTGCAGACGAACATCGCCTTGTCGCCGATCTTCACCGCGCTCAGGGCCACTCGGTTGGGCTTGCCTTCCACCAGTTTGTCGGCGGCGAGCGAGGCTTCCGCCTGCTCGCCCTCGCCCACGTTCTGGATCGCCAACTCGACGCCGTCGATGTCGATCACTTGTGCCTGAGCCTGGGTTGCGCCCGCGCTTCTCGCTTTGTCCAGTTTCTGCTTCAGGTCGCGCTGGGTTTCCAACTGCTTCTCGATGGCGTGAATTAGGTCCTTGGGCGTGGATTTCAGCTTGTCTGCCGCATCCTTCAGCGTCTGACTTTGCTCCAGGACCCACTCGTATGCTCCTTCGCCGGTCAAAGCTTCGATTCGGCGCACGCCGCTGGCCGCGCTCGCCTCGTGGACGATCTTGAAGAGGCCGATTTCGCCGGTGGTCCGCACATGGATGCCGCCGCAAAGCTCCCGGCTGAAGCTCTTCT
>CAZCSP010000046.1:0-12756 GCA_964501275.1 uncultured Fimbriimonadaceae bacterium | reverse complement strand
GGCGAAGCCGCCACCCTGGTACTGGCCACCCGGTTCCCCTCAGCCCCAACGGGGCGGCACTCTAAAAGCCTGTATCCGTGCAACCCTTTCAGGGTAGGGGATATTTGGAGGGCGTTTACTGTCGGGCTGAACCCCTTCGGGGTTGACCAGAGCCAACAACCCGAAAAGACGACAAATGAAGCTTGACAAACTACTCAGTAGGTTGTCGTTCTTGGTCCGCCATGCCCAACGGCTTTGTAGGGTCCTCGGTAAAATCTACGCGTGACCGAACCCAAGCCGAGCCTGGTGGGGATGACGCGCGGGGAACTCAAGGAGATTCTCGGCGATCGGTCGGACGCGAACCTTCGCAGCAAACAGCTTGCATTGCATCTCTACCAGCGTGCTGTCGAGAACTTCGACGACATGCGCGACCTTCCACAATCCCTTCGCGACGAACTATCGGAGCGATATGTGGTTCAGCCCCTATCCATTGCCAGCCACCGCACGAGCTCGGATGGGGTGGACAAGCTGTTGGTCCACAACGGGGACAGTCAGGTTTATGAGTGCGTCCTGCTTCCGTATGAGAATCGGGTGAGCTGCTGCATCTCCAGCCAGGTGGGGTGCCCGATGGGGTGCAAGTTCTGCGCAACCGGGCTGGGAGGCTTTGATCGGAACCTGACGGCGGGGGAGATCGTGGGGCAGTACCTGACGTTGCAACGCCTCAGCCCGCAGCGGATCAGCCATGTCGTCTTTATGGGCATGGGCGAGCCGCTTTTGAACTTGAAGAACGTGGTGAAGAGCCTGCGCCTGCTTCATGACGAAGTAGGTCTCAGCTATCGGCATCTCACTGTCAGCACAGTAGGCTTAGTACCGCAGATTTATGAACTTGCCAAAGAGAACCTACCGATCCACCTGGCCCTCTCCCTCCATTCCCCACTAGATGAGGTCCGCGACCGCTTGATGCCGGTGAACCACAAGTGGCCCGTCAAAGAGGTGGTGCAGGCGATGAAGGACTATATGCGGGCCACGGGACGGAAGATCACCATCGAGTATCTGCTGATCAACGAACTCACGGACACGCCCGAGCAGGCCCACGAACTGGCGCGGATCATCAAAGGAACCCCGAATGTGGTGAACCTGATCCCGTTCAACTGGGTGGATACGGGCGAAGGGTTCTCGCGACCTTCCAACGACCGGGTTCGGACATTCCGCGGCATCCTGGCTTCGAAGGGAGTCAACGTGACCCAGCGGGTGGAGCGGGGCCACGACATCGCCGCCGCCTGCGGACAGCTTGCGGGGCAGCATCAAGGGAAGTTCGCCAGGAGGGCGCCATCGACGATTCTGCCGGTAGTTGGCTAACGTGCCAAGCGCTATCTAGCGTGTGGCGGATTCTATTGGCGGCTGGGCTGGTTTTGGGCGGTTGCGGCGGCAAGTCGGAGAAGGCGTCCGAGGAGAAGAAAGCCCCGGAGGTGGAAGCGAAGGAGGACTCCAAGCGTCTTTACACGGGAGCGGGCGAAACTACTATTCGGGAGACCGAAGGCGAGCGGCATGTCTTGTACGTGATCCGCTGGCGCGAGACGCAACTCGAATACACTCTTGAGGACGGCCCTTCGAGGGGCCAATTGCAGGGCGTGACTGGCGAGCTGTACCAGGGGGGGATATCCGTCAGTACGTTTCGAGGAGCGCAGGCAGTGGCGGACAAAGAGAAGCGCCTCTTGGTGGTGACGGGGGGCGTGGTGGTAGAGGGCATGGACCCGAAGGCGAAGTTGGAATGCGAAAGGCTGGAATGGAATACCGAAAAGAAGCAACTGAAGGCACAGGGAAAGGTCAAGATCACGTTTCAAGAAGGGGTGATCGGCCCCTCCGACGAACTCTGGTGCCTACCCGATCTACAGCGCGCCGGAACGCCTGGATTCTCGCCCTGATCCTCCCCAGCTTGATAGTTGCCCAATCGAGCTTCCGGTACTCGGATGCCAAAGGGGATATTTCGATCAATGCAAGAGACGGCCAAGGCGAGATCACCAAAGAAGGATGGAAGTTCGATCTGAAAGGCAACGTGACGATCAGTAGTCGAACTGAGAGGTTCACCCTCAACGCGCCTCAAGTCTCGGCAATCGTCGCGGCTGTCCGAGGAAGCAGTTCTCCGAATCAGCTGAAGACGGCTCGGGCGACAGGCGGAGTCAAGTTTATGCAATCAACACCCTCGTCTACGGCGAATTTGCAGTCTCAGATCGCCACCTATACCGCAGGCACCCGAGCATCCACGTTGCAAGTTCAAGGGTCGGTGCGCATCCAGAACATCGACACCCAGAAGCGGGAGACCTTGGTCGCGACTGGGGCGAGCGGGACGGCGGTCCTCAATCCGAGTGCCAAAAGGGGGCTGGATTCGGCTACGCTCAACGGGCCGGTCCGAGTGGAGATCGTTCAGGCAGGCGCAGGCGGGGGGAAGGCGGTATTTACGGGGCAGAAGCTCACCATGAATCAGAACCAGGTTACGCTCACGGGAAATGTGAAGGCCACTGGGTCTGGATCGGCGCAGTTCGGGAATCTATCGAACGTGGATTCCGTAACGGTGGACCTGAATGATAAGGGCGAGATGAGCCGGTTCCGATTCAGGTCGGGAGGCGGAGAGTGAAGGCGGTGTTGGGCGTTGGGTTTTTGGCGCTGGGTCTAGGGAATTCTGGCTATCCGCAAATTTTGGCTGATGCGGTAGCGCAATGCACCTGCCGCCTACAGGCTCAAACCCCTCCATCCCCCGACCCCTTCCTCCCCAACCTTTGGGGAGGAAGGGGGGAGGGCGTGGAATCTAACTTACAACTTCACTTGCCTGTACAACCCTGCATTACCCCCACCCTGCCCTCCCCCTACTCGTTCCTCGCAGGGGGAGGCTCTTTTCAGGGCCGCTTGCTTTTTGAAGACCCCGAGCGTTCCTTAAGCATCACGAACTACATCAGGGCCGAGGGCGGGGTCGATCTCGAGAAGGGGGGGTATTCCTTTTGGGCGACGGGTAATCCCTTGCGGATTGCATCTCGACTCCAGGGATTTCTCATGGAGGCTCCCCGGGCGGAAGGACTAGTGGGACGCGGTCCCGATCCTAGGGATGAAAAGCGGATCGTGTCCTTCGTGCAGGAGCTTGATGCGACTGGCAACGCTACCGTGACGTTCGACAGCAAGGTTCAGTACGCCGCCTTGCTCGAACACGCCACTCGGTTCAAGCTCGATCCACCGGCTCCAGATGATTCGGAGGAAACGGCGACGTTGAAGACGGAGCGTTTCACCTATCGGGGCGACCAGAGGCAGGGCACGTTTACCATCCCGAGTTCGTTTGACATCGAATTCAAGTCGACTGGTGAGAAGGAGGTCGAGACAAAAGGCGCGACGCCCGACCAAACCAGAAAGGCCAAGCGCCGCACCGACGGGTTCGCCACCATGAGGGGGGGATCGGGGGTCATTGCAATGCTCCCTGCCGAGCGGGGGCTGAAGCAACTGCGCATGGTCGTCATCAAGGGGCGGCCCACGTTCCACCTCACTCGCACCGAGACGACGGAGGGAAATCCCCAACCTCAGGTTTCGATCATGGATGGCGAAGCCGACGAGGTTCGGTTCTCTTTTGGAGAAAGCCGGACGGTAACTCTGATCGGGAATGTGGTTTTCACAGGTTCGACAAGCGCCTATGCGGGTTCCACTGAGGCGGATAAGGCGGTGATTACGCTCGACGAGGGCATGAAGCCCATCCGAATTAGGTTTACTGGGAACCCGATCAAGAGCCGCATCGGAGAGAACAAGGCTGGGGGCGGAAGGGCAAGATGAAGATCCAGGGAAGGGAGCTCCAGAAGCAGTATAAGGGCCGTAAGGTGGTCCAGGGGGTCACGTTCGATATCAGCCAGGGAGAGATCGTGGGACTGCTCGGGCCGAACGGGGCGGGTAAGACGACGACCTTTTACATGACCACCGGCCTGGTGCGGCCTAACGGAGGCAAGGTTTACTTCGACGATCTGGACGTGACCTCTTGGCCGATGTACAAGCGGGCGCGGGCGGGCGTCGGCTACCTACCGCAGGAAGCGAGCGTCTTTCGCAAGCTAACGGTGGAAGACAACCTGAAGCTGGTGCTGGAACTGGCCAAGAAGTCCAAATCGCAGATCAAGGCAAAGATTGAGGAGCTTGCCGAAGAGCTGAGCATCAAGAAGATTCTCCGGAGCCAAGGCAACGTGCTGTCAGGCGGCGAACGGCGACGGGTGGAGATTGCACGGGCGTTGGCGACCGAGCCCAAATTCATCCTATTGGACGAGCCGTTCACGGGGATCGACCCGGTGACCATCGAGGAGATTCAGGAGATTCTGTTCCGGCTGAAGACTCGGCAGATCGGGATTCTGATTACCGACCACAACGTCTCCGCCACCCTGCGCATCACGGATCGGAACTACATCCTGATCGATGGAAGGATCATCGCAGAGGGAACGGGCAAGGAGATTGCGGCGAACGACATGGTGCGCAAGCATTACCTGGGCCAGCAGTTTGGCACCCAACCGTTCGCGGGCGGGCCGACGGAGGACGATGTGGCGATTGAGGCGTTGGATGAGCAGCCGCCAACTGAGCCGGAGGAGCCGCCGCTTGGGGACTAGAGAAAATAGGGCTAATAGGACCTATGCGAGGAGGCTTGTTGAAGCGACTTGACCTCCTGATCCTGAAAGAGATCATCGGGCCTTGGTGCTTTGGCGTGGCTCTGTTTGGGTCGCTGCTCTTTGCGGGGACCTATTTGGGTCGGGTTACGGAGTACATCACCAAGGGCGTTTCCGCCGACATCATCGGGCAGATCAGCTTGACCCTGCTGCCCGCCATCTTGGTGCAAACCTTTGCGATGTCGGTTCTGTTGGCGGCCTTGCTGTCGTTCGGGCGTTTAAGTTCGGACAGCGAAATCGTGGCGATTCGGGCGGCGGGGGTGAGTTTATTTCGCATCATTGCGCCCGTCTCCGCATTCTCCGTAGTCATCGCCTGTGCAGCCTTTGCAATCAATGAGACCGTCGTTCCCCTGGCTGCGAAGCGATCTGCCCAACTGCTCGACCAGGTGGCGAGGCAGCTCGATGGCACGAACTACAAGGACACCAGCTATCCGATTACCGACAAGGGCGAGCTGAAGGCGATGGTGGTCGCAAAAGATTTTTCGCCCAGCCAAGGCATTCTTCGCGGAGCGACGATTATCGGGTTCAAAGGCAAGGAGACGGAGAACGTCGAGGAACGGGGCCTGCCGAGCGCCTACCTCTACGCCCAAGAGTTGGAGTTCGATCCCAAGCAGTTTTCGCAAGGAGGCGGCTGGAGGATTCGAGGGAAGGCGACCATTACGAAGGCGGACGGCTCCGAAGTCATCACCCTGAAAGAGGGGGCATGGCCGCCCGAGATACCGTCGGCCAACTTTTCGGTCGGCGACCTTTTGAGCAAAGGGCTGAAGTCATTTGAACTCGTGAGTATGCGAGAGCTTCGCGAGATCATCGACAAGAACGAGCAAGCCAATATCGAGGGAGCGAAGACCCTGTCCCCCAAAGAGCTTCGCAACTACCAATACGGCTATTGGAACAAGGTCGCGCTCCCCTTGGCGGCGTTTATCTTTGGGACCTTGGGCGCGGCACTGGGAATTCGAAACCACCGAACCGGCACGGCGGCGGGCTTCGCGCTGGCGGTGGGAATTATCTTTGCCTATTTCACCGTCGGTAACTTCATGAACGTCTGGGCGCTCAATGGGGCTATCCCGGCCTATGTGGCAAGCTTCTCTCCGATTGCGATAGGATTAGTTGCATCGGTCATCATTATCTGGCGAAGGAATGCCTAACACATCCACGGACTATCTGCCCTATCTTTTTCTCGCGGTCATGATTATCGCGGGCGGCATCGTGGCGTTTGTGGCGGACGGCCTTGGGCGGAAGATCGGGAAAAAACGGCTGTCGTTTTTTGGTTTGAGGCCGCGGTACACGGCGACTTTGATTACCGTTGCGGCGGGGGTACTCATCCCCATCCTCACCATCGCCGCCACCTACCTCTTTAGCAGCGAGGTCAGGGAGTGGATTCAGAAGGGCCGGAGCGCCTTCCGTGAGGTTCAGGAAAAGACAGAACAGGTCAGCCACCTCAACAGCGAACTGGTGAAGATCGAGTCACAAAGGGCGGCGCAGGAAAACAAAGTCGAAACCCTTGAGGCCAGAGAGAAAGAGCTGCATTCTCGGGTTTCCGCGCAGCAAAGGCAACTTGCAGAGGCTAGCGACAAGATTCGGAAGGCTCAAGCCAATGAGTCTCGGCTGTCGCAAAGCGTGCGCACTAAAGAGGCAGAGCTTTCGAAAAACACGAAACTGCTTGCTGACAATACGAAGCAGATTGTCGCGCTTAAAGAGCAGCGTAGCCAGATCGAGGATCGCTTAAAGCAGGCCAGGGGAACCAATACGGAGCTGAACACGCAACGCGGCGAGCTCTTTGTACAATTGGACAAACTGAATGCAGAGATCGCCAAACTCGAGGGTGAAGCGCAGGCGCTTGAAGGGAAAACGCAACAGCTCACGACCGATATAGCCCATTCAAATCGGTCCATTGAGGAGCAAAGAGCGATCATTCAGGTTCAGCAGAACGAAATTCAGGCGAACGAGAGGCAACTTGACGATCTGAAGGGACGTCTGGCCGATGCCAGCCGCCTATTCGGGGCGAACTTCCAGATCAGCCGTATGAGGCCGATGATCTTTGAAGCTTCGGAGGAGTTGGCCAGGATTCAGTTGCCGCCATCGCTGTCGCCCACCGCCGCCCGCACCGCCTACTTCGACCTGCTCCAGAGAGCCAGGGCTGCCGCTCTGGCAAAGAAGGCCATCAACTCGCCCCTTACCGCCCCGGCTGGGCTCACTCCAAGGGAGCTAAACAACCGCCTGGTCGGCATTGCGGAGCAGGAGGAGGCGATTATCCGAGGCATCACGGCTCAGCGTCAAGAACTGGTCTTCATCGCCCGGTCCTTCTTTAATGCCTTTGAGGGCGAGTATGTCCTGTTGGATTTCATCGCTTATCGCAACCGCTTGGTATATCGCGAGGGTAGGGTGATTACTGAGAAGCGCATCGACGGGCGAAAGTCGGATGTGGAGGTTCTGGCGCAGATCGAGGAGTTCATCAGCGTCAATGTCCGCAACCAGGCTCTGAAAGACGGAATGATTCCGCCAAGTGGTCCTTCCGGGCAACTAGGACGGATTGAGCCGGAGGAGCTTTTCAACCTCATTCGCGAGGCCAAATCCTACAACCAACTCGTACGTCTTCAGGCAGTGGCCTCCTCGGACACCAACGCCGGAGACCAACTCGAGCTTCTATTCCGCGTCAGACTGTAGCAATGACTGAGAAGACCGTTCTGGCGATCGATCCGGGGACCTCCAAATGCGGCATGGCCTTGGTGAAGCGGAATTCGGCCAACGAATTGGAGCTTGTTTGGCGGGCGATCGCTCCCAGTGATCAACTCGCTGAGAAGATCGACGAGGCTCAAGCGGTCGCCTCCTTTTCGTTGGTTATCATCGGCGGCGGCACCAGCGGGCAAAAGGCGGTTCATCGAGTCCGGGAGCACATCCCCAGCATGGGCATCCTGGTGGTGGATGAGAAAGACACGACTATGCAGGCGCGGGAACGATACTGGATTCACCACAAGCGGCGCGGCTGGAGACGATTCCTCCCCAGCACCATGCAGGTTCCCCCTGAGCCAGTGGACGACTTTGTGGCGATGATCCTGGCGGAACGGGTTTTGCTAGAGGGCTGAACTTGAGTGCTAAGTGCGAGGTGCGAAGTGCGAGTTGTTTTGTCGCGGTGAGTGCCCCTGGTGAGACTAAGACCAGGATGGTCTTGGGACGCATGGGCAGGATGCCCATGCTACTTAGTTCTCAAACCTAATCGAGTCGAAGAATCGCTGGACCGACTTCTCGGATTGCGGGGTGGTTGGGTAGCTTACGATGAAGAGGTAGGCGTGGTTCTTGGCAATGACCGTCAGGAGCTTGGCGTCCCGATCCTTGGCGATCTTGGCGATGGTGATGCGGCAGGGGAGTTTCTGGATCCGGGTGTACTCGGTCTGGCTCGCCTTCGCCTTTAACTCTTCCAACGTATCCTCGAGGATGCCGTCGATGACTTGGCGGGAAACCGACTTTTCGGCGTCCGAAACCGCTTCCTGAAGGGCCATCTTGAGGTCTTGGTCCATCTCCATGGCGATCGCCTCGAACACGATCTCGTTGCTCTCACAAACGAAGGTTCGGACATCGGTGCCCGCTTCGCTCTGCAGATGCTGTTCGGTTGGCGCGGCAGGCATCTCAAATCGAATCCGGCTTGCCAGGGAGGTAAAGGGCTGCCAGTTATCGGTGGACCTTTCGGAAACCACAAACGGAAGTAGGAACGTTAACGCCAAAACCGCCTTCATACCGTTCATCGTTGGTGACTCCATGCGGAATCAGACTGGTAACGATGCTTGATTGCTGACTGGCTTGACCACCAAGTCTGCAGGCCGGCAACGAAGCCCTGCTTCTTGAAAAAACGGAGGCGATTTTGAAAGTTTTTCGGTGTTTTTCTTGCGCAGCGCAAAAATTGCGATATGATGTACCCGTAAATCAAGGACAACCAATGTCGGTTACCATTCGCGATGTCGCCAGTGCCGCCGGGGTCTCCCCGATGGCGGTTTCAAAAGTTCTTCATGGGAAGGGCGCCAATGTTCGTGTTGGAAAGAACACCGCCGACTTGATCCGTCGGGTTGCCCAAGACCTCCAGTATCAGCCCAACGCCCTCGCCCGCAGCTTCCGCTTGCGACGAACCCACACGATCGGACTAGTCTTCGAGAACTGGACTCGCATTTCCGACGGTTCTCAATACTTTGCCCATCTTCTGGACGGAATCACTTTTGCCGCCTTTCCCAAGGGGTACGCGGTCACGATCTGTCCCCTTCTGTCCAGCGTCAATGTGGGAGAATCGCTGAACGACGGGCGGTTTGACGGGCTGATCTGGGCCAAGTTCGAGAGTAACCCTGAGAATCTGCGCATTCTGGAACGCAGCCGAACACCGATGGTTCTCCTTCACGCCTCCAGCCCGGAAATCAATGCCATCGGCATCCATACGGTCTGCTGCCAAAACGGCCAGGCGATGCTCCATGCGGTGAACCACCTTGCCGATCTTGGCCATGAGCGGATCGCCTTCGTCGCTCCTGAGCATATTGAACACAACGACGAAACCCGGTTGCGCATCGAAGGGATTCGGGATGCGATGCGGGCTAGGGGGCTCTCTTTTGGAGATGACGATGTTCTGAGTTGGGACCATGAGGCAAAGGAGTTTCCCGAGTGGTGGAGGACGAATCCGCCCCACACGGCTCTGATCCTTCGCTCAGAGTCTTATGCCGGAGCCATTTATCGGCGCGCCGCGCCGCTGGGAGTGCAGATTCCCCAAGACCTTTCTCTCGTGGGTTTCGACTCTACGAAATACTGCGACACGCTTTCTCCAAGGCTAACGTCGATCAGCCAACCCATCGAGGCCATGGCCCATCAGGCCACCGACCTCCTTCTTGCCATTATCGAGGGCCGGAGCGACCTTCCGGCCACTGACCACACGTTCCCCTGTGGATTCGACATACGCGAATCAACAGCCCGACCGGCCTCAAAGCAGAGGTGACTATTATGTTCCGCAAAGCCTTTACCTTAATTGAACTTCTCGTCGTCATCGCGATCATCGCCATCTTGGCGGCGATCCTATTCCCTGTGTTTGCTCAAGCGAAACTGGCGGCGAAAGGCGCCTCCTCTCTAAGCAACGTCAAACAGACTGGTCTTGCCAACATCATGTATTGCACGGACTATGACGATCAGTTCACCGCTCAGTTTGTGGATCAAAACAGCGACTGGGGTTGGCAACGGACATGGATCATGCATGTTCTGCCCTACATGAAGAGCTACGGAATTCTCAAAGATCCAACCGACGCGGTGCCCTTGACCTCTGGTTATGACTCTGGCCCCAAGTTCAGCTATGTCGCCAACGGCATTCTATTGGGCGTAGATGGCGCCACGCCATTCTGGCAATTCCGCGGAGTCATTAACACCAACGGAAACGGAGATGCGACAAACTGGTATCAATACGGCACGACCTCGCAAACCCAAATCTCCCATATAGCCGACACCGTCATGCTCGCCATGCGAACGGCGGCCAAGAAGGATGGGGATAAAGATCCCTATGCCGCGGGCGGTTCACGGATGGAGGGTTCCTTCGCTCCTTGGAACGCGGTGCTTACCAATGCAAACTCCGTCGACTGCGATCCAAGCGGCGGCTGCTCTCTTCCTGGGTGGGCAAGCCATTGGGGAATGCCCGATCCAAACTACAAGGGCATGATCGACCGCACTTACTCCGGCAATTCGCCCGTCGTCTTTACGGATGGACATGCCAAGAATGTGAAGCCAGAATCCCTGATGGATTGGCAAGCCAACATCCAGTGGGGACAAATTGGATTTGCGACCGACAAGCCCTTCGCCGGCAAGTGGGATGCGCTTCGACCCTAATATGAAACAACTCACGCCCTGTATCGCCATCGTCATCGCCCTCGCCGTCGCTGGCTGCGGCGGGAAGGACTCCGAGCCTCCGGGATACACCCAGAAGGACTTTGAAAAGACCGGACCTCCGCCCGGTTATCTCAACAGCGTCCCAAAGGGCCAGGGCGGACCTCCGGCCAGCAAGTAGTCGCCGCATACCTCCTCGACGCCCCGCCTGGATACGTTCTGTCCAGGTGGGGCTTGGGCCATTTTGACCTTTTGGCAGTTTTCTTGGCCCGTCCTCACGCATGATAAGCTCGGCACCACGTCGGCAACTACGCCAGGAACATTCCCTATCGGATAAGCTTCCAAAGCATTCGAGGATTTTAATGGGCGAGACTACTCTGGATAAGATTTTCGTCGGCAAGGGCGACATTGATGTTTATATGCTTCCCAAGTACGGGAACCGGCATGGGCTAATTGCGGGGGCAACCGGAACCGGTAAGACGGTGACCCTTCAAGTCCTCGCCGAGAACTTCAGTCGGATCGGAGTCCCCGTCTTTATGGCCGACGTTAAAGGCGACCTCGCAGGGTTGGCGATGCCAGGGGGAGGCAATCCCAAACTGGAAGAGCGAGCAACGCAAATCGGGCTGGACGGTTACACCTACGGGAGCTCGCCGGTGGTGTTCTGGGACATCTATGGGCAGAGCGGGCACCCGATCCGATCCACTATCTCCGAGATCGGCCCCCTGATGCTCAGCCGCATGATGAACCTCAACGACGTTCAGGAAGGGGTTCTCAATATCGCCTTCCGGGTGGCCGACGAGCAGGGCCTGCTCCTGTTGGACCTGAAAGACCTTCGCGCCATCCTTGCCGAGATTTCCGAGAATGCCGACAAGCTCCAACGAACCTACGGCAACGTCAGCCCGCAGTCGGTGGGAGCCATCCAGCGGAGCCTTCTCGTTTTGGAGGAGCAGGGGGCGAACAATTTCTTTGGCGAGCCCGCGCTGGATATCAACGACTTCATGCGCACCACGCTCGACAGCCGGGGAATTGTCAACATTCTCGCCGCCGACAAGCTCATGCAGAGCCCCCGCCTCTACGCCACCTTCCTTCTTTGGCTTCTGAGCGAACTCTTTGAGGATCTTCCCGAGATCGGCGACCCCGAAAAGCCCCGGTTAGTTTTCTTCTTCGATGAAGCCCACCTCCTCTTTACCGACGCCCCGCCCAGCCTTGTCCAGAAGATCGAGCAGGTGGTGAGGCTGGTGCGCTCGAAAGGCGTGGGCGTCTACTTCGTCACCCAGAATCCCATCGACATTCCAGACACCGTTCTCGGCCAACTCGGCAATCGCTTCCAGCACGCTCTCCGCGCCTTCACCCCTCGGGATCAAAAAGCCGTGAATTCCGCCGCCGAGACGTTTCGCGTGAATCCCAAGTTCAAGACCGATGAGGCGATCACCCAGCTTGGAGTCGGCGAGGCATTGGTGTCGGTGTTGGAGGAGAAGGGCATTCCGTCGGTTGTCGAGCGCACCTTCATCCGTCCTCCCGCTTCCCGCCTGGGGGTTTTGACACCCGAAGAGCGGCAACAGGTCCTCTTCTCCAGCCCGCTTCGTGGGAAATACGACACGATGGTGGATCGCGAGTCTGCCTATGAGGTCCTGAAGAAGAAAGCCGACGAAATCGCCAAGCAGCAGGAGGCCGCCGAGAAGGCAGAAGCCGAAGCCAAGGCTCAGGCAGCGGAAGCCAAAATTCGCGCAGCCGAAGAGAAGGCCGCTGCCAAAGCCTCCAAGCCGGCAGCCCGAAGAACGGACACTTTCGTGGAGTCGCTCGGTAAGTCCGTTATCAGAAGCGCTGGCACCCAAGTCACCCGCACCCTGATGCGCGGACTGTTGGGCGGCTTGTTCAAAGGCAAAAAGTAAAGGGGCGTTTCGTGAGAAGATCTCCGGATCCAAAGGTGATGCCGTTTACTCCCGTGTTGGCGACATACGCCTAGAACGACCCTCTACGCTGCCTTATCGGGCAAAGCATAGTCAGCTATGGGAACTGTAGTGGGGCCGGGTTTGGCATGGAGTTTGATGGGAGTGGGAGACAGTCTCGTTCCTCCTCCTTAATCGAGCTAGCCCTGTCTGTTCAGATGGGGCTTTATCTATTGTGTTTTCGCTTCGAAAGAAGGCGATGCGATTGTCTAAGGGCCAGTGTGTAAACTCAAGCTTGTAGTACGGCGTCATGTCAAGCGAGAGCGGCCCGAGTGTTTTACTGTTCAGAGCGTTCTATGCCGCGAAGTCGA
>CAZCSP010000045.1:0-12939 GCA_964501275.1 uncultured Fimbriimonadaceae bacterium | reverse complement strand
TTTTGTTTTGACGCAACGACTAACCCTCGGTCGGTTTTTGTTTTGAGGCAACACGAATCGTTGGATCGCGGAATCGTTTGATCGTGGGTCAAGTAGCCTCGACCAGCATACGACACGCGATCAACGATCCTAACGATCAAACGATTCCGCGATCAACTCCCACTCAACCATTCCAACCCCACCACCAAGTCGCCCCCAATCCACTGGTGCTGAGCGACAATCCCGGCTCCGGGTTGGTAGAGGGTTCTTAGGCGGATGTTTTTGCCTTTGGGATTGTTGATGGTCAGTTCGGTTTTGACCACCTTGACCTTCCTGCCCCCCACCATCTCCTCCGACAACGCCTGATTCAAGACGCCTTCGCCTTCAAACTGCCCCCACGCTCCTTGCACTTTGCCCTTCCAGCCTCGTCGCACTCGTTCTCGGGAATCGACCAGGAGGGGGATGGCGGGGGTGAATCGGGTGTTGGCAAACCTCTCGCCGACCAGCAAATCCTTGTTCCAGGCGACATGCGATTCCCCCGTTGGCCCCAAAAGGACGAACCCATCCAACCCCGCCACTGCCGCCTGCCTTGCCACCTTCACTTCGGCGGTGTAGCTGTTGAAGTTGGTGGAGACGTGATAGCTAAAGCGCTGGCCTACCTCCAACGGCATCAGTTCGTCCCGCCCACCGCATCCGGCGGCCAAGACGAGTAGAAGCAGAAACCATCTCATTAGACCGCCTCTAGCTTGGCGAAGCTTTGGGCCAGCTTCTTGACGCCCACCACGCCGGGGAAGGCGACGGTGACTTCGGTGTCGTTCTTCAGCGGGTTGCAGGCAACCACGACCCCAATGCCAAACTTGGCGTGGCGAACCTTCGTACCCACCTCAAAGGGAGGCTTATAGCTCGGGCTGCGCAGGGTCGGCTTTTCTTCAAAAAGGGCGGCAGCCGGATTGGCGACGTAGGCTCCTGATCGTTCCTGATACACGGATCGGCGCTCAACTGGCATAGCGTAGCCGGAGTGGGAGAGCGTGTCGAGGATTTCGTTGGGGAGATCATCGAGAAACCGCGACCGACGGTTGAAATTGGGCTGGCCGTAAAGCGAGCGGCGATGAGCGTGGACCAAATGCAACTCCTCCCGCGCCCGCGTCATCCCCACATAACAGAGTCGGCGTTCCTCTTCGATCTCCGAATCCTGGTTGAGGGATCGGGAGTGGGGAAAGACGCCTTCCTCCAGACCGAGCAAGTAGACCACTGGGAACTCCAACCCCTTGGCCGAGTGCAAGGTCATCAGGGTGACCGCTTCTCCGCCCTCATTCAGGCTGTCCACATCCGCCACCAAGGAGACGCTCTCCAAAAAGCCGCCCAGCGATGGCGATTCGGAGGTGGCGTCGTACTCGTTGGTGACATTAATGAACTCCTGAAGGTTTTCCAAGCGGGAAAGAGAGTCGTCGGATCGGTCCTCGCGGAGCATATCCAGGTAGCCGGAATTGGACATTAGCGACTTCAATACCGGGGTGACAGGGCCTTGCTCGGCAAGTTCGGCCGCCTCCTGGATCGCGCCCACAAACGCCCGAACTCCGCCCCCGGTCTTCTTGGGCAGGCTTGACTGGACTTCTTGCTCCTGCAACGCGTTCCAGAGAGGCAGGTCGCGTTCGTTGGCCCATGACTCTATGGACGACCACGCTCCGGGTCCGATCCCACGCGGCGGCACATTCGCCACCCGCTTCACCGCCACGTCGTCGCGCAGGTTGAAGGTGAGGCGCAGATAGGCGAGCATGTCCTTGATCTCTTTGCGCTCATAAAATCGGACGCCTCCAATCAGCATGTGAGGAATGCGCATGGTGAGGAACGCTTCCTCCACGACCCGGGACTGGGCGTTGGTTCGGTAAAGAACGGCGAAGTCGCTGTACTTCCGGCGGCCTGTGCGGACATCCTTCAAGATCGCGTCGGCCACCAACATAGACTCATCCTGCTCGGTTCCTGATTGAGTGAGAGTGATGGCGGCACCCTCTTCGTTTTCGGTCCAAAGCTGTTTCCCAGCCCGTCCGCGGTTCTTTTCGATGACGGCGTTGGCAGCGGCGAGAATGTTCTTGGTGGAGCGGTAGTTGCGCTCCAACTTCACAATCTTGGCGTCCGGGTGATCGGAGCCGAATTTGAGGATCAGGGAGACGTCCGCCCCCCGCCAGGCATAGATCGACTGATCGTCGTCCCCTACCACGACGATGTTCCGATGCTTGCCAGAAATCAGATTGACGATCTGATACTGGGCATAGTTCACATCCTGATACTCATCCACCAGCACATGGAGGAATCGCTCCTGGTACTTCTCCAACACATCCTGCCGCTGCTCCAGCAGGCGGACGGTGTAGAACAGGATGTCGTCGAAATCCAGCGCGTTAGCTTTAGAGAGGAGGGCGTTATAGGACTTGTAAACGTCGGCGGCGATGCGTTCGAAAAAGCCGGTCGCCTTTTCGGCGTACTTTTCGGGCGTCAACAGCTTTTCCTTGGCGCTGGAGATTTCGTTCAGGATGCTGCGGGGCTGGATGGACTTGTCATCAATGTTCTTGGCCTTAAAAATCTCACGGATCAGAGAAAGTTGGTCGGCGTCGTCGTAGATCACGAAGTTCGAGTCGATGCCGATATTCCGCCCGTCGATCCTCAGCATCCGTGCGCACAGGCTGTGGAAGGTGCCGATCCACATGGCGTTGGCCTTGTCTCCCACCAGACTGACCACCCGCTCCTTCATCTCGCGAGCCGCCTTGTTGGTAAAGGTGACAGCGAGGATGCGCGAAGCGGGGACTCCGTCTTGGATCAGCCGAGCGATGCGATGGGTGATGACGCGGGTTTTGCCCGACCCGGCACCGGCAAAGATCAGCATGGGTCCGCCCGCCCAAACCACCGCTTCTCGTTGTTCAGGATTCAGGGAGTCGAGGTCGATGGTCGCGGTCATGGGCTGGCTTTTATTATGGTGGACATGCGTATATCTTCGCCAGTCCGCCCATCGCCATGTCCCCTGAAAAAAGCGCCTTGGTGAGTTTTCTGTGACCTTGCGGGGCGAATCAGCGTCATAATGCTTACTGAAACGAGCGCCTCAGTCAGGTTAGGGGCTGCTCGGAGGATTCTGAATGAAGCGATCGTTTGTAACTCTCGTGTTCATGGCAGTGGTGGGCGCCGCCTTTGCGCAGGCCCCCTTCACCATCGTGCGACCGGCAGATGGATCTAAGGTACGTGAGAAAGTCAACGTCCTGATCCCCAAAGGCAGCGTCCCCCAGGGCGGATACATTGGCGTCTTCCTAAACGGGAAGTTCATCGAAGCACGCGAGGCCATAGCCCCCGCTTCCGCGAAGTATTTCACCTATGTGCTGGACACCAAAGGTCGAGGAATCGCCGACGGAAAAGTCAACTTGGAGATCGTTCTCTATGTGGACTACAGCGAGAACCCCCGGATTGTGGACCGTTCTTCGGTCACTCTGAATGTGGCAAACTCGGCAAGCATCGCGATCCCCGCCAACGGCTTTAGGCTGCGCTATAAGTTCCGACCTAAGACCGAACTGGTCTACACGCTGCAGCAGAGAGTTGCCCTTTCGACCATCAGTGGAACTCAGAATCGAGCGGGCGGACGCCCTGCAGAGCTGCCGATCGAGGCGGAAAAGATTCGACTGTTGTATGCCACGGACAACGCTTATGGCAACGGAGACGGTTTGATTCGGATGCAGGCAATGCCTCTGAAGGGCAAAGACTATGCCGTCCTAACCACCAGCATTGACCCCGAGCCAAAGCGGTACTTCGACTACATGATGGCTCCGGTTTATATGCGGGTGACCAGCACAGGACGGGAAGTCTTTGGCTCCGTTCCCAGCTATTTCGGAATGGAGGGATCCTCTAGCACCGGCGAAGACGTGACCTTGAACCTCTATGCCACCTATCCTCTGCCCACGTTGCCCGATAAGCCGGTAAGGCCGGGAGCCTCATGGCAATCTCGATTCCAGAACGGTACGCTGGACCTCTCCAAACTGCCGGAAATGACCAAGGTGACCAGCTCCTTCCCCGCACGTGGCGAGTTCGTTGGTGTCGAGTGGGAAATGGGGCACCCTTGCGCGAAGATCAAAAATACGATCTCTGCCGGCACCACCAGTGTGGACGGCAAGCGGCTGGCCGCACAGGGCAGCGCTTTTGCGGACGACAAGGTAGAGATGGTGGAGACCATTTGGTTCGCCTTGGATAAGGGAGTCGTCATCAAGAGCGTTCGCGACATGACGATCGACCGAAAGATTGAAAGCCAAGGCACTGCTCCCGGCGGATTCGGCGGGCCAGGCGGACCGGGAATGCCTCCCGGACGCGGAGGCGTACAGCCTCCGGGAGGCGATCCTGGCCTGCCTGGAGCTGATCGACAGGGTGGTCGCTCCGGCCCTCAAAGACCGGGAGGACCTCCAGGGGGGCCTGGACCCCAAGGCCCTGGCGGATTTGGTCCTCAAGGTGGTGGACGGAGCGGTGGACCCTCCACACCCCAGGTTCAATACCTTCGCATCCGACAACAGGCGATCTTCATCCTTGAAAAGTAGGCGGGAGTCGCTTTGAGCGCCCAACCAAAACTGTCCATGAATAACTCCTCCGGAACCGATCCGGAGGAGTTTCGTGCTACTTTAGTCGAACACATCGAGGAACTTCGCACTCGGCTCGTCCGCAGCCTGACTCTCATTGCCGTCGGCTGGGTGATCGGCTGGTTCATCCAAGAGCCGATCTATGCGCAATTTCAAAGGATTGTTGAAGAGGGGATCAAGGCGTCCGGCATCGACACCAAGAGATACGAAGAAGTCTTCTCCCACTTCACCCAGATGTTCACGTTCAAGCTGAAGTTCAGCTTCGTCTTGGGTCTGGTCATGGCGCTCCCCTTTGTGATGAACCAGCTTTGGGGCTTCATCGCGCCTGGGCTCCGAGAGGTAGAGAAAAGGCCACTCCGGCGGATCGCGCCGGTCTCTATTGGCCTCTTCATCATGGGAGCTGCCTTCTGTTGGTGGTGCCTTCCGGCAGGCGTCGCCTGGTTCCTCTCCTACTTGGATGAGTTCCCCGGTGCCAGCCTCTTCCAAGAGCCCGGCTCCATGGTCCTCTTCATGGTTAAGATGATGCTGGCCTTTGGCCTTGGCTTCCAACTGCCCGTAATCGTGTATGGGTTGGGTGCAGTGGGCTTGCTGAGCGCCCAGACGTTGGCCAAGTATTGGCGGCACGGCACCGTTTTCGTCTTCCTCTTCTCCGCCATCCTCACCCCCAGCAATGACCCGATGACGATGACGATGATGGCGGTGCCTCTGGCCATCCTCTTCCTCATCAGCGTCTGGGCGGTCAAGATCGTTCAAAGGAAGAAGGTGAAGGTCATCGAGAATCCAGATTACGTCGACGAGGACGACGTTGACGAGCGAGACGACAACTGATCCCAACCCTTGGCTGCAACTGTTGCACGACCAAGCCCTGCGGGATCAGATCGCCCATGTAGAGGAGATTCCTGCTCGGGAGGCAGTCTATGCAGAGACGGTGAGTCCCATGCATTCCGGCCTTAAGGACCAGCTTGCCGCTCAGGGGATGGGGCAACTCTTCTCCCACCAGGCCAAAGCCTATGACGCGGCGATGGCGGGCAAGGACTTGGTGGTGGTCACCGGGACCAATAGCGGCAAAACCCTCTGCTACAACCTCCCCGCCCTACAGTTCAGCCTCACCGAGCCTGCGGCAAGGATGCTCTACCTCTTCCCCACCAAGGCCTTGGCCCAAGACCAGCTTGGGCGGTTGGAGAAGCTTCTTCCCACCAGTGTCCGCGCGGGAACCTATGATGGAGATACTCCCCAGAGTCAACGCTCCTCCCTCCGCCGCCTTGCGCACATCGTCCTGACCAACCCCGACATGCTCCACATCGGCATCCTTCCGGGGCATGAGCTTTGGACCCGATTCCTGAAGTCGCTACGCCTGATCGTGATCGACGAGATGCACGTTTATCGCGGCGTCTTCGGCTCCAATGTGGCGAGTGTCCTCCGCCGGCTTCTGCGACTCTGCGAGTGGCACCGATCCCGGCCTCAGATCATCGCCTGCAGCGCCACCATCGGCAACCCGACTGAGCTCTTTGAAAAGCTGACCGGACGGAAGCCCACCCTGATCGACGAGGACGGATCGCCCAAGGGCAAACGCACCTTCGTCTTCTGGAATCCGCCGGAGTTGGGAAATGGCGAACGATTGAGCGCAAACCTGGTCTCCAGCGAAGTGATCGCGATGCTCGCCGAACTCGGCCAACGAACCCTTGCTTTCAGTCGGGCGAGGGTCTCTGCCGAGTTGGTTCTGAAATACACGCGCGAGCGGTTGAAGAAGGGGGAGCGGGTCGATCCTAAGAAGGTCGAAAGCTATCGCGCGGGCTACACGGCCAAGGAGCGGCGGCAGATCGAGCAGTCGGTCTTCAAAGGAAAACTCCTGGGCCTCAGCGCGACCAATGCGATGGAGTTGGGCGTGGATATCGGGGGGTTGGATGCGGTGGTGATGAACGGCTATCCGGGGTCCATCGCCAGCTTTTATCAACAGTCGGGACGGGCGGGGCGGGGAATCCATGATGGGCTGGCGATCATGGTCGCCCAAAACGACCCGCTGGAGCAGTTCTTGGTCCGGCAACCCGAGACGCTTTTGGACGCGAAGAACGAGAACGTCACGATCAATCCCGGCAACCCCCAAATCCTCTCCCAGCAACTCCTCTGCGCCGCCCACGAGAGGCCGCTCAGTCCTTCGGAGTTGGAAGGCTTCGACGCCAGCGCGCTGGAATTGGCGGAGTCGATGGATCGGAGCGGAGAACTTTCCTTCCGCAACGGGATGTTCTTCTACCCCTCTCACGACCCTCCCGCGCCGAGGGTGAGCATTCGGGGTTCGCGGGGAAGCCAGATCGTGCTGCTCCACAACGGCATCGAACTCGGGACGATGGAGCGGTGGCGGGCGATGCAGAATGCGCATGAGGGGGCGATCTACCTGCATCGCGGGGCCAGCTTTATTGGCGTCGGTCTGGACTTGGAGGCGGGGGTCAGCCACATGGAGCCGATCGACGCCAACTACTACACCCAACCCTTGGTCCAGACCGCCATCGAGCCTCAGGTGCTGTTGCGCAAGGACGGGCAAGCGTCGCTCAGCGGAGTGAAGGTGACCTCCGTGGTGCTGGGCTTCAAGATGAAGTCGCTGGATGGCGACATGGTGCTGGGCGTGGAGGACTTGGACCTGCCTCCCGAGACCTACGACACTCTGGCGACCGTCGCGATCCTGCCCAACGCCCTGGATGGCGACGACCCGGCTCGGTATTTGGGAGGCGTCCACGGGTGCGAGCACGCCCTGATGACCATCGCCCCGCTTTTGGCGGGTTGCGACCGGGGGGATCTCGGCAGTTCCTGGTACGCCTTCCATCCTGACTGCCTGGGTCCGGCGGTGTTCGTGTATGACCAGACTCCGGGCGGGGTGGGGCTGTGCGAGAAGCTCTTCGAGTCCTTCACCGGCTGGACCCGAAGCGCCCTCCAGATCCTCTCCTCCTGCCCCTGCCAAGAAGGCTGCCCCGCCTGCCTGCTGAGCGCCCGGTGCGAGGTCAATAACGATGCCCTCGACAAGCCCTACGCGATCACCATCCTCAAGAGTCTAAGCTAGCCTTTTCCCTGGGAGCACCGGCGTCCCGCCGGGAAACAGGCTTGCAGTCACGATGGACCGCCGATCTCCAGATCGGCTCCGCAAGCTCGAACGGCGGCACAATGCATCCGCCGCCTACAAGTTGGCATATTCCCAAACTCCAAACTCGGAGGGGAGGCTGAGTTTCCTCCGACTTCCCCTGTGCTTTCCGCGCAAAAGGCACTACAATCTTCAGAACCAATGAAGTACCAGTCTCTTGGCGCGATGTTGCGTGGGTCTTGTCAGAAGTTTGCCGACCAGACGGCGATGCTTGTTCCGGGGAAGGAGGGGTTTGAGGAGATCCGGTATCGCGATCTCTATCCCCGGGTCCGCGACTATGCGGGCGTCATCCATTCCTTGGGTCTCGCAAAGGGCGACCGGTTGGTGATTCTCAGCGAGAACTGTGTGGAGTGGGCGCTGGTCGATTGGGCTTGCCAAACCCTTGGGATCATCGTCGTCCCCATCTACCCCACCTTGCCCGCCGACCAGGCGCAGTACATTGTGCAGGACTGTGGGGCCAAGGTCGCAATCGCGGGCGACGCTTCGCAGGCCAAAAAGTTGGAGGGGATGTCCGATCTTAAAATCCTTCAACTCAAAGGCGAAGGGAGCGTTTCCGATCTGGCTGAAAAGAAGGCGACGCCCATTGGCCCCGCCGCCTGGGAGCAGGGGATTGATGCCATCGGACCGGACGACCTGGCGACCATCATCTACACCAGCGGGACCACCGGCCAACCCAAGGGCGCGATGCTGGCCCATCGGGGCTTTATGTCGCTCTTCGAGGTCATCCCCAAGCAGTTTCCGGTCTCGGAAAAGGACCGATTCCTCTGCTTCCTCCCGATGTCCCACGTCTTCGAGCGGACCGACGGCCAGCTCCTGCCGATCTCCCTGGGCGCCAGGATCATCTATTCCAAGAACCTGATGACCCTGGCGAACGATATCCAAAAGGGGCAACCGACCGTGATGCTCACCGTGCCGCGATTCCTGGAGTCGATGATGGACAAGATTCTGGACGGCCTGAAGAAGCAGAAGCCGATCCGCCAGAAGCTCTTCCACCTGGCCCTGGCCCAAGGCGGCAAGCGGTTCCGGGGCGAGTTCGCGCCTCTTTTCTGGCTAACCGATAAACTGGTCGGAGAGAAAGTCCGGGCTCGGCTGGGAGGGCAATTGCGGCTGTTCGCGGCGGGCGGAGCGGCTTTGCCGGCTCACGTCGCCGAATTCTACGGAGCTTTCAAGCTTCCCGTCTTGCAGGGGTATGGGCTAACCGAGACCTACTCCGGCGTCTGCATCAACCACCCGGACCGGAATCGGTACGACACGGTCGGCGAGGTCTTTGAAGGCGTGGAGCTTAAGATTGCGGAGGACGGCGAAATCCTTTTCAAAGGCGACGCCCGGATGGTCGGCTACTGGAACCTGCCCGAGGAGACCGCCCAGGCCATCGACGAGGACGGATGGTTCCATACCGGCGACATCGGCGAATACAAAGACGGCTACCTGAAGATCACGGATCGCAAGAAGGACCTCTTGGTGCTGGGGAACGGCAAAAACGTGGCCCCCCAGCCCATCGAGAACAAACTACGATCTTCTCCCTTTATCCAGGAGGCGGTCGTGCTGGGCGATGGGATGGACTACTGCGTGGCCCTCATCGTGCCCAATGCGGATCAGGCTAAAGCGAAGCTGGGCGTGAAGGAACTGGGGTCGTTCAGTGAGAACGCCGAGGTCAAGGCGCTGGTCAAGTCCGAGATCGACAGGATCAATAAGTCCCTGGCGAACTTCGAGGTCATCAAGAAGCACGCGCTTCTAGATCAGCCATTCTCTATCGAAAACGGCGAGTTGACACCGACGCTGAAAGTGAAGCGGAAAGTCGTCAAGGAGCGGTACGGGCATCTGGTCGAGACGCGGTAACAACCCCGTAACCTGGACCTCCAGGTCCGGGTCTCCGTGCCCCGGACCTGGAGGTCCGGAAGAAGAGGAGCGTGTAGGCGGCGGATGCATTGCGCCGCCGTAATCACAACTTTGCATGGCAAGACCGCAGACTCACTCCCGACTTGCGGCAGGACGGCGGCACAATGCATCCGCCGCCTACAGTCGATCGCCATGGAAGAGGCGATACTGCGACTGGTAAAGGTCATTCACCCTGGCAATCATCTGCCCGGGGTCCGCGCCCAGTTTCGTCAGTTCGGGCTCGAACATGGAAATCATCCTCGCCATCGTCGGGAACTGCCCCTGAATCTCTTGGCGCATTTCGCTTGAGGCTTTGCCGTCTTTCAATAGGCCCTGTATATGAGACCATGCGGCGTGGGTCGCAACCGCCAATTCATAGTTACTGGGATCCCGCCACTGACGAGGATGGTGATTGGGATAGCCGACCAATATCCCCTTCTCCACCCACGCCATGATCAAGACCTCTGCCTGCTTCAAGTCCTGCTTGATGGATTTGTCCAGTTTCAAGGCAGGTTGCTTCCCCGCTGGATACCCCTTCAGCAACCCTTCCCGAAACAGGGCATCCACCGCCGGGAACGCCCAGTGGTCCTTCGGCACGTCGGCTGGGGCATATTGGGTTTGGAGGATCGTGGCGACGGCGATCAGGCTGAGGATGGGCATGGCTTATTGTAACGCGGTGGACAGAATTGAACAAGCAACCCCGTAGCCTGGACCTCCAGGTCCGGGTCTCCGTGCCCCGGACCTGGAGGTCCGGAAGAAGAGGAGCGTGTAGGCGGCGGATGCATTGCGCCGCCGTAATCACAACTTTGCATGGCAAGACCGCAGACTCACTCCCGACTTGCGGCAGGACGGCGGCACAATGCATCCGCCGCCTACAGTCGGTCGCCGTAGAAGAGACGGTACTGCGATTGGTACAGGTCGTTCACCTTGGCGATCATCTTCTCCGGGTCCGCACCGAGCTTAACCAACTCCCCACTGAACATTGCAATCGCCTTGGCCATATTGGGTAGTTCTTCGAAGAGGTTTTGCGAAAGCTCTTCCGATGACCTGATGATCAAGTTCTCCATACTCTCCATGCTGGCGTGGTAAGTCGCTGCCGCAAGCTCATAATTGCTAAGCTCGCGCCCTCGACCATAGTGATCAAGATAGAAACCAATCAGCAGACCTTTCGCTTTCCATTCCCTCACCCAGACCTTAGCCTGCTCCAAGTCCTGCTTGATACTCTTATCCAGTTTCAAGGCAGGTTGCTTCCCCGCTGGATAGCCCTTCAACAACCCCTCGCGAAACAGCGTATCCACCGCCGGGAACGCCCAGTGGTCCTTCGGCACGTCGGCTGGGGCATATTGGGTTTGGAGGATCGTGGCGACGGCGATCAGGCTGAGGATGGGCATGGCTTATTGTAACGCGGTGGACAGAATTGAACAAGCAACCCCGTAGCCTGGACCTCCAGGTCCGGGTCTCCGTGCCCCGGACCTGGAGGTCCGGAAGAAGAGGAGCGTGTAGGCGGCGGATGCATTGTGCCGCCGTTACATCACAACTTGGCATGGCGAGGCCGCAGGCTCACTCCTGACTTGCGGCAGGACGGCGGCACAATGCATCCGCCGCCTACAGTCGGTCGCCGTGAAAGAGGCGGGAGCGCGAATCTCGCAGATCGGTCAGCTTCGCGATCATCTGCTCCGGGTCCGCGCCGAACTGGGTTAGTTCCTTGTGGAACATCGAAATCGCGCGGGCCACGTTGGGCATTTCTGTGCGGATATCGAGAAGATAGTCCTCAGGCAGACTTCCCTTCTTCAACTGCTCCTCAATGTTCGCCAACGTTGCATGAATCGCCACCGCAACTTCGTAGTTGCTGGGCTCATGGCGGTCTGGGTAGCCAACCAAAATCCCTTTGACTTTCCATTCCGTCAACCAAACCTTTGCCTGCTTCAAGTCCGGCTTGAGGGTCTTGTCAAGTTTCAGCGATTCCAGTTGCGCTCCGGTCCTCAACCGATTCAGGTCTGCGATCATTTGAGGCACATCTGCCCCAAGCTTTGTCAGTTCTGGTTCCAGCATCGATATCGCTTCGGCCAGTCTCGGAAAGCACGACAAAGAGTCGGGCATGGGATCGGTACGCCGCCTATTGGTATCTGAATCCCAAGTCAGGTTCGACCACATAGCATGAACGGCAACCGCCCAGAAGTAGGTGTTGTCAGGCGGGATATGATACGGATCATCGGGATACCCGACCAGCAGACCGCGAACCTTCCAATCAGACATCCATGCCTTAAGCTTCTTCCGATCCTTCTTAGCATTTTTGTCTAGCACAAGAACAGGCTGTTTCCCCGACGGATAGCCCTTCAACAGCCCTTCCCGAAACAGTGCATCCACCGCCGGGAACGCCCAGTGGTCCTTCGGCACGTCGGCTGGTGCGGATTGGCCCTGGACGACCAAGGCGGCGATCAGGTTGAGGATGGGCATGGCTTATTGTAACGGAAAAGACGGCGTTTGGGCATTGCGGTCTTTTGGAAATCCATGGTCCCGGGTTCACGGCTGAGCCCCGACACGAACGGGCGTGTTGCATGATGTTGGCTGTCTTGAGAATCTTCGCGGACTTTGCGCCTTTGCGAGAACCTTTTGAACTCACGCAAAGACGCAAAGTCGCCAAGAATCGCAAAGGATTGGGCCGTGGGCAACACAACGCAACAGCCCCAAACCATCCGGGGCCTACGAGGGAGACGGTTCGAGTTCGGAAGAGCCGCGCTCCGAGCCTCCTTGAGGGGGCTCGGATAGCGGCTTTCCCAGCAATCCAGCATTCCAGCAATCCATAATTACCCTGTATGTCCTACTTCCCCGAAGTCGCTGGCCGTGTCGCCTATGAAGGCAAAGGCTCCAAGAATCCGCTTGCGTTCAAGCACTACAACCCTTCCAAGCAGGTTGGGGGGAAGAGTATGGCGGAGCATCTTCGGTTTGCGGTTTGCTACTGGCACACCTTCAAGGGAACCGGCGCCGACCCGTTTGGGGTGGGGACGATGAATCGGGCTTGGGAGCAGGCGGCTGACCCGATCCAGCGGGCCAAGGACACGATGGATGCGGCGTTTGAGTTCATGTCGAAGCTGGGCGTGGGCTATTGGTGTTTCCACGACCGCGACATCGCTCCTGAGGGCGCCAACTTCAAGGAGAGTACCGACGGCCTCCATCAGTTGGTGGAATACGCCAGCGGGAAGCAGGCCGACACCGGGATCAAGTTGCTCTGGGGCACCGCCAACCTCTTCTCCCATCCACGCTACCAGGCCGGAGCGGCAACGAACCCCGACCCGCACGTCTTCGCCTACGCCGCCGCGCAGGTGAAGAAGGCCCTCGAGGTGACCCACC
>CAZCSP010000044.1:0-15059 GCA_964501275.1 uncultured Fimbriimonadaceae bacterium | reverse complement strand
GTTTTGACGCAACGACTAACCCTCGGTCGGTTTTTGTTTTGAGGCAACACGGAAGCCGGAAGACTGAGTGTCACTAGACCCCGGATGGTTCGTGCATGGGCCGGTTCTTGGTTTTGAGAGCGACTCAACAGGCGTCTGATGAACTGTGCGGCCGTCACCGGCGCTCCTAGCGCACCTGGCCCCAAAGCTTCTGGCTCCCATTGAAACGGTGTACTCCCTCCTGTAGCTCGGCATACATCTTTTTGAACGAGATAAGGAGCAGCAAATCTTGAACTTATCGCATGATTCCTGCCACCGGTGATGATCCGACTTACTTAAAAAACGCCGTGGTATGATGGTTCGTTGGATGTTGGAACGGTGCTTCCAACATCTCTGCCAGAAGTTTTGCCTTGTCGACCCGTCTCTCTCAAGAGGCACTGCCAGCCGAACATGGAATATTGGCAATGATGAGACGTTTGCTCGCCCCCGTGATCCTACTTGTCGCCGCGATGGCGCAGGGACAGAGCTTGGAGCAGTATCTTGCCCTGCGCAAGCAGTACAAGATCAGCCAGGCGGTGGGTGTTCCGGCCTTGGAGACCCTTATTGGCACCCGGATTGTGGAGGTTCAGGGGACGGTGAAGGGGGTCTTTGAGATTCAGGACAAGATGGCCCTGATGCTGGAGCGGACCGATGGCGGGACTGAGATTGTGGACGCCAAGGCGATTCCCGATTGGCTGAAAGGGAACGAGGTTCCGGCGAGGCTGATCGTGAAGGCGACTCGTCCCCATGAGACCGCGCAACTTCGATGCACCCTGATCGGCGCGGCTCCCGAGACGCGGATTCGAGTGATTGAGGTTGAAGCCGAAGAACGGGCTGCGGCTCGACGGCGACTGGAAGCCTCCAAAGCCTCGCGCAGCGCTCCTCCCGCCCGGAACTCCAACAACCCACTTTACGGACCGATTGGAAAGAGCGGGAGCAAGTCGGCGAAGTCTTGGTCCCTACCCGCCAGCGAGGTGACTCCGATCTATGCGGGCTTTATCAAGGGGCGGAACTCCAAGCTATCCGACCGCGAGGCGTACCGGATTGCGGAGGGGATTATAGGATTTAGCCTCAAGTACGGCGTCGATGCCCGCCTGATCATGGCGATGGTCCTGGTGGAGAGCGGCTTCAATCCGTCGGCAACCAGCCACGCCGGGGCGATGGGTCTGGGCCAGTTGATGCCGGGAACCGCCGCCGGAATGGGGATCGGCAATCCGTATGATTCCATCGAGAATCTGTATGGGTGTGTGAAGATCGTCCGGGGGCATCTGGACAAGTACAAGAAGCAGACCGGCGATCCCTATGAGGGTCTGATTCTAGCGCTTGCCGCGTACAACGCGGGAAGCGGAAATGTGCGTCGGCACGGGGGCGTGCCTCCTTTCAAGGAAACTCAACGGTATATCCAGAAGGTTATCGGCTGGTACAAAACCCTTTCCGGCACTTAGCGGAATCGTTGGATCGTTGGATCGCGGAATCGTAGATCGCAGAATCGTTGGGTGGTTCACCTGCTCGAACCACACTTGCTAAAATCCGGCATGACAAATGTAAAACGATTCGAAGATTTGTTGGCTTGGCAACGAGCAAGAGTTTTAGTTCGGGAGATCCACTTTTCCCTCAGAGAAGGCCCGGAGCGAGAGACTTTGGCTGTCGGGATCAGATTTGTTCCGCGGCCCTCTCTACGATGTCCAACATCGCTGAAGGCTTCGAGAGAGGCACAAAGCGTGAATTCCACCAGTTCTTGGTCGTTGCAGGTTCTTCGTGTGGCGAAGTTCGCTCCCAACTCTATGTCGCACTTGACTTGGGCTACATCGACCAAAGCGGGTTCGAAGAGCTTTTCGAGATATGCGACCATACGGGCCGCCTTTGCACAGCCCTCCGAAAGTCTCCAGGCATCGAAAGATCGCCACGCACGAATCGCTAACCTTAACAAGCCCACAATCCAGCGATTCCGCGATCCCACGATTTACGAGAACCGGGCGAAGACAGTGGCTCTGGTGGTTCTTTCTTGGATCAGATGTTCCGTCGTCTCCGGCGGGATGGCGAAGTCGAAGCCTCGGTCGGCGCAGGCTTGGGCGGGATCTTGTTGGTAGGCGGCTTTGAATACCGGGTCGGTCTCCAGGAGTTCGGCGACCAGTTTGCCTTGCCAGGCGCGCAGGTCTTCGATCATCGCATCCATTTCCGCCGATTTGGGAAAGCCCAAATCGACCGCTCGCAGATACGACTTCACCGCCTCGCCGCAAAGGCCTAGGCTCTGATAGGCGCCAGCCTGCAACGAGTGATAGCCCGGCTCATAAGGGTTCAGCTCGATGAGCTTCTTCAATGTCAGCAGAAGGGCGTCGCACTGCCCAGCCTGCCATTGGGCCTTGGCCAAAATCTCAAGCGCGCCGACGTGGGATGGATCGTCTTTGAGCGTCTGCCGTGCAAAGTCGATTGCGCTACCGACGTTCCCCGCTACCAATTCCATTTCAGCGACCATCATCGTTCTCCGTCCGTCTATCGAACGGCTTGATTCCTTGCGGCCTCGGATTGGCCACTCTTTATTGCTCCCCATTTGTGAACCTCTTCGGCATGCTTTTTGCACACTGATTTGTGTCGCGCTATCCGGTTCGCAAACACCACTGTATCGCGTCTTTGCTTCGCGCGAAACGCGCAAATCTACCTGACGCTTGCATTTAGGCTGTAATCGCATCGAAAACCTCGCTTTCTTGCCTATCCAAAGAGGCGACCTTTGCCCTGAGTGCGAGCGGAATCTTGGCGGATCCGTCCAGCGTCTTGACCGCGATCATCGCCGCCGAGGCCGTCGCGTCGTTGGCCCAACTGCTCGCCTTATCCACCGTGGCCTTGGGTAGGAACACCACGTAGTCGCCCTCGTCGCGTCGGCACACGCATCCGCCTTTTGGCAGGCTCCGCTTGAGCTGGGCGACGAACTTCCGAAGAGCTTGGTCCAGGGCCGGTTTGCCGAAGGTCTCCGCAAGCTGATCCCGGCGCAGAGGCTCCAAGTAAACAAAACTGCCTTTTCCTTTTTGGACTCTCTTTCCAAACTCGGCAGGGGTCATCACGCCTTCTGGCTCCAGACTTGCGCCCTGAAGCCGCTGGATGGCTTGTGCCAACTCGACCGAGGCGATCCTGAGCGATTCGATCTCCGGCTTATCCAATCCGCCCCGCCCGTGGGTTGCGGCGGTGAGGAAGCCGATGGGGCCTTGGGGGGAGGAGAGGGGCAGGAGGACAAAACTGCCTACCCGACGCTTAAGGGCCTCTTGAGCGTCTACCCGATGGTCGTCGCGGGCGTCGAAAACGATGATTTCGGGGGAATCGGAGTTGAGCCAGCCGCCCAAGCCTGCGCCGCCGGAGAGCTTCAGGGCGTCGAGGAGGCGGAGACGCGCTCCCTGATTGGCCAGCTGGATCGTCTCGCTTCCTTCCAAGAGGTAGATGCCTACGTGGTCGGCTTCGATCGTCTCAAACAGTTCGCGAACCACCCTTGAAGCGAGAGAGGCGACATTGGTGGCTCCGGCGGTAACGGTGGCGACTTCGTAGAGCAGTTCGGTCTCGCGCAGGCGGCGGCGCTCGGCCTCTGCTTTCATTTCATCTTGGATGAGAGAGGCGAGGTAGGGGGCAATCTCTTCGGCCTTTGACTGGGCATCAGCAAGCTTCATCGGCTCGGTGTGGGCCAGCGTAATCATGCCCGCCACACGCCCGCTCTCGATCAGGATCACATTGGCAACTCTGGTCCGCTCGGTATCCGACTTCAGAGCGAGTAGAGACTGCTCGACTCGATGCTTGATCTGGCCGGGAGCAAGGTCCAGGTCCACTCGGAGAGAAACGTCGCTGAGTTCGGTCGGGTATCCGGCGGTCGTGGCCCGCACTACCAGTTGCTCGGCGTATTGGGCAACGGTGTAGATCGCCACGTGGTCGGCCCCGGTGACCTCTTGGACCTTGTTGGCGAGGCGCTGGAAGAGCCGCTCGCCCGAGCCGTTGCGGGCGTCGTCGATGATGGAGATCATTCGGCCTCGACGGCTCTTGAATTCGAGATCGCGATAGGCGTCGCGAAGCTTGCGGAAGTTCTCTCGAAGTTCTAGATAGTCTTCTCGCTCCAAAACTATGTCCGTATCTCGCAACGGGGTTTCTGCGGGGGTTTCCACCTGGACGACCTTGGTTTGGCTGAAGAGGAGGCCGATCACCAGGAGTCCACAGGCTTGGGCCAGAAGCATCTGGCTGGGCATTTTGCCCTCGCTAAAAACGGCATGGGCGACCAGCAGAGAACTGGCGGCAAGCGGGGCCATGAAGTTGGGCGGGGAGCCATGTCGCGCGGCGGCGAAGGCGCAGGGGGCGAGGACGAGGAATCCGAGATCGGGCAGATGGCCAATCCTCGCGAGCACCAGCGCGATGGCGTAGCAGTCGGCGATGGCGAAAAAGCCCGCCACGCCGGGGTTCTTCAACCCCTTGCGTTCCAGCAGATAGCCAAAGATGCCCACCGCCGCCAAGGCGGCAGAGACTTTGACGGCGAAGTCGAAATCCAGAATGCCGAACATTCCGGAGACAAACAGGACCGCGCCCGCAACGATTAGCCTAGCTCCAAGCTCAACCATAAAGTTCTACTTTAGGTTTCGGAACTTGCAAAGCTGATCTTTAGGGTGAGGGACGGGGGGACTGGGGAAAGAAGGAGGCCTTTTCACGATTGTTTGCCTGCGGATCCCGTCACCCGAGCAGCTTGTCAACTTTCATTTGGCATCTTTGAAAGGCCACGGCTTTGGGCGATGTCTGATCACGCTCGACGGCGAAGGGGCAGGCGAAGCCGCCACCCTGGTATTGCCACCCCTCTCTCCAGATCTAACGGACCTGCACTCTACAAGCTTGTAGAGGTACAACCCTGCCAGGGTAGGGGATGGGTGGGCCACACTACCCTGGTAAGCACGATCAGTACGTTGGAGCCGCGCGAGACGCTCAATATGCCATGGTGTTGGAGCACCGCGCAACGTCTGCGTTTGCCGAGGTCCTTCAATATCTATTCAAGAACGATCCCCTGTCCCTGACCACCGAAACCGCCAGTATCAAAGCGGTTGTCATGGGATGATTTGCGCGGATACAGGTCAGCACATGACCCTATCCACACAAATCATCGAGCGGACAACGCATGTTGCTCAAGATAGCAGCACAGTCATTGCCGCCATCGAATGCTCATTCCGAACGCCCTCTTGGCATAACATAGGGGAGTGAATGTAGATGCTTGGGCGGCTTAACTCTTTCTTCAACCTTTCCATGCCCGTCGGGAGCCTGTTTGGGGTTCCGATTCGGTTGCATATTACGCTGGTCTTTTTCCTGTTCCCTGCGTTTGCCGGGCGCAGTCTGGGGATTTGGTATTCGCTGGAGTGGGTGGTGCTGATCGTGCTCAGCATCTTGCTCCACGAACTAGGCCATGCCCTCACCGCCAAGTACTACCGCTTGACCGGGCTCTCCATCATGCTCCATGGCTTCGGAGGGTTTGCCGTCTCCAGTGGAGCCCGGACGCCCATCCAGTCGTTGATCATCACCTTGGCTGGCCCTGCGGTCACCTTTGCCCTTGGCCTCCTATGCCTTGGCATTGGCCACTATGGGTATGGGGCTACGACGCCAGGAACCCAGTTGGCGACTCAGCTCTATCTCATCGAATCTCTAGGTTGGGTGAACATCCTGCTGGGCTTCCTCAACCTTGTTCCCAGCCTGCCCTTCGATGGTGGTCAAGCCCTCCGCGCCATTCTCTCTCGCAAGCTATCCGAGTTCAAAGCCAACCGCGCTGTTGCCCACCTGGGACTGCTGGTAACGCCGCCCCTTGCCCTCTACGGCCTCCTCACCAAGAGCGGGTTCTACACGATCTTCGGGATCATCGGCTTCGTGACGTCGCTAAGCGCCCTGCTCCAGACCGGCGGCGTCCGATTCCGGGAGACCCTCGACGACCGGCGGGATCGAAAGGAGTTGGAGGAGGCCAAGCGTCGACAAGAGGCGCGCACCCAAGCCTATCTGGACGACGTCCGGGGGCGGGAAAAGGAGCGCGAAGAACAAGAGAGGCTTCGCCGAATTTTAGAAGGCCCAGGAGGGGACTCGGACTAACCGGTCGTTCTGGGGATCAGCGGTCCACCGGTTCTCCTTAAATCACGGTTCGACGACTGATCTCTTCGCCCCGATTCCGACCCACTGGTTTCACGGTCGCTACGTTCTCGGATTCGTAATCCAGTAGTTGGAGCCAGTCTTCCTGTGAATCTCCCTTGGGGAAGATTTCATTCTCCTTGTACTCCTGATCCGCCGCCTCGATCAGGTCCGCCAGCGACACCCCGGCCTGATGCTTGGGGTCGGCGATGGCACGTTTGATGGCGGAATCCTTGGCCCGATCCACGATGCTCTTGAGCAGAGCCCCACTCACCAAATCCCGTCGGTACAGCGTCTCGGCCTGGCCGTTGCGGAGGAAAACCTTGAGGAATTCCGCGGCCCTGTCCTTGCTCCAGATATGGTCCGTCAGGCTCTCGATCAGCTCCTTCCGCGCACAGTCCACCTCGCCCTTCCACTTCTTCAAAACCTCCGCATCGAGAGGAATGCCGTTGTGAAGGTAGATGCCCAAAATCTGCTGGGCCGCGTTGCGATCGGGGCGACTGATTTTGACCTTGCGATCAATTCGCTCAGGACGAAGCACCGCCGGGTCGATGTAGTCGGGGCGGTTGGAGGTCAGCATCAGGACGACGTTCTCCAAAGACTGGAGCCCGTCGAGTTCCGCGCAAAACTGCGGCACGACGGTGTTGGAGATGTTCAGCCAACGCCCGCTGGACCGGGTGCGCAGGACGCTCTCGGCCTCGTCCATGAAGATGAAGACCAGCCGCCCCTCTTTGGCTTTCTCCCGAGCGGTTTTGAATATCTCCCGCACCATGCGCTCCGTCTCACCCAGCCACATATTCAGAATCTTCGGCCCGGAGATCGCCATGAAGTACTCCTTCACCGGCTTGCCGACCCGCTTCGAATACTCCTGGGTCAGGTTATAGGCGGTGGCCTTCCCAATCAATGTCTTGCCGCACCCAGGAGGTCCGTAGAGGAGGATGCCTTTGATCGGCTTTTTCTCAAACTTCTCAAAGATTTCGGGATAGAGCAGGGGCTGTTCGATAGTGTCCCGAATGAGCTTGATCGCCTCTTCCTGCCCCCCAACCTTCTCCCAGGGAATCTCCGGGACGTTCTCCAGGAAGTAGTCCTTGCTTTCCTGCCGCTCCAAGTGTTCGATGGCAAAGCGCCCCGATCCATCCAGCCGAACCTCGTCGCCACTGTTGATCTGCGTGTCTTTCAACGTTCCCGACCTCAGCACCAGCCGCCCGTCGGAACCCGGCGTATCCGAACCAACTCGAAGCCGCCCGTCCGCCAAAGCCTCACTGACCTTGATCATCCCGCCGACGGTGGTGGGAGCGACGATGCCGACCACCGCATAGGCGTCGTTCACCCGCACCCGCACCCCCGCATCCAAGACCGAGGAGTCCACCTTGGGATCGACATGGGCCACATACTCGGTGTCCCCGACTGCGATCATGGCAAAGGTAGAGGTCTCATCCTCGATCCAGTTCAGAAAGACGCCGATGCGGTTGGCGGGAGCCGTGAGCTTATTGTAAGCCTCTTCGTATTCCGCCAGCAACCGGTCGGATTCCTCCCGACTCTTCGCCTCGGCAGCAAGGGTGCGCTCCAGGGCGGAAAGGTAGTTCTGGAGCCGAGGATCGTCCTTGGGCGCCTGCTCATAGATACGGTCAAGCAATTCGCGCGTTTGGGAGGGGTCAGAGGCCATACATTGATAGTACGTCGGGTTTGCCCCAAAAAGCCCCTTCCTCCCCAAAGGTTGGGGAGGAAGGGGTTGGGGATGGAGGGGTTTGAACTTGTACGCAAAAGCGGTCTGTAGGTCCAGTCTCAAAAATCTGACCAAGCTTCTACGCGCTTTTAACCAAGGCATAGCGGCGGACACCGCCCAATGTCGTGGCCTTTCAAGATGACAAAGGAAACTTGACAGCCTACTGAGCGAGCCAGAAGGAGATTGTAACCAGGCCTCTTGCTTGTCGCAGTCGGAAGACCCAACCCATCTGTATTCTCATCCTAACCTACAACTCGGCGAGGCAGCTCGACTTCGCGGCATAGAACGCCCTTCAGAAACAAAACGCTCGGGCCGCTCTCGCATGACATGACGCCGTACTCTAAGCTTGAGTTTACATACAGGCTCTAAGCTCACGCTATGCCCCCTTCACTCCCTATCTTCCTCGAATCTCCTCGTCACTCCTCGACCAGATATTCCGCCACCAACGACGCGGTATCCACCAATGCGTCCAGGTGGGTTCGCTCATAACCATGGCTGGTGTCCACCCCTGGCCCGATCAAGGCCACCTCCGCCCGACCCCCTGACCGCCAATAGGCGCTGCCGTCGGAGCCGTAGTAGGGATAGATGTCGGTTTTGAGGTCGATGCCTCGGTGATCGCCGATGCCCCGCAACTTATCGGATAGTCGCTTGCTGTACGGCCCGCTGGAATCCTTGATGCAGATCGAGCAGTGAAATTCGTCGCCGCGCAGTCCGTTGCCGATGCAGGCCATATCCAGGATCACCAGTTCATGGAGATCGGCAGGCAAACCGTCGGTCCCTCCATGCCCGACCTCTTCAAAGTTGCTGATGAGCAAGGTGGTGCGCTGCGCAGCGGTGGTTTGGCTGTCCACCACTGACTTGATGGCGGCCAGAGCGCAGACGACGCAGGCTTTGTCGTCGATAAACCGCGACCGCACAAAGCCCGACTCGCTCACCTCGACCCGAGGATCGAAGTACACATAGTCGCCAACCTCGATCCCCAACAGGCGGGTCTCTTCCGAGCTGTTGGTGCGCTCGTCAAGCCGAACCTCCAGGTTGTCGGCGTTGCGGCTGGCGGATACGGCGTCCTTGTTCACATGGGCTGCGCCGTTGACAAAGACCATCGAGCCCCGCACCTGCCTCCCCGACCGCGTAGCCACCCAAACGCCCTCGCTTTCGACGGTAGGCCACATCAGTCCGTTCAGGGCGCTCAGCCGGAGGCGTCCGCTCGACTTGACCTCTGCCACAACCGCCCCCAGGGTATCCACATGGGCGCTGAGCGCCCTCGGTTTATCCTCGCGCAGTCCATTCAGATGGGCCAACAGAGCTCCTTTATGGGTGCGCTCAGTGCGAACCCCCATAGAATCCAGCTCGCCCTGGACGAACGAGATGGCGTACTCGGTGTCGCCGGTCGGACTGGGAGTGTTCAGCAGGTCGACAAGGGTCTTCCTTAAATAATCGGTCGAAATCTCGAATCGGGCCACGTAGTTGTTTCCTCTGCGCGTTTTTACCCGCTTTACAGTTCCCGTAGCCTGAACATCCACGTCTGCGCCTCGACCCCCCAGGTCCAAGGTTTATGCCGAAACATAGATGGGATGATTCGGATGGCAAATGGTGCGTGAACCGATACCAGTTCTGATTCTGGGGCAGAAAGCGCCGATCCAACTTGGCGCAAACTCAGACAAGTCGGATATGAGGGGCTGCAACAACTCTCAGACGCGGGAATGAACGAGCCGACAAGGGATGAGGGTCAGCCACTAAGGGCAGATTTCTGGCGGAGAGATCGGGATTCGAACCCGAGAACAGGAATAACCCCGTTACCCACTTAGCAGGCGGGCGCTTTCGTCCACTCAGCCATCTCTCCGCTGATAACGCATGAATTATAGCACGGCGGGGGAAGGCGCTGGGCTTTGGGCATTTGGACATAGGGCCTTGCTCCAACCCAATGCCCAATGCCCAACGCCCAAAGCCCAATGCCCAACGCCCAGCGCCTTCCCCCTACAATCCCATCACCAACTGCAACAGCGCCTTCTGCGCATGCAAACGGTTCTCCGCCTGATCCACGACCCGGCTCTGCTTGCCGTCGATGACTTCGTCCGTCACCTCGAATCCGCGCCGAGCCGGTAGGCAGTGGAGGAAGATGGCATCCTTACTAGCCATCTCCATCACCCGAGAGTTCACCTGGTAGGGGTCGAAGACCTTCAGCCGGTGCTCCTGCTCGTGCTCGTCGCCCATCGAAATCCAGACGTCGGTGTAGACCACCCCGGCGTCAGCGAGGCCCTCCTCCAGGTCGTCGGTCTGGTGCAGGCCGGGCATTTCCTCCAGCCGGAAGTTCGCCGGACCGCAGATCGTCATCGGATAGCCGAGGCGGGTGGCCACCTTGGCCAGGGACCGGGAGACGTTGTTCCCGTCGCCCACGTAGGTGATCTTCACCTTGTCCGCGCCAAAGGCTTCCTGAACCGTCATCATGTCGGCCAGAGCCTGGCAGGGGTGCTCCATTTCGGTCAGGGCGTTGATGACCGGCACATCCGCAACCTCCGCCAGTAGCTCCAAATCCTTCTGCCAATACAGCCGCGCCACGATCATGCTGCACCACCGGGCCAGGTTGCTGGCGATGTCTCGGGCCGACTCGCGCGTATTCATCCCGATGTCGGCTTTGCTCAGATAGATCGGGTGTCCGCCGAGTTCGCGGATCGCGGTCTCGAAAGAGACGCGAGTTCGCAGGGAAGGTTTCTCAAACACCATCGCCACCGACCGCCCTTCCACCGGCGTGAGGACCGACGGGGCAAGCTTTCGGCGCTGTTTCAGGAAGCTGGCCAGGCCAAGCACCTCCTCGATTTGGGCGTCGGAAAGATCGCCTACCGCGAGGACATCGTGGTAAGCAGGCTTGGATGGCGTTGGGCGTTGGGCACTGGGTGTAAGGACCGGGACTTTCACATTCAGCACATCTGCCAAGATCGCCAACGCCTGGTCGACCTGGGCATAAGTGAGGATGAGCGGCGGGACGAACCTCAGGCTGTGCTCGTCCGTGGCGTTGATAATCAGCTTCTTGTCAAAGGCTTTGGCCACGACTTCTCGGGCATTCGGCTCCCGCATGATCGCCCCGATCATGAGTCCCGAGCCCCGAACCACGTCGAACACGCCCAATTGCTTCAACCCCTCCGCCAGGTATGCGCCGACGTTTTTTGAGTTCTCCAGGAGGTCGTAGTGTTCGATCGCATCCAACACCGCCAACCCCGCCGCACAGGAGAGCGGGTTGCCGCCGAAAGTCGCGCCGTGGTCGCCCGCCTCCAAGGTCTCTGCCGCCTTGCCCTTCGCCAAGCACACCCCAATCGGCACCCCGCCGCCGAGGCCTTTGGCCAGACAGAGAACATCCGGCTCAATCCCATGTTGCTGGTAGTGGAACCAGGTTCCCGTGCGCCCAACCCCCGTCTGAACCTCGTCCAGGATTAAAAGCGCCCCATACTCATCGCACAGATCGCGGGCGGCTTTGAGGAATTCGGTAGTCAAAGGCATCACCCCGCCTTCTCCTTGAATCGGCTCCAAAACAATCGCCGCCGTCTTGTGCCCGATGGCCTCCTTCAAGGCGGCAAGGTCGTTGGCTTCGATGTGCTTGAACCCAGGGATCAAGGGCTCAAAGGGTCGCTGATACTTGCGCTGCCCGGTGGCGGAAAGGACGCCGAGGGTCCGTCCGTGGAAGGATCGATGGAGAGCGACAATCTCATAGTCGCCGTCAGGACGCTTCGACAAGCCATGCTTCTTGGCGATCTTCAGCGCCGTCTCGTTCGCGGTCGCTCCGCACACCGCGAAGAAAGCTTTTTCCATACCACTCAGTTCGCAAAGCCGCTTGGCAAGTTGAGCTTGGGGGGCGGTGAGGCCGAAGTTGGATACGTGGATGAGTTGCTGAGCCTGGCGGGTAATTGCGCTGACCACCGCCGGATGGCAATGGCCCAGGTTGCAGACGGCGATCCCGGCCAGGAGGTCGAGGTACTCGTTCCCTCGGTTATCCCAAAGCGAACAGCCCGCGCCTTGGACGAAAAGCGCGGGCAGTCGCTTGTAGGTTTGCATGACGAACTGCTCGTCGGTGGACTTGATGGTGTCGAATTTCAGCATGGTATGTGAATATTAGGGAAGCTAATGAAAATGCCCACAACTTCGTGAGGAGACCGAAGAATTTCAGGGGGCGCCGGGACGAGCGTCTTTGCGGGTAAGGCCGGCACCCCTAAATACGGGGGCGGGCGGCACGACGGGCGGCGGCCTTGGCCGAAAAGTCCGTCGTAGAGATGAGCGCTCGGATCATCTCTGCCATTTTACCCGAGGGGATGGCGAATCAGTCGGGTTGGGTGAACGAGAAGGGCGCTGTAGACTCCAATAGGAAGATTCATTATGGACTCCGCTTTTGCCGTCATCATCCTACTTCTCATTCTGGTGGGACCTGTCGTCGCTGCCTTGTCGGGCTGGGCGAGGGGAGGGGAGATGCTGGTTCGAGTCTTGGTGGGAGCTATGGCTTGCGTTCTGGCTGGGCTATTGGCACCAACTTTTACAGACAGCCCCCCGATACCAAACTTGTTTTGGGTTTTGGGCTTGGCCGCCGGTGTCGCCATCTTGACGATTCGCAAGCCAGGGGCGCTGGGGTTCACGCTGGGGGGCTTTGGGATGGTTTGGCTTGCCTGCGTCTTTGCCTATCCCGGATTCCTCAGCCTGGGGCCGGGAATTGCCCAGAAGTATCCAGGCTGGAGATCTGCGTTTAAGTCCAAGGAGCGCAATGTCCTGTCGATGGCTCAAGCCTTGTTGGAGGACACTGGTTCATCGGAGTCCGTACCTCCCGGGTGGATCGATAAGTCGTTCCCCGTGAAGGATGTGGCGGAGTATGCAAGTAAGAATCCAGCCGTTTTGCGGGCCATCGAACGGCGCTTTCACCCCCTCTGGCATACCTGGATGACTGGGCTGTGGCGCGTCGAGGAAGTGAGTTGGGAGCCTTGGTGCCCAGGCGGCTCTGCATCGGAAGCTACCAAAAATATCGAGATGCGCCCGCGCGAATTCCGCTAGAATGTAGCGTTGTGTCTACGGTTTCCGGGCTCATAGAGGCCGCCTTTCAAAAGCTGAGCGAAAAGCCTGGGTTTGTCGAGAGGCCGGACCAGCGACAGCTTGCTCTTTTACTCTCCGACATGATCGATGGCCCCTCCACCGGGGCCATTGAGGCCCCGACCGGCCTGGGCAAGTCGCTCGCCGCCCTTATCCCGGCCATTGCCCACGCCATGGCGAGCGGCAAGAGAACGGTCATCGCTACCTATACCAACGTTCTCGCCGAGCAGTATTGGCGCAAGGACCTGCCCCTAGCCTTATCCCTATTCGAAGGCTGCGAAAAACGGTACGAGCCCAGGTCGGCCTTCCTGATCGGGCGTCAGCGCTACGCCTGCCTCACCTCGATGTACGAGCAGATGCCCGATCTGATCGGCGTCTTCCGCATGAACGCGGACCTGGGAATCGAGACCGAATTCCGCAACATCATGCCCCTCAAGCCCAGAGAGGCGACCACCCTTTGGCAGAAGATCGCCGCGCCTCCGGTCTGCCCAGGAAGGCTCTGCTCCAACTACCACGACTGCTTCTACTACCGGGGCCGACGGCAGGCGGAGAAGGCGCACATCGTCATCACCAACCACAGCGTAGTGATCCAAGACGCCCTCCTCGCCACCCGAAGCGAGGACGGGAAGGGGCTTCTGGGGGACTTCGACTTCCTGATCCTGGACGAAGCCCACGACTTCCCCCAGGCGGCGATCAATGGGCTGGAGTTCGAACTGAGCGGCCCCAAGATCGGCTCCCTCTTCGGCATCGTCGCTCGCCTGGAAAACGCCCTGATCCCAATTGCCAAGCAAGCGGGCGAGGAGCACGAGTGGCACGACCGCTGTCAGAAGTTCCGCGAAGCCCTGGACCGTTGCCAGAAGTCGCTTATCGCCTACTCCCTGGAACTGGGGCAGCCCGGCATCCTCACCATGGCCCCAGACAATGTGCTACAGCATCCCCAGGTCAAGGCGCACTCCGCAAGAGGAGGGGTGGAGGGAGCCCGGGCGGTGGCGAATCTGGTCGCCAAAGAGGCGATCGGGTTTTCAAAGGGCGTCCAATCCCTGATCGAGCGATGGCGAGACATCAACGGCCTCGGAGACCAGGTGCGTCAGGCGAATGAGACCATCCGCAACTACCTGAGCTACATTGGCGAATTTGGGAGCGGGTCGAGCGAACTGTTCGAGCCGCACGGGGTGGCGGTGAGCTATGCGGGGCGGTCGGGCGCGGATGCGACGTTGCGCCAGGACATCATCGACCTCTCCAGCCCCCTCACCGACCTCATCTGGGACCGCACTCCCTACGCCTGCATCTCGGCAACTCTGGCGACGGATGGCAACTTCGAGTTCTTCCGCCGCACCACCGGGGCCGAGCCGGTTTATGAGGAGATATTGCCCTCTCCTTTCGACTTCCAATCCAACGCCGCCCTCTACCTCCCCAAACGCAACGCCATCCCCGACCCGTCGCTGGCCCGCAAAGAGGGCAACGAGGAGTTCTACTTCCAAGCACTAGCGCGGGAAGTATCCGAGATCATCCAAGCCTGCGAAGGTCGCACCCTGGCCCTCTTCCACTCTCGCCGGGAGATGGAGGGAGTGATGCGCCACATGATGCTCCCGCCCGAGTTCCCGATTCTGATGCAGGGCAAGTATGGCGTCGGGACCACCGGAGAGCAGTTCAAGGAACGCACCACGGCCTCCCTCTTTGCGCTTCGCTCGTTCTGGACCGGCTTCGATGCCCCCGGCGAAACCCTGTCCTGCGTGATCCTGGTACGCGTCCCCTTCGAGGTCCCCATCGACCCGCCTCAAGTCGCCCGCCTTGCCTGGATGCAGACTCTGGGCCTGGACGCCTTCGGAGGCCACACCCTGCCCCTGGCCAAGATGATGATGCGCCAAGGAGCGGGCCGGCTGATCCGCCGCGCCGAGGACAAAGGCATCATCGCCATCCTCGACCCCCGCCTCCAAACCAAACGCTACGGAGAAGAGATCCTCGCCAACCTCCCCCCCGAGATGCGGACCTTCCGGGATATTGCGGATGCCGTGGGGTGGGTTGGGTTGTAGCTTCATCGTGAGATCGCGGAATCGCAGGATCGCGGAATCGTAAGGCGATGCAACGATCCCACGATAAAACGATTCCGCGATCCTGCGATTCCGCGATC
>CAZCSP010000043.1:0-21588 GCA_964501275.1 uncultured Fimbriimonadaceae bacterium | reverse complement strand
TGCATGTTTTAGGCACGCCGCCAGCGTTCGTCCTGAGCCATGATCAAACTCTCCGAAGAAAGTGTTGATCCGATCCCCGAAGGGATGGTTAACTCTTTTATTTGGAGTTGCCGCCTTTGCATTGCTGCTTAGGCTGCCGCTCTTTCCCACCGAAACAAGTTCGCAGGGTCCGAGCCTCCGACTCCCCAGCTTGGCTGAGAAGCCTTCAACGGGATCGAGCTTTTAGTTCGATCTCATTTCTTGTAGACTACTGTTCTGAACGTCTATCTCTATTGAGCTTTCAAGGTGCTGCGCTCTGATGTCAGGCGCAAGAGATATTGTAGGCTCACTCCGCGCCCAAAGTCAAGGGCCTAGGCCCATTCTTTCGAAAAAACCCGCTCCGAATCAGAAAATCGCCCCGTCTGTATCTATTGGGCCTGGTTTTTTGGTCCCAGGGGCCGTCGAGCGACCCACTCTCAGAGCTTGTGTGTAAATTCGCTCTAGCTTCCGCACGGCGTCATCCTGAGCGAGCCAGAAGGTATTTGTAGCTCAGCCATTTGCTTGTCGCGAGTCGAAGGACCTCACCCACCTGTAACTTCTTCCCAACCTACAAGCAGGTGGGGTGGTTCGACTTCGCGGCATAGAACGCTCTGAACAGTAAAACACTCGGGCCGCTCTCGCTCACCATGACGCCGTACTACAAGCTTGAGTTTGCACACAGGCTCTAAAAAGCAGAAAGTCGGAACCCAAAATGAGTTCCGACTTCCGTCTTCCGGTTTCCTGGACCGGTCTTCAGCCTCCGAAGCGACCGTCCTTCCCGATCTTCGGAATATCCGTTCGCTTCTTCTTGGGAGGCATCTTCTTGAGCTGCTCCAGAAGCACTTCGACCGCTTTCTCCAACTGAGGGTCGCGGCCAGCGGCGATCAGGTCGGGGCGCGCGTCTACTTCGATATCCGGTGAAACACCCGTGTTCTCCGCGATGACCTCCATCGTCTCCCGGTCATAGATGCTGAACTCCGGCGCCGTCACTCCTCCGCCGTCTACCAGGGGAGCATTGCCCGCAATGCCCACCAGACCTCCCCACGTGCGGGTGCCGATCAGCAGGCCGACCTTCTGGGTCTTGAACATCCAGGGGAAGAAGTCTCCGCCCGAGCCTGCGTAGCCGTTGATCAGCATGACCTTAGGCCCTTCAATGGCCACGGCGTCGGAGCCGTCCTCCTTCGCATTCCGATCCTGGATGCCCGCTTTGATCTTTCGCGCCAGAGTGTCTACGAACCACGGCTGAATGTAGCCGCCTCCATTCCACCGCTCATCCACGATCATCGCGTCCTTGTCGGTCTGGCTCCAATAGCCCCGCGTGAACTCCACCGCGCCTTGGAAGGCGGTGTTGGGAACGTGCATGTAGCCGATCCGTCCGTTGGACATCTTCTCGACCCACTTACGGTTGCTCTCCACGAAGTCGAAGTAGCGGACGTTCGCCTCATTGCCGATGGGCCGCACCCGCACTTGGCGCGCGCCGGTTTGGGTCGGGGAGGAGTTGACGGTGAGGATCACCGTTCGTCCTACCTTGTCGACCAGCAGGGAGCTTGGGTTCACGTCCTTGTTCACGGGTTGACCGTCGATTGCCAGGAGATAGTCGCCGTCGCGCACTTCCACTCCAGGCTCCCCAAGCGGTCCGCGCATCCCCTCATCGAAGTTGGCGCCACGATAGATCTTCTTGAACCGCACACTGTTGGCCGAGATCTCATAGTCCGCGCCAAGCTGGCCAACCGGAACCGAGGTTCCCATGTTGCCAAAGTCGCCACCGGAGACATAAGCGTGTCCCGTACCCAGTTCGCCAAGCATCAACCCCAAAACATAGTTCAGGTCCAGGCGGCTGGAGACATAGGGCAGATACTTCGCGTACCGTTGGCCCACTGCGTTCCAATCCACGCCCACCATATTGGGGTCATAGAAGTGGTACTTCTCATACCGCCACGCTTCCCAGAATATCTGGGTCCACTCTTGGCGAGGATCGACCATGGTTGTCACCCCGCTGGTATCGACCCGTCCCGCGCCAACCTGTTGGCCCGGCTGAACCGGAACGATGCCGATCATCCCTTGGGCGGAATAGGCCAGTTTGTTCTTGGCGGCGTTCAGCGATAGCGGGCCGGTGAGGCCGGCGATGATCGGCTGAGCCTCTCGCCCGCCCATGTCGATCTTCTTGAGGGTGTTGCCGTCGATGAACAGCAGGCCGCCTTCAACTCCAACCAAGCCGGGATAGTTTCCGTTGGTCAGGGGCAGGACGATGGCCCGCTCGTTGATGCCGTCGAAATCCACTCTCACCGTCTTGTCGGCGGCTCCGGGGGTTGCCGGAGCTTGACCCGCCGGTTCTTCGTCTCCTTTGCCGATGTAGGGGTTGACGATGTCCTTGGTGAGCGGGATGGCATAGATTCGCTGAGAGTCCTGGACCTTTAAGCTGAACTCATAATCCCCAAAGCTGGGGTTGAACGTCCGGCTCGACACGAAGTACAGGTACTTGCCGTTGGAGTCAAAGACCGGGCTGGCATCGTTGTATCGACCATCGGTGATCGGCGTAGCCTTGCCAGTTGCGATTTCGTAGAGGAACACCTGGCCAAAGCCGTTGGGGGCCTGGTCGATGTATGTGATCCACTTACTGTCCGGCGAAAAGTCGAAGCTGACCCCGCCTCCAAATCTCGACTTGAACACCTGGCTCACCCGCTTTGTGGTCACATCCAGGATGTACATCTCGTCCACGTCGGTTGAGATCGCGATGTATTTCCCGTCCGAACTCCACTCCAGGCCGTTGATGGAAATCTTGGCGTCGGTTAGCTTAGTGGCGGGACCGCCCATCTGGGGTTGGGTGTAAACCTCGAACGCTCCCGTAGCGTCGCTGATGTAGGCGATGGTCTTGCCGTCGGGAGACCAGGTTGGATACCGCTCTCGGGCGCCGCTGGTCTGGGTGAAGTTCCGGGTTTCACCGGTCTTGGCGGGAACGCTGAACAACTCGCCCCGAGCCTCCACTGCGATCCGGTTGCCACTGGGAGAAAGGGTGATCGAACTGATCTCCGATCCTAGCCGCTTGAAGTAGGGTCGAGTCGCCACGAAGTCGCTCTTTACCTTCGGACTCAGCCGGTCGATCTTGCCGTCCGCGATGTTGTACGTCCACAGATTTCCGTCGCGCTCATAAACCACCTTTTTGCCATCGGTCGAGGGCCACTTGATATCGGCGTCGTTAAATCGGGTGAGCTGAGTTTCCCGCTTGGTTCCAAAATCGTAGCGGTAGAAATTGAGGGTGCCTTGATTGCGGTCGCTGATGTAGATCACCGAGTTGCCGACCGCCATCGGGAAGTAACTCTGTTCGCGCGCGCTAGGGAGCTCCGAATACTTGTTGGTTTCCAGATCAAAAACCGAGATTCGACCCTGCGATCCGCCGCGATATCGACGCCAGTTGAAGTTGTAGGAGGAGAACCGGTTGTAGACCAAGGTCTTGCCATCAGGAAGGAAGGAGCCTTGGGCGATCTCCAGAACCTTGGTGGATTCTGCCGGGCCTCCCTCGGGGTTAAGGAGCCACAGTCGCTGTTGGTTGGCCAGGAAGTTCCCCGCCGTCGAGGCCACCATCACCTTGCCATCTTTGGTCCAGCCGATCACGTTATCGTTGTTCGGCTCCCAAGTCAGCCGCTTGGGCTCTCCACCCTCAATTGGGATGACGTAGGCGTCGGGATTCCCTTCATAGCTGGCGGTAAACGCGATCCACTTGCCATCGGGAGAGATGCGCGAGTTGGATTCGAGGCCAGGGTGGGAGGTCAACCGCCGGGCATGGCCGCCATCGGTCTTGGCCACCCAAAGGTCGCCTGCATAGGTGAAAACGACGTTGTCGCCGTGGATTGCGGGCCACCGCATGAGCCGCATCTCGGTATCGGCGCCAGCCTGAGTCAAAAGAGCGAAGGCCAGCGATGCTGTGCTTAGAATCAAGAAATTCCTCCGTCGGATCGAATTGTCAACAGTATGGCTTCATTGCCGAGCGAGTGGGACGTTGGACCGATAGCCTGACTAGCGGACCGCGCCTTTCGGGGGCTCCTCAAAACGACCAGCGGCGAAACCATGGAAGTGGCAATGCCCGGTAAACTCCCCCAATCATTGAACCAAAGGAGTTTTGAATGACGGTTGGCGTTCCGAGAGAAGTTAAAAACAACGAGTTTCGCGTTGCACTTACCCCAGCGGGAGTGATGTTGCTCCGGCAGAATGGCCATCGGGTGGTGGTCGAGACAGGTGCAGGCGAGGGGACTCATATCACCGACGACGAATACATGTCGGCGGGGGCGGAGATCATGAATGTGGACTCGGTGTGGGCCGAGGCGGACATGATCGTGAAGGTCAAGGAGCCCCAGCCCTCGGAGTATCCGCATATCAAGCCGGGCCAAAATGTCTTTACCTATTTCCACTTCGCTGCCGACGAGGGTCTGATGCGGGCGATGGTCGCGGGGAACGCCAACTGCATCGCCTATGAGACAGTGGAACTGGCCAACAAGACCCTTCCTCTGCTCACTCCGATGTCAGAAGTCGCCGGGCGGCTGAGTATCCAGGAGGGCGCGAAGTATCTGGAGCGCCCGATGGGTGGGCGCGGCGTTTTGCTGAGTGGCGTTCCGGGGGTGAAACCGGCGGTAGTGGGCGTCATCGGCGCGGGGGTCGTGGGCATCAATGCGGTGAAGGTCGCCGCCGGGTTTGGAGCCACCGTCTATGTTCTCGACGTGAACCTGGAACGGCTTCGCTACCTAGACGATATCTTCCCCGACAACGTCATCACCCTCCACAGCAATCCCGGCACCCTCAAGCAGGTCTTACAAGAAGTGGATCTGCTGATTGGGGCGGTGTATCTCACTGGAGCCCGCGCCCCGATCCTGGTGACTCGCGAAGATCTGAAGCTGATGAAGACCGGTTCGGTGGTCGTGGACGTCTGTGTGGACCAGGGCGGATGCTTTGAGACCACCAAGCCGACGACGCACGCCGACCCGATTTACACCGTAGATGGAGTGGTGCACTATTGCGTCGCGAATATGCCGGGAGCGGTGGCCCACACCAGCACCTACGCCCTTACCAACGCGACTCTGCCCTATGTCCTCAAACTCGCCAACCACGGCCTCGCCGCCCTCAACAACGACCCGGCTCTGCGCAAGGGGCTGAACGTTGCCGAAGGCAAGGTGACGCTGGAGGCGATCGCCAGTCAATACGGCTACGACTACGTTCCCGCCGAAACCTACCTCAGCCAAAAAGCCCCCGTTCTCGTATGAAACAGTCTCTTCCCCTCCTCGTCCTTCTCGCCCTGGCCACCGCAAGCCAAGCCCAGGTTGCAAAAAGCGGCCAGGGCTACCTCTTCCGGATGCAGCACAAGACGGGGACGACCCTAAGGTACGGCGTGGCCTCATCCATTACTGGGTTAAGCGCCGATGGACAGCCAATCAAGATCACCCTGCCCATGACCTGGAAGATCCTGAAGGTCGTCAACGGAATCGCGACCATCGACACGGTGGTGGGTCCGGTCACCATGGGTGGCAGCACGATGGGCGAGGCAACGAAGAACCAAATTCAAATCGACAATCGAGGCAAGCTGACTGGACAAGCCGGGACAGGACAACAGGTAACCCCGACTTTCCCCGATAAACCCGTCAACATTGGGCAATCGTGGAGTGCCGCCGCTCCGGTCGATCTGCCAATGCAGGGACAGCAAAAGGTGACCGCCACTTACACCTTCAAAGGAATGAAAACGTTGGCGGGCAAACAGATGGCGGAGTTAGTGGTGAAGACCACCGGGCAGGCAACCGGATCAGGAAGCATGCTCATCCTCGCCAGCGACGGGTCACTCTACAAGAGCAATCTCAACTTGAACCTCAAGATGCAGGGCGCGGACGGTAAGCCGACCACCTATAAGGTCACAGCCGTTATTACCCGCAGATGATCGACCTCGCAACAACTGGCGACCCAATCCTTCGGCGCAGCCTGGAGACCCACCCCAAAGTGGCAAAGGTGGCGACTTCGGATTTTATAGGGGTCGAGTTTGAGATTGGGCCATGGCGCCGCCGCGTGTGGTCCAATCGCCCCGACCTGGAGGTTGCGGGGTTGGTGGAGCTGATCGACAACAACCCGATGGTCTGTACCGACGAGATGTCCATCCCCGACCCACTATCCACCCTGGCCCTGATTGCGTTGGGACCGATCGCCTGGGCAGGGATGCTGCTGGAACGGCCCACGGTGATCTCCTCCTTCGAGTCGGATGAAGAGATGCTGGATGCCTTCCTGAAGACGGCCGGTTGGAGAGAAGGGGCGACGCTTCATGTGGAAACCAAAGACCTGGGATCCGTTTTGGCGGTCACGGCGATGGCGGCGATCCCGACTCCAGGCGATTGGTCGGAGATCGACGATGTTTATGAGGAGCGGTTCGGGCGGTCGTTCTTTGTGCGCCGGGATGAGGAGTCGAAGTGGGATCCTTCCCTGGTTGCAGGAAAACCGTTTGCCGCCTATCGCCTCCGCTACACCCCTGGCGAGTCTTCCAGTCTCCTTACGATCCAAGTTTTGGCGGATCGTCACGGCAAATGCGGCCCAGCCCAGGCGATCCATGCGATGAACGTGATGGCCGGGTTCGAGGAGTCGCTAGGCGTCGCTTCTTAACTAAACCTGCACAGCTTGTACGGCGTCATCCTGAGCGAGCCAGAAGGAATCTGTAGTTGAGCCGATTACTCGTCGCGAGTCGAAGGACCTCACCAATTGGTAGTTGCCTCTTAACCTACAACTAGGTGAGGTGGTTCGACTTCGCGGTATAGAAGGCTCAACTCAACAAAGCGCTCGGGCCGCTCTCGCTCACCATGACGCCGTTTACGGATTATCGGCGGGAGAAGTCGGGTGGCCCGTTACGAGGCGTTGCCTAAGTCGAGGACTTTCTTGGTCGGCTTCTTTTCGGCTTCCACCGCCGCGATGTCTTCCTTCGTCCCCACGATCATGTCCGGTCCCTCGCCGCCGACCTTTTCCCACTTCCCTTTTTCGGCGCGCTTATAGGTGGTGAAGCCCCGCTCCGCCGCCTTCTCCGCCGATGACTCCTTCTCCAGTTTGAAAGAGGCCTGGCTGACCACCCTCTGCACCTCCAGGCCACAGGTCGGGCAGAACTTCAGGGGCGGATCGTTGATCCCCTGCATCGCCTCCACCCGCCCTTCGCAAATCAGACAGTCACGGTCGTCGGGTTCATATTCGTAAATCGGCACGGCTCTTTGTAATTATGGAGGATGTGGATTGTGGCTTGTGATTGTGGGGGATGGGGGTGCCCGGAAAGCCAACGCGCTTTTTGTTCAGGTGAATGTGCCCCGTGTTGTCGTGAACACACTCTTCGTTGTGGTAAATATGCTCTGTGTTGACGTCAACGTGTGCTTCGCTGTCGTCAATATGCTCCGTTTTCACGACAGAATGCGGCGTTCTGTCGTAAAAATGCTCTGTTCTGACCACAGAATGCGGCGTTCTGTAGACAGAAAAACGCATTCCGACATCAGAAAACTCCTTTTCTATGCCCGGCCTTGCACCCCACAAGCCACATTCCAAACTCCACATTTCCCACCCGCACTCCCTGCCACAATCAGCAAGCAACATGAAGCCAGCCTCCCTCGACGAGCTAAACTCGCGAATCGTCGCCTGCCGACTCTGTCCCCGGTTGGTGGAGTGGCGCGAGGCGGTGGCAGAGGAGAAGCGGCGGGCCTTTGCGGATGAGGAGTATTGGGGCAAGCCGGTTCCAATTTTTGGCGACCCAGCGGCGACGCGGCTCATCGTCGGTCTGGCTCCCGCCGCCCACGGCGCGAATCGGACGGGACAGATGTTCACGGGAGACCGCAGTGGGGAATGGCTCTTCCGCGCCCTTCATAAAGCGGGAGTCGCGAACCATCCGCATACCGAGAGCCGATTCGACGGGATGCAACTCCGGGACGCCCTGATCGCCGCCACCTGCCACTGCGCCCCGCCCGCCAACAAGCCTTTGCCAGAGGAGATTCGCAACTGTAGCCGGTACTTGAAAGAGTTATTGGGAAATCGGGAGTGGCGATCGATTCTGTGCCTGGGCGGCATTGCTTGGAACCACGTTCACCGTCTGTTAGGACAGAAGCCGCCCAAGTTTGGGCATCGTGCGGTTTCTGAGGTGGGGTCGTTGAGGATCGTCGCCAGCTACCATCCCAGCCAGCAGAACACTTTCACTGGGAAGTTGACCGAGGAGATGTTGGATGGGGCAATTGCGGATTGGCTTGGCCAGTAAAGCCCCTTCCTCCCCGAAGGTCGGGGAGGAAGGGGTTTGGGGATGGAGGGGTTTGAGCTTGTAGCTGGAAGAAAGCTTCCCGGCGGCTACAACTGAAACCTCCACCCCCCGCCCCCCCTCCAAAACGACCCATTTGGAGGAGGGGGAGCTTTGCCTACGGCGACTCGTTGACCAACAGCTTCCGCTCTAACTCATACCGCTTCGCCTGGCCCCGTGAAGAGGTCACGATCTTCACCTTGGTGCCTACCTTGCCTTCCAACAATCGGTCGATGGCTCGGAAGTCTTGCTTGGTGAGGTCTTCCCCATCAATGCTGAGCAGCAAATCGCCCTCTTTGATCCCGGCCAATGCGGCAGAACTTTCGGGAACGACGTCGTAGATCTGAATCGCGTTAATCTCGCGAAAATAGGTGGCCCCAATACCGACTTCGCCCACAAAGTCGTCGACAACTTTGCCTGTCCAGTTCTCCAAAAAGACGCGGCGCTTCTCATAGTCGATGGTGATATTAAAGTTCTTGAGGAACCCGAAGCCGATGGTGCCATCGCCTTCAGCTGAGCTGGAAGGAGCGTCGATGATGTCCCAAACACTCTCGGGGACCGTCACCCCGTAGATGTTGATATCCTTCACCAGCAACGACCAGCTATCGACCGAACCCGAAGCCACGCCGGACTGCTTCATGTACTTGGGCTTGTGGTCCAGTTTCCAAAGACCGATGCGTTCCAGAGTGTCCTTGTGGGTAGTGGCATAAAAAGCGTTGCCCGTGTCTAGCGCCAGAATCATCTTGCCGCCGTTTTTAGCAATGACCTCCATCTCCATCGCGTTGTGCCCGATGGGGAGCAGTCGGCACATAAAGGTCTTCTTATTGTCGGGTACCAGCTTGTTGATGTCGAACGACTTGGGATAAAAGACGAACTTCTTCTTCTCGAAATTGATCTGCGTGACGTTGTGGCTGATCGTCTCAAAACCCATGATGCCGTCGGTATGGGTGTTATAGCTGAACGACATTCCCCGGCCAAGAGGCTGCTGCACCGCCTCCATCCCTGTGGGGTCGATCGTCATATTGCCCAGCTTCAGACTCTTGATCTTGGTAGTGGAGGCCTCGAACTCGCCGACAAAGTCTCGCAGCATCATGGTTCCCGTGGGCTTGCCGATCTCTATATTGGTATTCAAAACGAGGCTGCCGGAAAAGCCGGTATCGAACATGCAAGAAACCTTGGCCCCGTTGACCGTGGCATCGACGATAATGGCTCGTTCGCCAAGCCGGAAAGGAACCTCGGTGATTCCGGTTTGGCCGATGGCCGCAAGGAGACAGAGAGAAGGTAATAGGGACATGATTGCTTTAGGTGAAGACGTTTATTCCGCCTTATTTGTTACGTCCGGCGAGAATATAGATCGGCAGAGTAATCCAGCCAAAGCCGCAGCAGGAGCAGATGATGTTCGGGATGAGCCAAACAAAGTTGCCCCGACGGTCAATGATGTCCATGATAGACCAAACCATGATTCCTAGGAGACTGCCGTAGAACGAGAGGTTGGTAACAAGCATCAGGCCCGACTGCTCTCTCATCGCCGACTCCATGCTGGTAGGGTCGTTAAAGTTGCCGCTTTGGAATACGTTCACCATGATCAAAGCGAAGCAGATCCCGCCAACCAAGCTCAACAGAGCCATGAGCCAGCCAATCGTGACCCACGCTTTGCCCATGTTTTCGACCAGCGGAATCGTGTGCTCAGGCCCGTCATAGGCGGCCTTGGCATAGGGGTTCTGAACCATGCTTGGCACTTGGGGAGGGACATTGGGGACGGCCGTCGGGGGGGCAGGCATGGCGGGCTCCCCCGGCGAAGTCGGCGCAGCGTACGGATTCGCCTGGGGAGTCTGAGGAGTGGTGGATGGAGCTTGGGGAATGGGCGGCGGGGCCGGTTGCCCCAATGGGTCATTCGGGTTGGGTGTACTCTGAGGAGAAGGACCTGAGATCTCCGTCTCCAAATTGCCAATCAACTGCCGCGCTCCCGCATGGGCAGGATCGATCTCCGCCGCTTCCCGGGCGCTCTTCAAGGCATCCAGCTTCTGGCCAAGCGCGTATTGGTGGACGGCCAAGTTGTAACGGGCCTTGGCGCTGTTCGGGTCCAAGGCAATAGCGCGATTGAAAGCGTCGGTCGCGGCGGCGGGTTGCCCCGTCTGGGAGAGGCAGATACCCCGAAGCAGATGCGCGTCGGGATCGTCGGGCGCCAAAGCAAGAGCCTGATCCAAAAGCTGAAGCCCGCCCTCAAACTGCCCACTCTGGATCGACTGAGTCGCCTGTTCGATGAATTGCCTGATCTGTTCTTGAGCCATGGAAAGTTCTGCCTAATGTACCCGTGTCGGAGTTTGGGGTTTGGAGTTTAGAGTTTAGAGTTTGGAGAGGAGAAAGCCCCTTCCTCCCCGAAGGTCGGGGAGGAAGGGGTTGGGGATGGAGGGGTTTGAGCTTGTAGTTGGAAGAAACCTGTAGACCCCGGATGATTGTGCCGGGGCTTTAGCCGAGAATTCGGATTGCGGAGTTCTATGCAAGCTTAACGGCAACTCCAAGCGAGACCTCCACCCCCGCCCCTCTTCTCCAAGACGAACCACTTGGAGGAGGGAGAGATCAGCACCTAATCTCCCCCAACATCCTCTACCCACGCTCTCAATATCTCCCCAACGCTCCAGGCTTGCCAGGGACAGCCATTGCCCCTCTGGGACTCTTCGGCGTCATAGACTTCGGCGATGCCTCCCAATCCGAGCTCGGAGAGCATCTCTTTTGCGCCCCGCAAAGCCCGTTTGGCTTCCGGGATATCCTGCTTCACTTTGACCAAGGCGGTGGCGTAGACTCCCAGGAGCCAGGGCCAGGCGGTGCCTTGATGGTAGGCGCTGTCCAACTCCGCCATGGGGCCTTCAAACCGGGGGCGGTAGTCGGACGAGTCGGGGTCCAGAGTCCTTATGCCGCGAGGAGTGAAAAGCTTCCAGGAGATCGCATCGAGGGCACGGACGGCGTGCTCCCCCTTCGCCGGGCCGAACGGCAGGGCCATCGCGATGAGTTGGTTGGGGCGTAGAGAGGCGTCGGCGGGATCGACGGTGTCCAGGTAGTGGCCCCGGACCTCATGCCAGAACTTGCGGTCGAAGTTGCTTTCAGCCAACTCTGCCAGCGCAATCTCTTCGCCGGCACCTAAGCCTAACTTCTCCCGAAGCCAGACCATGCATCGGAGGGCATTGATCCAGAGGGCGCTGATCTCCACCGGCTTGCCATGGCGGGGCGTGACGACCCAGTCGCCGATCTTGGCATCCATCCAGGTCAACTGAACGCCCGGCTCACCTTGCCGTAAAAGCCCATCCTCAGGATCGACGCCGATGCCGAAAAGGGTGCCGTCGCGATGGTGTTCGTAGATCTTCCGCAGAATCGGAGCCATTTCGCTCGCAAATCCATCATCCCACTCGGCCAGCAGGGTTTTGTAGATCGCATTGACGAACCAGAGGGTGGCGTCCACCGTGTTGTAGTCCGGCTCGTCGCCCACCTCCACAAACCGATTCGGGATGAGGCCGTGGCGGCACTGGCCTGCATAGTCGCGCAGAACTTGCCGAGCCTCCGCCACCCTTCCCGTGCAAAGGAGAATCCCAGGGAGGGAGATCATCGTGTCCCTTCCCCAGTCGGTAAACCACGGGTAGCCCGCGATGATCGAAGTCCGGGCCTTGGTGCGCACCACAAACTTCTCCGCCGCCTCCTCCAGCAGGGGCCGCAGCCGGATGGCGCTTCCGGGCTCCTCATCAGGAATCTCCAGTGAAGCGATCGAGTCATTGTCTCCCACCGCCAATACTGCTTTCTCTCCGGGAAGAAGTTCGTACTTGAGTTCAAACGGGCAGTATAGGTCGTCGCGAGGATCGAGTCCTCGGTCGATCTCCCGCGCATGTTCGAATCGGTAGTACCAGCCCTGCTCGGGCACCCGTTGTGCCTCTTCATGCCGAATCGTAAGCGAGACCCCGCCGTAGTCCACATGAGAGACACCCTTGAGCAGCCGCACATCGGCGGGATAGTCGGGCCGCTCCGAGAAGTTCTCGTGATGGGGTTTGTGGCAGACCATTGGGCGGAGAGTCAGCAGGAGCGGCTGGCGTCCGACGTTCTCATACTCCAGAGTGCAGGCATTCTCGCCGGGGTGGACATACAGGCGTTTCTCGACCGCCATCTGACTGGCCTCGTATCGCCAAACCGCCGACTTGCCGACCGCGAACGTCTTCAGATAGTGGAACCCTTCGGGGAAGACTGCGCCGGGATACTGATTGGCCGAGATACCGATCGGATTGCCGCTGCCCTGGATGAAAGCGTCCATCGCGGCAAGCAAGACCATTCGCTCGGAGGGAGGCCGCATAGCTGCAACCAAGAGGCCGTGATAGCGGCGGGTGTTGATGCCGCTTGGGGTTCCCATCGCATAGCCGCCGATACCGTTGGGCAGCAGCCATTCGCGCCTCGCCGACACCTCAAGGTTTCCACATTGCTGAGCTTCGAGGCGATAAATCATGGGTTCTTGGGAATCTGGCTGATTGTTTGGGGTGGAACGGGCTTGGTACGAGTCGGTTTGCGCCTTTCGAGAATGCTGAAGAAATCATCCAGCCGAAACCGCACGCCGAACGCATAGTCGGATGGAAACTCGCGGCGGACCATAAACGGCTCAAAACAGCCAACTACCTGGCTAATCGAAAACTCCCTGTCATACCAACTGTTTCGGTCGAAGTCGAACTTGGCGAGATAGCTGATCTTGGTGGGTCCGAGGTTCACATCACCCCGCAGGTGGATGGCGTGGCGAGAAACCAGGCGGTCCGCCAAAAAGTCCGGCGTCCCCGCCTCGCCCGCCGAAATATAGGCCGCGCCAAGGGCGAGTTGGGGGAGCGGCTGGTAAATCAAACCGGCTTGCCCCCTCACCCAACCGAAGGCATTCTGCTCACCCGCCGTGCCGAAGAGATCAAGCCGGACATCGGTCTGCAACCCTGACCCAAGCAGAATCGCGGGCGCTTGGAGTGTCGCCGCAACCAGGGCGCGCTCGGTAAACGACTCTCCACCCCGGCGGATGCTCTGGCCCCGCAACTGAAAGTTCGTCCCCAGGCCGCCTATTGGCCCGCTTCGTTCATAGGCGACATCAATGGCTTTGCTAAAGGTTTCGCGATCCAGCCTGGCGGTGGATGCAGTATTCCAGATGGTTTGGGCGGTGATCGAATGGCGAAGATTGTGGGTGTAACTGCGGGTTGTACTGAGACTGCCCACCCGGATGTTGTCGAAATAGGAAAAGGCGAAGCGCTCATTGAGCTCATTCCGAGCGATAATCTGCGAATTGGAGACCGAGGCGGGAAGGAAAGTGTGGGCGTAGGTGAGGGCGTAGGATGGATGCTCGCCCGAAAAACTGCCGAAGCTGCCCAGCACGAGGCTTTGATCGTTGAGAAGCAGTCCGCTCCGCCAACTCACCCCAACCCGTTTGCCATCAAAGCTAAGCGATGGCATCTCCAACCCGGGCGCCCGCTTGTCGAGAGAAAATCTGCGGGTGGGGATGCCGCCCACGTCTTTGCCAAGGATTTGGATTCGTGGATTTTGCGCCGTCCCGCTCTTGCCTGGAATGATCACCACCTTTTTGGACCGGACCGTGTAGAGGGGGATCGGGCGGAGGCAGTTGGTGCCCTCCACATTCAGGAACTCCCACCGCTCGGGACGGATCGACACGCTTTCGGCCTTCACCCGCACCCCGGCCAGATCGACTTCCACATGGTCGGCGACGGCAATCTGCCCATCCGGCCCGCGGTGGGGGCCAAACCAGATCACCGCCGATTGGGCCAGCACCAACCCCTCGGGGTCCTCGATCCTCACATTGCCTCGGGCGATCGCGTACTGGTCCTCAGGCGCATTGTGAATCTCCAGCCGGTCGGCGAAGATCAGGGTGGGTCCGAACTTGGCGGCGACACCGTCGGTGTAGGTGAGGATGGACCGCACCGGGTCGATCTCCTGAACCTTCCCGGTCACCTGAAGCTCATCGGGGAGGGATGGCTTTTGCGTCGTTGCCTGCACGGGCAACGATGGAGGCAACGGCGGTAGCGTCCAAGCAAAAGCCATCCGTGCGAGTGTACCGAGGGCGGGAAGGATGCTGGGGACTTAGAGCTTGTATGTAAATTCAGCAACTCGCCACGGCGTCATCCTGAGCGAGCAAGAAAGGGCTTGTAGTTAGGTCGCTTGTTGGTCGCGAGTCGAAGGACCCCACCCGCTTGTAACTTCTTCCCAGTCTACAAACTGGTACGGTGGTTCTACTTCGCGGCATAAACACTCAACAAAGACAAAACACTCGGACCGCTCTCGCTCAACATGACGCCGTGCTACAAACTATGTTGCGCAACAGCGCCTATGCGATCTTGGGGAAGCCTTCGCACTCGAGGATCCACTGGGCGTGGGTAAGTTGCTTGTCCATCGCTTCTGGCCCAGGAGCGCCCAACGAGTTTCTTCGCTTCACGCTCTCCTCGGCTTTGAGCACCGAGAGGGCGGAGGCGGGGACCTCGGGACAGATATCTTGGAGCTTGGCTTCATCCAAGTCCTCCAGCACCCAGCCGTTGGCGAGGCAGCCGCGCACGACCTTGCCGACCACCTCGTGAGCTTGGCGGAACGGCATTCCGGTGGTTGCGAGGAAATCGGCGAGGTCGGTGGCAGTAGAGAAGTCGCCGTGAACCGCCTCGCGCATCCGATCCAGGTTCCAGGTCGCGGATTCCAGCATGAGGTGGACCAGTTGGATGGAGTCCTTCACCTTGCCCATCGAGTCGAAGAGTGGCGGCTTGTCGTCCTGGGTGTCCCGGTTGTAGCCCAGGGGGAGGGCCTTCATGGTGGTCGCCAAAGTCACCCAGTTCGCGATCACCCGTCCCGTGCGGCCCCGGATCAGCTCGGCCATATCAGGATTGCGCTTCTGGGGCATGATCGAGGAGCCGGTGGTCATGCTGTCGGCCAGGGTCACAAAGCCGAACTCCCGACCCGACCACAGCACCAACTCCTGGCTAATCCGGCTAAGGTCGATCATGATCCCGGCACAGACGTGGAGGGCGTCCTGGATGTAAGACCGGTCGCTGGTGGCGTCCAATGCGTTGGGAATCGGGCCGAGGAAACCAAGCTCCTGAGAGGTCATCTCCCGGTCGATGGGGAAGCTGGTTCCCGCAAGGGCGGCGGCTCCCAGGGGGGAGTAGTTGGCGAGTTCAAATAGCCTCTCCGCCCGCCATCCATGCCGCTGGATCGCCCAGAAGTGGGCCATCAGGTGGAAGCCGAGGGTGATCGGCTGGGCGCGCTGTTGGTGGGTCCAGCCGGGCATCAGGGCGTCGCGGTACTGCGATCCCTGCTTCAGGAGGAGGGTCTGGAGCTTCTTCAGCAGGTCGAACAGTTGGATCAGCTCGTTGTGGAGGTAGAGACGCGTGTCTGTCGCGACTTGGTCGTTGCGACTTCGGGCGGTATGGAGCTTGCCCGCGATGTCCCCCACAATCTCCCCCAACTTGACCTCGATCGCAGTGTGGATGTCCTCGACGTCGTGGGGCAGGCTGTCGGGGCCGTCTTCGTGAATCTTCTCCAAGCCGCGCATGAGGGCTTCGGACTCTTCCCGCGAGATAATGCCAACCGCGCCCAACATCCGGGCATGGGCCACCGACCCAATCAGATCCTCCTGCCAGAAATTCAGGTCCGTATGGATCGACTGGCCAAACCGGTTGACCAGTGCATTCGTGTCCTCGGCAAACGCGCCGCCCCAGAGCTTCCTCATCGGACTGAAAGCATAACCGATTTGAGGGTGCTGGTTTTAGGTTTTGGGCGTTAGGTTCTAGGAATGTAGCCTGGACCTCCAGGTCCGGGCACTTAACCTGTAGGCGGCGGATGCATTTTGCCACCGTCTCCCCGAGAGCTTTGCAACGACGGCAAGCTTCCCTCGGACCTGGAGGTCCAAGGCACGAAGACCCGGACGTGGAGGTCCAGGCTACTGGATTAGTGGGTATTCAACCCATAATGAAAGCGTAGGAACAACCAAGTGGAACCGGCTAAGACTCCGATGATCGTTTTTTATGATGGGCTTTGTGGCTTTTGCGACCACACGGTTCAGTTCGTGTTGGAGCGGGATCGGGGGCGGGATCGGTTTTTGTTTGCGCCTTTGCAGGGGAATCTGGCGGAGGAGGTCTTGCCCCGGCATGGCAAGAACCCCAAGGACCTGAACAGCCTGTACCTGTTGGCGGACCAGGGTCTGGAGTCGGAGCGGGTCTTCGAAAAGTCCTCCGCCGCGATTCGGATCGGCAAGACACTCGGCGGCCTCACTGGGTTCTGGGCCAACCTGGCCAGCCTCTTTCCCCGCTTCCTCAGGGATTGGGGCTATGGCCTGATCGCCAAGGCCCGCTACCGGATCTTTGGCAAACGCGAAGCCTGCCGCATCCCCGCCAAAGAAGACCGAGCCAAGTTCATCGGACTATAGTTTCCCCGGCATAAAACCGCCGAACCAGCCTCATCCCGATGCAACTCTCTCCAACAACCAAAGCGCTACCTGCAGTTTGCTGGCCAGAGGACTCTCTGCCCGCTCCCCTTCCTGGGTCAGTAGCGTCACCTTGTTCAAATCCGACTCAAACCCGATCTGCGGATTCGATACGTCGTTGTGCGCGATGGCATAGAGCCCTTTTCGCTTGAGCTTCTCCTGGGCTGCCGCCAAGTCGATAGAAGGCTCCGCCGCAAACCCAACGGTCCGCTTCCCCGCTTTGGCCAGTTCGGCGATGATGTCGGGGTTCGGAACCAAGTCCAAAGCCAACTTCTCGCTGGAACGACGAATCTTCCCCGCCACCGGGTTCTCTACCCGATAGTCCGCCACCGCTGCCGCCCCGATCACCAGGTCCGCCTTCCCAACTTCTTTCAGACAGGCGTTCCGCATCTCCTCCGCCGTCCGAACCTGAATCGTCGTCGCATTCCGGGGATAGACCGCACTCGATGGCCCAGCCACCACCGTCACGTCCGCTCCCATCAATAGCGCAGCCTGGGCCAAAGCCGCCCCCATCTTCCCGCTCGACCGGTTGCTCAGAAACCGCACATCGTCGATCGGCTCTTGGGTTGGGCCAGAGGTGATGAGAACCTTTTTGCCCTTGAGCAGTTGGCTCGCCCCCAGCACTGCCAGACAGGCCCCCACGATATCAGCATTGGCCGCCAACTTCCCCTGCCCATGCTCCCCGGCCACCACATCGCCCTCGGTCGGCTCAACAATCGTCGCGGCCCTCCCCGCCAGCTTCGCCATGGAGGCCTGCGTCTCGGGGTGGAGGTACATCGCGGGGTTCATGGCGGGAGCCACCACCATCGGCCCCTCATAGGCCAACGCAATCGTGGAGAGCATGTCGTCGGCGATACCGTTGGCGATCTTGTTGAGGGTATTGGCGCTGGCGGGAGCCAAGACCAGGAGATCAGCCTGCCGCGCCCAATCCAAATGCGCCATCCGCCCCCGCTCCGGCTCCTCGAAGGCATCCAGCAGGCAGGGTTGCCCGGTCAAGGTCTCGAAAAGGATGGGCGTAACAAACTTCTGGGCAGCGTCGGTCAGGCAAACGCGCACCGTGAATCCTGTGCGCATCAGATCGCGGGCCAAGTCGGCGGCGCGGTAGGCCGCGATGGAGCCTGAAACGCCGAGAACCAGATTAGGCAACCAACGCCTCCAACTCCGAGACCGCCCGATCCAAGTCATCGTTCGTCACCTGGAAGCGGTAGCGGTCGGCAAACCCCAACTCCTCGGTCGCATTGCGCAGCCGCTTCTCGATCGTCGCCGCATCTTCCGTCCCTCGCCCCCGAATCCGCCTTTCCAACTCATCCCAGGACGGAGGCAACAGGAAAACGGAGAACGCATCGGGCCGGAGTTCCATCACCGACAAAGCCCCCTGCACGTCGATTTTGAGAATCGCGATCTTCCCCTCCGCCAGCATCTGCTCCATATCGCGAAGTGGCGTCGCGTACCAGTTCCCGTGGACTTCCTTGTGCTCCAGAAACGCTCCATCTGCTGCGAGTTCGTGGAACCGCTCCGGGCTGACAAAGTGGTAGTCGATCCCCTCTTGCTCCCCAGTGCGCGGGGCACGGGTTGTATAGGCGACCACCCTCTCCACCCGCGGATTTTTCTCCCGCCAAGTATTGATCACCGTATCCTTGCCGACCCCACTCGGCCCGCTCAAGATGACAAGTCGTCCAGCCGAGGGCATCACAGCCTAACCTACCTCAAAATAGGCGGATTAGCGTTCGGGACCAGGTAGGCCATCCTTCGGTGGTCCTCTGCGGCCCTCGGTGGTTTCATCCTCAGCCAGTTAGAACCACAGAAACCACAGAGGGCCACAGAAGGGATGCGACCATCAGACAAGGCTCAATCCATCGACGCCTGGAAGGCATCGTCTGCCTGCTCCTCTTGTTCTACTGCACAGTCAGAGTGATCGATTGCTCTGAGGTCTACTTCCCAACCAGCTTGAGCGCCCGCTCCGCCAGACGCATCGGGTCATGCCGCACCACGTCGGTCTCGCTCATGAAGTTGCCCGAGATCACGCGGAAGCCCATCGCGCGGATCCGATCCATATCCGGCTCCACCCAATGCTGCCCGGCCTCCCGATAGGTCTCGATGGCGGACTCGCTGGGCGTGGTCGAATTCACCAGAACATAGTCGAAAATCCGCGCCTCGACGTTGTTCAGGATCGCGGAAACGTGTTCGCTGGCGTTAAAGCTGTCGCTCTCGCCCGGCTGGGTCATCACGTTGCAGATATAGACCTTCGGCGCCTCGGCGGCCCGCAACGCCTCCGCGACTCCCGGAACCAGCAGGTTCGGGATCACGCTGGTGAAAACGCTGCCGGGACCGATCAGGATCAAGTCCGCGTCGGCAATGGCCTCCAAGGCGCTGGGGTGGGGCTGGACCGTGCTGGGGTCGAGGAATATCTTGCGGATTCGCTGTCCCGCCTGCACGATCGCCGTCTCCCCGCAAATCTCCGCCCCGCCATCCAACAGCGCCCGCAAGCTCACATGCTCCAGGGTGGAGGGGATCACCTTGCCGCGAATCGCCAAAACCGCGCTCGCCGACTCCACCGCCTTCTCAAAGTCCCCCCGCGCCTGATCCACCAGGGCCGCGATCAGTAGATTGCCCATCGAGTGGCCGCTGAGCGAGCCGCTGTCCTTCTTGAAGCGATGCTGGAAGAGGTCGGTCATCGCCTTTTCCGCATCGGCCAGAGCCACCAGACAGTTGCGGATGTCGCCGGGCGGGATCATCCCTTTGTCCTTGATCAGTTGCCCGCTCGATCCCCCGTCGTCGGTCACCGTGACGATGGCGGTGATGTTGGAGGAGTGCTGTTTGAGGCCGCGAAGCAGGGTGCTGAGGCCCGTCCCCCCGCCCAATGCCACGATATGCGGTCCCTGGGCCAGCTTCTGGCGATGCAGGTAATCGTTCACCAACCCTCGGCTCCGCCCCGGATTGATCGTCTCGATCACCCGCCGGATCGCCTTCCGACCACCCGAGTACACCAAACACAGCCCGAGCAGAACGAACCCCAGGCCCATGATGTGGGCGCTGATGTCCTGATCGTTCCCCACCAGATTGGTCAACACGCCTCCCGCCCAACGCCCAAATCCGCTCAGCCCGTTCATCAACTGTTCCCGAAGGCTCAAAGCCATGCCGCAGAAAAACAGCAGAACGCCCAGCAGAGCGATCGATGCTGGTCCAATCAGTCCGGCGGTCGGGGAGAAAAACCGCTTGACCTTGTAGCGGTTAATCATCGTCCTTATCGTCGTCTGGCAGAAAGACTCCGAGAACTCCGTTGATAAAAGCGATAATGACGCTGGCGATAAGGGCGGCAAGGAACGCCTTAAACCCAGTATCCGTGATCTCGAACCCAAGCTTGAGGCTTGCCGCCGCCATCAGGACCACCGCATTCACGACCAGCGAGAACAGTCCCAACGTAAGGCAACTGAGGGGAAGAGTAAGAACCTTGAGGATTTTTCCCAGCGTGGCGTTCAGAAAAGCAAGAACGGCGACTCCGATCATCAAGGGGATCAGGTCGTTGGCATCCTGATACTTCACCTTGAACCCAAGCCCCACCGCCTGGCTGACCATCGAAGCGGCAAAGACGGAGAAAGCCAACAATATCCATCTCAAGAAAAGCCGACCCATTCTCTCCTCCTCATGATCAGATTGCTCTTACCAGTACGTTGTACCTCGCACGGCAAGGTCAACCTGCCCAAGCGTCCTATGAGTTTACGGCCTCCTGCCAGTCGACGCGATCTGCCGAGGACTTGTCAAACCTCCAAGATCGCGAAGAAACAAAGAGACGCAAAAGGCTCGGTGCAAACCCTTGCGCCCTGGGTTTCTTTGTTTCTTGATGGTAAGGCGAAAAGCCGCACCCAAAGCCTATTCTCGAACGGCGGGGGACATGCGAAGGTGCGCCAAATTACGGCACCCACCGTCACACCGTGGTTTCCCCAATGCCCGAGGTGTTTCCTTAAATCGGTCTCTTGCCCCTGAGAGCTTGTGTGTAAACTCGCTCTTGCTTTAGAACGGCGTCATCCTGAGCGAGCATGAGGAGGGTTGTAGCAGGGCCGTTTGCTGGTCGCGAGTCGAAGGACCTCACCCGTCTGTAGCTTCATCCCAACCTACAACTCGGTGAGGTGGTTCGACTTCGCGGCATAGAACGCTCTATCCAACAACACGCGCGGGCCGCTCTCGCTCACCATGACGTCGTTCTACAAGCCTGAATATAAATCCAGGCTCTGAGGTCGTGGGGGACGGCTGAATTCGTTGTGCCGCTGTGTCGTTGTGGTTCCTTCTAACTTGGACTACGGCAAACCGCGGATCAACCTACCAATTTCAGCGCACCCGCTGGAGCCATAGATGAATCATGCAAAACACCGAATGCCTAACCCCGCAAAGCCCTAAAGCCCTTCCTCCACCCTCAGAATCACCGACTCCGCCGCCTTCAACCGCCAGACGAGCGAACCCTGATGGCTGGGGGCCAAACATCGCTAAACCGATACGCTCTCCCAACATCCAAACCAAACCTCTCTAGAGGAATGGAAACTTCGACAGGCTGGTCCGCCTGGTAGTTGAAGAGGGCGACGTACAGGAATTCCCCATCCCTCCAGGAAAACGCATTCGTGGCCCTATGTCCCAGGGGAGTAAGTGCCGGGCGAAAGGAGGGTACTCTCCTGGCCAGAGCCAAGGCGTTCCCATTCGACAGGATCTTCTTCACCCGCTCCCGCGCGGCGGGTGCGGTCAGGTCGTCGCTCTCCAAAGGACGGGGACTCACCCTTTCGATGAGTCGCGAACGACGAGAGATGGTTTCAAA
>CAZCSP010000042.1:0-24979 GCA_964501275.1 uncultured Fimbriimonadaceae bacterium | reverse complement strand
GCTTTACCTTTCCTGATTGACCTGTAGATGGATCATATACAAATATCCCTCCACTACTGCTCATCATGTAACCAGGGCCGAATGCGTTTGACCAGACCTTATCTCCACCGGAAAAAGTATCTGGGTCTCCCATCTTTGTTTTTGCCTCAGGGCGCTCCAACCGTTGGTCTCCTCCGCCACAGAACCGCAGCCCTGAGGCTCGATCGCCAAGCCTGTACCTTCATTCTACAAGCCATCCTCCTCCATCTTAGCACTCGGCCAACGGTCTTCCCAAGGTATATCTCCACATCCGGTGTGGATCGGCCAACTGCACGGTGCGGACGAATGCATGGATCATGTACGGTCTTCCGCTGAGAAGAAGCCTCATGGCTGCAAGTCAGCGGCGGGCGGGGGCCAGTGGCTTAAGCGCCCTGAGGCATGAAACCGCAGATGGCGCAGATGTTCGCAGATGGGGAAGGTGGTGGTTCGGCATTACGGCATTGCGGTTTTCAGACTCCGATTTCCGGCTTCCGTCTTCCGCCCCGGCACGAACCATCCAGGGTCTACGATTTCCGATTTCCGGCTTCCGACTTCAGCGCAGGATGGGTGATCTGTGCCCATAATAGGACCTTCTTATGAGGACGCTTCTCAAAAACGGGCGCATCTTGGACCCTTCGCAGGACTTGGACATGATCGGACATCTCGTCATCGAAGATGCCCAGGTGGCCGAGTTTGGGGCGGATGTCCATACCGATGACGTGGATGAGGTCTACGACTGCACGGGGATGTGGATCACTCCCGGGCTGGTCGATCCCCATGTCCACCTGCGGGAACCGGGACAGCAGCATAAGGAGACGATCTCCACTGGAACCCAGGCGGCGGCGGCGGGCGGGTTTACCACGGTCTGTTGTATGCCCAATACCGAACCGGCCCTGGACAACCCCGCGATCATCGACTTTATTCTGGACAAATCGGCCTCGCCAGAAGCGGGCGGCGTCTTTGTGGCTCCAGTCGGCGCGTTGACGGTGGACATGGCGGGCGAGCGGCTAACCGACCTGAGCGCCCTGAAGCGGGCGGGAATCGTGGCGGCCAGCGACGAAGGGTTCCCCATCCAGAACTCCTCGATGATGCAGCAGGCGATGGAGTTCTGCGTTCAGCTTGACTTGCCGATCATGGCCCACTGCGAAGACCTGAGCCTAACCCACGACGCCAGCATGAACGAAGGCGCGGTGAGCGCGATGCTCGGCCTAAAGGGGATGCCCCGGTCGGCGGAGGAGATCATGGTGATGAGGAACTGCCTGCTGAGTCTGCACACCGGCTGCCAACTCCACATCATGCGGGTCAGCACCTGGGGAGCGGTGGAGATGATCCGGCAAGCCAAGTACCTGGGCGCGCCGGTGACCTGCGAAATCTGCCCGATGCACTTCACCTTTACCGATGAAGCGGTGGGCGAATTCCGAACCCATTTCAAGATCACCCCTCCCCTTCGCACCCAACTCGACATCGACATCATCCTGCAGGGGCTGAACGATGGGACGATCGACTGCATCAGCAGCGACCACTCGCCCCACGCCTCCCACGAGGTCGAGGTGCCGTTCGAGGAGGCTCCATTCGGGCATTCGGGGCTGGAGTCTACGGTAGGCGTGACGCTCACCATGCTCACCCACAGGGGGATTTTGAGCCCGTTGGAGACGATTCGCAAACTCAGCTCTAAGCCCGCGGAGATCCTTAGGCTGGAGGCGGGAACGCTGAAGCCAGGAGAGACGCCGGTTGCCCAGGTGACCGTCATCGACCCAGAATGCCAATGGACCTTTGACCGCTATAAGACCTTCAGCAAGTCGAAGAACTCGCCCTTCCACGGCATGGCGCTGAAGGGGAAGGCGATGCTGACCTTCTGCGGCGGCGAAATCTACCGGGATGCGATGTTCCCCGAAGAGCGGTACCTGATCCAGGAGTAGAAGACCTGTGCGCTATTGGTGGTTGGTTCTAACATTAGGAATCCTAACGGGTTGCCAGACCGGAACGTTAGAGGATCCTAACGATCCCAAGACGGCCGGAATCCTGGCCCCCGATGTGATCCGCAGACAACTCAAGGGCACCTCGGACATGCTCATGGAGCGGGTGGAGCGAGGCGAATTGACGGACGCTGAGTTCAAGGCGTACATCGCCAAGCGGGCAAACGAGCTTCTGGCGGACCTGCCATTGGACAAGATCGATCCAGGGAAAGCCTGGGAGTATGGCGAAGTTCTGCGAACCGCCCAAAGGTGGCCTCAGGCCAAGCAGGCGCTGACGATTGCGGTTGCGGAGGCGGAGAAGTCGAAGGATGAAGACCGGTACATCAACGATCTTCTCCGATTGGCCCATGCCCAGGCGATGACGGGCGAGGTGAAGGAGGCGATTGCAACCGCCAATCGGACTCTGACCGCCACCCCCAACGGCTCAGCGCCCATTTTGCCAGGGGTGTTGCTGGAATTGGTACCGGCGGCCCGGGGGAAGGGTCATGACCCGGAGTTGGCGGCACTGCTGGAACAGGCGATTGGAAAGCACATGGCAACGGTTGTGGACCCCAAAACGGAGCCGGGACAGATGTTTTTAGCGGCGAGGCCGCACCATGTCAGGAATGCCTGGCGAACGGTGGTCGACCTCTATGCCAAGTCGGGCAAAGATGAGGAGGCCCGGCAGGCGCTGCAGAGAAGCGAAGCGGTTTTGGGCACCATGCGTCGGGTGTGACCCCCTGGGATTGCCGAATTTATTCGGCCTCTTGTAGTTGGAAGTTGCTTGTACCGGGACAGTTTGCGGGCTACTACGAGCGTTTGCCGAATCAATTCGGCGATCCCAGCCTATTCCAGCCTGGCTAGCATTTGCTTCAGCAGTTCCAGGGGCAGACCGATGACGTTGCTGATGGAGCCGTCCGTTTGTTCTACGAACCCTGCCGCTCCACCTTGGATTGCGTAGGCGCCCGCCTTGTCCATCGGTTCGCTGGTGGCAACGTAGGCTCGGATCTCCTCCTCGGTTAGCTCTCGGAAGCGAACGTTGGTGGTGTCGGCTTCTACCTGGACTTCTTCTTTCTTGACCAGGGCCACGCCAGTGATCACCGCATGTTGGCGGCCAGAGAGGAGTTTTAGCATCTGTACGGCATCCTCTTCGTCGCGGGGCTTTGCGAGTTGTTGGAAGTGGTCGCGAGCGATCTCTATGGCGACGACCGTGTCACTGCCGATCACCAAGGCCTCTGGCCTCTGCTGGGCAACCTTCTGAGCCTTGGCCATAGCCAGTTGGCGAGCGGTTTCCCAGGGGTTGGGAAGGGTGAGGGCGTCCTCGTCTACATCGGCGGGGAGTACCTCGAAGTCGGGAATCAACTCCTTCAGCAATTCTTGCCTGCGGGGGGAGGCGCTGGCCAATATGACTGTGTACTTGGAGGGCACGACGCGTGGAAGATACCTGGGGACAGGGTTAGGGTTTGCGGTGTTGGGTCTTGGGCTTTTGGGATTTGGTGGTTCAGTTACAAACTGGCGGCCATGCCGATCTGGAGATCGGCGGTCCATTGGGAACGGCGTTGGGCCTTGGGATTTTGGGATTTGGTGGTTCAGTTACAAACTGGGCGATGCCGATCTGGAGATCGGCGGTCCATTGGGAACGGCGTTGGGTTTTGGGCTTTTGGGATTTGGTGGTTCAGTTATAAACTGGCGGCGATGCCGATCTGGAGATCGGCGGTCCATTGCGAACGGCGTTGGGTCTTGGGCTTTTGGGATTTGGTGGCCCTGCTACAAACTGGCGGCCATGCCGATCTGGAGATCGGCGGTCCATCGGTCCATCTTTTGGTCCAGCTTTGGCCCGATCAGTCACAATAACTCAAAGTCCGATGAGAGTTCCTTTCTACGATATCAAGGCGCAGTACGACGAGTTGCAGGCGGAGATGGACAGGGTGGTCCACGAGGTGGTTTCGGGAGGAGCCTATATCATGGGGCCTCATCATAAGGCGTTTGAGGAGGAGTGCGCGGCACGACATCAGACCAAGCATGCCATCGCGGTGAACTCGGGAACCGACGCCCTGCGGATCATCATGGACTCTGTGGGAATCGGGGCCGGAGACGAGGTGATTACAACCGCCTTCACCTTCGTCGCCTCCACCGAGACCATCGTTCAGACCGGGGCTTCGCCGGTATTTGTGGACATCGACCCGGTGACGTACTGCCTCGACCCTGAGAAGATCGAAGCGGCGATAACCCCAAAGACCAAAGCGATCATGCCGATCCACCTGTTCGGCCAACTCAGCAATGTCAAGCGGATTAACGAGATTGCCGAGAAGCATGGGTTGATCGTGATCGAAGATGCGGCGCAGGCGTTCGACTGCACCTTCGAAGGGAAGCAGGCGGGCAACTTCGGGGTGGCCGCGGCGTTCAGCTTTTATGTCACCAAGAATCTAGGCGCCTGTGGCGACGGGGGCATGATCGTCACCAATAGCGACGAAATCGCCGAGACGTGCCGCTCGCTCCGCATCCATGGTATGGGCCGGGAACGGTACTACTACGACCATGTGGGCTACACCAGCCGACTTTCCGAATTAAACGCGGCGTTTATGCGGGTGAAACTGAAGGCGCTTGCCGAGTGGAACGAGCGACGGGCAAAGTTGGCGGCGATCTACCTGGATGCACTGTCCGACTCATCGGTCCAACTCCCCCAGACCCAGCCGGGCAATAGCAACACCTGGCACCAGTTTTCGATCCGATCTTCCCGGCGCGACGAGTTGCAGGCTTACTTGAAGACCCAGGAAGTTGACTCGATGATCTACTACCCCGTCCCTCTCCACTTTCACGAGCCGTATCGGCGGTTTGGAAAGGGCGAGGGTTCGTTGCCAGAGACCGAGCGGGCGGCGCAGGAGATTTTGAACCTACCGATCCATCCGCATTTGTCGGAAGAGCAGGTGAGGTTTGCGGCTGAGCGAGTCGGAGCGCACGCTTCTGGCTTGTAGCAGTCGTGGGTCACGCCGGTAGCGTGCGGTCCGACTATAATTGAGGCGATGCGGATTCAGATTTACCAGGATTCCGCGTGCCTCCAGACCTTGAAAGGCCCTTGGCAGAACTTGGTGGAAGAAGTGCCCGCCTCTACTCCCTTCCAGACCTGGGAATGGCACTCCACTTGGTTCCAGTTCTTTGGTCGGAGCAAGAAGCCCTACCTCATTGCCGCCTATGAAGGCGACGACCTGATCGGGCTTTATCCGTTGGCCCGTAAGGCGGGGGCCTGGTATGTGCTTCGCTCCAGCGGGGCGGGGCCGAGCGACTACCTTCAGCCGCTTATCCGACCGGGATATGAGGCCCGGGTGGAAGCCCAGATCGCCGACCACTTGGCCAATCAGCGGGATTACAGCCTGGTGGACCTCCACCAGCTCCGCGACGATCTTTCAAGTCTGTCTCTTCCTGAAGGAGTAGAACTGGAGCAGGGGACTTGTTTGGTACTCGACATCCCGCCGACCTATGACGAGTACCTCGCCATGCTGGGCAAGAGTCTGCGCTACGACGTGCGGAAGCTGGACAAGTCTCTCTTTTCCCAAGGCCGGGCCAAGGTGGAGATGGTGCGGGAGGACAACCTTCGGCAGGGGCTCGACATCCTGTTCGACCAGCATAAGAAGCGGTGGCGCAAGCGGGGGCTGCCGGGTGCCTTCTTGGGCAAGACGCAGGACTTCCACCATGCCTGGGGGCAGTTGGCGATCCAGCGGGGCTGGCTGCAACTGGGGATCCTCAGCCTGGATGGGAACCCGATCGGGGCGATCTATGGCATGACGAAGGGGGATACGGTTTTCTTCTACCAGGCGGGATTCGACCCGGCGCACAAGGCGGTTTCACCCGGAACCCTGCTGGTTGCCAGTCTCATAAGAAAGGCGATCGAGGAGGAGAAGCGGCACTTCGACTTCCTGCGCGGCGACGAGCCTTACAAGAGGCGGTGGAAGCCGCAACGGGAGCATAAGAACACCCGCAAGATCATCGCCGTCCGGGGACCCATGGGGGAACTGGGGGCGAGGTGGAACTTGTTAGGGAGTCGGGTCGAGGCCAAGATACGGGCCCGGCTGGAAGGCAAAAGCCTGGTTTGATACCCAGGCCCGTGTAATCAAAGCCCGGTTCCGGGTGTACTGCAAGAGAAGGATGGCGGAGAAGAAAGTCCGAACAGTTGCCGTGATTATTCCGGCGAAGGATGAGGAACAGCGCATTGGCAACGTCCTGCGCGCCGCCGGCGCATCCAAACTGGCCACGGAGATTATCGTGGTTTCCGACGGCAGTTCCGACCGCACCGCCGAGGTGGCCGCCAAGGTTCCGGGCGTCACCGTCGTCCGACTTCCTCTCAATCTGGGCAAGGGCGCCGCGATGGCGAAGGGCGTGCAGAAGACCAAGGCCGAGGTGGTGGCGTTTGTGGACGCCGATCTGCAGGGTCTGACGGGGGACCACATCGACCAGATTATCGAGCCGGTTTTGGCCGACCGTTGCGAGGTTTGCATCGGCATTTTCCGGGGCGGAAAGTTCTGGAGCGACACGGCCCAGAAGTTCGCGCCGTACATCAGCGGCCAGCGCGCGATGAAGCGATGGATCTTCGATGGGGCACCAGATCTGTCCGATATGCGTTTCGGTGTAGAGTACGCGTTGAATTTTCAAGCCAAAAAGGTGAAGGCCCGGGTCCTCCGAGTCGTCATCCGTGGCGTGAGCAACGCGCACAAAGAAAAGAAACTAGGTATCGGCAAGGGATTGATCGCACGTACGAAGATGTACGGCGAGATCACCCAAGCGATGGTCAAGACTCGGAAGAAGAAGAGGAAGCCCCCCCGTGGTTTTTGGAAGTAGCCTTTGTTTGATTCTGCTCAGCTTGCAGTCCACCTCGGACGCCAAGCGCGTTCTCGTTGTAGTCAACCAGAACAGTCCCGACAGCATGGCAGTAGGCCCCTACTATGTCAAGAAGCGGGCGATCCCCAAAGAGAATGTGGTTTTTGTGAAGGTGGGCTCAGGCCCGAACATCCCGATGTCCGAGTACACCAGCGGTATCGAGACGCCCATCAAGGCGAATCTGGCGAAGAACAAGAACAAGATCGACTTTATCGTGCTCACGAAAGGCGTTCCTTTCCGGTTGGACAACGATGGCGGCTACTCAGTGGATGGCCATCTTTGCACGATGGATATGAAGGTGGCTCCGATCAGCGGCGATCTTCCCGCCGCCTCGAACACGGAGCAGGGCAATCAGATACGACGTGCAATGAACCCCTATTTCAATAAACGAGAGGCGTTCTCCCACGCCAAGTTTGGACTCTATCTGGTGACCCGCCTGGAGGGCTACACGGCTGCCCACGCCAAGGCCCTTGTGGACCGGTCGTTGGCGGCGAAGAAGGAGAAGGGGCCGTTCTTCTTCGATATGGCGGGCAACCGGAGCGATGGCGACTATGGGAACATGAATCAATCGCTTAAGCAGGCCGCCGACCTTCTGGAGTTCCGCGACTTCTCGGTGAAGCTGGACATGGAGAAGGAGTTCATCGCCCCGATCGAGCCGCTGGCGGGCTATGCCTCCTGGGGAAGCAACGACGGGGCCTATAAGCGTGAGATTTACAACAAGCTCCGCTTCAAGCCCGGTGCGATCTCAGAGACTTTTGTCTCCACCTCGGCCTTCACCTTCGCCAAGCGGGAACACTGGCAAAGCCTGATCGCCGACTTGATCGAACAGGGCGTGACCGGAGTAAAAGGCTACGTTTCGGAGCCGTACACCTTTGCTTTGGCAAGGCCGCAGATTCTGTTTGAGCGGTACGTCAGCGGCTTTAACCTGGCGGAGAGCTTCTACATGGCGTCGCCGGTAGTGAAGTGGAAGGATGTCGTCATCGGCGACCCGCTTTGCGCACCATATAAACCGTAGTCTGGACCTCCATGTCCGAGTCTCCGTGCCCCGGACTTTCCTGTCCGGGGATACCGCAAGTCTGTAGGCGGCGGATGCATTGTGCCGCCGTCCAAGCCGCCAGCTAGACACGGCGGCACAATGCATCCGCCGCCTACAGGGTCCCTACGCTATTACATCTGACCGTAGCGGTTGTGGTAGCGATCCCACCATTTGAGGGCTTCATCGGGGTCCAGTTCGAGCGGGGTTCCCAATTGGAGCGCCAGATGGACCGTCTTGGCCACGTCCTCCACCATCACCGCCGCCTTCAGCGCATCCTTGACCGAGCCGCCCCAGGCGAAGACGCCGTGGTTGCCGAGGAGGATGGCGGGAGCTTGGGTACGGTGCTTCAGAATCGCCTGCCCGATGTTCTCCCCCTCGTTGTCGATATAGGGTGTGCAGGGAATCTCCCCGCCAAACTCATCCGCAATGGCCGTCAGAACCAAGGGGATTGGCCGTTGGATCGCCGCAAAAGCGGTCGCATAGTTGCTGTGGGTGTGGACCACCGCTTGGATCGATGGGTCGTTGCGATACAGGAACAGATGGTGGGGCAAGTCTACGCTGGGGCGCAGGGTGGTCTCCAAGACATTCCCAGAAACCAGGCTGACGGCAACCATGCGATCCGGCGTCATCGCCTCGTAGTCCATGCCGCTCGGCTTAATGTAGATCACGTCGCCGTCGCGCCCGCTCACATTGCCGCTGTGCATCGTGACCAGCCCTTCCGTCCGAAGAGCCCGGTTCGCGGCGCAGACTTGCTCGCGAATCGTCAACTTGCCCAAATCCCCCGCAAGTAGTCCAAGCCCGGTCCGGCGCACTCCGTCTCATAGGCCAGCGGCGGCTGATTGTTGGCGGTTGGGTGCCATTGCTCCAGGATGATGGTCTCCAGGTTTGGCAGATGGTCGCGCAGGTAGCGGAAGTCCACCGACCCCCGCCCAGCCTGAACCCCGAAAACCCGGAATCCGAACATATGGAACTCGCGCTCCACCACCACATCCTTGGCGTGAAGGCAGATCGCGTAGTCTCCGAGGTTGCGCACGATGGACTCGGTGCCTTCCAAGTTGGAGAGGGAGTTGGCTGTGTCCAAGGTCGCCGCGCACCCGTGGCCAATGAGACTGATGATCTGGGAGAGTTGGCTGGTATGGAAGAAATCCTGATTCTCCAAGGCGAGCCGCGCGCCGTTCTCCATGCAGATGCGGGCGCCCTCCCGAAAGTCGTCGGCGACCTCGTGCGGACTTTGGGTCGCATAGTGGGGGCCGATCACAAACCGCACGATGCTGGAGCCGATCTGCCCGCCAATTTTTGCCGCCTTCTCCAATTCCCCCGGCCCTCCGATTCCGCCCACTTGCAACTCCACCGCGTGGTCTTTCGCCCGACTGGTAAGAGCGGCCCAGTCGATGGCGGCAAAGTCCAAGTTGTCGCAGACTTGAAGAACGTCGGCTTTCAGACGAATGGCCTCATCGAGCAGCTGCTCGGCCGTGAACCCCCGTTGGACATTCCAAGGGTAAGCGTAGCTCCCAATCCCGATCTTCACGGTTGTTACTCTACTCCCAACCGAGGGAGAGGAAGGGCGAAATGACTAGCGCACAGACTCCCCCTCCTCCAAGTGGTTCGTCTTGGAGGAAGGGGGCCGGGGGGAGGAGGTTTCGCTTGTAGTCGCCGCGATGTTTGTATCCAACCACCAAACTCTCGGCATGACGGCGGCACCCCGATCTTCGATTCCCCTTCGGCGGGGTCTTCGACAATGCATCCGCCGCCTACAGGTCTGCGGCAACTACAAGTTCAAACCCCTCTATCCCCCAACCCCTTTCTCCCCAACCTTTGGGGAGAAAGGGGAGCCTACGGCAAAAACTTGGGATCCACGTCTTGGAATCCCCAATCCTTGAGTTGCTTCGCCCACTCCTTCAGGTTGTCTTTGGAGATCCTAACCAACTCCATCTTGTTGACCACCGGCACCTCTTTGCCCAAAACGAGCTTGTCCACGATGATGCCGACCGACTTGTAGCCCCAGTCGTAGGTGGGTTGGGCGAGGAGAACCGGGGCGAGGCCGCGATCTATGTAGGGGAGTTCGGCGGGGAGGGCGTCCACGGCGACGATCTTCACTTTGGTCGGATCGAGATCCTTGAGAAGAGAGGGCGCGAATAAGGGCCAGCCGCCGATCATACACCAGCCATTGATCTGGGGATTGGCGTTCATCGCGTTCATCACCGCCGAGGTCGCATCTTGTGGGGTTTCGGAGTGGTAGAAGGTATTGACGATCTTAATCCCCGGATACTTGGCCGCCGCATCCTTGGCCCCTTGAACCCGCTTCTGGAGGTTGGGGGCGTTCTGGTTCCCAGCGAGGATCGCGACATGGCCGTTCTCACCAAGTTGCTTGGCCAACTCGTCCATCGCCATCGCACCGCATTCCAAGTCGTCGGCCCCATAGGAGGCGAACCGTTTGGAGTCAGGCGCATCGGAGTCGAAGGTCATCACCGCGACTCCCTTATCTACCGCGTCGTTGATCGCGCCGGTCACCTTGGCGGCATCGGAGCAGGAGATCAGGATCGCGTCGGTCCCTTCGTTCACCGCTTGGGCGACGCGTTGAGCCTGAACTTGCCCATCTTCCTGATCGGGCGTGCGCACGTCGACGGTGATCTCGCAGCCGGTGCTGGCGCTCAGCTCTTTCGCTGCCGCTCGTGCCCCTTCATGGGCCGACTGGAAGACCGGGTTGGCGTTGGACTTGGCGATCACGGTGATCTTCAGCTTGTCCTTCTTCAAGGCCGTCCCTTCGGTCTTGGGTTGGGCGGTCGCCGTGGTGCCGGTGGTGCTTTCGGGGCCTTTTTCGCTGTTGCACCCGATCAGGGCGAGGGCGGCGAGGAGGCACAGACAGATCGATCGTGAGGCCATGTGCCGTCTATTCGCCATGAGTTGGCGCGATTCCTTCTCACTTGATGAGTTTTACACTGACGGAGTTGATGCAATACCGCTGGCCAGTGGGGGTTTGGGGAGCATCGTCGAAGATGTGGCCCAGATGTCCGCCGCATTGTGCACAGGTCACCTCGGTCCGGCGCATCCCATAGCTGTGGTCCTCATGAAACTCCACCGACCCTTCTTTCGCGTCGTAGAAGCTGGGCCAACCGCAATGGGAATCGAACTTGGTTTCGCTGTCGAACAGGACGTTGCCGCAGGCTCGGCAGACGTAGGTGCCCGGCTCCTTGGTCTCCCAATACTCCCCAGTAAAAGCCCGCTCCGTCCCCTTCTCACGCAGGACGTGATACTCCTCTGGGCTTAACTCCGCCCTCCACTCTGCCTCAGTCTTGGTGATTCCCTTGCTCATAGGGATATAGACGGCATAGCGGCGCCTCGGCGTTGCGGATGGCCGATGGCCGGGGTTTATGCTAAGGTTTGCAAAGCCCCGGCAAAGTAGCCTGCCCGTAATCGGCGACCCGTTTCAAAAACTGAAGGGGCAATTTTTGACCACTTTTCAGCCACAGAGCGGTTTGTTAAGCCAATATGAATTTCCGATATAAACGTTGGCTATTTCTGTCTGTGGGTGGCCAGCTATCTGGGGGTAATGGATGTCACTTTTCTTCGTTCTTCCGGCCAACGCCGACTGGACCTTTAAGCCGATTGTCGATCTTCGCGAACGATTCGAGCGCCGTATCGACAAGGACTTTTCTGAGGCGGGGTCTGACAACCGGTCCGATCTCTTTTCTCGTTGGCGGGTGGGAGTGGACTTCACCTACAAAAAGGATGTTTCGGGGCGGGTCATGTACCAGTACGCCCACAACCTCTTTTGGACGGCGGCGCAAAATGCATCTTTGGAGCGAAGCGACCTCTTCCTGGCCTACGCCGACATCAAGGCGTTGGATGGCAAGGTCCGACTGGGACGCCAAAACCTGAACCTCAGCAGTGAGAGGCTCCTGGGCTTGTCCGATTGGGGCAATACGGGGCGGTCTTACGATATGGCCCGCTGGACTGGAAAGAATTGGGAGCTGTTTGGCGGTCGGCTCGCGGTGAACAGCGCTCCTTCCAAGCACGCCTACGTGGCCGGTGCTCTCTATCAGGGCAAACTGGGGGATACGCTTTTCCTGTATCGTCATGATAAGCGGGAGAGCGCCCACGACGATATCTACACCTTGGACCACGTTTGGAAAGTCAAGAACGGCAAGTGGTCAGGTGAGGCGGAATTGGCGGGACAGTTGGGGCGAACGGGCGACCGCAAGCTGGAAGCTTGGGCGGGCGGTATCAAGGTCAACTACCAGAAGGACGACAAGTGGCGCTTCTATCTGGATGGCGCGGTGGCCAGCGGCGGTCAAAGTGGCAACACCACCCACACCTTCGACCAGGCCTACGCCTCCAACCATTCTCGCTACGGCATCATGGATATGCAGGGCTGGCGCAACATGACCGGCATCTCGATCGGCACGAACTTCAAGCCGAACAAGCAACTTTCCGTGAACTTGGAGTACCACAAGTTCGGCCTCTGGGCGGCGGACGATGCCTGGTACAGCGACGGAGGAAGGCCCAACTCGGGATTCAACGATCCCACGGGCAACAGCGGCAAGGATGTTGGCCAGGAGTTCAACCTCTGGGCAACCTACAATGTAGACAGCAAGAGCACTCTGGAAGCGGGCGTCGGCCTCTTCCAACCGGGCAACTTCATCAAGAGCTTTGCCGGACGCGGCGACCGCGACCAGGTCTGGGGATATCTCCAGTACCGTATTCGCTTCTAGTAGCAAGGTGGGCTTGCTTGGCAAGCCCCCAAAGCTTTCTCCCAATGGGACGCAAGGATGCGACCCTCAGACCAACAAAATCAAGTTTGAGGCTGGATATTTATGAAAAGGATTAACAACGTCTCTTTGTCAAAGAAGCTTTGGCTCATCGTGGCCCTCTTCTGCCTGGGACTCACCATCGTCGGCATCGGATCGCTCTCTGCGACCTCCAGACTGTCGCAAAATGCGACTCAAGTGGCCGAAGGCGCGGTGAACCGAATGTTGGCCCTGGCCAAGATCAGCCAGGAAGCCCGGCAGACCCGCACCCGCCAGTATCGCTACGTCGTGGCTCCCAACGATGAGAAGCGGGCCGGACTGATGGAGGACATGGCGGAGAACGTCGCCAACACCGCCGCGGGAATCCAAGATTACGCCAAGTACGCGAACCAGCCCATCGACAAAGAGAACGTTGCCAAGCTGGAGAAGCTTTGGAATGAGTACGCCGACATGCACGAACAGATCCCGGGTATCTGGCAGAAAGAAGGCATGGCGGGCGTGGTCACGATGCTTGAGAAAGGTTCGCGCCCCGTCTTCGTCGAGCAGTTCATTCCCCTGGTTGAGGAGATGGGCGAGTGGAACAAGGCGCGAGCCCAGGAGTACAAGGCGCAGGGCGAGCAGTTGACGGCTTCGACCCGCACCCTCATCTGGTCGCTGTGGATTGTGTGCATTGGGCTGGGCGTTGGCCTTTCCTGGTTCGTGATCCGCGCCATTCTCGCCGCCGTAAACACCCTGAAGTTGGGCGTGGAGAAGCTCCAGGCCGAGCAGATCACCCATCTGGCGGGCGCGATGAAGTCTTTGGAGAACGCCGACCTGACGGTGGCGATCAACTCCCACATCCAGCCGATCCCGGTTCATGGGCAAGATGAGCTTGGCAAGATGAGCAGTAGCTTCAACTCCTTGCAGGAGCAGGTGTCATCCGCCATTCAGTCCTATGAGACGGCCCGCCAATCCCTGGCCAAGCTGGTTTCCGATGTGCGTTTGAACGCCGACCGCGTCGCCGACGCCAGCCGAGTCTTGGCGGAAGCGACCGATCAGTCGGGCCGCTCGGCAAGCGAGATCGCGGCGGGCGGCGAGAAACTGGCCCACAGCGCCACCGACGCCGCCTCGGCGATGGAGCGGTTCCGAATGGCGATCCAGGAGATCGAGCAGGGAAGCGCGTTGCAGGAGAAGTCGGTCGCCAAGGCCAACCAGAGTCTAGACACCACCAAGGAGTCGGTCGATTCGGTAGCCGTCGCCGCCACCCAGATGGCCGCCGTCGCCCAGGATGGCGGGCAGGCCGTGAAGGAGACCGTCTCCAGCATGGAATCCATCCGGGAGCAAGTTTCCACCACGGCGCAAAAGGTCCGCGACTTGGACGAGAAGGGTCAGCAGATCGGCCAGATCGTCTCCACCATCGAGGCCATAGCCGAGCAGACCAACCTTCTCGCCCTCAATGCCGCCATCGAGGCAGCCAGGGCGGGAGATCATGGGCGTGGGTTTGCGGTGGTTGCCGACGAAGTTCGTAAGCTTGCCGAACAATCTAGTTCGGCAACCAAAGAAATCGGCGCCCTCATCGAGAGCGTCCGGACGACGGTGACTAACACCGTGGAAGCCATCGAGCAGGCCCAGGGCCGAGTCGATGCGGGAACCAAGCAGAGCCAATCGGCGGGCGAGTCCCTCCAAGAGATCGTCGCCTCGGCCTCCAAGGTTGCCGACCAATTGGCAGATGCTGCCGAGGCCGCCTCCGATCTTGAGCAGGCGATGGCGGATGTCCGATCTGCCACCGAGCGCACCGCCGAACTGACGGCGACGGTCTCGCAGGACTCCATCTCGGTGTCGGGCGCGATTGAAGAAGTTGCCTCGATCAGCGAGGAGACGGCGGCGGGATCGGAAGAGATGAGCGCCTCGACCGAAGAGGTCGCGGCTTCGGCTTCCGAACTCAATACCCTCGCGGGCAACCTTCGCGATTCCGTGTCTTCCTTCCGAGTCGAAGAAGAAACCCGTCCTAAGCTCAAGCTCGCCGCGTAAGAGTTTGGGCGGGAGTTCGCTCTGGTTTCAAACTTCAGGTTTGAACGGCGTCATCCTGAGCGAGCCAGGTGAGGTTTGTAGCTTGGCCGTTTGCTGGTCGCGAGTCGAAGGACCTCACCTACTTGTAGTTCGTTTCTTACTTACAATGAGGTGAGGTGGTTCGACTTCGCGGCATAGGACGCTCTGATCAATAGAACGCTCGGGCCGCTCTCGCTCACCATGACGCCGTGCTACAGATAGCTTTTTACATACGAGCTCTAAGGTTGGGTCGGCTGACGGGGGACATCGGTACAATCTTTGCCGATGTCCCCCCGATTGCATTTCGCCATCGAAGCCGCCATTCGGGCGGGTCGGTCGACTTTGGCGCATTTTCAGGTGGCGACTCCGGTCGATCTGAAGGCGGACGAATCCCCCATCACCATCGCTGACCGCAATGCGGAGCGGATCATTCGTCAGGCCATCGCCGAGGAATTCCCCGACGACGGGATCCTGGGCGAAGAGGAGGGGGAGTCGGGCGGGCAGGAGAGCCGGTGGGTGGTGGACCCAATCGACGGCACCAAGTCGTTCATCAGCGGAGTGCCCCTCTATGCCACTCTGCTCGCCTTTGAGAGTGGGGGCGTGGCGGAACTAGGGGTCTGCTACTTTCCCGCCCTGAACGAGCTTGTCTACGCCGAGAAGGGCCACGGGGCGTTTTGGAACGGGCGGCCCTGCCATGTGAGCGAGAAGCGGGGGCTGGACAAGGCGGTCATGGCCAGCGGCAGCACGACCTCGATGGCGAAGTACGGTCGGATGGAGGGGTTCCAGAAATTGGAGAAGCGGGTCCTGGCTTCCCGAACCTGGGGCGACGCCTATGGCCACGCTTTGGTGGCGACGGGCCGGGTAGAGGCGATGGTCGATCCGGTAGTCGCCCACTGGGATATCTCGGCGATGAGCGTCATCGTTCGCGAAGCGGGGGGCGTTTTCACCGATTTTCAGGGACGGCATACATTGGGCCAGGAGGCCCTCAGCTCCAACGGGCACGTCCATCACGAACTGCTTGAGGCGTTTCGAGCTTGAGGATTTTGGGCGTGGATTTCGGGTTCAAGCGGATCGGCCTGGCGGTGGCCGAGTCGGAATTCGGCGTCATCACTCCCAAGACCGCGTTGGAGGCCACGGGCACTCTGAAGCGGGACGCGGAGAACCTTGCGCAGATCGCATCGAAAGAGGAAGTGGATCGGGTGGTGCTCGGCTTGCCAGTGGAAGAAGATGGGAACCTGGGGAAGATGGCTCGCGTTTGCGAAACCGTGGCCGCGCATCTTCGGACCTATGGCCTGACGGTGGAATTGGTCGACGAGCGGTACTCGTCGGTCGAAGCGGAGACCGCGCTTCGTCAGGAAGACTTGAAGGCGAGTCAAAGAAGGAAGTTGAGAGATGGGGAGGCGGCGAGAATCTTGTTAGAGCGGTACTTGGAGAACCTTGAAGAAGCTTAGGAAGTTTGTGCTCCGGGTATTCGTGCTGATCCTGCTGGCGGCGGGCGGCGCAGGCTATTGGCTCAACGGACAGCTTCAACCCCTCAATCCCTCCGATCCACCCCGGCTGGTAAGGTTCAACGACTCAGCCGGGATTGTAAGTGCACTAGAGCGGTTGGAGAAGGGCAAGATCATTAAGAACGCCGCCGCCGCCCGTCTCTATACCAAGTGGAAGAAGACGCCCAGCACCGTTCGGGTGGGAACCTATGAACTGGGTGGCAACATGACCGTGGAGCAGGTAATCGCTGCCCTCCAAAAACCCATGGTGCGCATGGTCCGGCTCCCTGAAACCAACTGGGCGGCGCGCACCGCCAACCTATTGGAGAAAGACCAACTGGGAACCGCTGAGGAGTACATGGCTCTGGTCAGGAATCCTGGAGAGTTCGCCAAGGATTATGATTTCCCTTTTCCCGCCGACTCGCTGGAGGGCTATCTCTATCCCGACACCTACGACCTGCCTCCCCTGATGCCCGCCAAGGCGGTGATTCGGCGGCAGTTGGACAACTTCCAGAAGCGAGTATGGGAAGGGCTGGACAAACCGAAAGACCTCCATCGGGTTATCATCATCGCATCGATGGTGGAAATGGAAGTAGCCAGGGATGAGGAGCGGCCGATTGTGGCGGGTGTGATCGAGAATCGCCTGAAGCGCAATATGCTGCTGCAGATCGATGCCACGATCAACTATGGCATTCAGCAATGGAGGTCGCTCACCTATGCCGACTACCGGAATGTGGACTCGCCCTACAACCTCTACCGCCATAAAGGCCTGCCTCCTGGCCCCATCTGTTCGCCATCTATCAAGTCGATCCGGGCAGCCCTCAATCCGGCGACGCACAACTACCTGTACTATGTCGCGCTTCCCAGCGGGCGGAGCCTGTTCGCCGAGACCTATGACCAGCATTTGAAGAACGTCGCGAAGCGTCGGGCCGCCGTTGCGCGGGGGACCCCCGAGTGAGCGGATTTCGCACGGGTTCTTTTGATCGGGAACGTATCTCCAGCGTCTTTCATCCCTTCCTGCCCGCCCATGCGGTGGCCTCTCTGTTGGAAGTCAATCTGGATGAACTTTGGGAGAAAGGGAAGCGGCTCATCCTGCTTGACGTAGATCACACCATCGTCAAGTGGCGGGCGGAGGAGTTCCCCGAGGGGATCGAGGATTGGGTGAAGCGGGCGCAAGAGAAGGGGTTCGACCTCTGCATCCTCAGCAACACCCGCAACCCCGAACGATTGGCCCGACTTTCCTCCCGATTGGGCATCGAGACGGTGCGGGGCAAGTTCAAACCGAGCCCGGCGATGTTCCGGCTTGCGATGATCAAGTTCAAGCGCAAGCCGGAAGAGTCGATCATGATCGGCGACCAGATTTTTACCGACGTTCTGGGCGCGAACCGGAGCGGGATCGACGCGATCTGGGTTCAGAAGATGGAAGGGAAGGAGTTTGCCGGAACCAGAGTCAGCCGATTCGGAGAGACACTCCTCAGGTCTACCCTTTACCGGGCTCTCGTCAGCCCCGTAGACGAGTTGCCAGAGGACCCGGATGACAAGGAACCGAGGCCTGCGGGGAAGAGCGCGCTTATTCGGCAGATCATCAAGTTCTGCATTGTGGGGGGGACGTCGTTTGTGATCGACTTCGGGCTTTCCTTCCTGTTCCTGAGAATCCTGCCTTGGAATGGGATGTTGCTGAGCGAGGCGTTAGGGGGATGGCTCCAGGAGACGATGCCCCAGTTCTTCTCTTGGGCCAAGGACGCTCCCACTGCCGCTGTTCCGATCCTTGGCGGCACTGCCTCGTTCATCGCGATGTTCAACTCCTTTATTTGGAACCGAAGTTGGACGTTTCGGGTCAAGGGCAAAGCGGAGCGACTGGCTCAGTTGCGCCGTTTCTATACAGTGTCGATCCTCGGCGCGGTGCTGAACACCCTGATCTTCAGCGCGTTCTCAAACATTATCTCCGGGCACCCGAATGTCAGTCTGTTCCTGGCAAAGGTGATCGCCGCCGGAGTCGTTGCGGTGTGGAACTTCTTTGGGCAACGCTACTACGCTTTCCGAGTGGCGAAGTGAACGTCGCCTACGAATGGCATGAAGTCCCGCCCGCCGACTTCGCCGTGATCGGCGATCCGGTGGCCCATTCCCGGTCTCCCCAGATGCACGAGGCGGCTTATCGGGCATTGGGGCTTAACTTGCGATATGTGGCGGTGCGCGTCTCGGCGGGCAAGGTGGGGGAGGCCTTGGACCACTTTCGGGAAATCGGATTCAAAGGGGTGAACGTGACGGTGCCCCACAAGGTCGAGGCCATGGATTGGGCGGACCCGGACGAACTGGCCGAGAAGATCGGGGCGGCCAACACCATCGACCTGCATTCCCGAATCGCCACCAACACCGACGCGCCGGGCTTCCTGGACACGCTCGAACCTCTTGGCTTGACCCAAGGGGCTCGGGTTTTGATTCTTGGGGCGGGTGGGTCGGCGCGGGCGATTGCGGCGGTTTTGCCTGCGGCGGGATATGAGGTTTCCATCTGGAACCGCACTCCGACTCGGGCGGAGGAGTTGGCAAGGGAGTTTGGGTTGAACTCGGTTGGTCTTGCGACGGCGGACTACGACTTGGTGGTCAATACGACTTCGGCGGGGTTAAGTCGGGAGGGCCTGCCTATGGGCTGGGACCAGGCTTTGCCCGGGACGGTCGTCTATGATCTGGTCTATGGCAACACTCCGTTTCTTCAGGAGGCGGAGGCGCGGGGCCTGCGCACGCTGGATGGCAAAGAGCTTTTGGTGGCGCAGGGGGCAAGGTCGTTTGAGTTCTGGCTGGGGATCGCTCCGCCTCGCGATGTGATGCGGGAGGCGATTCGGTGAAGGTACTGTTGCCGACCGCCGACGCCATCGAGTCCGCCGGACGGGCTTTGCGCGAGGGCAAGCTGGTGATCATCCCCACGGAAACGGTCTACGGCTTGGCCGCCAATGCCTTGGATGCGGAGGCGGTACAGAGGATTTTCGAGGCCAAGGGAAGGCCGTCGGACAACCCCCTGATCGTGCACATCGAGGCGCGGCATGAGGTCGAGCGGCTTGCTCAGCGGGTGCCTGAGTACGCCGAGAGGCTGATGGACACGTTCTGGCCCGGCCCCCTGACCCTGGTTTTGCCCAAGAGGCCGGTGGTGCCGGACGCGACGACCGCGGGCTTGGATACGGTTGCCATTCGGATGCCCGCCAATGGGATTGCCCTACGTATCATCCGCGCCGCAAAAGTCCCCCTCGCCGCGCCCAGCGCCAATCGCTTCATGGCGATCTCCCCCACCCGCCTAGAACACATCGACCCGCAACTTGCGCCATTTGTGGAGTTCATCGTGGATGGGGGACCATGCGACGTGGGGTTGGAATCGACGGTGGTGGACTGCACGGGCGACAAGCCGAGGATTCTGCGTCCGGGACGAGTTTCTCGGGCGGACTTGGAGGTGGTGGTGGAGTTGGCGGAGGCGGAGTTGGAAGAGAGGCGGTCCCCCGGAATGTATCCCCGCCATTACGCCCCCTCCACGCCGACCACCCTCGTCTCGAAACTGGGGGAAGGCGATGCGGGATTGACGTTTGGGGAGCCCCAGAACTCCAACCAGATTCAGATGCCCGCAGATGCGCGAGCCTACGCCGTTGCGCTGTATGACGCTTTGCATCAGTTGGACAGCCAGGGACTATCCCGGATCGCCATCGAAAGACCGCCCGAGGCTCCTGAGTGGGAGGCGGTGTGGGATCGGTTGCGGAAGGCGACGGGTTGACTCTCCCTCCTCCAAGCGGTTCGTTTTGGAGGGGGCGGGCTGGGGGGAGGAGGTTTCGCTTGTAGCTGATACAAAGTTTGTAGAGAACCCCGAACTCGGGCAGACGGCGGCAAAATGCATCCGCCGCCTACAAGCTCCTTCTCACTACCCGTTCAAACCCCTCCATCCCCAACCCCTTCCTCCCCGACCTTCGGGGAGGAAGGGGCTTTATGCCTCTCTGCGCCCCACAATCTCTAATTTTTTATTCAACTCCAGGAACACCCGAGGCGGGGTTTTCCAGCCCATGGCCAGGCGGGGGTTGATGGAGCAGGCTCGGATAGCGGCTTCGGGGCCGAAGTCTTCGTGGAGGTTGCGGAAGGCGTCGAGGAGGGTGATGGCGCTTCCGGCCAGGGCTCCGTTCTCGGCGAGGCGAACCTCCTTCTTGCCCGTGACGCACCGCAGGCCCCACATCTCCAACTCCTGCCCGGCGGGCATTCCGGTAGCCATTGTGCTGTCGCTGACCGCCACGATCTTGTCCCGAGGTTTGCACTTGAAAAGAAGCTTCGCTGCGTCGGGGGATACGTGGTTTCGGTCGTAGATGAGTTCGGCGAACATCGCGTCGTTCGATAGGACATACCCCACCGTCCCTGCCTCACGGTGGTGGAGCGGGCGCATAGCGTTGAAGGTGTGGGTGGCGTTATGAGCCCCAAATTCGAACCCGTGGCGAGCCTCGTCGTAGGTGGCGTTGGTGTGCCCCATGCTGACAGTCACGCCCCGCTTCATCAGACGGAGAATAAGCTCGAGCGCGTGCGGCTTCTCGGGAGCCAGCGTCACTAGTTTGAGTCGGGGATGGTCCAGGATCGGATCCCAGGGGGACGGGCCGACCGGGATGTCGGCGATGGCGCTCGGTGGTTGGGCTCCGGGGTAGTTGGGGCTGATGAACGGGCCTTCCAGGTGGAAGCCCGCGACCATGGGGTGGTCGGGGAGGCTGTCCAGGGCGGCGAGGACGGCTTCGGGGGTGGCGGTGACGGTGGTGGGCAAGAACGCTTCGTATCCTTGCGCCTCCAGTTTCTGGCAAAGAATCGCCATTTCCTCTTTCGTGGCTGTCATGAAGTCGATCCCAAATCCGCCGTGGATGTGGATGTCCACGAAGCCGGGAATCAGGAGAGCCTTGGGCGGGGCGCTGACTCGGGTCCACCGGTTGGCGTCCCAATCAACTTCGTATGGGCCAAACCCCTCCGGCCCGAGGGCGTCGTAGACCTTGGTCATGGCTTTACCGCGTAGCCTCCCGCATCATGGATGATCCTCCCCTCCAGTTCGAGAATGGTAAGTTCGCCGATCACGTCGGTCATTGGCAACCCGGTTCGATCCAGGATGAATTCGACGGCGAGTGGGCTGGTCGATAGGATGGACAGGATTTTAGCGGCGATCTCATTGGTGGGCAAATCTTCGGCTTTGGCGATCGTCGGCTCGATCCCCATGGCCTCCAGCACCAGGTCGGGATGGTCTACAAGGGTCGCCCCGTCCCGGATCAAGGCATGGGAGCCGCGAAAGCCGATGTTCTCGATGTTGGCGGGGACGACGAAGACCTGGCGGCCCATCTCGTTGGCGCGGTTCGCGGTGTGGATGGCGCCGGAACGCTCGGGGGCTTCGACGACCACCACCGCCTGACTCAGTCCGGCGATCAGTTGGTTCCTTTGAAGGAAGCGGAAGGCGTTGGGCTTGGTGCCGCAGGCGAACTGGGTGGCGAGGCAGCCACCGGTCTCGCGTATTTGCTGGAAAAGGCCGCGATGGAGGGCGGGGTAAAGCTGGTCGATGCCTCCCGCCATGACGGCGATAGTTTTGCCTCCCGCGCTCATCGCACCCTTGTGGGCCGCCGCGTCGATTCCGAGGGCTCCTCCGCTTACGACGGTGACGCCCGCCTTGGCAAAGGACTCGGCAAACTTGGAGGCCGCCGCCTTGCCGTAGGTGGAAGCGCCTCGAGTCCCGACGATGGCGACGGTGGGGGCTTGGGCGGCCTGCCAATCTCCCCAGACAAACAGAGCGAGGGGGTTGTCGGGCCAGTTGAGGAGCATCTCGGGGTATTGCCTGAACCCGACGATCCGGCCACCTTCCTGAAGACATCTTTCGAGCCGGTCGAAGTTGGCGGCATTGATCCGCTTACGCTCGGTATCGGTAAGGTGGGGGTGCTGGCGAAGCCTCTCCACCCCTGCATCGCCAAAAGGGCCGAGCTCTTTGAGGAGAGCCCGGCCCTTTGCGATGGGTAGTTCGGCGGCCAGCAGGGCCTGCCAAAGTTGGGGTGTCATCTACCGGCCTGGGTCGAATCCACCACCGGCGCCACCCCTGCCAGGGCCACCCGGACCCGTGTTGCCCGTGGCTGGCCGTTGAATCGGGCGCAGAGTGTTGTCGATGATGAGGGCGAAGTCGGCCCTGGTTTGATTGCCAAGCCAGTCAGAAACGGTAACCGTGATCGTCTTTCGACCATTGTTGAGGGGCTTGTTTTTCCCGAGGCTGGAGAATCGGACATTGGCGATGCCATCTCGTCCAAACTCATACTCCATCTCTTGCCCGTCGATCGTGATCTTGAGGGTACTGGTGTTGATTCCGGATGCTTCGTCTTCGATCTTAAAGATCAACTCAAGGGGAGGTTGTCCGGAAACGAGGTCGCCGGGATTGGGCCAGGTCATCTTAACCGATGGGGAAGTGAGGTCCACGCCGTGGTTCTTATCGAACGCCAGTACACTGCCGTCCATCGCCATCAGGAGGAGCGTGTCACCATCCAAAACAGGAGGTCCCGCAGCCGGAAGAGCGAGAACTCGTGCGGGGGTCGCCTGAGTTGCGCCACCTCTGCCTCCGCCGAATCCTCCCGGTGCGCCGGGGCCACCCGGCCCGCCAGGTCCACCTGGGGGCGGAGTCGAAGCGCTGGAATCGCCGATGGGGCGTACCAGGTAGCTCCACACGATGTCGCCGGTCTTGGAGTCGATGAGGCTCATGGCCCCGTTACGTGTAGTAACCGCGTAGAACTTCCCGATCACGGACGGCGAAGTTGCAGGCTGGGAGCCAAGTTCGATGTTCTTTTGAACCAGGCGGCGGCCATTGGCGCCAAAGAGGAAAACCTTTCCGTCTTGATCCACGCCCAACGTGCTTTCGCCGTTCGCGGCGGGGGCAAAAGCGAGTTGGGCATTGGAGTTGGCCTCATAAACCTTGCGCCCAGAGGTGGCGTTCAAGCCGATGACATACGTTCCGGAGTTGACGTAAAGGTTGTCGCTTAGGTTGATGGCTTCAGCGTCGGGGCTTAACTGGGAGAACCGCTGCTTCCAAACCTCTCTCTTGGTGGTTACGCTGAAGCACACCATCTGATAGTTGTTGGTGAAGTAGTAAACGTTGTTCTGATAGCCGGCGAGCTTGCCCATGAAACCGTCGAAAACGCGCACAGGCTGTTCCCAGGCTTGCTGGCCATCCGTTAAGTTGATGGCCATCAGGGTGTTGTCGGTCATGCCGAAAACGATGTACTTGCTTACCAGGACCGGCTCTCGATAGATGTTCCCTGGCGCGACATAAGTCCACTTCGTTTCGCCAGTTTTGGCATCGACGGCGTAGATCGTCTTGTTGCTGGCAGCGGCGATGGCCATCCCGTCAGTCAAGATCACTTTCGACTTGAAGTAGCCTTCAATCGGATCGACCAGCGGAAACTTCCACCTTTGATTGCCGCTCTCTTTGTCGAGCGCATACATCCGCGTTCCGACGGCTGCGTAGACTACGCCGTCCTGAACCGTCGGGCTGCCAACGGGCGAGTTACTAGTTGGCTGGACCCATCTCCAAGCCAAGGGCGCCGGTCCGTCAAACTCAGCATTCGCGGCTCCCACGAATGCGCTTACTATCAGGCCGACGGAAAGAATCCGCTTCAATCCCATCATTTTCGATTTAACTCCGGAAAAGCCGTCGAACGGCTATGTTCACAAGCATTTTAGCGATGCAAGGCCCTTCTTGTCTATGCGCCGCCGAGTAAGGTTCAGACGCGCAACCCATTTGATTCGTCACGCCCAACCCATTTCCGAGTACCTTGATCGGGCATGAAAGTCGTGGCATTGTGCTATCACAAGGTTGGAACGGAAGCTGCGGAGGGTCGTCGATTGAATATCCATCCGCAGCGATTGGACAGCCATATCCGGTTTTTTTTAAGGCGAAATTTTGCCTTTGCCAAGGCCGGAGACTTGGCGGAATGGCCCGACCGGCCTACCGTCTGCTTCACTTTTGACGATGGCTACGTCTCCACGATAGAAAATGGCGTGCCGGTCTTTAGTCGCCACGGCGTCCCGATGACGATCTACGTCATCTCCGACCGAGTGGACGAGTCGAGCAGTTGGGATGGGGAGTTGGCCTGCCCGCTGGCGGATTGGGAGACTTTAAGAGCAGTCCAGTCCAGGGGGCATGAGATCGGCAACCACACGGCGACGCATCCGCACCTGCCAAAGCTGTCTCCCGAGGACCAGTACTTGGAGGTTTCCCGCTGCGACCTGGCGTTGAAGGCGAATGGTATTGAACCGCAGTCTTTCTGCTATCCCTATGGGCATCTGGACGACACCAGCGTGGCAGTGCTGAGGAAGTTAGAGTATCGGGTGGGGATGGCGATTGGAAAGCGTCCGGCGATTGAGTCGGATGACCGGTTGCGTTTTCCCCGCATTGTGATGGCCTATGGGGATGCGCTGCCTTTGCTGCTATACAAGCTGCATTTGCGGCCGAGATTGAAGAAGAAGGCTTTGTAAGGAAGAGGGAATGAGGAGGCCACCTATCTTGTAGTACGGCGTCATGGTGAGCGGAGCGGCCTGAGTGCTACGGGTTGGTTGAGCGTCTGTACGCCGCGAAGTCGAACCACCTCACCAGGTTGTAAGTAAGAAAGATACTACAGGCGGGTGAGGTCCTTCGGCTCGCGACGAACCAGCGGCCCTGCATCCAAGCTTATTCATGCTCGCTCAGGATGACGCCGCACACCAAAGGAAGCAACAAGAAGAGCAATCCAAGGGAAGATCCTTGGTGGGCCCAGCTAGATTCGAACTAGCGACCTCACCCTTATCAGGGGTGCGCTCTAACCAACTGAGCTA
>CAZCSP010000041.1:0-31023 GCA_964501275.1 uncultured Fimbriimonadaceae bacterium | reverse complement strand
CGGCGGTTTCGGCGGCGGCATGGGCGGCGGCGGCTTCGGCGGCGGCATGGGCGGCGGCGGCTTCGGCGGTGGCATGGGCGGCCGTGGCGGCGGCGGTCGAGGTTTTTAGGTTCTAGGTTAAGAGGGTTAGGAGGATAATAATGCGTTTAAGCTGGGCAACGATGGCGTTTGTAGGAGCGGTGGCGACCGCTTTGGTAGCGCCGACTACAAGCGCCATAGCACAGCAGTCGCAAGACCAGGCTCGGATCAACATCTTTTTGAAAGGTGCCGACCTCTATGAAGCGACTCGGATGTTGACACTGAAAGCTGGGATGCAGTTTGTGTTCGAGAGTTCAAGTGACGCCTTTGAAAAGGTGACACTGAAACTCGACGACAAGACTGCTGAAGAGGCTTTGGCTTACATCTGCAAGGCGGCAGGCGCCTACTTCAAGAAGGACGAGAATGGTGTCTATATCATCAGCAAGTCCGCTCCCGTTCTGGAATTGAGCCCGGAGATCAAGGCTGCGCCAGCAGTTAAGATTCTCAGTCGAATTCCGGTTAGAAAGTCGGATGTGCGAAACGTCTACAATATGCTGGCGTTCGCGACTCCAGTGAACAACGGGATTGGATTTGAAGATCTGAAGAAGTTTCGGTCACTGACTCAAACTGATTTCAGCCAGATGTATGGTCAGAACGGCTCGCAGATGATGATCGATACAGGCGCTACGTTTAGACCGCTAAACACGCGCGCCAATACGTCGATGACATCTTCGGAAGGTTCTCCCGACATCCTTCTTCCAGGCGACTATGCTGGTCAGGTAGGCTCAGGCGGCTTTGGGGCATCGGGCCAGGGTCCGGGGGCTGGCGCTGGCGCCGGTGGTCGACCTGGTGGTCAAGGCGGTCCTGGAGGGCAGGGCGGCGGAACTACCTTGCAAGGCGGTGAGGGCCTCGTTCCCAGTTCGATCGACTTCATCAGCTACGACCCGACCGACAACAGTATCGTCGTGCGCGGCAATGAAGAAGATATCGCCCAGTTGCAGCGGTACATCAGCCTTTTCGACGTGGCTCCTCGCCAAGTTGAAATCAAGGTTGAGTTCATTACCACGACCGAGTCGCTGGACAAGTCTATCGGCTTCGACTTCTTGTATTCGAGAGGAACCGTGCTTGGCGGCACCGCTCCAGGAACCTTTGCAAGGGGCACTGACCCTGTGTTCCTGAACTTTGCCACCGGTAACGTGACTACTCGAATGCGAACGCTGCTTCAAGAAGGCAAGGGTAAGGTGGTTCAGTCTCCCATCCTGAGAACGCTGAACAACCAGCCAGCCAGCCTTAACAGCAGCATCGTGTCGTGGGTGTTTACCAACCAGACGGTCGTTTCGAACGGTACGGTTGTCACCAACTACAACCCCATTCAGATCCCTGCTCAGACGTTCCTGAGCATTGCTCCTCGTATCAACGACGATAATACGATCACGGTTTACTTGAACCCGCAGATCCAATCGTTTGTTGGAACGACGCGAGCGCCTGATGGAAACGAGTTGCCCAACATCTCCAGCCAAGCGATCAGCGTGGTTGCGCGAGTCAAGAATGGCGAGACGATCGTACTTGGCGGCTTGACCGACAAGAACGACAACACCAACGTCTCCCGTGTCCCACTTCTGAGCGACCTGCCGATAATCGGCCAGTTCTTCAGATCCACCCAGCGAGTGAAGCGAAACAGCGACCTGCTGATCTTCGTGACCCCGCGGGTTGTGGAAGAGGACGACATCGGAGGCTAAAACTCCTCTCTCAAGTAAAATAGGATGGCAGGGCAAGTAGCCCTGCCATCTTTATTTATGGACCGCTGCTGGATACTGGTTGGGATGATGGGCGCAGGCAAATCCTCGGTGGGCCGAGCGCTTGCCGAACTTAGCCAGCGCGAGTTTGTCGACACTGACCTTCTTCTCCAGGCTAGACTCGGCCGCCCCATTCCCCAAATTTTTCAAATTTACGGCGAGGATGCGTTCCGAGACCATGAAACCAGCGTTCTGCGCTCCCTTCAGCCCAGTCCCATCGTCTTAGCCACCGGCGGCGGCATCGTGATGCGAGAGGCAAATTGGGCGGAACTAAGAAGGCTGGGAACAACGATCTACTTGCAGGCATCCCCGGAAACCCTGATTGCCCGCCTGGAAGTCAGTAAGAAGAGAAGACCGCTGTTGCAGGTGGAGGAATGGCCGGACCGAGTCACCGACCTCCTTGCCAAGAGGGTAGACCTCTATCGAAAGGCGGACGTAACCGTAACCATGGACGGGCATGATGTGCAATCTGCGGCGGAGAGCGTCTTTGCGGAACTCATCAAGAGGCAGCTGCGATGACTATTACCCACTCGAAGGGCGCGTACGATATCCACTTTGCGGCCAAGGCAGACTTGGCGACCCTCCTGCCGCATCAGGCACCTATTCTGACCGATGAAAAGGTCGCCTCCCTCTTCCCCGAGATCCTCGCTGAGCACCCCGCCTTCGTCATCCCCGCTGGGGAAGAGCAGAAGAACCTGGGGCGCTTTCAGGAAGCGGTGGAGTGGCTTGCCGACCACAAAGTTAGCCGCTCCTCCACTGTCGTCGCCCTCGGCGGGGGAGTCATTGGCGACCTCGCCGGCTTTGTGGCGGCGTCCTATATGCGAGGCGTCAAGTTCATCCAAGTCCCCACCACCCTGCTGGCTCAAGTCGATTCGTCGGTAGGAGGAAAGGTCGGCGTTGACCTACCGCAAGGAAAGAATCTTGTCGGCGCGTTTCATCCTCCGGCAAGCGTCGTGGTCTGCACCGATGCCCTCGCTACCCTGGACGAACGCCAGTTTGTGAACGGCATGGCGGAGGTCTGGAAGTACGGCTTCATCCGCGACCCCGAACTGGTAGGGGAGCTAACCGAACTTCAACTCGATCCTCACCATCCCCAACTGGAGGCCATCGTCCGCCGGTGCATCCGCCACAAGCGGGACGTGGTGGAGGCCGACGAGATGGAAGTCACCGGCCTCCGCGCGACCCTCAACTTTGGCCACACCATCGGCCACGCTATCGAGCAGGCTACAGCCTACGCCAGATACCTCCACGGAGAGGCGATCAGTATTGGGATGGTCGCCGAGGCGAAGCTAAGCGAAATCATCGGCTTGGCTGAACCTGGAACAACTGCCCAAGTGAGGGATTCGTTAGCGAGTCAAGGGTTGCCCGTGATGCTTGACGAGGAGATCGACGCCGATACTCTTGTCGAAGCCATGAGGCGGGATAAAAAATCAAAGGACGGCAAGCTGGCATTTAGTCTCCTAACTCGGGTCGGGGAATGTAAACTGGTGGAAGATGTCTCCGAGCGAGACGTGAGATTGGCGCTTGTCGAACTATGAGTAAGATCCGCCTGTTGATAGCTGGAATCACCGCCGCCCTGCTGGCTGCCGGATACCTCGCCAGTCAGCTCGCCTTTATGAATGGCACCGCCCCCGACTACGCCGCCAAAGTGGACCAACCCCCGATCGTGCTCCTAAGCCTCGTCCTCTTTCTGGCGGCGGTAGCCCTGTGCTTCATCCGTGACAAGCAGGAGACGCCCGATTGATCGGAACGATCCTGCGTATTCGGTATGAGCTACTGGACCTCATGAGTGAGGACGCCATCTTTGCCGCCTACCGCGCGAAGGATCGGGTGCAGGGCAAAGAGGTGGCTGTTCGCGTCCTCAAGCCTCCCTTTGCCCAAGAGCCGGAATACATCGAAGCCCTCCGCCGCACCGTGAAGAAGTACGCCCACACCTACGGCAACGGCATCGAGGCGCTGATCGATGTTGACGACGATGAAGGCCAGCCGTTCCTGGTTAGCGAACTCACCCAAGGCCAATCCTTGGCGGAGCGGATCGACAAACTGGCCCCCTTCTCGGTATCCGTCGCCGTCTCCACCGCCATCTCCATCTGCGAGGGACTCAACACCCTCCACCACGACCGGGTGGCCCACGGCGACGTCTCGGCCCGAAACATCGTCTCCCTGCCCGATGGCCAGTGCCGACTCCAGTTGGCGGGCCTCTGGGAGACCTACTCCGCCAGCCAAACCGCCGGTCTGGTGGCCTTGCCCAATATGGCTCCCTACCTTGCCCCGGAGGTCAGCGCGGGCGCGATGCCATCCCCGGCCTCAGATACATACTCGGTGGGAATCCTCCTGTACCAGCTTCTGAGCGGCCGGTTGCCCTACTCGGCGGACACCGCGGTCTCCATGGCCCTGAAGCACGCCACCGCTGGCATCCCGAGCGTAAGGATTTACAACAGCGCTGTACCCGCCGCACTGGATGAGATCGTAAAGAAGGCGATGGCCAAGGACCCGGCCGCTCGGTATGCCAACGCCGGAGAGTTGCTCAGCGACCTGCGCATTCTCCAAGACGGCCTGCGCTTTGGCAAGACCATGCAGTGGCCCCTCCGACCCGCCGCCTCAACCCCCGAGAAGCAGCCCGTCGCCCCCAAGATGTCCGCGATCCGTGAGAACGAGGAGAAGAAGAAGTCCAAGAAGGAGAAGGAGCCGCGAGACGTGCCCGTCTGGATGCTCGTCATGTTCGGATTCTGCGCCGTTGCCTTTCTGGCGCTCATCGGCGTCTGGGTCGTTTTCAACGTCAGCCAGCCCAAACTGGTGGAAGTCCCCAATGTCAAAGGTGCCAAGCTGTCTGAGGCTCAGAAGACGCTGGAGGGCCTGAAGCTGAAGATTCGCGTCTCGGGGCGTCAGATCAACGACACCCACCCACCCGACACCATCCTCGCCATGACCCCTCCCGCGGGTCGGAAGCTTCATGAGGGGTCGAGTGTGAACGTCACAATCAGCTCCGGCAGCCGCTTCGTCTTGGTCCCCGACCTAAAGGGCAAGACCATGGACGCCGCCCGCTCCATGCTGGAGGCCATTAACCTCACCCTAAGCGACAGCTACACCAGCCAGCCCGACCCCAAGCTGGATGCCGGTCTCATCGTCTCGCAGAGCCCCGATAAGAACGCCAAGGTCGAGCGCTTTGGCCGGGTGACGGTGACGCTCAGCAGCGGCAAGAGCAGCGGATCGGTCGCTCCCTTGGACCAGGACAAGCAGTACATCTACAACCTCAAGATTAAGCTCACCGGATTGGAGGAGGGCGTGGTTGTGAGGGTGGAGATTATGGATGCGCGAGGCGAGAGGACGATCTATGAGAGTCCGCATCAGCCCAACGACTCCATCGAGATTCCCACTCAGGGCTATGGCCAAGAGGCCACTTTCAAGATTTTCTACGACAACCAGCTTGTAACGACCAAGGTGAAGAAAGCGGAAGAGGAGGCGCCCGCCCCCAATTGATCGCCCCTTCCATCCTGTCTTTCGACCATAGCGACCTGCGCGCCCCGGTGCTGGAACTCGCCGACGCCGGAGCCCAGATCATCCATCTGGATGTGATGGACGGCCAGTTCGTTCCGCCTATCACCATCGGCGATGGAGTAGCCAGAGGCTTGCGCAAGGCAGGCGACTTCCTTCTGGAAGCCCACCTGATGACGCTGACGCCCGAGCGGCATTTCGAAGCCTTTGCCGAGGCGGGCTGTGGACGCATCATCTTCCACGCCGAGGCCACGCCTCATGCCCACCGCCTGGCCCAGAGGTTGAAGGACATGGGGCTGGAGGCTGGGATCGCCATCAACCCCGGCACACCTGCCCAGGCCGTAGAGGGCGTTCTGGATGTGGTAGATGAGGTCCTGGTAATGACCGTCAACCCTGGCTGGGGTGGGCAGGAGTTCATCTACTCCACCATGGCCAAGGTGGCCTGGATACGAGAACAGGCGCCCGATGTGCTGATCGAGGTCGATGGCGGGATCGACGATGAGACGTTGCCGGTGGCGATGCGGCATGGCGCGAACCTGTTTGTCGTGGGTAGCCGTCTGACCAAAGGGCCGAGCGTTGGGGAGGCTTTCCGGAGGCTGTCCGCGCTATGTGGCTGAAGGCTGCCACCATCGTCTTGATCGCCTTCAGCATTGGGATGGTGCTGGCTTTTCCCTGGATTGTCGGGGTCAGGCCGCCGACTGACGCTCCTCGGGCTGAGCAACTGGGGTATCTCCGGCGGGGCGCGATCTTTGTCGGGGTGGAGGCGTTGGCTTTGATCCTGAGCATCGTCGGCGCTTTCATCATCGCCCGACGGGCCAGGTTGGAGTTCCGCGAGCAGTCGCAGAAGAACATGGAAGCCCTTCTGGAAGCGACGCTCCGGGACCATGCCAAGAAAGCCAAGGACCAAGATGCCGACGCCGATTAGTCCCGACCTGATGGCTCGCGCCATCGAACTGTCGCGCCACGGCTATCCCGCCCCCAACCCCCATGTGGGTTGCGTGATCGAGCAGGGCGGGGAAGTGGTGGGCGAGGGCTACCACGACCACGCCGGAGGCCCCCACGCCGAGATCGTCGCCTTGGCCCAAGCGGGGGATCGGGCGAAGGGCGCGACCGTCTACACCACCTTGGAGCCCTGCAACAGCCAAGGCCGGACCGGGCCGTGTAGCGAGGCACTGATTCAGGCCGGGGTTGCCCGCGTAGTCTCCGCTGTCTCCGATCCGAACCGGGAGATGGCGGGAGGCAACCAGCGACTCCGCGAAGCCGGAATCGAGGTGGTCGAGGACGTGATGGAGGCCGAGGCCGCCAAAGCCAACATCATGTGGCTCACCGCCATGCGTCGCATGAGCCCCTATATCGTCGGTAAAGCCGCGATCTCCCTGGATGGACGCACGGCTCTCTCGACCGGGGAGAGCAAGTGGATCACTGGCGAGGAGTCGCGGAGGCAGGGACATATCCTGCGGGCGGAGTGCGGCGCGGTTCTAGTGGGGACTACGACGGTCGAGAAAGACGACCCGGAACTCACGGTGCGACACATCGAGGTCGTGAACCAGCCCCTCCGGGTGGTCCTGGACCGCGACCGACGGCTGTTTGGCTACAAAGTCCTCAACGACGACGCGCCCTATCTCAAGATCGTCCAAACGCTGGAGGCTCCCAACGAGATGGAGGTGATGGTGCGCGAGGATCGGTTTATCGTCCATGAGCTGGGCAACAAGCTCTTCCGGCGCGGCGTCACCAGCCTGCTGGTGGAGGGCGGGGCCAACACGCTGTCGGGCTTTTTCCAAAGCCACATGATCGACCGGCTGGAGCTCTTCATCGCCCCCAAGATCCTCGGCAACGGGCCATCCTGGATTTCAACCTACATGGGTTCGTTGGATTCTGACCGGGACTGGCGTTTAGAGGAGCCGCGCAGACTGGGGCAAGACCTTTGGCTCACCGCCTACCCACCGGCTGACAAATACTGAAACCACCCTATCAAGTCGGCGTCTAACCCAGTAACGAACCTTCTTAAGGAGAGAATCGAATTGAAAATCCTTGCACCTGTGGCTCTGATCGCCCTGATTTCCGGATCGGCGACCGCCCAATCTTCTGATCGCATCGTCATTCGAGACAACGAAGTGATCCCGGTTAAGTTCGAGAAAGCAGTCAATGCAAAATCCGCCAAGCGGGGCGACCGCATCTCGGCGATGGTCGACGGCGACCGCTATCTGCCCGAGGGCACTCGCCTCGTCGGACGGGTGGTCGAGGTCCAGCGCAAGGACGGCAGTCGCAAAGCGTATGCCGAACTGGAGTTCAACGAGATCGAGCTTCCCAACGGCCAACGCGTTCGGGCCGAGGCCTACCCGGTGCCCCTGAACGACCGCTCGGTCAGCCGAGATCGCAATGGCCGCATGGAGGCCAAGAAGGGAACCCGCCGCGATAACGTCGTCATCGGCTCCACGGTCGGCGGCCTGATCCTGGGATCGCTCATCAAGAAGCCTTTTGAGGGAGCCATCATCGGTGCGCTCGGCGGCATTCTGGTCGCCGAGACCGACGCCATGAATACCAATGGCGAACTGATCGTAGACAAAGGCCAGCGCATGGGCGCGGCGTTTGATCGTGAAGTCGTTATCGACTGGCGAGACCGCGACTACCGATCCGACCGGGATCGAGACCGTGATCGGGATGACTGGGATCGCGACGACCGAGATCGACGGGATGACCGCGACCGACAGGACGACCGAGAGGATCGCTATGATCGGAATGATATCGTCATCGAGTTCGACCGCCGGGAGCTACGGTTCAACCGAGACGAGGTTCCGTATCGGGTGGGCTCCACCACGATGGTCCCGCTCGGCGCGACCGCCAGCCAACTCGATCTGGAAGTCATCCGGACCTCGGGTGGGGTGTTTTATTTAGAAGATGAAGATAACAACGTTAAACTTGAACAAAACAAGTCAGAAATGCGTCTGAATGGTAAGCGAACGAACTTGCCGCGAGCGATTGCCGAGAGGGATGGCGTAACCTACGTCCCCATCGAAGTTTTCGCCGCGATCAAGCGAGATTCGCTCTACGTAAACGGCACGAGGGTCGTAGCCCGAACGTAGGAATCCATACAACTGAATAGCCATTCTTTCCTCCCTCCCCCAAGCCCCGAGTCTAGCCCTCAGACCGGGGCTTTTTGGTTTCCACCACTATTGGGACACGATTTGCGTTACTCCCCGACCATTTCTTCGATGGTTTTGGGCCAGTCATCTTTGAGGAGGCGGGAGAGGGCTCGGTCGGCCAGGACGCGGTCTTCGTTTTGGCAGCGGGCGCAGTAGTTGGTTTCGTTCTCGGCGTGGACGATGCGTTGGATGGGCATTCCGCAGACGGTGCACGGCTTGCCGAATCGGCCGTGGACATTGAAGTCGTCCCGGAAGGCGGTGATCTGGCCTCTTCCTGGGAACTTGGTTTTGAACTGCTGGCGCAGGGCCTTGATCCAGTGTTCGAGGGTTTCTTTGGTAGCGATTCTAAGCCGCTCGATCTCTCCTCTGGTGAGGCTTCCCGTGAGTCTGACGGGGGAGAGTTTGGCGGCGAAGAGGATTTCGTCGGAGTAGGCGTTTCCGATCCCGCTGAGGAAACTTGGGTTGGTGAGGGCTCGCTTCAGGGTGCGGTTTTCTTGGGTGAGGGTAGCGGTGAAGGTTTGGGCGTCGATGGTCAGGGGATCGAGGCCGCCCCGGTGGTGTTCCTTCAGTCCGTCCCGACCTTTGACCACATAGAGGGAGGCGCGGCGTTTGGTTCCGGCTTCAGTCATCACGAGGGTTCCGGTCTCGAACTCGAAGGAGGCGAGGTCGGTTTTGCCGGGGCGTTGAGGAGGCTGAGGTTGCCAGAGGAAACGTCCGGCGATCATCAGGTGGAAGACGAGGAATAAGTCGTCAGGGAAGCCGAAGACGATCCGTTTGCCGATGCGTTCTATATTGATCAGTTCTTGACCGTCCAATGCAGATATCGGTGGCTCGATGGAACGGACGAGGAACGGACGGTAGATGTGGGTTTTGAGCAGGCGGCCATGGACCGCCACGCGCTCGATCGCTTCTTGGTAGGCCACGACGTCCGGGAGTTCCGGCATGGTAGGGAAGTTACCCTGGGAAAGGGCGGAGGGGGTTAGGGGATAAAGGACTGGAGGATTAGAGGATTAGAGTCTGCCTGTTGTGAGACAAGTGTGGTCATCGGCAGGATGGGAACGAAAACAGGCTCTATAGCGGCAAGACGGTTTTTCTTTGCGCTTCCACTCGCGGTTATGAGCGCCTTACGGTGGACGGCATTGCCTTATCTTGCCCTTTGGGAAAGTACATCGCCGGGCTACATTCCGGTAGTTGGTGTGCCTTTGCTCTTCCTTTCCTGACTGGGCCTCAGTTTGGTCGGGGTCCGCGCTTGTATCATCAGATTGGCCACCTATGCTGGCTTTTTCTGTGCGGTCCCCATCTACCTGATCATGGAGGTGACGGCGATGGGGGTTTCATGTGAAGGCGCAAATGTCGCAAAGGGTTTGGCTTCGCGACTTTGCTTGAAACTCTTCCTACAGATTTAGCGGCGAAACAGGATATCGGACCTGGAGGTCCAAGGCACGGCGGCACGGACGTGGACGTCCAGGCTACAAGGCTTGCTGGTTGCGGCGGCACGATGCATCCGCCGCCTACAGGCTCTCTCAGACCTCGGACTTGGAGGCCCAAGGTACGGCGGCCCGGACGTGGACGTCCAGGCTACCTTTGGGGCTACACCTGGTAACTTAGACGGCATGGCATCGGGTGGGATTGGTAGGACCTTCATGGCAATCACGTCGCCTGTTCATGCGCTCTTCGTCTTCGTCGGCGAAGTCTCAATCATCCTCTGGGACGCGATTCGCCGCCTTTTCAAACGTCCCACCGAGTGGCGGGAGACGATTGACCAGATGGCCTTTATCGGTGTGGCCTCGGTTCCCATCGTTGGCCTCACCACGTTTTTTGCTGGAGCCGTGCTGTCGCTCTACCTGTCCCAGTTCTTGTCCGAATACGGGGCCACCTCCTTCGTCGGCGCAACTGTCGGCCTCACGATCACCCGGGAGATTGGCCCGGTGTTGGCGGGGCTGATGGTGGCGGCGCGATGCGGCTCAGCCATGGCGGCCCAGATCGGCACGATGGCGGTTACCGAACAGATCGACGCCCTCAAAATGCTCTCGGTCCACCCCACCAACTATCTGGTCATCCCCCGAGTCATTGCCGCCATCGCCATGCTCCCCATCCTCGCCCTCATTGGGATGTGGTCCGGGGTGTTTGGAGGCTATGTCATCGCTATGACCAAGGGCGTCAGCGGGGGTACCTATATGAACTCCCTGGTCCAATTTGTAGAACCGAGCGACGTCACCTCCGGAATGTCCAAGGCGCCGTTCTTCGGTCTGGTGATCGCGCTCGTCGCCTGTCAGCAAGGCTTGCGAACCAAGAACGGAGCCGTTGGCGTGGGGCGAGCCACGACCAACGCCGTCGTGATCTCGATGGTCTTGGTGTATGTGGTGGATTATGTGTTGGCTTCGGTGATGTACAGGTAGGGGGGAGGGCTTTAGGCGTTAGGTTTTAGGCATTGGGTTTTCGGCAGAACGTAACGCCTAAAACCTAACGCCCAATGCCTAAACGCCGTCTCCACCCTCACCTCACAAACCTTCTCACCACCGCAAACGGCCGATCCCAGACGACGCCGTTCTTGACGGCTCCATCCTTCATCTCCACCGTCTTCCCGTTGCCGATGTAGATCGCCAGGCCTCGGGTGGAGGAGATCACATCGCCGATCTGGAGTTCGTCGTGGACGGGCGATCCCAGGGGAGAATTCAACAGGCCTTGGTTCGAGTTGGGGACTTGGATGCCTACCGCTTTATAGACGTCGCTTACCATTCGGGAGCCGTCTTTCCCGGCCAGGTCGGCGGGTGCGAATCGCCATTTGTAAAGTTCTCGAACCAACTTGTCCAGGGTCTTGTTCTCGGTGCGTTCTGTGGCGGGGCCGAGGGGGACTGCGATGAAACCGCCAAAGCCGAACGGCTTCTCGGGAAGATTTTTCAGGAGCTTCCGCATCCCGACATTGGTTGCTATCCATAGCCCTTCCTCATCTGCCAGGAATGCGTTGGGCAGCATCTGGGGATCGTTCCAGGGGAGGTAGGCGGTTGCCTCGGGCTTGGTCCGGTGTTGGCGCAACAGGGTGGAACCGTTCCACAGCCAGAAATCGTCGCCATGAGCCTGAACCCACAACGGATCGGGCCGTCCAGATTCGCCAAACCAGCCGGGCAGGGCCAGCCGCTTCGACTCCCAGTTTTCCTGGAAGAGCGGCGCATGCAGAAGGTTGGCTCCCTCGATCGCCGTGGCCCCGATAGAATCGAAATCCACGGTCTCCGCCACCATGTGGAAGGGAACACCAGGCGGAATCTTCCCGTCTTCGCCGACGCTCAGTTCGCCTTCCGGCTCTACCTCTAGCGCGTTGGATGCAAGCCCGGAGACGCTGGACCAGCGATTGCCATCCAGCTTGTAAATGGAGAACTGGCTGACGTAGGGAAGACCAACCGAGCGGGGGTTGCGGCGCATGGAGATCGGCCTTGCCGTCATCACATAGGGTTCTTTCACCCACACTCGGGCCTGCGCCACCTCATCGGCCAGCCCCCTGGGCATGAAGGCGCTTCCCAGTTCGATGGCGTTAGAGCGGGCATTATAGAAGGCCGCGCCGAAGTCGGAGAGAATCCAAAGTCGGGGGCCAAGCCAGGCTAGGGCTCGAACCGGCTCTCCGACTCCCGCAGGCTTCAGGTCGATGGTGTATGTACGGTCATCCGGGGTCCGCACCACCAGCACTTGTGCAACTGTGTCGTCGGCCCCGGCAAACTTGTCCCGAATTCCCATCGGGCGGCTCCCCAAAACCCACGCCGTTCCCTGAGGAGAGGCCGCGACGCAACTCACTACGCCCTTCCTTTCCGAAGGCAAGAGGCTGATCGGCTCGCGGGTCCTTGCGTCGTAAACATGGACCTCGCCCGAGTTCGTTCCCGCATACAGCCGCCCGCCTGCCAAGGCCAAAGCAGTGGCGTGGATAAGGGGCATGGGCTTGACGTCTTGCCAGGCAACGGCACAGGCGACCAGGGCGATTAGAGTCACTATCTAGGTATGACGCCAAAACCTTAACCGATGTTTTTCCAAAAAACCCGTGTAGCTTCCACCATCCGCAAACCGATAACTTCGCTAGGTTATGGCTTCACATCGCATGCGTCTCGGCGAGCTTCTGATCTCGCTTCGTCTAGTCAGCAAGAAACAGCTTGAGAAAGGGTTGGAGATTCAAAAGGAAACTCCCGCTCCCCTGGGAAGCATTCTTGTAAGCTTGGGCTACATCACGGAGGATCAGCTTCTGAACGCCTTGGCGGCTCAGATGGGCGTGTCTCCTTGGCGATTGGACGAGCAGCCTCCTCGCAACACGGCGATCGCCCGTGTTCCCCACCACCTTGCGCGAACCTACCAGGCCCTGCCAGTCGATATCCGGGGCGACCTGCTTCTGCTCGCCATGCGAAACCCTCTCGACGTGGACGCTATCGACCTCATCCACAACATGACGGGCATGAGGATCGAACCGGTTTTGGTGGATTCGGACCGGCTGGTTCGGGCCATCGAGGAAGCCTATGGGGCGTTGCGAGTCGATAACACCAATGTCGATAAGTTGGTGATGGAGGCGATTAACGAGTTCAATCCCGACCAGAAGTCGAAGGTCTCGGAAGCCGACTCCAAAGACGCCAACTCCAGCCCGGTCATCAGCCTGGTCAATCAGATCATCGGCGATGCCATTCGCCTGGGCGCCAGTGACATCCACATCGAACCTCGGGGAAAGAGGGCGGATGTTCGCTACCGCGTCGATGGCGACCTGCGCCGCATCCGCGAGATTCCCGTCGCCATCCTCCCCATGCTCACCACCCGTGTGAAGATCATGGCCGAGTTGGACATCGTGGAGTTCAGGGTTCCCCAAGATGGCCGCTTCAGTGTGGATGTCGATGGTCGCGAGGTTGATATCCGAATGTCCGTCCTGCCCAACAAGCACGGACAGCGGTTGGTGCTCCGAGTCCTCGACAAGAGCCACTCGCTGAAGAAGCTGCCCGAACTCGGATTCTCCGAGTCCAACCTCGCCGTCTTCAAAGACCTCATCCAGAAACCCTACGGGATGCTGCTGGTAACCGGTCCGACCGGTAGCGGTAAGACGACCACGCTTTATGCCGCGCTGCAGGAGATTAAGTCCGAGCGCAGCAACATCATGACCTGCGAGGATCCGATCGAGTACGAGGTTGATGGCATCAACCAGTCCCAGGTCTTCGAGAAAGTCGGCCTGACCTTCGCCTCCCAGCTACGGGCGATCCTGCGGCAAGACCCGGACGTCATCCTGGTGGGCGAGATTCGGGACGGCGAGACGGCGCAAACCGCGATTCGAGCCTCGATGACGGGCCACCTGGTTCTCAGCACCCTTCACTGCAACGACGCTCCCAGCGCCGTGCCAAGACTCTTCGACATGGGCACCGACCCCTTTATGCTCAGCACGTCGATCATCGGCGTCATGTCCCAAAGGTTGATCCGATGCCTGTGCCCGCATTGCCGGGACACCAAGCAAGCAACTCAGGAAGAGCTGAGCCAGATCCTTCCCTACCTGCCGCGCGCAGGAAAGGACCTGCCTTCGCATATTGAAATCGGCCACGCCGTCGGCTGCCCGTCTTGCGAGATGACCGGCTACCGGGGCCGAACCGCGATCCAGGAGATCATGCCGGTCACCGCCGAGGTGGCGAAGGCGATTGCCTCGCGAGAGACGCTCGACGGGATCCGAGAGATTGCCGTCGCCAGCGGCTACGAGCCCATGCAGTTCAGCGCCCTCAAACTGGTATTGAATGGTGAGACGACGGTCGAAGAAGTCCATCGACACGTCTATATGGAAGCCGTCTCGGATACCAGCCGGGGCCACTTGCGACTAGCGGCTTAGGTGGTTCAACGCTCCTCCAAAGGTGCCTTTTTGGGGGGCTTTCATGGAGGGCGGATTGGCTTGTATATGACGCCCACTGCTGAAGACAGTGAGCGAATTCAGGCGTCACCGGCCAATCCCAGTTCTTCCGGAAGGCCTCGATGATGTAGGCGATGTGGTTTTCCAGGGTTAGGCCGATCGCTGTAGACACCGAAAATTCCCTTGGCAATTACCTAACCTCAGATGCAATTCCAATCGTTTCAAGATCATGATGATCTTCTATGCCATAACATTAACTTCTTGCATGAGGTTCAATGCTATCTCGATTTGATTGAATTTGAGAGCAGAGTTTGTGTCCGTAGGAAACAAACGGTTTTTCAATGTATCTGTAGGTCCATCCTGCAATAATAAAACAGATTCCCACAATAATTGTGTACATTATACACAAGTAGAAGGTAGCCGAAATACCTAAGGCTGCTGAAGGAGCATATCTCCACAATCTTGGAAGTATATCAAATGCAAATACAAAATGCAAAATGTAGATTGAAAATGAACGTTTCCCAATTTCTAATAAAAGACTTGGAAATACGGTCCTTCGGCTCATCAAGATAGTTAGCGAGCTAAACGCCATGCCGGCTATTGAAGGGCAGAATAGGAACCCTAGCGGGAGCCCCCCCCTGAAAGCTGTGCATAGTAGTCCCGTAGAAGCCACGAAGAGTATTTTATGGCCGATAAGGTTTTTGGGCTGGGTTGTTGATGTGAGTAGGTGGTATGCAACAAGGCCAAGCAGAAAAACTGGCATTTGGGTTGCAAGATTGAAGTAAGCAAAGCTGTTGTTCTCGATAACATAATCTAGGCCCTTCACTAGATATAGAGAGCTTGATAAAATCAATAACCAGAAAACAATCGCCAAGATAACTGCTCGAAGAGTGGTCAACCTTGTCGCTAGAGCAGGGAATAGTGCGTAGAATGCAACCTCGCATCCGATGGACCAACCCCCTGGGACAACGTTATTATTCGCGGCAGGTACGAACCCATGAATAAAGAACACATTGGCGAACACGCGGCCTAGAAGTGAGGGGTCAAGGTTGCCACTCATCTTCAAGGATTCGTAAACAGAGATGAGGGTGTAAAGCAGGATGCCTGCGTAGTACATTGGCGCGATGCGAAAAAATCTGCGGATGAAAAATGCTTTGGTTGCTTTGGTGTCGTTCTTCCGTTCGGCCCAAGACATTGCCAGGGTAACGGCACTGACTACAAAGAACAGCTGAACCCCAAACTGGCCTATGTTGCAGACGAACTTTACGATTTGAGGTAATCCAGGGATCTTCTGTCCAGTGTGTACCAACACGACAAGCAGAATGGCCAAACCTCGTAAAGCATCAATATAGGCGTACTTCTTCATCTTTGATCAGTCGGGCGGAGCGACAAGGTCATTGGTGCCAGCAATTATCTTGCCGAATCCATCGTTCCGGCCAATCCCAGTTCTTCCGCATTTCCCCGGAAGGCTTCGATGATGTTGGCGATGTGGTCTTCCGGGGGCAGGCCGATGCCTTGGGCTCCTTCGTAGACTTCATCCCGATGGACTCCGGCGGCGAAGGCGGGGGTCTTGAGCTTCTTCAAAACGCTCTTCACCTCGACTTCATGAACCGATTTGCTCGGACGAACGTAAGTGACGGCGGTGATGAAGCCACTGAGTTCGTCGCAGGCATAGAGGTACTTCTCCATCAACGAGTCTCGGGAGATGCCGGTGTAGTTGGCGTGGGAGCCGATGGCGCGGATGATCGCCGGGTCCCAGCCCCGCTCTTCCAATAGCCTCATGCCCCAGTTTGGATGCTCATCCGGGTGGGCTTCGTAGTCGAAGTCGTGCAGGAGTCCAGCGATGCCCCAGGTCTCCACGTCCTCGCCCAACTTGCCCGCATACCACCGCATCGCCGTCTCAACTCCCAAACAGTGCCGACGTAGCGAATCGGACTGCGTGTGCTCGCAGAGAAGGTCGAGAGCGGCCTGACGGTCGTGCATGGTTGTATTGTGTCCTGTGAAACGTGGCTTGGTGAGTGTGAACGACATTCGCTTATGCCGTCGACTGGTGCGATGTGTTCAGGCAACCGGGCTAGCGTTCACCACGAAGCCTTCGTCTTCGATGTCCCGGAAGAAGCAGCTTCGGTAGTTCTCGTGGCACGCGGCTCCGACCTGCTCTACTTGGATCAAAAGGCAGTCTTGGTCGCAGTCCACTGAGATGCGCTTGACATGCTGGAAATGTCCGCTGGTTTCACCCTTTAGCCAGAAGCTTTGGCGGGACCGGCTCCAGTAGGTGCACTTGCCAGATTCCAGGGTCCGTCGCAACGACTCCTCGTTCATCCACGCCATCATCAGCACCTGACCGTTTTCATGATCCTGGATGATGGCGGGGATCAGGCCGTCGGCGTTGTATTTGAGGTCGGGGAGCATGGGGGAGAGTTTACTTCGGACCAGGGGTCCCTCCCAAGGTCGTCGGGATAGGCCGGCCTGGGGTATCTTTAACGAACTACGTCCCCAGGGCGACTAGGAGCATCAATGCGAATAAAGAATAAAGAGTTGAGACAGCGGCGGCACCGCAAAGAGCAGACCATTAAAGCCGCCATTCGAGAGGCCAAGAAGGGAACAGCCGATAAGCCAGAGAAGAAAGCTGCGGCGCCAGTAGAGAAGCCTGCCGCCAAGAAGGCCGCGCCCAAGAAGACTGAAACGGCCGAGAAGAAGCCCGCGGCCAAGAAGCCTGCCGCCAAAAAGGCCGAGCCCAAGCCTGCCGCGGAGTAACGTCCCTGTTTTCAAAGCCCCTTCTGCAATCCAGGCAGGAGGGGCTTTTTCGTGCGTCGAACTATCCTAGCGTGAGGGGACGGATTTGAAAATTGCGGTGGTGGGTGCGGGGATTTGCGGCTCCAGCGCGGCTCGCTATGTGGCGATCAAGGGGCACGACGTCGCCTTGTTCGAGCAGTTTGGCTTGGGGCACGACTTGGGAAGCTCCCATGGGAACTCGCGCATCGTCCGCAAAGCCTATCCCGACGCCTTCTATACGCAGTGCATGACTCGGGCCTACCCGTTGTGGGCCGACCTGGAGCGTCAGGCGGACCAGAAGCTTCTGCACGAAGTTGGCCTGATGTACTTCGGCGATTCTTACACAACCGATGTCCTGTCGATGATTACCGGCTTGAAAGAGGTGGGCGTTCCGTTCGAGATTCTGGATCCTGGTCAGGCGGCAGGCGTCTTCCCTGGGCTGAGGTTGACCAAAGGGGAGATTGGAATTTTGACGCCGGAGGCGGGCTGGGTGGATGCCAAGGGCGCGATTGAGGCCAACCTGCGCGTCCTTCGATCTCTTGGCGGGGTGATCCTGACGGACCACCCGATGGATTGGGAGAGGCTGGAAACCGACTTCGACGCATTCATCGTTTGCGCCGGGCCGTGGATCAGACAGTTCGTCCCCGTTCCCGTCCAAACTACCCTCCAGACCTTCGGCTATGTGCAAACCGAGCGAATCCAGGAAGGCCCCGTTTGGATTGAGCAGGGGCCGCTGGGGATGTACGGTTTTCCCACCGAGCCGGATCGCGTGGACTTTAAAGTTGGAGTCCACGAGCATGGACGAGAAGTCGAGTCTGCGGATTTGGATCGCACGCCGTGTCACGATCACACCGAGTTAATCGCGGAGGTTGCCACCCAGCGGTTCGGGATCAAGAATCCCGAGGTTCGCTCGGTGAAGGGGTGCATCTACACCAGCACGGTGAGCGAAGATTTCTTGCTGGGAAGGATTGGGGAGCGGGGCTTTTTCGCCAGCGCCTGCAGCGGTCACGGTTTCAAATTCGGTCCCTGGATCGGAAAGTTGATGGCGACCTTCGTCGAAGGCGACGACGAGCCGGAAAACTACCCCAGGTTCTTTTGGGCCAGTTAGCGGCGATCCGATTCCCAGGCTTTCTCCGTCCCTATTCCCAGTAATCAATGAGCATCGACAAAAAACTTGGGTCATGGATCATCGGCTTGGGCCTTGCGGCGGCCTTGCTGATCGGATGCAGTTCGGATAACTACTCGGAGACGACGCCCGACGGAGCCAAGGCGGCTCGGGAGAAGATCAAGGGGGCGGAAGCGAATCCTCCGGTGGCCCCCAAATAAAAAACCCCTGAAGCCTTGCCTCCCCGGACCCGATAAATACACCGGGGTATGCAAGACGCGATTTTCGTAGAGGACCTTCACGTCCGGTATCGATCCAAGAACGGGAAACAGCTTGAGGCCGTCCGGGGTTTGAGTTTTTGCGTGTCTCCCGGCGAGGTCGTCGGGTTCCTGGGACCCAACGGGGCGGGCAAAAGCAGCACTTTGAAGGCGCTGATGGGGTTTGTTGCGCCGACCGCAGGGCAATGCCAAGTTTTTGGTCTGGAAGCAGGAACGCTGGCGGCCAAGAAGCGCATCGGCTACCTGCCCGAGGTGGCGATGTACTACCCGTATCTTACGCCGGTGGAGACCATGACTCTCTATGGCGAGCTTCAGGGGCTTCGGGGCAAGGTGTTGCGAGAGGAGGTCCACCAGCTCCTAGAGGTCGTTGGGTTGAAGGACGCCAAGAAGAAGCTCAACAAGAACTTGAGCAAAGGGATGCTACAACGGGTCGGCATTGCCCAATCTCTGCTTGGCAACCCCGATCTTTTGATCCTAGACGAAGTCACCAGCGGTCTGGACCCGGTGGGACGCAAAGAGCTGCGGCACCTGCTCCAAGAGCGCCAGAAGCAGGGCGCGACGCTGTTTTTCTCCAGTCATGAATTGGCCGAGGTCGATATGCTCTGCGACCGAATCTTGCTCATCCACAAGGGCACTTTAGTTGAAGAACGGCTGATGGCTCCGTTGAAGGACGAACTGCGCAACTACTCCGTGGTATTCGAGGGTTCCGTTGCGCTGCATGACCTGACACAAGATATCGACTCCAGCGAGTCGCGGGTGCGAGCGAGATTTGGCGACAAGGCCAAGCTGCTCGAAGCCCTATCCAGGCTTCATTCCAGCCAAGCAAAGGTTATCGACGTGGTCTCGCAGGAAGGTTCGTTGGAGGAGTATTTCATCGAGACGATTGAGAGGGCAGCGTGAGGGGGACGGCTTTGGGCGTTCGGCATTCGGCATTCGGGGTTCGGAAGCCGGAAATCGGAAGTCGGAAATCGGTAGCGTCCTGCGACAGACTTGTAGTCTTTGCGATCCGAGCCCCCTCAAGGGGGCTCGGATCGCATCTATTCCAGCAATCTAGCAATCCAGCAACCAAGCAATGAAACCAACCGTTTATAAAGCCTTAGCTCGGGGAGTTTTTCTTGAGTCTTTGCGTCGCAAAGACCTTTGGGTCGTGGCGATCCTCGGGTTTTTAATCTTGATGGGAGCCAGCGCCTTGGGGTTCTTTGGGGTGCAGGGGCTTCAGGTGTTCGTGAAGGACCTAGCCGTGACGGTGCTCGGCGCGTTCTCTACTATCGTGGCCGTCCTCACCTCCACTCGGATGCTTCCCGAGGAGATCAAGCAGAGGACGCTCTATCCGCTTCTCAGCCGACCGATCTCACGCCTCGACCTCATCGTGGGCAAGTTGATCGGGTCAATCTTGGTCACCTGGCTGGCGTTCCTGATTCTCTGCACGCTCACCGCCGTCGCGCTGTTTGGGTTCGGCGTCAACTTTGAGCCGATCATGGGACAATACGTTTTGGCGAAGATGTTGGGGCTCGCTTTGGTGTGCGCCTTTGGTCTGACCCTCAGCATCTACATGACCCCGGCCGCCGCCGCGACGACTACGTTCATCTTTACGTTTGGCTCGACGATCATCGTTCGTGGACTCACTTCGGGCTATGACCACGCCGGGCCGGCGATGCAGTTCGTCTTCAAATTCATCAACGCCATCCTGCCCCAATTCACGCTCTTCGATTTGGGCGGGCGGGCGGCGAACGTCGGTTGGACGCCGGTGCCGCTTTGGGTGATGGGCTTCCTGTTCGGGTACTGGATTCTCTACAGCTCGGGGCTGGTCGCCATCGCTTGGGCCAAGTTTCAACGGAAGGCGATATGAAATCCTGGCATGCAGCATTTTTGGGCCTGAGCCTGATGGCGGCTATGGGGTGGAGCGCGGACGACGTCTCTGATATCGCCAATCCGCCAATTCGTCGCGTGCAAACGGACCAGGGGGATTCGTCGCTGGCGGGGCAGTTCCAGACCAGTGCATCAGGTTGGCTGTGGAGTTACACCGAGGTCTACCTGAACAACGGCATCAAGCTGCGACGCATGACGGAGCAGGAGAAGGTAGAGCGAGGCCTGAATGACGGGCAAAACCACGGGATCACGATCATTCCGCCCCCAAGCAAGGATTTTCGCTCGATCTTCGGCGATGTGGAGCGGGCAGTGAACGCCTGGACGCCGACTCTGCGGCACAAACAGAACGACCCGCGACAATGCATGCCGCTCTTCCGACTCATGACTTGGATCGATCCGTACTTCGTAGAAGGTTGGACGACCGGGGCGATGGTGATCGGGATGGACTACACGCCCGACTCCACCGCCAAGGCCCAGACGTTTCTGCGCGAAGGGCTTCAGCATAACCCCGATTGCGTGGACATCCCCATGATGTTTGGCATGCTGGATGTGACCCGATACAAGAACTTCGACACCGCGGAACGCTTTTTCAAGAAGGCAATTAAGAACGGCAAGATGAGGTTTGAAGTCCTTTCGGAGAATGAGAAGTCGGCGCTCCAGAACTCTTATCGTTGGCTTGCCTTGACCTACCGAAACACGGGCCAGACGGGCAAGCTCAAAGCGGTGGCCACAGAAGGGTTGAGGATGTTCCCGGACGACATGGTTCTGCCCAGCACCAGCCGCCCAAGCATTGTGCCGCCAAAGGACTACAAGGCTCCAGTAGGCGTTCGGTCCCGGTCCCATTAACAAAACCCAGCAGTCTCTGTATCCTGGGTCATGCGTCGTCCTTTTGTGCTTCTTCTGTCGCTGCTGGCGACCCTGTCATTTGCCGATCCCATCGTCTATGCGATCTCTCAGGGCGGGAGCAAGATTGGAGAGAACGTCTATGACCGCAAGCCGGATGGCAGCTTTACCTCGACCACCAAGATCGAGGTGATGAACATCGTTATCGAGAGCGTCTTAACGGGCAAGTTCAAGGGCGACCAGTTGACGGAGTATGAACTGGTCCAGAAGCAGCCGCAGTTGGATTTGAAGGTGAAGCATGCCGGTGGGAAATCGTCGGCGGTGGTCAATGGTAAAGACCAACCCGCCCAGCCCGTCACCTTGGGCAAGGCGCTTTTCAGCAACTATCACCCCGGCGTCACCAGCACTGCTTTTGCAAACCTCCCGACCAATGTGCAGGGTTCCCATAAGTTGAAGGTCAGCGTCTTGGACAATGGCGGCACGATTGTCGAAGTCTCCATCACGCCCAAGTCGCCGCGCAAGATCAAGAAGGACGGCGGCGAGATAACCATTCGCCCCTTCATCGTGCAGGTGGGCCCCACTGATGTCGAGTTCGTCCTGAACGAAGCCGGAGAGGTCGTCGCAGAAAGCGTGGCGGCGCAGAAGGTGGGCTTTATCGCAGTTGGCTATGAGGAGGCGGTGGTCGATCCGGTGGCGAAGTATCGGGAGTTGAGTCAGCCGATCTATGAGGTCAAGGTGGAGAGGGGTCTCAAGGTGAAGATGCGGGATGGGGTCGAGCTGGTTCATGACGTCGCCATGCCTGCCAAGCCCGGTAAGTACCCGACGATTTTGACGCGAACGCCCTACGGTCGCGGCGGCAATATGCTGGGCGCGGAGTGGTGGGCCAGACGTGGGTACGTGTACATGGTCCAGGATTGCCGCGGACGCCACGACTCGGGCGGAAACTGGGACCCGATGATGCCGGAGCGGCGGGACGGGAAGGACACTATCGACTGGATTGCGCAACAGCCTTGGTCGGATGGCAAGGTGGGGATGATCGGGGGCAGCTATGCGGGCTATGTCCAGTGGGCGGCGGCGGTAGAGAGGCCGGCGGCGCTCAAGTGCATCATCCCCCAAGTCTCCCCGCCCGACGCCATGCGGAATCTCCCGTTCGACAACGGCGTGTTTATGCTTTTGCCCAATCTCTGGTGGTCCAACCTGGTGCGAGACCGGGTCTCGGCGATGGAACGGGCGTCCCAACCTCTGCCCCACCCCGAGAAGCTCCTGACCCTGCCGCTTTCCAAGGTGGACGACGCGGTTTTGGGCGTCAATGTGCCGTTCTTCGACAACTGGCTGAAGCGCGAGGGAATGAGTCATTGGCGGAAGGGGTTCGACATCGTTTCTGAACTCCGGTACACCAATGTTCCGGCCCTTCACATCAGCGGCTGGTGGGATGGCGATGGGATCGGGACCAAGATCAACTGGGCAACGCTTCGCGCGGCAGGGAAGACGAACCAATGGCTCATCTACGGCCCTTGGTCGCACGCGTTCAACACGGCCACCAAGTTTGGGGACATGGACTACGGCCCCACGTCGGTTCTCGAACTGGACTCTGTTTACCTGCGATGGTTCGACACCTGGCTCAAGGGTCGGGAGGTGAACTGGCACAAGACGCCGAAGGTGCAGGCCTTCGTGACTGGAGCCAATAAGTGGGCCAACTTATCGGATTGGCCGGAGAAGGGCTCGATCGAGAAGCGGCTTTACTTTGCAAAGGCGAAGGATTTGGTGGAGAAGCCGGTGGCGGGCGGCGCACCGGCTCGCTATACCTATGACCCGGCGAAGGTGAAACTACCGGATCTGAAAGGGCGGAACATGATGCAGGGCGGATCGACGGTAGTGGACTTGAAGGAGTTCAAGGATGGCCTGGTGCTTCGATCCGCGCCCATGAAGGACGCGACCACGGTCGCCGGTCCGATTGCGGTCGATCTTTTCTTCTCGACGAATGTCGTCTCGACGGACTTCTTTGCGTTCCTTCTCGACATCGACCCCAAGGGAGTGGCGCGCCTGCTCGGCCAACCGGGCAAGATCGACGTGCGGTACCTCGGCGGTTTGGACAAGCCAAAGCTCATCGCCCCCGGCAAGACCTATAAGGCCCACATCGCCCTCTGGGACACAGCCCACCAGTTCAAGAAAGGCCATCGTATCACGGTCGCAATCAGCAGCCATATGTTCCCCACCTATGCCCGAAACTTGAACACGGGGGAACCCATTTTCAGCGGAACCAAGATCAAGGTTGCCCGGCAGGTGATTTATCAGGACACGAAGAGGCCAAGCGCCCTGTCGTTCAGAGTGCTGGGGAAGTAGAAAGACCGGTTCAAACGATGGCTGGGCATGGAGGGGGCGATCGCCAGTTAGCGGGACCTGAGGTGCGGCGGTTCTCTGCAAGAATTGTTTTCAGTGCACCGCCCCACCTCGCCTCCGCGTCTGCGACTCCGTGTTCTCCCCAGGTTCCGGGGGCGATGGAGCGAATCGACGTCGGTTGATTGGCCTCAAGTCGTAGGCCTAGGGGCAGCCATCCGGTACAATGTTAGGCCCGTGTCTGAGAAGAAGCCCCAAAAACCGATGTCCAAGCCGGCTTGGTATAAGAACACCTATTTCTGGATTGCCGGAGTTCTGTTTGCTTTGAGCATTATCGGTTTGCCGTTTCTTGGGGGCGACTCAGTAATTCGCGACCCTGGCCAGAAACGAGAGAACTGGTTATTCTTGCTGTATCTCGGGGCGGGCGTTGTGATGCTGATCAACGGCTATATCAGTCATCAGCAGACGGTGCAGCACTATCGCGAGACGGTTGGAGAAAAGTCCGAATGATTCAATGTTCCTGTGGAAAGACCCTCGACAAAGTCCCCAATTGGCTGGCGGGTGCCAATGTGGCGTTTGTGTGCAATAACTGCCCGAACCGGCAGACCAAGAATATCGCCTTCATGAGCCTCGAATCCGAGTCGCCAAAGTCGACCAAGGCCGATGATGAAGCGGCAGTGGATGTCGACGAAGAGGCAGCCGACGACTAAGCGGCTCTGGGCCGCGCATTCAGGCACACAAAGTGCTTCGGTGTGTGCTGAATACCCAACTCACAGGCGCATTGCAGGCGAAGCTCATAAGGCGTCCAGCCGGATGTATCCAGCAACGTAACGTGCGCCCGCATCTCGCCCTGCTCAAACCAAACCGAGGCATCGACCACGTCGGGCTGGGTGAGGAGATACTGCTCCGTCACCTTGGGATCGACTTGCCGCGACGCGAAACGTGGTTGCACGATTAGGATCATCGGCTCGCGTCGGGATTTCTGGAGAGGGGTTTTTTAGAAACCAGAGTTGCGTTCTGTTGCCATTCCTTCTTTAAAACCCAATTACGCCTCGCACGCTCTCTCCGCTGAGCATATCGGCGTAGGCTTGGTTGATCTGGTCCAAGCCGTAGCGGTGGGAGACGAGTTTGTCGAGGGGGAGGCGGCCTTCTTGGTACATCTGGGCGTAGAGGGGGAAGTCTCGGTGGGCGTCGCAGGTTCCGTAGTAGGAGCCCATGACGGTCTTCTCTTCCCTGACCAGCCTGGCGCCGGGGATGTTGGTGGCGGAGCCGTTGGGGGAGAGGCCGCTGAAGACCACCATCCCGCCCGGCCTCGCGATCTCGACCGCCAACTCCTGGAGCTCCGGCTTGCCGACGGCTTCGAACACATAGTCCGCGCCCCTGCCGTCCGTGACCTCTTTAATAGCCGATGCATCCTCATGTCCCATATCCGCTCCCACCTCTATGGCGGCCATCCGGCGCGACCAGATAGGGTCTACCGCGATGATCGGATAGGCTCCGGCTAACTTGGCTCCCATGATGGTAGACAGTCCGACCCCGCCCGCCCCCAAGACCACAACGCTCGACTTGGGCTGGACTTTGGCGGTGTTGAGAACCGATCCGACTCCAGTTGAGACTGCGCACCCAATGACGGCGGCGATATCCGGGTCCAAATCCTTCGGCATCTTAACGCAACACTGCTCCGGGACCACGCAATACTCCGCAAAGCAGGCCAGGGCCGAGTAGTGGTAGAGCGGCTTGCCATTCAGGGATAGGCGGGTGGTGCCATCGATCATCGTTCCGGCCCAGATGGGCTCTACATAAGTGCCGCAGAGGGCAGGTCGGCCTTGTGAGCAGTAGAAGCAACTACCACAGGATGGAGCCCAGTTGAGGGCCACGAGGTCGCCTTGATGGAGGTGATTATCTGACGGACGTGATGGAATTTCGGATTGCGGATTTTGGATTTCGGAGATGTCCGATGAGCCCTCTGCGCCTCCATCTTCGCCATGCTCCGCAATCCGCATTCCGCGATCCGAAAATCCCTCACGTCCAACCGCCACGATTCTCCCCGCCCCTTCGTGTCCTGCCACCAGCGGGAAGGGATGCCGGGTGTCGCCGGTGACGAGGTGCCAGTCGCTATGGCAAACCCCGACTGCTTCAACCTTGACCAAGACCTCGCCAGCTCTAGGCTCTTCTAGGTCTACTTCTTCGATTCGGAAGGGGTCTCCGGGGCCATAGAGGACAGCCGCTTGGATTTTCATCGGGGGCGGTCTCCTTTGGCCAGAAGGGCGATTGCTTTTTCAAAGTGGACTTGCTGGCGACGGGAGATGAGGAGGACGAGGGGGCGGAGGTCTCCAGCGTCGGCATCCTCCAAGGTCTGCAAGTAAACATCCTTCTCTTCCCGGGGCACGACCAAGGGGAACATTTCGGCCTGGATCAGAACCAGCGAAGCCAGGGCGCGGGCTACCCTCCCGTTTCCATCCTGGAACGGGTGGATTTGCGTGAACCGATGGTGGAGCCACGCCGCTTGAGCTTCGGGTGCGATCCCTTTATCGCGGTGCGACAGATGCATATGAACAAGGCGCTCCATCTCGGAAGAGGTCTGCTCGGGAGGGCAGTAGAGGAACTGCTTGCCGTCTCGAACCGGGTAGTTCGGGGTTCTCTTCCATTCGCCGCGCAACAAGGGGACGGAGAGGCGGTTTCCGAGTGGATCGAATGCCTCGGTCGTCTCTTGGCTCCGCGTCATGGCAGCATGCAGCTCTTTGATGTAGCCAGTGCTGAGCGGGCGCTGCTGTTTTACAAAGTCAAAAAGCCCCTGAAGAGCATCTCGCTGGTCGGAGAGAAGAGCGAGGACGTAATCGGGCGGTTGGTTGGTCGAGCCGCGTTCCAGGATGGCGGCGCTGAATCCCTGCTCGATAAGGGTTATGGTCACGCCGCGCTCGATGTCGTAGAGGTTTTCGATCTGGCCGGTTTCGATGGCCCATTCGCGCTGAAGTTGGTCGGAGAAGGTTTGCAAGGAATCCGACTGGGCGAGGGCGGCGCGCTTTTGGGACCAAACTTGGCGGAGTTGGTCCATGCTTGGCAGTGCAAGGGGGGCCAGGTCGTTGGGCAGATCGAGAATCCCGGTTTCTTTTGGCCAAATCTCTAGCGTGTCCATGCCGTGGGGTCATTGTACTGGGCGAGCATCGAGTTTGGGGTTCGGCTGAGGACCTACAGACTCCTTTCTCCTACAAGTTCAAACCCCTCCATCCCCAACCCCTTCCTCCCCGACCTTCGGGGAGGAAGGGGCTTTCGGACTTCTGTGCTACAATGTTAGTCAGTCAACCAACCAACCAACCAAGGGTAGCCATGACGGACGCGATTAAGACTCGGGATAGAATTGTGGAGGCGGCTCGGGATTTGTTTCTGAATCAGGGATACAACTCGACCGGGCTGGCTCAGATTACGCAACAGGCGGGGGTGAAGAGTGGGAGTTTGTATTACTTCTTCCCGACCAAGGAAGACCTGCTGATTGCAGTGCTGGATTTCTACAAGGCCAACATCTACGACGAGCTCCTCAAGTTCACCTATGACCGCATCTCCGACCCTCTGGAGCGCGTCTTCGGGGTCTTGGATGGGTACCGGCAGATGCTTCTCATGACCGACTTTGAGATGGGCTGCCCGATTGGCAACTTGGTCTTGGAGGTCACGAACAGCCACCCCGGCGTACGGCCCCTTATGAACGCCAATTTCGACCAGTGGGTGGATGCCATCGAAGAGTGCTTCCGCGCCTCGGGGAAGTTGCCGGAGACCGTGGACCTGCGCGACTTGGCCGTTTTCACCCTGACCACTATGGAAGGGGCGGTGATGCTGGCTCGAAGCTACCGAGACATCGCCCCGTTCGACCAGGCCATCGTCCAGTACCGCGACTATGTGGAGCGGCTGGTTTCCGATGCGATGGAGTGGTCCCGGCCAAGAGCCAATCCGATTTCGCCGTTGGAGCCGTGAGGAAGGGAACTACGAATAACGAACCCGTATTGTCTCACTCCCTGATTCCCTTACAACACCATGAAAATCAACTACCAACCCGATCAACCTCTCACCGACGACGCTTGCAAGGCCGCGACGGGCAAGACTATGGGCGAATGGTATGCCCTTTTGGACGAGCTCGATGGGCTTAAAAAGGGGCGGCGGGAGGTGAACACCCACCTTTATACCGACCACAAACTCGACCCTTGGTGGTGCACCACGCTTGCGGTGGAGTATGAGTCCGCGAGGGGGGCGAAGGAGAAGGATGGGCGGCCGAAGGGGTATTTCATCTGCTCGACCAAGACCATCGTCGCGCCGGTCGAGAAGGTCTATCAGGCTTGGGTGGATGAGGCTTTGCTGGGCAAGTGGTTTGGGGAAGGGACCAAGGCGAATGTGGCCGACGGCGGGTCGTTCGAGGATGCCGATGGCAACCGGGGCGAATACAAGCGCATCCGGGAGAACAAGGACCTGCGGTTTATCTGGAAGGGGGAGCGGGACGAGTCCTTGGTGGACATGAGCGTGGCGGACAAGGGTGGCGGCAAGACCTACCTGTTGGTCAACCACGATCGGTTGCAGACTAGAGCGGAGGCGGACGGGGTGCGAGCCGCTTGGGCCGAGGCTTTGAACAAGTTGAAGGCGCTGTTGGAGACGGGGTAACGGCGTTGCGGCGTTAGGGCATTGTGCCATTGCGGTTACAACGTCGGAATCTCACCACAACGGCACAGCGGCACAACGTTTCGCGCTCAGCGGCGAAGGGTGTCGGGGCGCTTTGGGTGGTCTGGATGGGAGACCCGGTAGCCTGGTTCCTAGTAGCGGGATTTGGGCTTCCCTATCCCCGTTTTTTCCTTCCCTACGCACATTTCTGACGTCCCTATCCACGTTTTTGCATACCCTGCGCACAATTCTGTCGACAGAATCCTCGTTTTTGCAGACACTACGCTCCGTTTTCTAGCGTGGCGAAGAGCTGGGGTGGCCTACAATATAGGTAGTGGCGAAGTACAACGGGCCGACGGATATGTTCTGGGCTACTCAGCCGGAAACCCACTTGCCTTGGCTGGGGGTGGCGGGGTTTGTGCTGGCCCCGAGCAACCTGCTGGCGATCATGGATATGGCTGTTCCCTCGTGCGTGGCAACTCCCTTCAGGTTGATTTGGCCGTTTGAGATCGTTTGGGTTGTTGCGGCGCTGTGGTGTTTGTTCGGGGTGCCGTTTGAGCGGAGGCATCGCTGGTATCGGGCGGGGCTGGTGGTGGGCGTGGCGACTTGGCTGTCGCCGATTGTCAATGCCATTCTCTTCTGGTGACTCGTCGCAGAGATAGAGTCTGACAATAAGGAACCTGTTCTTTATACTGGCTTTATGATGCGATCCCTGCGAAAGAGTCTTGCCCATCTTGCGGTCTTAAACTCCTCGTTTGCCTCGGCCGCCCTTTGGGATGAGGGTCGAATAGCGCGAGGACAGTCGTCGTTTTCACCCGCGATTTTGGATATGAGCTCCCCAATTGGGCATCGCTAACCCCGATGGAACGAATGTCCAGAGACTGGCGGTATTTGGATACGCATTCTGTCCCCATCCCGACGGCAGCAAGATCGTCCTTTCCGTTAATGGAAGCATCGCCACAGTCAACTCCGACGGCAGCGGCTTACCCCAGTTGACCGCTACAAACCAAGACGAGGACCCGATCTATCGTCCTGATGGCACGAAGATCATCTATGTTCGGTCAGACACTGGCACCTTTCAAGGCTCGATTTACACCGTCAACCCCCATGGGTCGGGGGAAGCGATGCTGATCGTTCCTCCCGTGGACACGTTTGACACCATGCCGCGCTACGGAAACCTCCGCTAGTCGTTGTGTATGACACAGTTTCATCAGCCAGCTTGAAGTTTGACCCCAAGGCAAAGCGATGGGGGCAAACTTCTTCGTTTACCCTGCGGTTTTTTTGCGCTTGGACATCGCAGCCAGCCCACCAACCACGAGGATCAGTACTACTCCACCGCCGATGGCGATCGGCATGATCGGCGAAGGGGTCTTGTCGTTGCCCGCCATGACCTCTTTCGTCGCTGTGGAGATGGCGTTTTGAACCCAGGGCATACCCGGTCGCAGCGCATTGACCTCGTTTAGCTTTTCTTGAGCCGCCTTGAAGTATCCCTGCTCCATGAGGAGAACGGCTTCGGTCCACTTTTCGGTCACGGGCCCACTGCTGGGAGTCACGTTTGTCCGACCAAGGAACTCTTTCACGATGCTGGTTGGCACCAGGAAGTTGGCTCCCTGGGCGCTGGCGCCGGTTTGCTGGTCGCGCAAGCCAAAGGTGGAAAGGCCGATGACTTCTCCCTTGGAGTTCATCGCGGGGCCGCCCGAGTTGCCCCCCCGAATCGCGGCGTCCGTTTGAATCGCCGTCCAGCCTCCCTCCATCGTCTTCTGCGCACTGACCAAACCCGCGGTGAGCGAAGATTCGGTAATGCTGGACGGGTCGAAGTTCGGGAAGAAGGTGGCGTCGGCGGGATAGCCTAGTGGGTAGATCTGTTCGCCGGTCTTCAGAGCCTTGTCATCGCCCAAAGGCAGGGTCGGGAAGTTATCGCCCTGCGCCTTGAGGATCGCCACGTCCTTGCCAGGAATGGGAGTCCCGAGGCCGCTCTCGATTACTTCGACCGGACTCGGCTTGGGCTGGCTCATGACTCCGGGGACGCCGACTCCATACAGCGTGGAGACATCGCGCTTGATGTCGCCGATCTGCATATTGTTGGTGTAGAAGTCGATAACCGCCGCTTGGAGTTTTTTCTTGGTTTCCTCGCTAACCGCGCCGATCTCCTTCTCGATGTCGGCCATGTCCTGCACCAGAAGCTTGCCCAATGCCTGCTGGGCGATCTGGTACTTGAGCACCTTTTCATCCTCGCTGACGACATGGGCATTTGTTACGATGTAGCCGTCAGGCGTCACGAAGAAGCCGCTCCCCACTCCTGTAATGTTGACCCCGACGTTTCTGCTTCCGCCCGACGAGGCCAAATACTGCCGCCAGTTGGAGGCGAGTTCGACTACCGCCGCTTCAACGACGGCGCGCTCGTTGTTGGGGATCGCACCTGATAAAACGCCTCGCTGGAGAACGTTCTGCAACGTGCCAAGCCGGTCGTTGGGGATGTAAACCTCCGGCACAGTCACGTTGCCGGTGTACTGGGTCATCACCAAGACGGTGGCAGGCTTTGCCAGTTCGGCAAGGGTCGAGGTCTCAAGCTTCGCGGGCTTCTCAACAGACACGCGACCGCAACCCGTGAGGGCAATTCCCAAAAACAGAGATGCAGCACCTGCCACACCGTTCCTCCAAGTACGCAAACCAAACTCACTCATTAGTTCTATTCCATCCAAGGCTACGCCATTCTATCATGGAAGCTCGGTGGGAGGTGCAAGTTATCACTTATCTTTTGAAGTTGCCTTGGAAGGGATGCGTCCGACGTGCGTGTTGCCTCAAAACAAAAACCGACCAAGGGTTAGTCGTTGCGTCAAAACAAAATGCTACCGTGCGTAGGCTCTGAGCTGCT
>CAZCSP010000040.1:31749-33931 GCA_964501275.1 uncultured Fimbriimonadaceae bacterium | reverse complement strand
GTTGGGAACCCTACCACCAGGTCAAGGGCCTCGCGTTGATCGGCGGCAAGCTTGCTCAAATCTCAGTAAGACCGGTGGTGCCGTCGGGTAATAACAAGCCGCCGAGGGGATGGATGGTCTGGGTCCTGTACCTTGATCAAGCGGCGAGCGAAAACCTGTCCCGACGGTCGCATATCGACTTCGATCTTTACACGCTGAACGATTCATCGATGGCTTCCGATGCCCGTTCAAAGGTGAGGGACCTGGCCCGAGGAACGGGCGTTCAGTCCAAGCCCTTGGATGGGAAGCAAGTTGCCGGGTATGGCCTTCTATCCGACCACGCCGGAAAGCCGATCGGCCTCGTCCGTGTCACCGAGCCCCGCCTCATCTATGCCCAGGGGATTTCGAGCGCAAAGCAGCTCATCGCCTGCATCGTCCTGGCTGCCCTCTTCTTCGGCCTTGTCTCGCTGTGGGTTCTCGACCGCTTCGCCCTCTCCCGCATTTCAAGCCTCAACTTTCAAGTCAACCAGATGGGAGCGCAGGACGATTGGCAAAACCGTATCAACCTTCCAGGCTCAGACGAACTGAGCCAATTGGCCGGAAACATCGACAAGATGGTGGCCTGCCACCGGGAGGGCCGCGAAGAGCTGAAACAGAATAACGACCAGCTTCAGGACACCGTAAGCAAGCTTGCCTCCGCCAATTCGGTCTTAGAGCATGCGGTGGAAGGCATCGCCCGAATGGATGCCGAGGGGCGCATCATCGCCAATAACGTCTCCTTCGCCCACAACCTGGGCTACCGCCGAAACGAGCTTTGGCAAACTACCTGGGAGGCATTCATCCACGGCGCGGATCAAGAGCAGTTTTGGGATGCGGTCGAGGTCGCCAGGGTCACGGGCAAAGAGACGGTGGAAGTTCAAGCCGTGCGGACCGACCACACCCTCTTCCATGCCGAAGTCTCCATCGTCCGGTCCGACCCCTCCGAAGGCTTCCACCTTTTCATGAAGGACATCACCGAACGGAAATGGCTGGAGACCCGGATCGAACACCAGGCCTTCCACGACGCTCTCACCGGCCTCCCCAACCGCGCCAAGTTCTTGGATCGGCTGGAGCACTCCATCTCGCGCGCCAGGCGACGGGAGAGCGGGGTCGCGGTCATCTTCATGGACCTGGACAACTTCAAGATCATCAACGACAGCCTGGGCCATCAGACCGGCGATGAACTGCTCATCCAGATTGCCGGTCGACTCCAAGAGTTCATCCGCGAGGAGGACACCATTGCCCGTTTGGGGGGAGATGAGTTCACCATCTTGCTTCAAGACCTTCGTTCGGTGAGTGAAGCGGTCGAGGTCACCGAGCGATTGGTGAAGGCGCTCGCCCAACCGATCCAACTCAGCCAAGGCGAGACAGTCGCCATGGCCAGCATCGGGATCGCCTACTCCGAACGGGGCCAAGATTCCGCTGACAGCCTGCTTCGGGACGCCGATACCGCCATGTACGCCGCCAAGGCGCGGGGCAAGTCGGGATATGCGGTCTTCGACCAGAGTATGAACGAGCAGGTAGTCGAGCGCATGGAACTGGAACGCGGAATGCGGCAGGCGCTGGATGTCGGCGAATTCTATCTGGAGTACCAGCCCATTGTCTCCCTAACCAGCGGCGATATCACCGGAATCGAAGCTCTCCTTCGCTGGGATCACCCCACCCGCGGCATCATCCCCCCTGACAAATTCATCCCGGTGGCCGAAGATTCGGGGCTGATCGTACCTATCGGCGCCTGGGTCCTGCGCGAAGCCTGTTTGACCCATCTGAACTTAGTTCAAGAGATGCCGGAGTGTGGGCGCCTGACCCTCAGCGTCAACCTCTCCGGCCGTCAGTTGCAGAGGCCGGATACGGTAAGCCAGATTCGGGCGATCTTGGAGGAGACCGGATTCCAGCCCGAGCTTTTGAAGCTGGAGGTCACCGAAAGCGTCCTCATCCGCGACGAGGTGGAGTCGGTGGGCAAACTGCACGAGCTAAAGGCCCTCGGCATCCAGATTGCCATCGACGACTTTGGCACCGGTTACTCTTCCCTTTCCACTCTGAACTCGTATCCGGTGGACGTGGTGAAGATCGACCGGGCATTTATAAGCCGCATGGGGCAAGAGGACGAGGTGGACGCCATCGTCGGCGCCATCGTCCTGCTCTCGCGGGTGATGCACCTGGA
>CAZCSP010000040.1:0-31649 GCA_964501275.1 uncultured Fimbriimonadaceae bacterium | reverse complement strand
TTGAGGTCGACTCATAATCCTGGGTAACAAGAAAGGGGCGGATTCAAGAAATCCGCCCCTTTCCATTGGTCGCCGATGGTTTGACTACTGAACCGGGTTGCCGGAGACCTGGTCGAGGATCGACTGGCCGCCGCCGGTGTAGTTCTTGGTGCCCCACAGGAAGCGATCCGGGCGAATAGTCGCCGAGAGCGGTTGGTACTTGGCCGAGGTGTCGGCAAAGACGTAGTTGCCGCCGCCATCGTTCGGTTTCTGCTTGCTGCCACCGAAGCGATAAGGTGCAACGTAGGCGATGCGAAGGTCGTGCGAACTACCGGCAGAGGTGCCACAGTTTTGAAGCGTGGTGATCGCCTGCGCCACGGTGATCGCCCAGATCTGCGTCGCGTTGACGTCCGCTGCGAGTTCACCATCGTACTCGGGCTGACCGTCAGCGGGAGCATACCAAGCGTTGGCTGGTCGGTGCGACTTGAACGCGGTGCCAGAAGCCGATGAAGCGCCGTTAATACAGCCCGGGTCGGAGGTCAGAGGAGCGATCAAGATCGTGGTCGAGACGTTGTCGATCGCTGTTGCGGACGTCACGTGCGCCGGGTCGGCTGTGCGTCGCTTGCGGGGCAGGAGCGCCTCGTTGCCTACATAGCTGATGCGCGGAGCTTGGTTGTCGATATCCGCATTGGTCTGCGGAGTCTGGCCACCCGGAACGCCGTAGCCTCGGTTGTTCGTCGCCGTCGAGTAGTTGGTCGGGGCCATGCCACCGAGCGGGTCGCCGGGGGAGACGAAAATCTGCAGGTTCTTGATGTAGGGTTGCAGAACGCCTGACCAGTGCGCATAGCCGCCTGCCGAGCTGTTGTCATCCGGGTAGTAGTACGCCTGCGGGTAGGTATCGTCGTAGTCGTTCAGGTAGATCTGAACGGCGACGCCCTGCTGCTTGGTGTTGGAAAGGTCGGAAGACTTCTTCGCCGCAAGCTTAGCCTGGGCAAAGACGGGAAAAAGAATGGCGGCGAGGATCGCAATAATCGCGATCACGACCAAAAGTTCGATGAGGGTAAAGGCTTTTTTCATAGACAAGCTCCAGCCCATGATTGAGAAGCATTCTCGTTAAGGTTTGGTTATCAGAGCGTCAAGAGATTGTTAAGGAGAGCTGAGGTTGAGGGAATCAGGTAGTAAGGCAAGGGAAATCTCTCCCTCGCTCCTCTGCTCCCCCTCTCCCTGCTCCAATAGTCCCTCAAAACGGAACGATCTTCGCGAATCTGTAGTCCTGGGGGATATGGATTCGGCGCGGAACGCCGATCACTAATAGAGACCCATGGCCATCCAACCACGATTCAACCAAAGCCGCCGACAGTTCGCCGCCGCGAACCTGAAGCGATGTCCGCTCTGCGGGGCCGTCAACGCCCATCAGAATGAGGACTGCTTTGCATGTGGCTGGTACGGAGCCTTCGACCGTGACCCCGCGACGGTAGAGGAAGGCCTCAACCTCCTCATCGACCGTTGCCCCGAACTGGCCAACACCACCAACTTCCATCCCAAGCAGCCGACGCTCTGGGATAGGCTAAGAGCCTTCTTCCGCAGACCGTTTGATGTAAGGGTCTAACCTATATAGAGTGCGGCAATTCATTGCCGCTTTACCTGCCCGATTCATCGGGCTGAATACAAGCCACGACCAAATGCAAGCCTGCTAACCGAACGAATTCGGCGATCTCAGGGGGTTATCTGGCCCTCTGCATCCGACGATTCTTCCGCTTGTCCTGCCCCAAACGTCCGTCGCTGGTCCCCAGGAGCTTGCGCAGATCTCCAATCTCATCCCGAACCGAAGCCGCCTTCTCAAACTCCATCGCCTTCGCCAGATCCTTCATCTCCTTCTCCAGCTTGCTCACCAGGACCGGGATGTCCTCGATGCGAATGGGGGTTCCGTCGGCTCCAATCTTGCTCAAAGTCTCCGAGCTGTACTGCGCTGCCACCTCGGCCACTGCGTCGTAGGCTCGAACCGTCTCATGGACCTTTTTGATCACGGTTTGCGGGGCCGTGCCGTGCTCCTCGTTGTAGCGAGTCTGGATCATGCGGCGACGATTGGTCTCCTCGATCGCCCGCTCCATCGAGCCGGTCATGTTGTCGGCATACATGATGACCCGCCCGTTCACGTTTCTCGCCGCGCGGCCAATGGTCTGGATCATCGAGGTCTCGGAGCGCAGGAATCCTTCCTTATCCGCATCCAGGATCGCCACCAAAGTGACCTCCGGAAGGTCCAACCCCTCTCGCAACAGGTTCACCCCAACCACCACGTCCGTCACCCCCAGCCGCAAGTCCCGCAAGATCTCGGGGCGGTCCAGGGAATGGACGTTGGAGTGGATGTACTGCACCTTGACGTTCAGGTCTTGGAGGTAGCCCGTCAAATCCTCCGCCATCTTCTTGGTCAAGGTGGTCACCAGAGTTCTCTGCCCAATCGCGACCCGCTTCTGAATCTCGTTGATCAGGTCGTCGATCTGTCCCTTGGTCGGACGAACGTCGATCTCCGGGTCCACAATGTAAGTCGGGCGGATGATCTGCTCCACCACCTGGTTCTGAACCTCGTTCTCAAACGCCGCCGGAGTCGCGCTGACGAATACCACCTGAGAGACCCGCTCCAAGAACTCGTCGAATTTCAAAGGCCGGTTGTCCAAAGCCGATGGAAGCCGGAAGCCGTAGTCCACCAAGACCGACTTCCGCTGCTTGTCGCCATTGAACATCGCGCGAACCTGGGGCAAGGTGACATGGCTCTCATCCACGAAGACGATGGCGTCGGATGGGAGGAAGTCGAGGAGGGTGTAGGGGGCGGTGCCGGGACTACGGCCGTCGAAGTAGCGCGAGTAGTTCTCAATCCCATTGCAGTACCCCACCTCCCGCATCATCTCCAAGTCGAACTCCGTCCGCTGCCGCAGACGCTGGGCTTCCAACAGCTTGCCCTGGGCCACAAACATCTCGGCCTGGGCCTCCATTTCCGCCTTGATCTGCTCCATCACATCGTCCATCCGCTCACGCGGGGTCACATAGTGAGTGGCAGGAAAGACGCTGATCTTGGTCGGCTCGTCGATCACATCCTGGGTGAGGGGGTCGAAGAGGCGGATCCGCTCCACGTTGTCGCCAAAGAACTCGATCCGGGTAACGATCTCCTCATCCTTCGGCTGAATCTCTAGGGTATCGCCCCGGACTCGAAAGGTGCCTCGCTCAAGGACCGCGTTGTTCCGGGTGAACTGCATCGCGACCAGCTTCTGCAACACCTCCTCCATGTCGAATTGGCTCCCAGTCTCAAAAGTGACCACCGCCTCCGCATACTCGGTCGGCGAACCCAGACCGTAGATGCAAGACACCGACGCGACGATAATCACATCCCGGCGCTCTAGGAGGGCATGGGTCGCGGCGTGGCGAAGCCGCTCGATCTCGTCGTTGACGCTAGAGTCCTTCTCGATATACAGATCCTGCCCTGGCACATAGGCTTCCGGCTGGTAGTAGTCGTAGTAGCTAATGAAGTACTGAACCGAGTTCTCGGGAAAGAACGACCGGAATTCCTGGCAAAGCTGGGCGGCGAGGGTCTTGTTATGAGCCAGGATCAGGGCTGGCCTCTGGGTCCGCTCGATCACCGAGGCCATCGTGAACGTCTTACCGGTACCGGTAGCGCCCAAGAGGGTTTGGAAGCGGTATCCCGACTCCAACCCTTCCACCAGTCCGGCAATGGCGGTCCCCTGGTCGCCCTTCGGTTCGAAGTCGCCGGAAAGTTGAAGCTGATTCTCGTAGGCAACGATAGACATCTCTCTACATTTTACACGTTGTCGGTTCTTGCGGATTCGACCGCAGGGGCCTAGGCCCATACGCATAGGTCTAAGAACCGGCCCAGAACTTGAACAGTCCTAATCTAGGACGAATCTTTGCGACGCCGACGTCCCCTCAAGCCGTAGGTAGGACTGATTGCCAACGAGATCCGTTGACTGAGATGACCTATAAAAAGAATCGCATTCTGTGCTGGCACGACGCAAATCCCATGATCTGCGCCCTGGCGCTTGGGCTGAGCTCGTTGAGCCTGCTCACCATGCTGAATGCCTCTCTCCCCCATGTGGCCGCGCTCCGAGCGCTGTACTTCCTGCCCATCTGGATCGGGACCAGCCTCGGCGGACGCCTGGGCGGATTCATCATGACGGCATTTGCCACGCTTGCCAACGTCTGGCTCGACATGGCCTCCGGCGCATCGGGGATCAACAGCTTCTACAGCGGCCTCGTCTGGTTCGGCGTGTTCGCCTTGGTCATGCTTTTGGTAGCCCAAGTAGGGGATTCCCTGCTGAAGACCGAAAAGCTGGCCCATCAAGACTCCTTGACTGGGCTCTACAACCGACGCGGCTTGGAGCTGGAAGGCCGAAGGCTGATCCAGCGCGCCAACCGGAATCGCGACGTGGTGAGCGTCGCGATGGTGGACTGCGACCGCTTCAAGCTGATCAACGACGAGTTCGGCCACCGGGCCGGAGACGAGGCGCTGAAGTTCCTCGCGGAGACTCTCCGGGAAAACACCCGAGAATCAGATGTGGTCTCGCGGCTGGGCGGCGACGAGTTTGTGATCGTCTTCGCGAACACCTCCTACGCTGAGGCCGAACAGGCGTTGGCGAGGATCGAGCGGGCGTTCGAGGCGGGAATGGCAGAGCGCGGATACAGCGCCACGCTTTCCATCGGCCTTGCCCAAATCAGCTCCGAGGCTCGCGATCTTAGGACGTTGGTGGCTCGCGCCGACGAAGCGATGTATTTGCGAAAGGAACACAAGCGAACCTCGGCCCTGGCCAGCTGACGGCGTAAACTAGGGGCATGTCCGGTATCGAATCCCGCGGTTACGCCTATCCCGACGCCTTGGTCAGCACCGACTGGGTGGCGGAGCATCTGTCCGATCCCAATATCAGGCTGGTGGAATCCAATGAAGACCCTCTGCTCTACGCCAGCGGACACATCTCGGGTGCCGCCGAAGTGGACTGGACCCGCGATCTGAACGACCCCTTGCGCCGGGACTACCTTCAGAAAGAAGGTTTCCAGGCGCTGGCCTCCCGTCTCGGCATCACCCCAGAGACGACGGTGGTCTTCTATGGCGACAAGAACAACTGGTGGGCGGCCTACGCGCTGTGGGTGTTCCACCTGTTCGGCCACACCAACGCCAAGATCATGGACGGAGGCCGCTTCAAGTGGGCCACCGAAGGCCGCCCCCTGGTCCGCGACGTCCCTACCTTTAACCCGTCTGACTATCCCGCTGTAGATCGAGACGACAAAGTCCACCGAGCCTTCCGAGACCAGGTTCTGGCCCACTTGGAGAAGCTGGGCAAAATGATCGACGTCCGCTCTCCCGAGGAGTACAACGGAACCAGGCTCCACATGGAGGCCTACCCCAATGAAGGCGCCTTGCGCGGAGGGCATATTCCCGGTGCAGCCAATATTCCCTGGGCAAAAGCGGTGAATCCTGAGACCGGCGAGTTCAAATCAGCGGCGGAGTTACGTGCTCTCTATGAGACCGGGGCGGGCTTACAAGCTAGCGACGATGTGGTCGTCTACTGTCGAATCGGAGAACGCTCCTCCCACACCTGGTTTGCGCTGAAGTATCTGCTGGGCTATCAGCAAGTAAGGAACTACGACGGCTCTTGGACCGAGTGGGGAAACCTGGTAGGCGTCCCCATCGAGAAATAGGTCCAGGAGTGAGAACACGGTGGCCCAGCGAGTCCCTGGCGAAACGTCGTGCCCCTAACCCCGAAAACCGCAACGCCATACCCAAAAACCTCAAGTAATGCTCTAGATTTTCGCGGCCCTGCCAATAGAAATACCTGGAGCATCCTATGTCCGCAACCGCACAACCGATCTACGTCCCGACCCTCGCCTGGACTGGCGAGCGTATGGTCCCCAACCAGGCCGACCCGGCGACCGAGCTGTTCCACTGGCAGCGATACCTCTACTTCCGACCCTGGTATGCCGAGAAGCGGGTGATCGACGCGGCCAGCGGCGAAGGGTATGGCACCGCCTATGCTGCCCTCTTCGCCTCAAAAGCCACCGGTTTCGACATCGGCGCAGATGCCGTCGCCCATGCCCGCAAGAAGTACGACTACGCCAAATTCCAACTCCAAGACGTATGCGAAGCCGACTATTCAAGCGCCGATCTGGTCACCAGCTTTGAAACCATCGAACATGTTCCCGACCCCAAGAAGTTTCTCGACGCTCTGAAGTCCTGCAAAGGCCAGATCGTCATCAGCACCCCGAACCGCAAAACCCACTCACCCGGCAATCGACTGGAGGACAAGCCCCTCAATCAGTTCCACACGGTTGAGTGGACCCCCAGCGAGTTCTCCGACCTTATCCTCAGCCACTTCCCCACCCGCCAAGTGCGATTCCTAAATCAGGAGGGTCGCTGGCCAGGGCTGATCCGGGAAGGTCTGGACGACGATGCAATGTATACCATCGCCGTGATAGGCGACGGCGAGCTTCCCCAGTGGCCCCGGATCGGGATTTCGATCCCAACCCGTAGCGCCTCGCTGACCCGAGAAGCGGTTCTCAGCTTCACCAAGTTCTATCCGGGCGAGATCGAGTTTGCGGTAGTAGCCAACGGATGCGACGAGCCGAACATTCAGCTTCTCAAGAACCTGCAGCTCGAGATTCCCCACATCGTCCACTTGGTCGAAGAGCCCGAAAACCTCGGCTATGGACGCGGAGCGAATCGGGGCCTGGACTACCTTTGGCAAGAAGCGTGGTTCGACTACTATGTGGTCAGCAACGACGATGTGTTTCCCAGCGTGGATTTCATGCCCCAGATGGCGACTGCCTTTGCGGAGCTATTGAAGCAAGATTTGAATCCCGGCATCCTTGGATGTGTCACCAATGAGATCAATGGCCCGCAGCAGGTTGATATCGGCGGCTACACTAACGTTCCCGAAATGCAGGACCAAGCCCGCCTTTGGAGCAAGGAACACCATTCAAGCGCGAGCCAGGTTCGGCAGGTTCGCGGCTTGTTCATGATGATTCATCCAGATTGTTTGAGCAAAGTTGGCGGGTTCGATCCACGGTTTGGCATCGGAAATTTCGAAGACGACGACTACAACTTGCGGTGTCGGCAAGCTGGTTACACGCTATGGAGCATAGACGGCGCATTCCTTCATCACACCGGTAGCTGCACTTTTAGGGAGCTCGGCATCGACTACACCCTGAATATCGAGCGGAATCTCAATCTGATTTTGGAGAAGTGGAATGCCAGCGACTTTGGAGAGTTGCTGGATCAACCCATCGAAAATCGCAACGTCTATATCCCCCTCACCGCCCAACCCGACCCCAGCGGCATTTCCATCCGAATCAACGGAGAAGAGGTAGACCTCATCAATCAAGCCAGCCACATGGAATTCGCCGCGTATGTGATGCGAGAACTGCAAAGCAAAGACCGGGCCGCCAGATTTGCGGTGGTCGAGGCGCTGCGGGCGGCGTAGGGGAGGGCTGTGAGTTGTGAGGGTGTGATGTCGTGATGGACGTCACGGGGAGAACTGGGTGATGGAGGTGAATGAAGCCATTTGACCACGAAGTGGTCCCATCCAGTAGCCAGGCGGTCGAAGACCCCTGGACAGGCCACCCAATAAAACCCGACCACGGAGTGGTCGCATCCCGTCCGCCGGGTGTTCGTATCCCCGAAATGAACTTGGCACCTTCCCAATGAACACCACATCGCCGTATCCTGATTCGCGAATATGCCTTCAACCTACTACAACCTAAACATCCATGTTGTCTTCAGCACGAAGAACCGGCATCCGTTCATCCAGCCCGCGATTCTTGACGAAGTCCACCGCTACCTCGGCGGTACGATTCGGGAGCTCGACGCCCACCCGATCCGAATGGGCGGAGTCGCGGACCACGTCCACCTTCTCTTCGGCATCAAACCGGTGCACTGCATCGCCGACATCGTGAGGGAGCTCAAAAAATCCTCGACCAAGTGGATGAGGGCCGATCTGGGAATCCGCGACTTCGCCTGGCAGGAAGGATATGCTGCGCTATCGGTGAGTAGGGAGAGGCTTGATGTCGTCGAGAAGAACATAGCCAAACAGGCTGAGCATCATCGCAAAAAGACCTTTCGGGAGGAGCTGATCGAACTTCTCCGATTTGCCCACATCGAGTTTGACGAAAGGTTTTTGGATTGAGGCCAATGTTGGCGAATCCCGACCACGAAGTGGTCTCATCCCTCCAGCAGAGTGATCTTATGGTAGGAGAGCTCTTCGACACCCCGACCACGGAGTGGTCCCATCTAGTAGCCAGGCGGTCGAAGACCCCTGGAAAGGCAACCAACCAAATCCGACCACGAAGTGGTCGCATCTCTGTAGCCGTATAGCTTGTACCCAGGGATACAATTTATCGGCTGGCGGGATGGGACTCCTCCGGAGTCCGGGAATACGGCTTCCGGCTACCAGGGGTCTGCGACGCCCTGGCTACTAGATGGGACCACTCCGTGGTCGAGGCGGACGAGAACCAGATTCTCCTACCATAACCTCCGCCCACATTCCCCATCACGCCAATCACGTCCATCACGCCATCACAGATAACAGGCCACAAGCCACAAACCACATCCCCCAGGTGAACTTTCCCTTCGCAGGCGCGTAAAGACTTCCAGCATCCTGGAAATCCCCAATGAGTCTGCATGAACCGCTAGACAGCGAACGATCTAATACGCCATCCTCATCCGTAGTGACGAACGATGGACTTGAGCGAGTCGACCTTGAAATCGTAAAGCCCCAAGAGGCGGCGATGTCTCTTGCTCCCGGCGAGTTCGCGCTGAAGAACCAGGTTCTGCCGCTCCACCTGGAAGGCGAGACTTTGGTTGTCGCAATTGGCGAGATCACCTCCCTGCCCGCAGTAGACGACTTGGGCATCCTCGCCAATCGGGCCGTCCGGGCCGTGATGGGCGATCCCCATCTCATCAAGGAGCGGATCGAGGAGTACTTCCTGGAGCGCATCCTGGCCGGGCTCCCTGGCGAGGACCAGGGCGGCGCCATTGCCGAGATCGACGACAGCACCGACCTTGCCGACCTCACCAAGATGGCTGGCGAGACGGCGGTCGTCCAGATGGTCAACCTGATCTTCGCCCAGGCCGTGCGGGACAGCGCCTCGGACATCCACATCGAGCCTTACGAGAAGGAAGTCAAGGTCCGCTACCGCATCGACGGCATGTTGAACGACATGATGAAGCCGCCGAAGCGGATGCACGCCGCCATCATCAGCCGCCTCAAGATTCTCGGTGAGATGAACATCGCGGAGCGCAGACTTCCCCAAGACGGCCGCATCAAGATCACCATCGCCGGTCGTGCCATCGACGTGCGTGTGTCCATCATCCCCACGGTTTACGGCGAACGCGCCGTCATGCGACTTCTGGACAAAGGCACGGCGCTCCTGGGCCTCCAAGAATTGGGGATGCCGGATGAGACCCATCAGAAGTTCCTGAAACTCATCCACCAGCCCTACGGCATCATCCTTGCGACCGGGCCGACTGGTTCCGGTAAGTCCACGTCGCTGTACGCTTCCCTCCAAGAAATCTGGTCGCCCACCACCAACATCCTCACCATCGAAGACCCGGTCGAGTACCAGGTTCCGGGCATAAGCCAGGTGCAGGTGCGGGCCAATATCGGCCTGACCTTCGCCAGCGGCCTGCGGTCGTTCCTGCGCCAAGACCCGGACGTCATCATGGTCGGTGAAATCCGCGACCACGAGACGGCGGAGATCGCCATCCACGCGTCGCTCACCGGCCACCTCGTCTTCTCAACCCTCCACACCAACGATGCCCCTGGGGCGGTCACGCGATTGCTGGACATGGGCGTCGAGCCGTACCTGGCCGCCTCGTCCCTCATCGGCGTCATCGCCCAGCGACTGGTTCGCCGCATCTGCCAGAACTGCATGGAGCCCTACGAACCCGCCCACGAATCCCTCCTCGCCATCGGCTTCACCAACGACGAGATCGCGGGCCTGCCCAAAGGCACCTTCAAGAAAGGCCGAGGCTGCGACAAGTGCCAAGGCACCGGCCACCGAGGTCGGCAAGGCCTCTACGAACTGTTCTTCATCGACGAGGACATCAAGCGGCTAACGGTGGATCGAGCTTCCTCCACAGTCATGAAGAACCACGCCATCCGCAACCAGGGAATGCGAACCCTCCTCATGGAAGGCAAACTCATGGTCCTCCAGGGAAGAACCACGGCGGAGGAAGTGATGAGAGTCTGCCAAAGGGAGGACTTCTCGTGATTCCTCGATTCCTCGATTCTTCGATTCCTCGATTAGGGGAGGGGCATTGGGCGTTGGGTGTTAGGCGTCAGGGCGATACGTCAGATAGGACAGATAAGTCAGATAGGTCCTATCCACCCTATTACAATCGAGCAATCGAAGAATCGAGGAATCGAGGAATCAAGTGACCACCTTCGCCTACACCGCCCTCGAACCCTCGGGCAAGCGGAAGACTGGATTCATCGACGCGGCGACCAAGGACGCGGCGATTGCGATTGTGGCGGCGGACGGCAAGTACGTCTTGGAGATCAAGGAGCAGGCGGGCGGCGGAGCGAAGGGCGGCTTCTCCCTGGGCAAGAGCAAGAAGGTCAGCCGGGGCGACATCTCCCTCTTTACCCGCCGCATGGCCGATCTCGCCGACGCCGGTCTGCCCCTTGACCGGGTTCTCCAAGTCGTCGCCGAGCAGACGGAGAGCGAAGCCCTTGAGGAGGTCGCCTTGGACGCCTTGGACCAGGTCCGCAAGGGCAGTCCGGTCAGCGAAGCGTTGGCCAAGCACCCGAAGCTCTTCCCTGGCGTATTCACCCAGACTCTGAGGGCGGGCGAGGCGTCGGGGCAGTTCCCGGAAGTTGCCGGAAAGTTGGCTGAGTTCCAAGAGAAGGAAGTCAGCCGCCGCAGTGAAATCGTTTCCGCCTTGATCTACCCGGCGGTCCTCACTTTCACCGCGATCTTCGTCGTCCTTGCGCTGGTGTTTTTCGTCCTGCCCCGCCTCACGCCCGTGTTTGACAGCCTCGGTGCGGACCTTCCCGTCACCACCCAAATCCTGCTCAGCACGACCGGATTCCTGACCAAGAACGGTTTTCTCATCCTGGGCGCCATTGTGGGACTCGTTCTGCTGTACCGCGGATGGGTGGCGACCGAGGCAGGCAAACTGACAAGGGACCGCTTCATTTTCCGAATGCCCATCGTAGGTCCCGTCATCCGAAAGGCCACCGTGTCTCGATTCGCCCGCGTCCTGGGCACGCTGGTTTATGGCGGCGTAGAAATCCTGGAAGCCCTTAGAATTGCCGGGCTTTCAAGTGGAAACAAAGTCTTTCAGATGAGCAGTGAGACCGTGGAGAAAGAGGTTCGCGAAGGAAAACCGATCGCCGAGGCGATGCGGGACGCGGGCGACTTCCCTCCCGTCCTCACCCACATGGTGGCCATCGGCGAAGAGACCGGTGACCTCCCCAAAATGTTGGGCCGCGTCTCGACCAGTTTGGACTTCGAGGTGGATAACGGCATGAGACGCCTCGTCGCCCTCATCGAACCCGCCATCGTTCTTGGCATGGCGGTCATCGTCGGCTTCGTCGTCCTCAGCGTCGTCCTCCCGATCTTCGAGGCGCAGAATGCGGTCAGGTGATCCAGGAATGAGGGAAAGAGGACCCCAATGCCGAAAACCAAGAACCGAACGCCAAAAACCAAAAGCCAAACACCGAACGCCGTAACGAACTGAATCAAAAGACAAGTGAGAAGAATATGAACAATCGAACTCGAACGCGAAAGGGCTTTACGCTCATCGAACTCGTCGTCGTTATCCTGATCTTGGCGATTTTGGCGGCGCTGATCGTGCCGCGAATCGTCGGCCGGTCGGACGATGCCCAAAGAGCCAAGGCGCTCTCGGATATCTCCACCCTCCGCAACCAGGTGCAGATGTTCCGCACCGACGTGGGTCACTATCCCGACTCTCTTATGGACCTGCGAACCCGGCCCAGCGATGGTGCCGACGGTTGGCGTGGCCCGTACCTGGACAAGGAGCTTCCCACCGATCCCTGGGGTTCTGAGTACGAGTACCAGGTCTCCAGCGACGGCGAGAACTTCACGATCATCTCCTTTGGCCGAGACGCCGCCCCTGGCGGAGAAGGCAATGACTCGGATATTGGCGAGGAACTTGTCGAGGGCTCATAAGGGCTTCACCCTGATAGAGATGACGGTGGTAGTCACCATCATCGTGCTCTTGGCAATGGCCATCATGCCCAACCTTCTCAGCGAGTCGCGGAGCAGGGAGGCTCGCCAGTTCTTCTCCAAGGCGCGGAACCTGATGATGGACGCCCGATCCCGCGCTGTCCGTGACGGCCAGACCCGCTCCGTCCGCATCGATGAAACCGACGGGAGACTGATCGTAGAGAGCACCGATTCCGAGACTGGCGACGCCGTCGAAGGCCAAACCCTAACCCTCCCCGAGGGCGTCACCGGCAACGCCTATCGAGTGGAGTTGCAAGAGAGCAACTCGGCACAGTGGGCGATACGGTTCTACGGCGACGGCCGGGCAAGGAAAGGCGGAATCTCCTTCTCCTCCAACGGACGCATCATCAGCCTGTCGGTAGACGAACGCGGAACCGTCACCCAAATCGACGGCCCCCTCCCAGACACCTCAGAAGACACCTGGGACGCAGGAGGCTATGAGCAGAGGATCTAAGAAGGGTTTAGGTTTTAGGTTTTGGGTTTTAGGTTCAAAGGAATCTAGACCACGTGGTTGTGGCACACAGCCTCAGGCAACCCTCAAAAAACCAAAAACCAAAAACCAAAAACCTAAAACCCTGACGAGCGGCTTTACCTTGATCGAAGCCGTCGCCGCGATCGGCTTGGTCGGCGTTGGGGTCGCCAGTGTGATGGGGGGGCTGTCGGCGATGGCCAATACGGACCGGAAGTTGATGATCCGCGAGGAGATGCAGCGGCTGGCCGTTCAGAAGTATGACGAGATCATCGCCACCGGCATCATCGAGACCGCTCAACTCAGCGGAGACTTCGCCGAGCAGAACATCGACGACTACGAGTGGACCGCCGAAGTCCAGCCCAGCGGCGAGGAGAACCTGGAGGTGGTCACGGTTACGGTGAACAAAGTCGGCGACCCCGACGGCCCTGTCGCCACCATCGACGGCCTCTACTTCACCCCTCCCATCCAGGGAGGCGCGCAGTGAGAAAAAGTGCGGGCGTCACCCTGCTGGAGTTGATCGTCGCCGTCGCTATCGTGGGGATCCTCACAACCGCGGTCACCCGCGCTTTCGTCGCCGGCCTCACCTACGAGTCCAGCCTCGCTGCGGCACGGACTCGCCAAGAGGCCAAAGACGCGCTCGACGCCCGCTTGACCGAGCTTTTCCAACACGCCTACCTGGCTCCCGACGACACCAATACCGACACCTTCTTCATCGCCGGAACCGGAGGCGACGCCGTTTTGGCCTCGGAGTACGCCGACACCGTCCAATTCACCGTACAAGGAATGCGCCCGCGGAGCGCTCTGATCGAGAACGAGGACGACTTTGAGACTCAAAATGAACTCTATGGGCCTCAAGGCGGGGTGACCGAGATCGCGCTTTCGATGACCCCCGTCGGCAACCCCGGCACCCGCACCGGTCTCTTCATCCGAACCCAAATGCCGTCGGACAGCGAACCTACCCAGGGGGGGACGGAGGCGGTGTTCGACGAGTCGGTGACCTCCATCTCTTTCGAATTCTGGGACGGCCAGGCCTGGCAACCTTCCTGGTCTACCACGGTTGGAGCCGAGAAGAGACTTCCGGCGGCGGTGCGGATCACCTACTCGCGAGATAATGAGGATTCCGAACGACCTCACATCCTGATCGTTAGGTTACCTATCAGTGACGTGACCGCCGACGACCCCGCCCAGCAAACGGCGCCCGGAGGCAGTTTGTGAGAAGAAACAAGCAAGCCGGCAGCGTCTTCGTGGTCGCGATCTTCGTCTTGGCCGGATTGGTCTCCGTCTTGGCCCTTGCCGCGGTCAGCCAACGTACTGCCAACCTCACCCAAATTCGCCGCATGGAGGCTCGCCGGGCGCGAATTCTCGCGGAAGCCGGCATCCAACGCGCCCTTGCCGAGTTGCAGGACCAGGTGAACTCGCCGACTACGTTGAACGACGACTGGGCGCTTTTGGGACAAGGGGGAAGCGAGGCGTTTGAACTTGGCCCCGGGAACTTCCGCATCCAGGTGATCGATGCGGCGGGCAAGGTCAATATCAATACCGCCACCCAGGCCCACCTGGAACTCCTGCCCTTGGACCCCGACCAGGTGGATGCGATCCTCGACTGGCGAGAAGAGGCGCGGCAACCTCGGCCCGGAGGGGGCAAGGATGAGTACTACAACAACCTCGTCAACCCCTACAACGCCAAGCTTGGATTCTTCCAGTCCGTTGATGAACTGCTGTTGGTGAAGGGGGTGACGGCCCGGGATCTCTATACCGTGCGCACCGACATCGAGCGGACCAACCAGCCCACCCGAACCAGTACCGGCGCCCAGATCGAACTTCCTTTGGAAGAGCTGGTCACCGTGGATTCCATGTCGATGGCCCTGAATGCAACGGGGCAGGGCAAGTTGAATGTGAACCAGGCTACTGCTGCCCAGTTGGTCCAACGCGCCCAGGTGGCGCTTCCGGTCGCCCAGGCGATCATCGCTAGCCGCCCCGGGGGAGGCTTTGCGGACATCGGCCAGGTTCTGGGCGTACCCGGAGTCACCGCGCAGACCGCCCGCACCATCCTGAACGAGTGTACGGTCGGCGGGCAGAACCAGACGGGGAAGATCAATTTGAACACGGTGAGCGAGGAGGTCCTGCTGACCATCCCCAACCTCCCCCCGGATGCCGCCAGCGCCATTGTGACCCGCCAGAGCAGCGGATTCAACGAGCTTGGCGAACTCCTCGACGTGCCCGGCCTGAACAATCTCGCCCTTCTCCAACAGGTTGCCGGGTTCTTCGAAGTGAACTCGCGATCCTTCCTGGTTCGGGCCATCGGCCAATCCGGCTCGACCCGTGTATCCCTGCAAGCGACAATAGCCCTAGAAAATGGAACCCCTAAAGTGATTCGTATTGAACAGCCGCCCTATTCCAACGTCTTGGATATTTGGGGATGGGAGCTTGATCCAGTGACGACGACGACATTAAAGGGGGTTCAATGAGCGCTCCCCTTATCCAGCGCGTGGTGGAGTGGTCTCCCGGAGAGGCCATTGCTTTCGATGCCGGAACCAAGCAGTATGTGAGAGCAGCGAACTTCGCCGAACTCTCCTCCAAGGTCGGCGGAGGTTCCATTGTAGTCGCCGTCTCGCGCCGATCCACCTTCATCAAGGCCCTGCGCGTCCCCAACGCCTCGGCAAGCGAGATCAACCTGATCCTGCGCACCCAGATGGCGCAGATGTTCCCGGTTCCCCTACACGAACTGGCCTACTCCTTCCGACTCACCGACGACTTGGACTCGGAAGGGCGGCTGGCCATTGTTGCGGCGATGCGGGAAGCCGATCTTGTTCGACTGCAAGGCGAGGCCCGCGACGCCGGGTTTAAGATCGACCGGGTCGTCCCGGCTGCGTTTGGCGCGATGCTTCTGGCCGAGTCGCTGGGCATGAAAGACGCCGTCGTCGCCCAAGAGACTTCGGAGGGGCTGGCGATCGACCTGCTTTCGGGAGGCGAGCTTCGCTACTCGCGAGTGGCCCCCATGCCCGCCAATCCCGAACTCATCTCTTCGGAGATCGCGAGATCCTTCCAAGCCGTCGGCCTGCCCCCGGCTCCGACTATCGCCGCCGGAGGGTTCCCATTTGCGGAAGCCGCCAACAAGACCAACTCCACTACTCTCGAATCGTTGACCCAGCCACTGGACCGCCTGGGGATTCAGTTGGAGACCCGAGAAGCGGTCGAGAAGCGCGAGAAGGCCAAGCAGTCCAACCGAACGCGTCTGGCGGCGCTGCTCTGCGCATCCGCCGCCCTCATGGCCCTGCTCGTCTATGTGGAGCACTCAGAGGCAGCCGAGAAGGTTCGCGTCGAAAACGCCCGGTGGAACAAGACACTGAACGACAAGCGGAACGTGGCCAAGCGGTTGGAAGAGGACATCACGAAGCTGAACGCCACCGCTGACACGCTGAAGCGCGCCCTGACCCCGGCCCAGCTTCCCGGCGACGTCTACACCACGCTCTCCAACTACACGCCCAAAGGGCTGTGGCTGACGGGCACGACCTATGAGCGTGGCAAAGTGATGTATATCCGAGGCACGGCGGCCAACAGCGATGCGGTGGCGGCCTACCTCCAGGCGCTCACCACCGAACCCCGGTTCCGCGATGTGAAGCTGGTCTTTGCGAACAACGGCGAGATCGAGAAGACGCCGGTCGTGCAGTTTTCCATCCAAGCCTTTCCGGTGGGCAACCTCCCGCTGGTTGAAGCCAAGAAGAAGGGGACGCGATAATGCTGAGCTTTCGCACCAAAGCCGAAACCGGGGCCAGCGTGGCCATCCTCCTCGCCCTCCTCATCCTGGTGGTCACGGGGCTGTTCATGCTCCTCGTGCCCAAGCCCACCGTCGCCGCCTCGGCGGCGAGCAAGGCGCGGTCTCAGCGAGACTTGGAGGAACGAGTCCGCAAACTAGAAGAGAACAAAGCGCTGACCACCGCCACTATCGTCACCCAGGTCTGGGCGGAGCCAGTGGAGGAGATCGGGCCAAAGGCCTTGGAATCCATCACTGCCTATGCCCGCACCCAAAAACTTAAACTGATGGCCTTCCGGCCCCAGAAGACGGTAGATGTCGACGGCCTGGTCCAACTTCCCTTCCTCATTTCCGTCGAAGGGTCGTACCCAAACATCATGAAGTTCGTTAGACAATTGGAGGCGAGCAACCTGAGGATGGGCACCAGCCTGGTCCAGGTCTCCTCCACGGACCCGAACTCGGACCTGGTCTCAGCGACCGTCGGAGTCGTCGCGTATAAGTCGGTATCCTCGATACCTGTAACTAAAGGCAACACGAATGCAACCAAAAAAGAAAACTAGTCCTGTGTTCTGGCTTGTCCTCATCGGCGTCGGAGTCGCGGCATTCGTGCTGACGGCGCCCGAAGATGCCGGGAAGAAGCCGACCGCCAATCGCAATACCGCGCGAAAGGTAGCAACGAATACGGGCCTCATCACTGAGGAGGACCGGAAGGCGCGCTTTGAAAGGGTGAACAACCCCACGAAGAATGCGTTTATGCCGATAGTAAAGAAGAGCACCGGCTTGGCGAACGCTTCGCCCAGCGCTTTGCCCGCTGAATTGACCGGGGGCGAAGCGGGATGGGCGTATACGGGAACGGCGGCGGTGGATGGACGCATCCAGGCGGTCGTGGAGAACCCCAGTACGGGCCAAGGCGACTTTCTGAGCGTAGGACAGAATTGGAAGCGGGCGAAGGTGGTAGCCGTCACCGAGGATTCGCTCACTTTGGAAGGATCGGACGGACAGCAGGTTACAGTGAAGATGCAGGAAAGACTTAGCAGTTCATCGATGCTGGCGGGAGGCTTTGCCCCCGTCGACATCAGCCAGGGATTGAGAGGCCAGATCGGTCCCGTTGCGGTACGTCCCGAGGGAGAGGTTCCCGCCGGAACGGTGGCCAGCGAAGGAGAAGGCAATGCGAATTAAAACCCTTGTATGCGCTTTGGCGATGGTCGCCCCGTGGGCGGTTCACGCTCAGTTTGATTTTGGGGGAGGCGGAGGCGGCGGGAGCAACTCTGGCCCCGCTTGGACCGGTCTCCTGAAGAATTCCAAGACCTCGGTCAAACCGAACTTCCAAAACACGAGCGTGGATATGATCGTGGCCTGGTACGCCAAGACGTCGGGCATCACCATCGTCAAGGATCCGGGCCTCACTGGCACCCTGACGGTGGTCAGCGCAAAGAATATCCCGCTTAGCGACGCCTTCACGCTGTTCAACACCGTCCTCGGGCTCAAGAACTACGAGATGCGGAAGGAAGGCAACTTCCTGGTGATTCGTGCGAAGAACCGAGATGGCGGAGGGAGCGGTCGACCGCCATGGCAGCCCGATGAGGGCATGACGCGAATGATCGAGGAGATGGGTCGGAACTCCCAACCCGTCCTGAAGGTCTACGTCATCCAACACGCTAACGCCAGCCAGGTTGCGCGGGTCGTAAACGAAGTCTTCATCAGCACGCCCAATCCCATGGACCAGATCATGCAGATGATGGGCGGCGCAGGTTTGGGCGGCCAGAATAACTGGAACCGCGGCGGACAGCAGGGCGGCAACAACAACCGCGGCAACGGTAATAACCGTAACCCATTCGGCAATGTGGTCGGAGGCCAGAATCGAGGCGGCAACTTTGCCGGCGGATTCGGCAACTTTGGCCGGGGCGGATTCGGCGGCGGTGGAACCCAAGTGGTCCGTGCTTCCAGCGACGATTTCTCTAACTCGGTCATCGTCAATGCGCCTCAAAAGGACCAGCTACAGGTCGAGAATCTGATCAAGCAGATCGACAAACAGACCGAACAACCGCAGCAGCCCAAGGTCTTCAAGCTGGAGTTTGCCAGTAGCGACGACCTGGCACCGGTAGTGCAGAACGTTCTGACCCAGAACGCGCCCCGAGGACGGGGCGGCATCGGCACCCAGAACGTGCCGATCGAGCAGCGCTTCCAAACAGCGGCCCGCTTGGGTGGCACCCAAGCCGCCTTTGGCACGGTCGTCAGCGAACCCCGGACCAACTCCCTTGTCGTTACCGCGACCGAGGAAAACCTGAAGCTGGTGGAGCAGGTCATCGACGAGCTCGACCAGGAGATCAAACTGGAGAACTCGACCTTCGTGTTCCCGCTTGCCAACGCGAGAGCCGACCAGATTTCGCAGCTCATGCAGCAGGCATTCGGAACCCGACAAGGGATGACGGGCGGCGGGAATCGCAACGTTAACCAAGGGACCACCCAAAACCGAAACAACCAGAATCGCACCACTAACCAAAACCGGAACACCGGTGGCGGTGGAGGCTCTCGCCCCGGCGGATTGAACAGCGAACAGTTCGACCCCAACAACATGGATCTGAATCTGCTCGATGACGGTTCACTGCCGACGGACGTGGTGGTTCAGCAGGGCGGATTCGGGTTTGGCGGAGGCCAGCAGAATCGGCGCACCACGGCTCAAACGGGTCGCGACAGCCAGGGCCGATTGGTCAACGTGAACGACCTGCAGGGCCAGATTACGGTTATCCCGGACAACAACACCAACAGCGTCATCGTGGTGGCCACGCCCGAGAACATGGAGCTTCTCAAGAGCATCCTTGCCCAACTGGACAAAATTCCGGAGCAGGTGATGATCGAGACCATGATCATCGAAGCGACTTTGGACAAGTCCACCCAGTTTGGCGTGGAGTGGAAGCACGCGGTCTCGAACCCGATCGGCAACAATTCGGGCACCGGCACGGCAGGGCCAGAGTTTGGCCTGCAAAACGCCAACCCCGCGCTGCAAGGATTCAAGTACACGCTGACAGGCGGCGCGCTGACCGGCTTCCTGAACACGCTTCAGACCGACACCAAATTCCAAGTCTTGAGCACGCCGAGGATTTTCACCTCGAACAACGTTCAGGCTCAGATCAATATCAGCCAAAGCATCCCCTACGTCCTGAGCACGCGGGAGGATACCAACGGCAACCTGACCTTCAACTACGCGTTCCAGGATGTAGGAATCGTCCTTACCGTCACCCCGCGCATCACCGCGAACGGGTACGTCACGATGGACGTGACCCAAACGGCCAACGACCTGCAGGGCTTCACCAACTTCAACGCCCCGATCGTGAACCAGCGACAGGCTGACACGACGGTCAGTGTGAGAGACGGCGAGACCATCATCCTTGGCGGCATCATTCGAAACCAGGTCACTTCGACGGTCAAGAAGATTCCGCTCTTGGGCGATATCCCGCTCCTAGGACAGCTCTTCCGGTCCACCTCGAAGGACAATGTGAAGACCGAGCTACTCGTCTTCCTGACGCCGAGAATCGTGAAGGATCCCGAAGAGGCCCGCAAGCTCCGTGACGACGAGTTCAAGCGGATGAGCAAAGAGAGCCAAAAGATCATTCAGCCAGAGCTGAACCGGAAGTACGATCCGGACAAGGATAAGAAACATTCAAGCCCGCCCGATACCACGGGCCAGGGTGGAGGAAACTAATATGAAATCAATGATGAAACTCATCACCGTTGCGGCGGTTGCCGTGATTGCCGTTTCCAGCTTTGCCCAAGGCGGCGGGCGCGGGCAAGGCGGATTTGGCCAGTTTGGCCGTGGCGGTTTTGCTGATCCAAGCGGCGCCTTCTTGGTGAATAGACCGGATGTGCAGACCGAGATCAAGGTGACCGACGATCAGAAGTCCAAGTTGCAGTCGATCCAGCAAGAGCAGATGGAGAGGGGTCGCCAGGCTTTTCAAGGCTTTCAGGACATGAGCGAAGCAGAGCGAGCCGCCGCTTTTCAAAAGATACAAGCTGAAAACGCCAAAGCCACCCTGGCCATTCTCACCAACGATCAGAAGACCAGGCTCAAAGAGTTAGCGATTCAGCAGATGGGCATCTCGTCCGTGACCCACGCCGAAGTTCAAAAGCAGTTGGAACTGAGCGATGCGCAGGTTACCAAGATCAAAGATCTTCAGACCAAACAGCAGGCCGCCAACGCATCCTTGCGAGAGAAGGTAATGAACCAGGAGATCGACCGCGAGCAGTTCCAGGAGTCGTCGCGGAAGAACAATGAAGTTATGAACACCGAACTCGGCAAGGTTTTGACCGATGCGCAAAAGGCCAAGCTCACCTCATTGGGTGGCAAGCCGTTCAAGTTTGCCGAACCCCAGCGCCCAGGCGGTGGTGGCGGCGGACGACCGGGTTAGTTTTTCTGACTCACCATCCTGTGGAAGGGGCCGGGCACTTGCCCGGCCCCTTTCTTTTTAGTACTGGGCCACGCTCGGGTCGACCTCCGTCGCCCAGCCGTTCATTCCCGCCGTCAAGTTCCTCACCCGCGCAAACCCCTGCCCCAGCAAGAACGCCGTGACCTTGCCACTACGGTTCCCCGTGCGGCAGATGACGACAATGTCTGCTTCTCGATCCAGTTCGTCGAGCCGCTGGGGGAGCTCGTTCATGGGGATGTGAACGATGTTAGGGAGCGCACTGATTTCCAACTCATCTGCCTCGCGGACGTCGAGGAGCAAAGGCGGTTTGGGGCTGTTGAGTTCGGCGTTCAGTTCAGATGGGGTGACTTCGGGAGGGATCATAGGATTAGTATGGGTGAAGGGGAGTTAGGGAATGAGGGAATAAGGACAAAGGCTTTGTTGGAGCCACTGCGATCCGAGCCCCCTTGAGGGGGCTCGGATCGCGACTTCTGCAAGTCCCTTCCCTCATTCCCTTGTTTCCTCGTTCCCTTCTCAAGAAACCGTCACCACCGCTAACTCGCTCCGCCGCTCTTGAACCTTGCGGAGAATTCCCTGGTGCTCGGGGTTCTCAAGGTGGGGGTCGGCTTCGATGAGTTTCATCGCGGCTTGGCGGGCGACCTCCAGGAGCTTTCCATCTTGCACCAAGTCGGCGATTTTGAAGTCTCGGTTACCACTTTGGGCGGTTCCGGCCAGTTCGCCGGGACCACGCAGGCGGAGGTCGACTTCGGCGATTCGGAAACCGTCGTTGGTCTCCACCATCGTATCCATACGCTCCCTGGCATCCTCGCCCTTGATATCCGCGATCAGGATGCAGTAGCTCTGATGCTCGCCCCGGCCCACCCTTCCCCTGAGCTGGTGGAGTTGGGATAGACCAAACCGGTTCGCGTCCTCTATCACCATGACGCTGGCGTTCGGCACATCCACCCCGACCTCGATGACGGTGGTGCTGACCAGGATGTCCAGTTCATGGGCGCGGAATTGCTCCATCGTCTCCTCCTTCTCCCGAGGCTTCATCTGGCCGTGCAGGAGGCCGACGCGCATATCCTGGAAGACACCAGTCTGGAGGCGGTAGGCGAGGTCGGTGGCGGCTTGGGCCTGCATCTTCTCGCTCTCGCTCACCATCGGGCAGACGAAGTACGCCTGCCGCCCCTCTTCCACCAGTTTCCGAACCCCCTCGTAAACCGAGGTCCGGTTCGTGTTCGACTTGTAGTGAGTCTTAATCGGCTTGCGACCGGGGGGCAACTCGTCGATCACGCTTAGCTCCAGGTCGCCGTAGAGCGTCATCGTCAGGGTGCGAGGGATTGGGGTGGCGGTCATGACCAGGACATCGGGGTTGCCCAGCCCCTTCTCCCTGAGCGCCCCCCGTTGCAGGACACCGAAGCGGTGCTGCTCGTCGATCACCGCCAGGCCCAGGCGGTCGAACGTGACCCCCTCTTGGATCAGAGCATGGGTTCCCACTGCAATCTTGGCCTCACCGGAGTCGGTCATTTGGAGGGCCTTCTTCCGTTCCCGCGAATTCTGCTTGCCCACCAGAAGCGCCACCTCGATCCCCAGCGGTTCGAACAGTTTGCGCAGGTTGTTGTAGTGCTGCTCCGCCAGAATCTCGGTGGGAGCCATCATCGCCGCCTGGTAGCCCGACCGCACCGCCGCCAGCATCGCGCAGGCTGCCACCGCCGTCTTGCCGGAGCCCACATCGCCCTGCACCAGTCGGTTCATCGGGTGGGGTTGGGCCATATCCGACCATATCTCCTCGATCACCCGCCGCTGCGCCCCGGTCAGGTCGAAGGGGAGCATCTGGTGAATCTGGTCCCAGAGGGGGACGCCTTCGCGCTTGGCTTCTTGTTCGGCTTCAAAGAGGTGGGCGTCGTGGCGCTCTTTGACGACCAAGGCGGCTTTTCGGCTTTTCGGCTTTTCGGCGTTACGGTCTTTCGGTCTTTCCGCAACGCCGTCCTGTCCTTGTGCCGAAACACCGTAACGCCGCAATGCCGAGAAGCCCTTCTTGATCTCCTCGATCGGAAACGCAATCCCCAACTCCTGCTGCGTCTCTGCCCGCCTCATCGCCAAGGAGACTTGGAGGTAGAAGAACTCTTCGAAGACGAGCCTTTGGCGGGCCTGGAGGCGGAATTCTTCGGAGGTCGGCTGGTGGATTTCGCGGAGGCTCCAGCGGATGGGGCGGAGCATTTCGGCTTTTAGGATGGAGGGAGGGAGGGGGTCGGTGGCGTAGCCTAGGTATTGCTCCAGTGCCGCCCGCGCCGCCCGGCGAATGGTCTTTTGGGGCAGGCCTTCCGTGGCGGGGTAGACGGGGATGATCCGGGCGAAGTCGGCGGCGTCTTCTTCATCCTCGATCAACTCAAACTCGGGTGCGGCTATCTCACAGCCGAAGTCCGCCTCTTTGGCCAAGCCGTAGGCTACGATGTCGCCTCGATAGTCGCCCAACTTGCGGGCGATCCAGGGTTGGTTGAACCAGGTGAGGGCAACGGTGCCAGTCGGGTCGTCCACAATCGCCTTCACGATCACTCGGCCCCCGCTGATGGGTCGAGATCCGACGCTCCGCAGGTTTCCGCGAATCGTCACATACTGCCCAGGGCGGATGCGGTTGATCGGCGGAATCTGGGTGCGATCCTCGTAGCGGCGGGGGAGGTGATAGAGCAGGTCTTCGACGGTGAAGATATTGAGTTTGTGGAAAGCTGGCGCCACCTTCGGCCCTACCCCCTTCAACCACTGAACCTCCGAGTCCAAAGATCGCTCGACCATCTTCATTAGGATACTTGGAGACGGCATAACGGCATTGCGGCATTAGGCATTCGGCAGGGACTTGTAAGATTCGCGCTCTGAGCCCCCTTGAGGGGGTTGGGGGTGGCACACGGTTCTCCGCCTGTAGGTTGGATCGACCATGGCTTGGACTCTTTGGATACCAATGGGGAACCTGGCCACACCCCCAACCCCCTCAAGGGGGCTCGGAGCGCAACTGTTCAAACTGGGCTGACTTCGATTTTCGCAAGTCCCTCAGGGCACTGCGGTTTTTCGGGAGAGTGCGTCGATTAAGCGCAGGAAACAACGCAAAAAGTGCGTCGTTTTCACCGACTAATCGACGCAAAACAGCAATCCAGCCTCGAAAGCCGCTATGCCGCCATGCCTAAACACCGCATTTTTCGCGTCGATTACGTGATATAATCGACGCATGGCCTACGTTCATGAGCTTCCTGATTGGCCCAAATTCACTTGGCGAGTGGAGATGTTGACGGAGCATCTGTCCCAAGCCAGCTACCGGCTTGGGTTGGTGGATGGGCGGATGGAGGCTTTAGGGTTTGGTTTGCGGCAGGAGGCTTCGCTGGATGCCATGGTGCAGGAGGTGCGCAAATCAAGCGAGATCGAAGGCGACAATCTCGATGAGGGCCAAATCCGATCTTCCGTGGCAAAGCGGCTGGGGATGGACATTGCCGGATTGCCGGAGGCGGATCGCCATGTGGACGGCGTGGTTGAGATGGCGCTGGACGCCACTCAGAACTACCGACAACCGATCACCGCCGACCGCCTGTTCGGGTGGCATTCGGCACTCTTCCCTACCGGGCGTAGCGGAGTGCAGAGAATTCAAGTCGGAACCTGGCGAGACACCCCGATGCAGGTTGTGTCTGGTTCGGTGGGGCGGGAGAAGGTTCATTTTGAAGCTGTCGATTCGAAACTGGTTCCCGCCGAAATGGAGCGTTTTCTGGCCTGGCTAAATGAGGGCAAAGAGGCGAACGGCCTCATCGAAGCCGCCATCGCCCATTTCTGGTTCGTCACCATCCACCCGTTCGAGGACGGCAACGGACGTATCGGGCGGGCGTTGATGGACTACGCGCTGGCAAGGTCGGAGCAGAAGGACTGGCGAAGTTACAGCATGTCGGCCCAGATTCAGAGGGAGCGCAAGAAGTACTACGAAATCCTGGAGCAGACCCAGCGCCAAGCCGACTTGGACATCACGGCCTATCTCCTGTGGTTCGTAGCCTGTTTTGAGCGGGCGTTGCGAGAAGCGGAAACCGCCCTCGCGAAGACGTCGCGCCAAGGGAGGTTTTGGCAGACCCACAGCCACGTCGCCTTCAACGAGCGACAGCGCAAGATGCTCGCTATTCTGCTGGACGATTTCTTCGGCAAACTCACCAATGCCAAGTGGAGCAAGTTGACAGGCAGTTCCCACGACACCGCGCTCCGAGACCTGACGGACCTGGTGGAGAAGGGCATTCTCCTTCGGGAGGGGGCGGGAAGGGGGGCAGGCTACTTGCTGGCCCTCTACGACGAGCCCAAGCCCTGACGGGCTTGCCGGGTACCCTCTGACCATGCCCTGGCTCAACACCGTTTTGATCCTGTTCTCGCTCCTCAATATCGGTCTCGGCATCTATGGGTATGCGTCAAAAAACTCGATGCCATCCCTCATTGCGGGCGTGGTGATTGGGGCGCTGATGCTGGGGACGGTGGCGTTGGCGAAGACTCATCCCAGGTGGGGGAGGATCGGGTCGCTGGCCTTGGCGGTAGCCGTTCTGGGCCAGTTTGCTCCCAAGTTCTTCAAGACCCAAGACTGGCTCCCAGCGGGAATCCTTACCGTCGCGGGCGGTTTCGTGGTGGTTTGTCTTTTGGGCGGGCACTTTGCGGCGATGCGGGCGAAGAAGGCAGCGTAGGGCGGGAACGGCATTGGGGCATTGCGGCATGCGGTGTTAGGGAATGAAGAAACGAGGGCATTACGATGTGGCTTGTTTCTGGCTTTTGCTTGAGCACCCTGATTCCGTTTTGATTGCTGCTTCGGCTACAAGTTCCCCCCTCTATCCCCAACCCCTTTCTCCCCGCTGGGGAGAAAGGGGCTTTACTCCATTCTCAGAATCGGCATCTCTCGGACTTCGGCTTGGATGGGGCCGTTGTGCGTTTCGATGGTGACCCACTCTCCGTCCTGCGCGGCCTCATTGCGTAAGGTCGCCGCGCCGATGAAGCCGTTGGCAGGGGAGAGGGCGGCACTGGAGACCTCCCCGGCATCGGGGCGGCGGGGGTGTTTGATGGGGTTGCCGACTTCGAACGGCTCATCCGCCACCAGGCCCATCCAGGTCTTATTGGTGTGGCCCCGACTGTGCAGCCGCATCAGGACCTCTTGGCCGGTGTAACAACCCTTGTTATAGCTGACGTGCCGCGAATCGAAGCCCTGGCCCAGTTCGGGCGGCATCGTCTTGGGAGTGATGTCCTGGGCGAACCGGGGGATACCCGATTCGATCCTTGCGATCTCCGCCGCATCGGGATGGATCGCCTCGAACTCCTTCTCAAGTCGGGCAATGGCCTTTTTTGCCGACGAGGGCAAGACCACATCCCACCCGCCCAGACCCGCGCGATTCGAGCGGAGCAGGACGGCTTGGGCTCCTTCGAATTCGCTCTCGTTGGCGTCGAGGGTTGGGAGTTGGAAGAGCTGGCTCAGGCGGTAGGTGGCGTCGGGTCCTTGGATGCTGAAGAGGCGGTGGTCGTCCAGGGTTTTGACGAACACGTCCTCCAGGATCACCATCTGCTCAACGCGCTTGAGGAAGCCATCGAGCGCCTTCTTGGGAAGGGCGATCAGGAAGCGATCTTTGAGCGACCAGATTTCGCAAACACTGACGATCTGGCCGGTGGGCTCGCAGATGCAAAAGGCCGAGGAAGCGCCAAAATCCAGGGATCGCAGGTTGTTGGTGGCCTGGCCTTGGAGCCAGCCTTTACGGTCATCGCCGGCCAACTCCACGAGCACCAGATCGCCGGTAGGAAAGATGCCGCATTCGGCGCGCAAAAGATCGTACGAATCGGCCACTTCGGGCGCGATTGGGTCGACTAGAGTCTCAGACATCCTAAATTCTCCACAAAGAAGGTCGGCGATGGGTTAATATCCCAAAACGCAAACCAGCCGCGACGCTGCGGCTTTAAGTATGAACTACGCTCTTAATAAACCGTTGATGGCGGCCCATTGTTCCTAGTCGCCATGGGTCTGGCAGGATTGCTGTTCGGGGTGGGCTCGTCTGAGGTCCGCAGGTTCGAGAACGCCGCCGCGCGGGACATCTCCACCCGCCTGGAGGGCGATACCAAACAGGTAAAAGTGCGGACCAAGCTGGATCCCTTTCAGGCGATGGGAGGCCGGTTCAAGTCCGCTACCATCACCGCCTCCCAATTCTCCACCGACGGTCTGCCCCTTTTCACTCAACCGGAGGGGTCGCAGTATGGGCGCTTGGATGAGTTGAAGATCGAGCTTTCCGACTTTGAGTTAACCGGTTTGAGGGTGAAGCGGCTGGAGTCCCGCATTCCTGGATGCCGGTTCGACTTCGGTCTGGCGCGATCCAAGGGCCAAATCCGCTTGACCAAGAGTGGGGTGGGAACCGGGTCGGTGGAAGTTGAGGAGGCGGCTTTGGAGGCGTTCGTCCTGAAGCGGTTTCCCGCCATCTCCCGCATGAAGATCACGCTCTCTGAGGGAAAGGCGGTGTTTGAAGGGACCGGACGTTTCGTGTCCTTCGTCGCCGACATCCGCTTGGAGGGGAAGCTGGCTTCGCCCGACGGGAACGCGATTGTGATCGAGGAAGCGAAGGTTTTCGTCGGCGGACAAGAAGCGAATCCGATTGCCGCCAAGGCCGTTCTCGAAGTGCTCAACCCGGTGCTGGACTTGGACAAGGACCTGAAGCTGTTCGGGGCGATTCGGATTAAGGAGTTGCGGGTTAAGAACGGGGTTTTGTCGGCAAATGGGGTGGCGAGGATTCCGGCGGAAGGTGAAGAAGGTGTTGCGGTTTTAGGTGTTGGGCATTGGGTTTTGGGTTTTGGGTTTTGGGTCTTGGTGGAATCGGACTGAACATTATCTGACTTATCTGACAGGTCAGTCGGATTTGTCAGATTGGTCAGGTTTTCCTAACGCCTAACACCCAACCCCTAACGCCCTCCCCCCAACCACCACTTCAGAGCCTGATCAAAAACCCGTCTTGCGTGCTTCGTGTTGTGGAAACCCTTCCCTGGAACCCAGACGTGGTCGTAGCCTTTGTAGCGGAGGGCGTCTTGCATCATGAGGTTGCATAGCCACCAGCTTCCGTGGTCGTTTTGCAGGTCGTTCTCGCCGTCTTGCATGAAAACGCGGATCGGCTTCTTTTCGGTCTTACGGATGAGGAACGGGTAGTTGTGTCCGCCTTCTCGCCGGTTGGGGCCGCTGGCGATGTTGGCGAAGCTGCCGATGAAGCTGAGGGCGACGCCGAACTGGTCCGGCCTCTCCCAGCAGGCGGTGAAGCTGCAGATGCCGCCCGAACTCATCCCGGTCAGAGCCCGTTTGGCGGGGTCCGGGCTGAGCTTCACGACCTTCTCTACCTGGGGCAGGATTTCCTCCAGCAGGAATTGGGTGTACTTGGGCGAGAGGGTGTCGTATTCGGTGGATCGGTTGCTGTAAGTTCCTGGCGTGTTCTGGCCGGGCTCGATAAAGACGCCGACGGTGGGCGGGATCAGGCCCTCGCGGGCGCAATTCTCCAGGCCGTTGGCGATCCAATCCCGATCCCACTGGGCGTCAGTCGCGATGAGGACGGGATGCTCTTTGGTTTGGTCTATGTTTGATGGAAGATATATGTACCATTTGCGAGTTGTGCCCGGAAAAATCTGGCTCTTCCACTCCCCCATATCTCGCAACTCGCCTTTGCGTCCGCCATTGGGAGCGAGGACGAAGGGGTTTGGGTCGTAGACTTCCACTTGGAGCCCCGAGCGTAGGGACTTGCCATCCACCACATACTCCGCAAGGAACGCCTCACCCTCGGGATAGGCTTGGATACCCAGGTATAGGTTGGTTTCCATCTTAGCGAGGTTCAGGAGGGTTTTTCCTTCCCTTGCTACCGCCACGGTATGATTGCCCGCCCCAGACTCGACCGCATACAAAACCCGCCGTCCTTGGTCCCGAGGCACCGCTCCCTTTGCCAAGTCGTCAGCCGGAATATGCTTCCGAACCATCGCCTCTGCCGCTGGTTTGTCTTTGGCGATGAGCTGTTCGAGGGCTGCCAGGTCAAGGGGGCTGTTTTGAAGATGCATGAGATAGAGAGCGGCGGCGCTGAGCATGGCTGATTATAGGGCAGTTAGGGGCGGGGAATACAATAAGGAATGGTTGACCAGGATCGTAGACCCCGGATGGTTTGTGCCGGGGCGGTCGCTGGGAAGCTTGCCTCCGAGCCGAGACACACCTTCTCTGCATCCCGGACACCGAACTTGCGGCAACCGCCATCGCACGAGCCACCCAGGGTCTACGGGATATGCGGCGTGCGACGGCGGCACAATGCATCCGCCGCCTACATTTCATGTGATTGGGGGTGTTCGTCGGCTTGACGTTAAGTGGTAAGAGGTGGTTAGAATTTGGTTTGGGAGTTGCGCTCTTGGCGATCGCAACCGTCATCCTCTGGCCATTTCGCCCCACTCCGCCGTCAAAAACCATCGCCGAGAAAGTGGAGGTGATCCCAAAAACAGAGCTACCTCCACCCGAAACGCACGTTGCCTCGAGAGTGAAGATCGATAGCCGGATGAGTCTGCAGGAAGCGCTTTCTGGGAATAAGTTTCCTCAAAAGGTTCTGGATCGGATGGAGGTTGTGGCTGTTCGGTATGTCGGATTCGATGGCTTGGAGCGCGAGGGCCAGATCGTCGTCAGTAGGGATTTGGCCCAAGAGGTCGAGCAGATCTTTGAGGAGATCCGAAAGGCGAAGTTCCCGATTGGCAAAGTGGTGCCGGTGGTGCGCTACGGCTGGGACGATCACCGGTCGATGGCGGACAACAACTCTTCAGGCTTCAACTACCGGGGGCAGGTGACGGCGAGCGGCCAAATCAGAGCTTTGTCCAACCACGCCTATGGGCGGGCTATCGACATTAATCCTAATCAAAACCCATACATATCGAAAGACGGGAAGGCGACCGGAGTCTATGATCCAATCAGACCCGGCACCCTCACGCGAGACTCGGCGGTGGTGCGCACCTTCCTAAGGCGCGGTTGGAAGTGGGGCGGGAATTGGTCGGGAAACAAGGATTACCAGCACTTTGAGAAGTGAGCTTCTTGCTTCCGAAAGCCCCTTCCTCCCCGAAGGTCGGGGAGGAAGGGGTTGGGGATGGAGGGGTTTGAACTTGTAGCTGGAGGAACTATGTACCGGGGCTCCTACCGAGATTTCGGACTTCGGATTGGGGATTGCGGAGTTCTATGCGGGCCCGGCGGCAACTACAAGTGAGACCTCCTCCCCCGGCCCCTCCTCCAAGACGAACCACTTGGAGGAGGGGGAGGGTCTAGCCTTTCAATGCTTCTGCGCCGCCGACGACTTCCAGGATTTCCTTGGTGATGCCTGCCTGCCGCTCTCGGTTGGCCTTGAGAGTGAGGGAGTGGATCATCTTTCCGGCGTTGTCGGTGGCCGAAGTCATGGCGGTCATTCTGGCGCCGAACTCGGACGCCGTGCCTTCCAACAGCGACTGCCAGACCAGGGTCTGGAAGTAGCGGGGGAGGAGGGCTTCCAAGACGGCTTCGGCGTTAGGCTCAAATTCAATCTCGGGGGCGTATCCGGTCTTCAGCTCTTCCTGGACCGGCGCCTCGATGGGGAGGAGTTGGACCAATTGGGGAACCTGGCGGATGGCGGAGTAAAACTTGCTATAGCAGACGAAGATCGCATCGACTTCGCCCGATTCGAAGGCCTGTCGAGTGACTTTGGTGACCTCAACCGCATTGTCCAGCGTCGCGCCCGCCGACGGCATAGTGACCGAGTGGCGGATGGTGTAGCCCCGCTTGCTGAAGAACTGAAAACCCTTCTTGCCGACCGTGATCAGTTCGATGTCGAAGTCGGAAGCCTTGATGAAGTCGGCGGCTTTGCGGATGAGGGACGTGTTGTAGCCGCCCGCCAAGCCGCGCTCCGAGGTGACCAACACCAGGATAGCCCGCTTGATCTCGCGTTGCTCCATCAGGGGGTGCCGTGGCAGTTCGCCGGCATTGGCCAGTGACCCCATGAACTCCTTCAGCTTGTCGGCATAGGGGCGGGCTTCCAACACGCGGTCGGTCGCCTTCTTCAATCGCGCGGCGGCCACCAGCTTCATCGCTTTCGTGATCTGCTGGATGTTCTTCGCGGTTTTGATTCGCTGTCGGATCTGCTTGAGAGTAGCCATGGATTGCTAGAATGTTGGATTGCTAGAATGCTGGATTGCTGGATTGATTCGACAATCAAGCAATCTAGCATTCAAGCATTTAGTTGAAGTTCGCCGCGAACTCCTTGATCGCTTTGGTGAGGGTTTCTTCGTTCTCTTTGCTGATCGCCTTGGAGGTTCGGATGCCTTCGACGACGTCGGGGTATCGCTCGTGGATGTTTTTGAGGAGCGCGGCTTCGAAGGACTTCACCTGATCGTTCGTCAGGTCGTCCAAGACGCCCTGGCCGCCCGCAAAGATGGCGATGATCTGGTCTTCGACCGTGTACGGCGTGGTCAGGTCCTGCTTTAGAAGTTCGGTAAGGCGCTGGCCTCGGATGAGCTGCATCTGGGTGGCCTTGTCCAAGTCGGAGGCAAACTGACTGAAGGCAGCCACGTCGCGATAGTTGGCCATTTCGAGCTTCAACTTACCGGCAACCTGCTTCATCGCCTTGATCTGGGCGTTTCCACCCACGCGGCTAACGGAGATACCGACGTTGATCGCGGGGCGGACGCCGGCGAAGAACAGGTCGGGCTCCAGATATATCTGACCGTCGGTGATCGAGATGACGTTGGTCGGAATGTATGCCGAAACGTCGCCCGACTGGGTCTC
>CAZCSP010000039.1:0-34193 GCA_964501275.1 uncultured Fimbriimonadaceae bacterium | reverse complement strand
GCCTCTCGGCGACAAGGGCCACATCAATCTGGCCTACCTGTGGCTGGACAGCAACGAGGTTGCCAATAACGGCAGCTCTACCTTCGACATGTTCAACCGCGTCGTGGTCTACGGAGGCGACTTCAAGTATCAGCTCGGTGGCCAGCTTGGCATCTACGGCGGATACGGCAAGAGCGACCTCAACTACAACAACTCGAGTGTTGTGGACGAGGACAACGCGGCTTGGTGGGTCGGCCTGAAGTACGGCGGCAAGAACGACAAGTGGGGCATCGGCGCCGGCTATAAGTCGATCGATCCTCTCTACGCTGCACCCGGCGACTGGGGCCGCATCGGAACCTACTGGAATCCGAACGACCTGCAGGGCTTTAACGTCAGTGGTTGGCTGCAACTCAGCAACAACCTGAAGATCAGCGGCCACGCTTCCTTCATGGAGGGTCGCGACACCGACTCGTCCATGCTCGACCGAGACGACAAGGTTACGACCTTTAAGATCGGAGTGGACTACGCACTGTCCTCGAACAGCAGCCTCATGGCCAGCTACGAGCGCAATGCTTGGGACCTGGAAGACAACTGGGGCGGTAAGCCTAGCCAAAGTTGGTTCACGCTTGGCTTTAACTTCGGACTTTCCGAAACGACCAAGTTCCGCCTCTTCTGGCAGGTTTCCGAAGAGAGGTCTGACGACTTCACCGCCGGATTCGGCTTCTTCGGTCAAGAGAGATCACGAGGTGGCCTCATCGGCACCCAGCTCAGCGTCAAGTTCTAGTCTCTAGAAATTGATTGCGGAAAGGCCCCCGCGCTCTGGCGCGGGGGCCTTTTTGTTGGCGGGCCCGGTATACTTTCGGGCCACAGGCCGCCAGTCGGCGCGCCGTTTCAACGAAGAAACGAGGTACCCCATTTTCATGTCTGTGATTCCCGCCCGTAAATCCTATAGCAAGCTCGACTACCTCCGACTGATGATGCTCAGCCGCGAGGGAGACCGCCGTGAAGGCATTCTCCTGCGCCAGTCCAAGGGCTGGTTCCAAGTCAGCGGGATGGGGCATGAAGCCCTGGGAGCGTTCTGCTATGCTCTGGATTCCGACGACTATCTGTTCCCCTACTACCGCGACCGCGCTATCATGCTCGCCCGGGGCCTCACCAACTACGATTTGGCCCTCGCCTATTTCGCCAAGCGGGCCAGCAGTTCCGGCGGTCGGCAGATGCCCGGCCACTACAGCAGTCGAGAGCACAACGTCTTCAGTGTCTGCACCCCCACCGGCGGCTCCCTGATCCCAGCCTGCGGTGCGGCTTGGGCCATGAAGCTCAACGGTCAGCCCAATCTTGCAATCGCCAGCGTCGGCGATGCGGCGAGTCGACAGGGCGAATTCTATGAGGCCCTTGCTTTTGCCCAGCAAGAGAAGCTGCCTGTGATCTTCGTGGTAGAGGACAACAAGTACGGTATCTCTACTCCCACCGATAAGTTCCTCCCCTTCAACATCGGCACGCTCAACCCCGAGAACATCGTAAAAGTGGATGCCCGTTACCCTGAAAACGTTTTCCAAGTAGGATTGAAGGCAGCCGAGAAGGCACGATCTGGCAACGGTCCCACCCTCATTTGGGCCGACCTCGACCGCCTCTCTTCCCACACCTCTTCCGACGACCACCGGGTCTATCGCAAGTTGGAGGACATTGAGGAGATGTCCCACCGCGACCCGATCCGCTTGCTCAAAGAGGAGCTGATCAAGGCCGGCGAATTGACCGAGGAGGAGTTCAACCGGATTCAGGAGGAGGTCAACAGCCAGGTCGATGAGGACTACCTGCGCGCCGAGAAGGACCAAGACCCTCTGCCCGGCGAAACCCTCCATTTCAACTTCGGCGACGTCATCCCGGCGGAAGCTCCCCCGATCCAGCCCGGTCGCCAGACCATGGTCGCCGCCATCAACCAGGTCTTCAAGAAGGCTCTGGAAGACGATCCCAATGTTGTCTTCTTCGGAGAGGATATCGAAGACCCCAAAGGCGGCGTCTTTGGCCTAACTAAGGGACTCAGCGAGGCATTCCCGAAGCAGGTATTTAACTCCCCCCTCGCCGAGGCCACCATCATGGGCACCGCCATCGGCATGGCCTCCTGGGGGATGAAGCCGGTCTTCGAGCTCCAGTTCATCGACTTCATCGCCCCCGGCTGGAACCAGATCACCGCCAACATGAGCACTCTTCGCTGGCGAACCTTCGGCGAGTGGAAGTGCCCCTGCGTCATCTACGCCCCTTATGGCGCGTACCTTCCCGGCGGATCGCTCTGGCACAGCCAGGCCAATGAAGCCTATCTGGCCCACACCCCCGGCCTCAAAGTCGCCATCCCCTCCACCCCTGAAGACGCAGCCGGCCTTTTCTGGACCGCCATCAAGGGCGACGATCCCCACTTCATCCTCATCCCCAAGCACATCTTCCGCAAGCAGGTCGATGTCGCCGCGGTCGAGCCAATTCCATTCGGCAAGGCCAAGGTGGCCAAAGAAGGAACGGATGTCACTCTCGTTACCTGGGGTAACTGCCTGGAACTCGCCGAAGAAGCCGCTACTAAGCTGGCCGGAGAAGCCTCGGTAGAGATCATCGACCTCCGCTCCATCGTCCCCTGCGACTACGAGACAATCACGAAGTCGGTGGAGAAGACGGGAAGACTGGTCGTCGTCCATGAAGACAACCGCACCGGCGGCTTCGGCCAAACGGTCATCGCCGAGATGACGAGAATCCCCGAAAGATGGAACCTCTTCCTCTCTCCACCGCAACTGGTGGCAAGAGAAGACGTCCACATCGGCTACAACCCAATCTACGAATACGCCGCCCTCCCTGATTTGAATCAGGTGATAGACGCGATCCGAATCACGATGGAGTAGCAGGCTATATAGAGTGCGGCAATTTATTGCCGCTTTAGCCTGCCCGATTTATCGGGCTGAAGGCGCTAAGCCAAATGTCGCCGATAGGTTGGGTGATCACCAAGCTACGCTGACGCCGCAAAGCCCTTCTGTGCCTTTTCTGCGTGATTCCTGCGCCTTCTGTGGTTCTTCTCCATCTGTGAACATCTGCGTAAATCTGTGGTTTCAAACGAGCTTTTCTAGCTCGGCAACGGGTTGCTACTGGCGATGGAATCTACACCAAATCGTCTGATGTCTTTTTCCTCATCGAGCTTGGCGAGGATTTGATTTGGCGTGAGGCCCTCAAACTCAGGATTAATCAGACCAAGATCTCTGGTCTTTACCCTGAACGGCTTCTGGGACTTCTCTTGTTGTTTGTTGTCCATAGCTGCATCCATCAGCCTAAAAGCCAGTGCCCGACACCGAAATGCCTAGACCCCGCCCTGCATCGTCACCTGGTCCGACTCCACACCCAACGACCGGCCCATCCCGCCCGGATCGTGGATCAAAAAGCCAACCAGTGCGCTCCAACCCAGCAGCGTCACCACTACAAACATCCCCAGCGCAAACTTCTGAATCCGCATCTGCGCCGCCTCTGAGATCGTGATCCCCCAGCGGATGCAAAAATTCCAGACGCCATAGCTGAGGTGATAGCTGGCGGCCAGGATTCCCAGGACGTAGACTACGAACAGGATGTAACCGTTCGCGCTCAGCTTCTCCTGCCACGCCGCATACTCGATCACCGTCGAGGTCCCCGCGATGTACTTGGCAATCGTCGTGGTTGCCACGTGATAGGCCAAGAACAGGAACAGGAACAGCCCGCTCCATCGCTGCATCGTATACATCCTGTTCTGCGACCACTTGTACTTGGTTTGGAAGTAATTCGGCTCCCCGCGATTGACGATGAACAGGCCATAAACCGCATGAAACAGCAGTGGCAGCCAGATCGCCACCACTTCCAGCGTCAAGAGCAGGTGTTTGGGCAGGCTTTCGAAGAAGTGGATGACGCCGTCGAAACGATCCGGCCCCGCAACCGTGAATGAATTCAACGACAGGTGCTGGAGCATATAGAAGCCTACGGGGACGATGCCGGTAAGCGAGTGGACCTTGTGCCAGAAATAGTTCTCTTTTGAGAGCGCGAGAGACATATCGTTAACGTTGATCTTACCTAGACTCGCGGCAGCCTGTCGGGATGGTAATCTCGGAGGAGATTCACACCATGCCCTACATTGAAGACATCTCCGCCCGCGAAATCCTCGACAGTCGAGGAAACCCCACCATCGAAGTCGACGTCGTCCTGCAAAGCGGAGCCTTTGGCCGCGCCGCCGTCCCCAGCGGGGCCAGTACCGGTGCGTTCGAGGCGGTTGAGCTTCGTGACGGCGACAAGTCTCGCTACGGTGGGAAGGGAGTGCTAAAGGCGGTTGATAACGTCAACGATCGCATCGCCCCCGCCTTGCTCGACCATGACGCCAACGACCAGATAGGCATCGACCAACTCCTGTTGGATTTGGACGACACCCCCAACAAGGGCAATCTGGGGGCAAACGCCATCCTGGGGGTATCCCTGGCAGTAGCCAAAGCCGCCGCACTTAATGCCAAACTACCGCTTTTCCGCTACGTCGGCGGAGTGACCGCCAACACCCTCCCGGTTCCGATGCTCAACATCCTAAACGGTGGCCAGCATGCTGATTCGAACGTGGATTTTCAGGAGTTTATGATCCTTCCGGTTGGGGCGGGCAGCTTTGCTGAGGCGGTTCAGATGGGCTGCGAGGTGTTCCACACATTGAAAGCGGTTCTGAAGAGTCGGGGTTTGAATACCGGGGTTGGCGATGAGGGTGGGTTCGCGCCGAACCTGGAAAACCAGGACTTGGCGTTCGACTACATCCTGGAAGCCATCCAAAAAGCAGGGTATGAACCGGGCAAGCAAATTTACCTGGGAATCGATGCGGCGGCGACTGAGTTTTTTGATTCGGGAACCTATCGATATAAGGCGGGAGACAAACGAGAACGTTCGGGTTCCGAACAAGTTGACTACTTAGTTTCCCTAACGGAAAAATATCCGCTGATTTCCATCGAAGACGGGTGTTCCGAAGACGACTGGGACACTTGGAAGGCTCTCACCGATGCGATTGGGGATCGGGTTCAATTGGTGGGCGACGACCTATTTGTAACCAATGTCGAGAGGTTGAGCCGAGGTATTCAGACAGGTACCGCCAACTCGATTTTGGTGAAAGTAAACCAGATAGGATCGCTTACCGAAACCCTGGCGGCGGTCGAGATGGCCAAGCGAGCCGGGTACACCAGCGTAATGAGCCACCGCTCGGGCGAGACGGAGGACACCACTATCGCCGATCTGGCGGTCGCCACCAACTGCGGCCAGATTAAGACTGGTGCGCCCAATCGGACTGACCGGGTGGCTAAGTACAACCAGCTTCTGCGTATCGAGGAGATGCTGGGCGGACATGCCGTCTACGCGGGAGCATCCGGCTTTGGACGGATCGCCTCACGGTTGGGCTAAGCGCAAAAACAGCCTGAGCGGTCGCAAAAGTAAATCCGACAATTCCTAGCAATGATGCTAGGAAATCTTTGTTTTGCAAAAGGAAAGAAGGCACCCACGGCTGCTCATGTGCTCTTTTTGGCCGCCGCGATTCTCATCGGCTGCGGTGGGGGGGGAGCCGGCGGAGACTCTTCTCCGGGTGTGACCGGAGGCGCGACCGGGGCGACGACGTCAACTGCTTCGACCACGGGAGTGACAACGGGTACCAACGGCTCGAACCCGTTCGCGCTGTTCTACGGCTCGGATGCCGGGGGCAACGAGCGCGGCTACCAGATCCAGTCCAACGGCACTGGTCGAACGGCGATCAATACGAGCGGCAACGCCCTCTCGTTTATCGCCGTTAATCGTGAGGCCACCAAATTCGCTTTCGTCGTGTGGGACCTGTATAAGCACATCTACATCATGAACCCTAACGGCACTGGCTTGGCCCAGATCACCAGCGAGGACTGGGATACGGCTTGGCCCTGTTTCAGCCCCGATGGGACCAAGATTCTCTACACATCGTATGAGGACGGCATCCCCCAACTCTGGACTATGAACGCCGACGGCACCGGGAAGGTGGCTCTCACCAATCTCCCCGATGGCGCCATGCAGGGTCGGTATAGCCCGAACGGAGAAAAGATCGTCTACGTTTCCAACTCTGGCAACGACGACGTTTGGATCATGAACGCAAACGGTACTGGCGCAGTCGCGCTGGCTGCTACTGCCGAAGACGAGAGTGAACCCGCTTTCACCCACGACGGTTCCAAGGTCGTCTTCGTGAAGTCTATTGACAACGAGGGCGACGTCGTGGGGCAGATTCACATTGTGAATGCGTCTGGAGGTTCCGTTACACGGCTCACCACCGATCATCAGGATGACCGCGAGCCTGTGGTGTCGCTAGACGGCTCCACCATCCTCTTCACCCGAACCTTCGATACGGGCCGGGAAATCTTCGCCATGACCCTTACCGGGACCGGCCAAGTCCGGGTTACGAACGAAGGCGCTTGGGTAGTGAGTCCAAGCACCGGGAACTAGGGTTAGTCTCCGAGGGACGGATGTCTGTTGGTTCAGGAGCAGTCGAAGAACGGCGGAGCCGGCTTCCTGTTCATTCCTATAAAGCGAAAGGATCTGGAGCCCGCTTCGGGGCATCGTCGCCACACCAGGACCGTAGAGTTGTCCGCTTCTCCGATATCGAGAGTTGTGGGGCTCTAGGTCCTGGTTGTAGCCTTCGGCTGGGTTGGAGAACCGGGATACGAACTGCCCAGTCACCCCCCGATCTTCGATCTCCCTGCGGCAGGATTGCGACAGACCATTTTTTAGGGGAGAAACGGAGGCTCTTTTGCCGCTTGCAGTGGCCTCGGACGACGCCTGCGTGGTAAGGAAAATGGAACCCCGCTGGGGAGGGGTTCCATTGATGCGTCTAGGGAGTGGCCGTAGGCGGAGCATTTGCGGGTTGTCCGTCAGGTCCGAACTTGATGCCGCCCTTCAGATACTCCTCATGGGACTGCTTCTCCGCAGGAGTCAAATCTGCCTGGTCAGAGCCACAACCTGTCAGGAGCATCGCACCTACAGTGGCTAACATGGCAAGGGCAGCACTAGCTTTGGTCACTTACTGGCCCTCCGCCCGAAGCGAGATCAGGCAGTTCCTTGAAGGATCGCTTTGGCAAGGCTGACCTCTATACAATTTAGGGAGGCTCATCGTCTTGGCATGAGTGTCCGTGAAGACAACTACAGTTTGGCCTTTGCCCATATTGATTCTTCCCCCATATTCAGGAGGGTCGTTCGGGCCGACCATACCGGAGCAGTCCTTAGGTCCTCCATTGTAGCGAGGAGTCGCGCCAATGATCGAGAAGCCACCGGGATTATAAGGTCGGTTCACGCAGTAGCCGATTTCCGTGCCCAACCCGAAGGTTGTGAAGTCCGCCATCGGTTCGCCGGCTGAGAAGAGCATTGCAGAATCCGCGGGCTGCTCAAGTGAAGTAATCGATTTGCTGGGCACATTCTGTGTATTGCAAAAACCCCAACAGCCGTTCGTGTTGGTTGTATTCGCTCTTGCGTAGCCGAAGATGCCGTCGTAGCGACTGCCATCTGGGATACCGGCAAACTGGGCGCGAGGCAATGCCGGCGCCGTCTCGTAGTAGTTTCCGTTCTTGACCAAAGCCCGTGTGGGCGCTCCATAGTTGCCTCCCACATAGCGCCAAGAGTCGTCGGCGGCGTTGGCCCGCCAACCCGGGTTTGTCATGCCAGCCGGGGAAAGAAAGATGTCGTTGCTCTTGGTGTACGGATAGATTGCGTGATGCCAAAGGTAGCCCGAGGTTCCATCATAGTGCCAGCCGAGACTGATCGTATCGTCATAGTCGGCACTATAGATATTGTGGGCAGTTCCCAACTGCTTCAGATGGGTCAACTCAGTCGACTTCTTTGCGGCCTCTTTGGCCTGAGCAAAGACAGGGAATAAGATCGCAGCGAGGATTGCGATGATCGCAATAACGACTAGTAGTTCAATGAGGGTAAAGGCTCTTTTTATAGATTTCATAGATCACCGTTGATAAAGGCTATGCTTTGCTAGATTGATGAGAATAATGGGTGGATTCAAATGATCCAACCCTTCGGTAAGAACTTCGGGCATAGAACTTGGGACCTGCATCCTACAGGCTGATCCTTCTCTGACGATGGCCAGAGAAGGATCCTAAGCACCTATGGCGCGGAGGGGTCTCCTCCAACCCCCCGATTTGCCAGAGACTCGATCTTTTGCTTATCTTCAGGAGTTGCCGTAGAGGCGGCTTCACCCGAGCATCCGACAAGGATCGCAGTCAAAACAACAAGACACAAAATGATTCCTAGGTTTTTCATTGCGCTTGGAAAGACACCATGCATCGAGCCGATGGATCACCGGGGCATGGTTCTGTTCGATAGAGTTTGCCGAGAGCCATCGACTTGACACTGCCGTCTGCCCTCACAACGACTGTTTGACCCTTCGTGAGTTCTTGAGCCCTTGCCGCAGGAATGGGGTGCATGTCTCCATAGGTGACCCATCCGGTACAACTGGCAGGGCCGCCCCATCGAGGTGTTGCGCCTGCAATCGACCAGGAGCCGGGGTTGTAACCTTGTCGAAGCCCAGCACAGTATCCGAGTTCGACACCGGCATCCCTTGAGGCGTAATCAGCGAATGGTTCGCCCGCATCAAAAATCAGCGCCTGCTCCGAGACGTTCTCCAAGCTGGACTGGCTCTTGCTTGGAATAGAGATTGGGCCGCTCCAGAGCAATCCGTAGTTGCCCCAGCGACCGTCTGGGCCATAGGCCTGTCCCCAGCCCATGACGCCGTTGTGACGTGCGCCAACGATTCCAAGGACCTGAGCCATTGGGGTATCGCTCACCGTGTAGTAGCCAATCTGCTTGATTCCGGAGAGGGGAACCGTGCCATAGGACCAGATGTAGTCCCAGTCCGCATTGGTGACCCCATTTGGTTTGCCGGCGGGGCTCACATAGATCTGGTAGCTCTTCACATAGGGATAAACGGAAAGAACGAATGGAAAACCACCCATGCCGGGCACGTTATCGTGTCGATAGGCGAGGGGGAAAGCATCGTCGTAGTCTGCGCTGTACATAATAGCCGCAAGTCCAACCTGCTTCGTTTGGGAGATGGCTGCCGACTTTTTCGCCGCAACCTTGGCTTGCGCGAAAACGGGGAAGAGGATCGCCGCGAGAATAGCGATGATCGCGATAACGACAAGTAATTCAATCAAGGTAAATGCCCTACATCTTTGCATGAGTCACCACTTGCGGTCTCTCTTCGACCGCTCTTATAGACCGTACAGCCTTTTTTACGATTTGCGTTTCAGAAGGGGACGGTTTGAGAAGTAGAAGTGATTTCAGACCACCGACGGTGGGTTTTTACCCCTGAAAGGCCCGTGCATTTGCGAACCTTGGAGTATTAGGAATGCGTCGGGGAAGGGTGGTCGCCGACGGGTTTTGGGCTAGATCATCGACCTATTATTGGCTTCTCCTGAAGGAGGCATCGACCCGTCGGAACTGGGGAACCACAGAGAAGAATCCCCGTGAGAGACATGACAAATGAAGCTTGACAAGCTACTCAGAATGACGCTGTTCTGAATCCAGAGCCAATTTACACCCAAGCCCTAAGTCTTGGATCGCAGGTGAACTTTTACGATCTCATCTGCCATCTGGACCACCGTTGAATCCGGGCGGTTGCGAAGGTCCTCGATGAGTTTGTCGACATATGCATTGTCCACGGGGCCGTGGTAGACGTCTCCCACTTGCAGCACCGGGGCGCGGTCGCAGGCGTCGAGGCATTCGACCTCTTCCACGGTGAACATCCCGTCTGGCGTGGTCTCCCCGTGGCCTACTCCAAGCTTCTCCTTGATGTAGTCGCGCAGGCGATAGGCGCCGCAGAGGTGGCAAGAGAGGCAGGTGCAGACCTCGATCTTGTGCTTGCCTGGCTGGTGGGCGGTGTTGTACATCGAGTAGAAAGTCGCGACTCCCTCGACCTCGGCATAACTTCGCTGGAGTCGGTGGGCGACTTCTGCAATCGCCTCGCCGCTCAGGTATCCGTCGTACTCCCGCTGGGCGATCCAGAGAGTGGGGAGGATGCAGGACTTCAGGTCGGGGTAGTGCGACTTGATCTCCTCCAAGTCTTGGATGGCCTTTTCCGAGAATCGAAGCGTCAATTCATCCGCAGATGGAATGCGGGGACGTTCGTTGGGGTTGCCGATTTGGAGGAGTTCGCTCATCGAATGCTAAGGATACCTACCGTACAATGCTGATTCGCTCGAACTGTTTTTCCACTCTGTCAGCGAGTTTGACCTCTTTCAAGACGCTCCGCACATTTTCTGAAACGACTCCGTGTTTGAACTTGCCTTCGGCTTTCTTAGGAAGGGCCAGGTAGCAAAGCATTGCCCTCGCCAAGTCCGAGTCCATATCCGAGACGCCGGGCTTGGCCAGTTGGGTGCGCAAGACATTGGCATAAGTTGCCCGCTCCTCCTTGCGGAGAACAAGAACGGTGGCCTTACCATCGTAATACAGCCTCTTTACCAAGAAACGGAGGGTATCCGGGATGCCGATGCCATCGCCGGGGCTCTTCTTCGACAGGGTCAAAGCGAGATGATGCTCACAGTCAAGTTGGCTCCGCAAGGCGTACCCGAACCTGGTACCCATCACCCCGGGCAGACCTTGGAACAGATAACACGCGGAAGTCAGGTCGGATTCACCGAAGGGTAGCTCCGATATGTAATAGCCAACAGTTTCGGCCTTCTGCACCGGAGCGGCCACGACCAAAAAGGCGGTGACGAGCGAAAGGAGCGCCATGATGAAAGGACGTGTCTATCGGTCGCTTTCGTTGTTAGCGGTCAATCTCTCCTAGCACGATGTCGATGGAGCCGATGATGGCGATGACGTCGGCGATGAGCCTGCCGATGGACAGCACTTCCAACGCCTTCAGGTTCATGAAGGAGGAGGGGCGCTCGTGCCAGCGGTAGGGACGGTTAGAGCCGTCGCTCACGATGTAAAAGCCCAGTTCGCCCTTCGACCCCTCGATACCGGCATAAGCCTCCCCAACGGGCGTGTGGAAGCCTTCGGTGTAGAGCTTGAAGTGGTGGATGAGAGACTCCATCGAGGTGTCGAGCTCAGCGCGGGGTGGAGGGGCGATCTTGCGGTCGCTGGTGCGGAAGTCGCCCTCGGGTAGGCCATCCATCGCCTGGCGGATGATCTTCACACTCTCCTTCATCTCCGCGATGCGGACCAGGAAGCGGTCGTAAACATCGCCTCGGGAGCCGATGGGAATTTGGAAATCGAAGTCCTCGTAGCTGCAGTAAGGGTTGCTCTTGCGGAGGTCGAAGGGGACGCCGCTGGCTCGAGCGATCGGCCCGCTACAACCCATTTCCAAGGCTTCTCTCCCAGTGAGGACGCCGACGTCGAAAGTCCGTTCCTTCCAGATCGGATTTTCGACTAAGAGGTTCTCGACGACGGTCAACTCTTTGATGAAGCCTTCCAGGAATGGGTAGAGCTTCTTCTCAAAGCCGACGGGCATATCGCCGCGCAGCCCGCCTGGGACGATCCAGGAGGGCATCATGCGCACGCCGGAAAACATCTCGAACATATCGAGGACGTACTCGCGTTGCTGCATGATGTAGAAAAAGGGGGTCATCGCGCCCAGGTCCAGAGCGTGGGTGCCTAGCCAGACGCAGTGGGAGGCGATTCGGCTGAGTTCGGCGAGGATGACTCGGAGGTATTGGGCTCGCTTGGGGATTTCGCAGTCCAGTAACTTCTCGACGGCTAAGGCATGGGCCAGGTTGTTGCCGTTGGCGTTCAGGTAGTCCATGCGGTCGGTCATCACGACGCATTTGTGATACTGCTGGTACTCAGCCTCCTTCTCCATGCCGGTGTGCAGGTAGCCGATAACGCACTTGCACTTGACGATGACCTCGCCTTCCAGTTCGCAGATGACTCGGAGAACGCCGTGGGTCGATGGGTGCTGTGGCCCCATATTGACCACCATCGTGTTCTCGCCGATCTTTTGGAAGACGGCCTCGGTGGAGGGCATGAAGACTTGCTGGGACATATCCAAGAAGATACCTCCAACACCTTTGAAAACAAAAAAGAACCCCATTGAAATCAATGGGGTTCTTTTAAGAGATAGTTTACTGTGGCGGTGCCGCCATTCCCGCATTTCCATCCGCAGAGCCGTCCTGCGGAGTCAACGGGATCTTATTGCTTGGCTTAACCGGAGGCGGTGGCACGTTCGCAGTGGGAGAGGCGTCGTCAGTGGGCTCACTAGCACCACAGCCGACCATAATCCCAGCAGTTACGAGAATGCACAGTACAACTAGAATGTTCTTCACTTGTTGTCCCACAGATACTTGGATTCATCGTTGACAACGACTGAAGCCTCGGCGGTCGTCTTTGTCCACGTCGTACCGGCTGCCAAAGCTCCCACCGACATTCGGCTTGCGTGGCCATCAAGGAAGGTCACGATCGTACCGTTGTTAGCTCGGACCGACATTCCTCCGGTGAGCTTGCCAGCCTCAAAGGTTGGCAGTCTCGTATCCCAGAAAGAACCAACGCCCCAGTTGCCAAAGCCATACTGTGGCGGCGTGGTGACGTCAGGCGGCTCGACCTTTCCAATCGTGGTTGGACCACCAATTCCATACCAAGTGAACGACGTGATGCCTGCCCAACCAGGCATCTTCTCTTCAGTGGAATAGGAACCGGCAACCATAACGGTGTTGGCAACGTTCGCGAAGGAAGATTGCGACTGCCCTTGAACAGACCAAGTGCCGTTATAGACATACGGGCTCAACCAATAGTAGTTGTAGCCGAAACCGCCGTAGAAGGCGACCTGATAGGCTCCAGCTGGAGTTGCGGGTGCACTGGCAAGCGGATCCTTGTAGAGCTCTACGCTCTTTACATAGGGATACACGAGTTCTGCCCAGCTTTTATATCGGGTGCCATTGATAACCCACCCAGCGTCAAAGGTTCGACCAATCCACGCGTCGCCGGGAGGCAGTCCGTCGTTGTTGGAAGCCGAGTAGGACAGAACAGCCAAGGACAGCTGCTTCACGTTCGACAATGAAGAAGTTCGCTTCGCAGCGGCCTTTGCTTGCGCAAAAACCGGAAACAGAATTGCTGCGAGGATGGCGATGATGGCAATCACCACAAGAAGTTCGATTAGAGTAAATGCTTTTCGCATAGTTAACATCCTATTGATTCTAAGGCGTAGCCTCCTGCGGAGCAGGTGGCTGGTTCGGAATGGCTTCAGTTTTATCCTCGGATTTACATCCGAGGAGAACCGAAGCTACTACTAGAGCAACTAAGAGTTTTGCGTTGACTTTCATTATCGGGTTCCAACCCAGAATCGACGCATCACCCAAGTGCTGTCGCTGCGTTGATGCCCGAGCAACATTCCACCCAGGTAGTCGATCGATTCTGCGTGACCGTCGGTTGCCACGAAGGAAACCATTCCTCGCTGATAGTAGTACGGAGCGGCAGCCAAGCTGGGACCCTGACCGAGTTGCTTCCTTGCGGAAGGGCCAGCCCAGATGGCAGCAGGGCTACCCCACAAGCAGGCGAATCCTGCAGGCTGCAGACAACCGCTATAGAGACCGAAGGAGTTAGTGGCGTTCACGTTGCCCATACCCATGTCCCAGCGAATCGAATCGCCAACCATGACCACATCGGCGACGTTGTCAATTCCAGTTTGCGACAAGGATGGGGCGTTCTGTCGTACGCCGTTGGATCCACCCTCGATGCCCAGACCAAAAGGTCCGTCGATTTGGAACGCTCCAACCCCGCCGGTCACATTTGCATCTGTAACGGTGAAGTAGGTACCTGCAGCGATATCGTTTCGAGCCGCAGAGCGAAGGGGTACGCCATACACTTGCTTTCTGAAGTAAACAGCATTGGCTTCGCTGGTATTGTAGCTAGGGCCCTTAGGATGAACGAGCATGTTAAGGCTTTTAACATACGGCTGAGTATCCTCAACCCAGGTCGTGACCGGTATGCCAACACCACCGGCAACCGTATAGGTCGCGGCCAGCGGGAAGTTGTCATCATAGTCGGCGCAGTACTGTAGGTGAGCCAACCCCAACTGTTTCAAGTTAGAGAGGTTCTGCGTATCTTTAGCAGCTTCCTTTGCTTGTGCAAAGACAGGGAAGAGGATGGCTGCAAGGATTGCAATAATTGCTATTACAACAAGTAGTTCAATAAGCGTAAATGCTTTTCGGCTATTCAATGTTTCCTCCAATAGAAGAAAGACTCTTCATCGTATCCGACACAACATGGAACAAGCATGTTCCACCTTTGTGTCAAATAAAAATCGCACTCTGTCGTCGAGTGATCGCATACATGTCGAGGGATCAGAGGCGAAGCCTGATCCGTGGTTCACTAGAGATCGGTGGGCGGCAGGATTCATGCCAACCCCTCTTCCCTCGAAAAACCTGAACCGAACCTGAGAAGAATGTGGCAATACCGTGCCGAAGGCGTTCGATCCCATGTGGCTAATAACGTTTCATTAAGCATATCGGCAATCTTCACACTTTCGGACGAATCCGTACTGCAACCTTACAACTCTTATGCCCTGGTAGGGCGATGGCCAAGCAACGCGCCACAAAAGTCGCGCAAACCACAATGGGCATTGTATCAGAGAAAACCCCCTGTGACAAGGATTTTTTAGAAAATACGCGCATTAACGCCCGGAAACATCCTCCGAGCCGGTTTTTCCTTCGAAGCTTTCTCCGGCGTGGGGCATGCTGACGTCTTCTACCGCCGGGCCACGGTCGCCCTTGTCGAAGAGGACATCTTCTCCGCCGAGCGGATACTCCTTGCGAAGGGGGTAGCCGACCCAGTCGTCAGGGAGGAGGAAGCGTTCGCCGGGCTCCAACTCGTTCCCGGCGAAGTGGACTCCATACAGGTCGGCAACCTCTTTCTCGGGGTACTCAGCGCCCAGGAAGACGTGCATGAGGGTGGGGATAGATTGGCCGTCGTCGACCGAAACCTTGAGGAAAAGCCGGGCGGAGAGTTTGGTGGAGAAGAGGTTATAAATCACCTCAAACCGACCCGCCATATCCCGCTCATGCTCCCAGGCCGAGTAGTCCACGCCGACGCACTCGACGAAGTAGTCGTAGGCGAGGTCGGGGGCATCCTTCAGGAATTGGACGATCTCCACAATCTTATCGCGGGCCACGCACAGATAGGTTTCGCCCCGATACTCCTTGACTTTGAGCAGAGCGTCGCCGAAAGCCTCGCGGACTTTAACCGTCTCCAGCCGCTCGTTCTCAATCATGGGATAAGGCATCAGGCTGGCACTCCGGTCACGGCGGGGAGCATCTCCGGCTCAAAGTCGTTCTCCTCGATCTCCACGTCCAGTTTCTCCGGTTGGAGCGAGGTGGTCTCGTCCCAGTCGATGGCGCCAACCCGGATCACGTAGATGTAGCCCACGATGAACGTCAGCATATAGAGGCAGAACGAGATAAAGCTGGTGACCATGAAGGCGGTGTCGCTGGCTTTGAATACGGTCATCCAGGGCCATAGGAAGACGACTTCGATGTCGAACAGGATAAAGACGATAGCGACCAAATAGAACTTGATCGGAAATCGCTCCTGGGCGTCTCCAGTCGGCGCGACCCCACACTCGTAGGGCGATTCCTTATAAGGCGTGTACTTCTTCGGCCCCAGCACCCAACTCAGGGTCACCATCGCGCCGCAGATCACCGCCGCCACGCCCACCAATAGCATGATTCCGAGATAGCCGGATTGCATCGGAGGAATGATACCCAGGGGGACGGGGAGGTGATGTCGTGATCTCGTGATGGACGTGACCTTGTGATCTCGTGATGGAGGTGATGGATTGCTAGCCTGCCAGACTTGCTCCCTTACAATCTCACGATCTCACGTCCACCACGATCTCAAGCAATCAAGCATTCCAGCAATCTACAATCTCTCCATGCCCTTTCTCGACCTGATTCAGCCTCTTTTGGATAAGCGCGACCTGGATGAGGTGCAGGCTCATGCTTTGATGGGATGGCTTTTGGATGGGGAGGCGACGGAGGCTCAAGTGGGGGCGGCGATTACGGCTCTCAGATTCAAAGGCGTGACCCCGACCGAACTTGCCTCCTTTGCGCTTGCTCTCCGAGACCGGGCGAAGCGGCTGGAGCTTGGGCCGGATGTTGTGGATACCTGTGGGACCGGTGGTGGGAAGAACACCTTTAATATCTCCACTGCGGCCGCGTTTGTGGCGGCGGGAGCGGGGGTGAAGATCGCCAAGCATGGCAACCGCTCGGTGACCAGCAAGTGCGGGAGCGCCGATGTGCTGGAGTCACTGGGCGCGAAGCTGCAAGACGACCTGGGCAAGCTGGCCAAGATTTTTGAGGAGGCAGCGATCGTGTTTATGTTCGCTCCCGTCCACCATCCGGGAATGCGCCATGTGGGGAAGGCTCGGCGGGAATTGGGTTTTCGCAGCGTCTTCAACCAACTCGGCCCCCTCGCCAACCCGGCGGGCGCTAAGCGTCAGATGATCGGGGTCTATGATCCTGGACTGGTCGAGCCGATGGCTCAGGCTTTGGGGCGGCTTGGCGCGGAGCGGGCGGTGGTGGTGCACGGCGAGGATGGACTGGATGAAATCTCCCCCTGCGGTTCGACCAAAGCCGGGTTTGTGTTGAATGGAGAGGTGAGGATAACATCGATCTCCCCCAAAGACTTTGGCCTTTCTCCCGTTCCCGAAGGATCTCTGGAGCCTGGAGAAAGCGTGGAAGAGAATGCGACGATTCTTCAATTGGCCGTCTCCGAACTGGGCTCCTCGCGGTCCAAGGCGATCCTGCCCAGCGCGGCGATGGCGATCTGGTTGAGCGGCATTGCCGAAGACCTAGCGGCGGCTCGGGTTATGGCGGAGGAGTCCATCGAGAGCGGAATGGCGGCGGAGAAATTGGAGCAGTTCATCGGAGCGTGCGCCAAAGCGTGACCATCCTCGATCGGATTTTTGAAACCAAAAGGGAAGAGGTGGCCTTGGCGAAGTCGCAGGTCGGCCTCTCGGAGTTGGCGGAGCAAGCATCCCAACAACCTTTGCTACCCTTTCGGGAGACGCTTCGGAACTCCCCTCACCCTGTGGCGCTGATTGCCGAAGTCAAAAAGGCTAGCCCCTCCAAAGGGCTGATTCGGGGGGACTTCGATCCTCTGGAGATCGCAAACATATACAAATCGGCGGGAGCCGACTGCCTGAGCGTCCTCACCGACGTCTCCTATTTCCAAGGTTCCCCGGAGTACCTGCAACAGATCAAGGACCAGGTGAACATTCCTTGCCTGCGTAAAGACTTCATCTACGACCCCTACCAAGTCGCCCAGGCCAGGGCTTGGGGGGCGGATGCGGTTTTGCTTATCGCCGCCTCGCTTTCCCAATCTCAAATTTCAGATTTGAAATTTGAAATTGAAAGTCTCAGGATGGATGCCTTTCTGGAAGTTCACGACGAGAGCGAGGCAGAGTTGGCGATTGAACTGGGGTTTGGATTTGTAGGGGTTAACAACCGGAACTTGAAAGACTTCAAAACAGACTTGCACATATCCGAGCGGGTTTTGCCAATTCTGAGGCAAGGTTTGCCAGATGCGGTCCTAGTCAGCGAGAGCGCCATCGAAACCCACACCGAAGTTATACAAGTTCAAGATTCGGGGGCAAGAGCTGTCCTCATCGGAACCACCTTCTGCGTCACTCCCGACATCGGTTCAAAAGTGCGGCAGGTGATGGGATGGTAAGGGTCAAGATATGCGGGCTGACCCGGCTTGAGGATGCAGAAGCGGCCCTGGAGCATGGGGCAGATGCGTTGGGGTTCGTCTATGAGCCGACCAGCCCTCGGTACGTTGGCGGCGATTCCGATTTGGCCTCGATGCCGTTCCGTTTTTCGCCCTATGCGGTGACAGTGGGAGTCTACGGGGACATGGGGGACAACACCGATCCCTGTCTCATTGCCCAATATGTGCGAAAGGTGCGGGTGAGGTCCTTTCGTGAACGGGTCATCGGGGTCGCCTTCCGCGATCTGCGGCCGGTGGTGTGCGCTTTCCGCGTCAAGCCCGATACCAGCTATGCGGATCTGAAGGCGGAGGTTACGACTCGGTACGAGGCCACGCCCAATATGCACGCCGCTCTCATCGACGCCTACGATCCCGAACAGTTTGGCGGAACGGGACGGCGAGTGGATTGGGATCTGGTGGCGGGGTTGGTCCAAGACTTGGACGTGAAGATCATTCTGGCGGGTGGCTTGACGCCCGACAACGTGGCGGAAGCCGTGGTTAAGGTTCGCCCCTATGCAGTCGATGTCAGCAGTGGCGTCGAACTTTCCCCCGGTGTAAAGGACGTCTGTAAGGTACGCGACTTTATCGACGTCGCGAAATCAGCCTGAACTAAAAAAAGTGCGGGAACGTTGAAAGGAGAGCAAAGCACGTTCCCGCCAGGCTTCCACCAAAGTCGTTCTCTTCGTTCGATCGGCCCAAGGCCTTGTGAGAGCACTGACTTATTGGCTAGCCGTAGTTATACGACCTTTTGGCGCGGATAGCTACCCCAAAACTTGTTTTTCTCTAAACAATTCAACATTTCCTTAACCGGTTAACCTGAAACATTTCAAGTTGCAGGAACCATCGGCACGACTCGTGCTGTTCTCCATGAAGGTCCGCGCCGTCCTCATCCAGGTGGAATTGCCTGGGTAGGTATAATGCGACCCGATTCTCCCCAGGGAGGTGCGCAGCCCTTGGCCGCCGCCATTGAAACACGACAACTCACGAAGACGTACAAATCACGCGCTTTAGGCAAGATCAACGTTGTAGACCACCTCGACCTCGAAGTCGAGGAAGGCGAAATTTTCGGCTTCCTCGGTCCGAACGGAGCCGGGAAGACGACGACGATCAAGATGCTGTTGGGCATCATCTATCCGACTTCCGGCGAGGGCTACGTCCTTGGCAAAGAGATCGGAGACATGGATGTCCACAAGATCATCTCCTACCTGCCGGAACGCCCGTATTACTACGAGCACATGACCGGCATGGAGATCCTTAAGTTCTACGGATCGCTCTTCGGCATCAACGACCGCGCCAAGTTCCAAGGCCTTCTGGAAAAGGTGAACCTGGCCGCAGATGCCTCGAAGACGATCTCGCAGTACTCGAAGGGTATGCAGCAGCGCATTGGGTTGGCCCAGAGCCTTCTCAACGACCCCAAGCTTTTGTTCCTGGACGAGCCGACCGGCGGGTTGGACCCCATCGCCCATACCGAAATCAGAGACCTTATTCTTCAATTTCGCGATGAGGGACGGACCGTATTCATCTCCAGCCACGAACTTAGCGAAGTCGAGCGCATCTGCGACCGAGTCGCCATTATCAACAAGGGCGTCATCGAAAGGCAGGGCCGACTGGACGACCTCCTTCGAGGCGGCCGCATCGAGATCATCGCGGACGGCGTGACCCAAGCCTTCTCCGACTCGGTTCGAGCGGCGGAGACCACGGTCTCCTTCCACAACGGACGCCTGATTGTGGATATGCCGGAAGAGGGCGACATCAACGGTCTGATCGACGGAGTTCGCACGGCCAAGGGAACCATCGTCAGCATCATTCCAAGGCGCCGCCGCCTGGAGGACCTATTCATCGAAACGGTCAGCAGGGCTAAAGGCAAGAAAGACGGGGAGGCAGCATAAATGGGAGCCATTCTATCCATCGCAACCACCACCGTCGGCGAAGCGATTCGTCGCCGTGTGTTGCTGATCATCTTGATGATCGGCGTCCTTTTGCTCTCGATCATCCCGTCGCTGGGCGTTCTGGCCGCCAGAGCCGAGACCTCGACGATGATCGGCACGATGTTCGCAGTGCTTCGCGGCACCTCGGCGCTCATCGCCATCGTTCTGACGGTCTACATGATCCCGAACGAGATCGAGCGGCGCACCATCTACACCATCCTCTCCAAACCGGTTCAGCGCTGGCAGTTCTTGGTTGGGAAGTTTATGGGAGCCGTCTTTGCCCTGGCGCTCATGATCTCCATGATGTCGCTGGTCATGATCATCCTGTTCAAGATCTTCCAAGATCCCGAAACCAGCAAGCTGCTCGAATTGGGCAGACAGTCGATCCTTTACTTTGTCGAGATGTGCCTTCTGGCCGCCGTGGCGATCTTCTTCTCCACGTTCGTGACGCCTCTGGTCAACTTCTTCCTGTCGATCGGCATGTGGCTGGTGGGAACGGTTTTGAACCCCCTCTATGAGTCCATCCAGAGCAACCAGGGAGCTACCCCGATCATGCAAATGGTCGCCAAGTTCATCACCTCGATCTTGCCGAACTTCGCCAACTATGATGTGAAGAACCCGATCATCAACCCTGGACAGTCGATTCAGAACGAGACCACCTACTATCTGGGAACGGTGGGTTATGGCTTGTTGTATATCACGATATTGATCATCGCCGGCATTCTGATTTTCGACCGGCGCGAGGTCTAAGCCATGAAGTCCAACAAAGCGCTACTGGGAGTTCTCGCCGCCGCCGTCATCGGGCAGGGCGCCCTTCACTCTGGGTACCTGCAAGACTTCTGGACGAAGAATTTCAGCCCCGGCAAGATGGGCGATGCGGGAGGACAGCTCTCGCCCGACCAGATCATCCTCCAGCTCTTCGGATTCCGAGAGTTCCTGGCGGGCATCTTGTGGGTGCGGGCGGATGGTTTCTTCGATCAGGGGAACTACGATGCGGTGTTGCCAATCATCCGGCTCTGCACCATCTTGGACCCCAAGCAGATCGACGTGTACGCCACCGGGATGTGGCACATCGGCTATAACTTCACCGACGAGGAGCAGAGGTCGGATCGGCGGTACATCCCGTCGGCACTGGCCTTGGGCAAGGAGGGTTCTCGACAGAACTCCCACACCTACGAGATGTTCTTCGAGACGGGCTGGATGTGGTACCACAAGATCGACGACGACTACTTCCAGGCGGTCAAGTGGTTTGAGGAGGCGGCGAAGCGCGACGACATCATGCCTGCCCGCCGAAACCTACTCACGCAGGCCTACTTCCGCAACGGCCAGGTTGAGGACGGGCTCAATCTCCTCTACAACCTCTACGACAAGGCCAAAGAACGGGTCGAGAAGGATGACTATCAGTTTGGCGAGCAACAGCAATTTGCCACCATCGAGGGCAACCTGGATACGACGCTCGTGCGAATGGTCCAGCGCGGGTGGATCGCCAGGTATTCACCCGAAGGCAAGGCGAACAACTGGTACGCAAACGGCGACTATGACACCAAGCCTCCGTTCGACGTCGGGTTCAGTGCGAAGGTCACCGTTCTCAGCGACCGCGTGATCCGCGTTGAGGGAACTTGGAATGTCCTTCCCGTGGGCACCCGTGTCCGGGTGACGCTGCGGGATTCCGACTATCCCGACGCGAAGCTGGCTGAGTTGGATTGGGATAACAGTTCAGGCATCAACCTGGACCCTCCTCGACACCTCACGTTCATGCAGGACCAGCTCTTCGTGCGAAACCGTAAATTCAATCGAAAGGTGGATATGAGCAAGGACCCGACGATGTATCCTTTCTTGGCCAAGAGCAAGAAGTATCTGATCGAGTTCTACTACAATCCGAGGAGCGCCCCGCCCCACATCCAGGACAAGTTTGGATACAGTGGCGAGGGCTTCGCCGACGCCAACTTCTTGCGGACCGACGTACGCAGTAGTCAGAAGCTGATCCCCGGCAAGAAAGACGAGAAGGGCAACGTGGTCGAGTGGACCGCCCAGCCGATGGGAGGCTTGCCCCAACCGGTCATGTACACCTCGCTGGAGATCTCCCAGGACCAGATTCGTCGACGGGGCGAGTGGGTGGACAAGGTTCCGGTGATCAAAACCAAGAACTTCAAGGAAGCCGTCCAAGGTCGCGAGAAGGACGATGTCATCATGGTCCCCACTCTGAGAGCGGGAGCCACGGAGACGGGCAACTAGCGAGGGATGGCTGGATTGCTTGAATGCTGGAATGCTATATTCCGTTCAAGCAATCCAGCATTCAAGCAATCAAGCATTCCCCCAAATCAGCTAAACTAGAAACGCCGGGAACTGCGCGGCAGCAGGCTGGTGAACCCCGCCAGGGCCGGAAGGCAGCAACGGTAAGTCGGTTCTCTGGGCGATGCAGTCTTCCCGGCATTCCTTGTGATTTCGTGATCAAGGAGATGGGCGTGATATCGTGAAATCACGCCCATCACGACCTCACGTCAATCACGCCGTCACGGTCTCAAGACATCACAAACATGTCCTACATCTCCCTCTACCGCAAGTATCGTAGCCAGACCTTTGGCGACTTGGTGGGGCAGGACCATGTGGTGAAGACCCTTCAGAACGCCATCGAGTCCGGTCGGATCGCCCACGCCTACCTCTTTACCGGTCCGCGAGGAACCGGGAAGACCTCTTCCGCCCGACTGTTGGCCAAGGCCCTGAACGCGGAGAACGGTCCCACCGCAAACCCCAGCGACGACGACCCGATTTGCAAGATGATCACCGCTGGGAACTGCCCGGACATCCTGGAGTTCGACGCCGCCAGCGAGGCGGGCGTTGAGAACGTGCGAGAGGCCATCGTGGAGAACGTTCAGTACCAGCCGATGATGTGCCGGTATAAGATTTTCATCATCGACGAGGTTCACGACCTATCGCCGAAAGCGTTCGACGCTCTGCTCAAGACCATCGAGGAGCCGCCGCCCCATGTCATCTTCATCCTGGCGACGACGGAATACAGCAAGGTGCCGCCGACGATCCGGTCGCGATGCCAGAAGTTTGAATTCCATCGAGCCTCCCTCACCGACCTGGTGAAGCGGCTGGAGTACGTGGCTTCGCAAGAGAATGTTGAGATCGAGCCAGCGGCCCTGAATGCCATCGCCCGGATGGCGGATGGCGGGTTCCGGGATGGGCTGACCCTCTTGGAGCAGGCGATCCTGACCAGCGAAGGAACCATCACCCTGGGCCAGGTCTACGATCAACTCGGATTGATCTCGGAGGAGACGGTGGATCGGCTGTTGGTTGGCATCAAGAATGGGGAAGTGCCTGAGATCGTGGAGGTTTTGAACGAGATTTCCCGGTTGGGCCGTGATCCGAGGTCGCTGATCGAGTCGATGCTCCACCGCCTGGGCGACCTGACCCGAGCCACCTATGGGATCGACATTGGCGGCACGGGCGACGCGGCGCAGGAGGCGGCTCTCCATGCGGCGGGGGCTCAGCTTGGCAGAGATTTCCTGCTCTCCATCCGGTCCGGACTGTCCGAGGCTCACAAGGTCATCCGCGACATTTCCCTACCGAGACTCTGGCTGGAATCGGAACTGATCCGCATCGCGACCCAAGGCACGGTCGAAGCGAAGCCCGCCAGGAAGGAGTCGTCGAAGGTCGAGCCCAAAGCGGCAGTGGTCGTTCCGGTTGTGGAAGTCAAGCCAGAGACCGTGGCCCAGCAGAAGCCGGTAGAGCCGAAGCCAGCGCCCCCAGCCGAGACCGGAAACCCCGAGTGGGACCAGGCGGCGAAGGCTTGGGTTGAGGCTGTGCAGGAGTTGAGCGTGATGTCCAAAACCATGGCGGCGCGGCTGGCAGAGGCAAAGCTTGGGCAAGTGGAGAGCCATCGGGTCTATATCGAATTCTCGCGCCAGATCGACTGCGACTGGGTGAAGGAGTCTCCCAAGCGCACCGCCGCCGTGGCAGACGCCCTCCGGAACCGCCTCGGCGACGATTGGCAGGTGGAGATGGGGGTCGGCAAGCGGGAGAACGCGCTGGCGGATACCCAAGCGGTAGAATTACCCCTAGAAGGCCAGAAGCTTGCGGATCGGGTCCGGGAGATTTTTGGCGCTGACAAGAAGGACGAACAATGAAGCTACCCAAAGGATTTGGCGGACAAGGTTTTGGCGGCATGCTGCAACAGGCCCAGCAGGCCATGGCGCGAGCACAGCAGCTTGAAGAAGAGCTGGCGAATGAGCGGATTGGCGTGGACAAGGGGCCAGTGAAGGCGCTCTTCGACGGCACCGGCCAACTGATCCAGATCAAAATCGACAAGTCGGTCGTCGATCCCGAGGATGTCGAGGCCCTGGAAGACCTGATCGTCTCCGCGGTCCGAGACGGCTTCACTACCGCCACCGAAGCCAGAAACGCCAAAGTCCAGTCCATCATGCCGAACGTGCCGGGACTAGGCTAGTTTGGGATTTGGAGTTTGGAATGTCCAAACTCCAAACTCCAAACCCCAAATTCCAAACTCGATAGATGTTGTTCGCCCGCCCCCTCGCCGAACTGATCGCGGAGCTTGAGAAGCTTCCTGGGGTCGGGCCGAAGTCGGCGCAGCGGCTGGCTTACCACCTGCTCAAAACCACCGACGCCGAGGCGAATCGGCTGGCCGATGCGATCAAACGGGCCAAGGAAAAGCTCCGCTTCTGCGCCCAGTGCCAGAACATCTCGGAGAACGAGACCTGCGAGATTTGCCTGGATGGCCGGCGCGACCGGACAGTGGTTTGCGTGGTTGGGGAGCCGAGGGATATCGCCGCCATCGAGCGGATCAACGAGTACAAGGGCCAGTACCACGTCCTCCACGGCCTGATGAGCCCCATGGACGGCATCGGCCCAGAGCAACTGCGGATTCGAGAGCTGCTCAACCGCATCGGCGAGCATGAGATTCAGGAAGTCATCCTCGCCACCAACCCCACCATCGAAGGCGACGCCACCGCGCTGTATCTGGCCAAGCTCATCAAGCCCATCGGAGTCACCGTCTCCCGTTTGGCGCATGGAATGCCGGTAGGCGGAGAACTAGACTACGCCGACTCGGCGACGTTGTTGAGCGCACTCGAATATAGAAGAGAGATGTAACCCAGGTGTAGCATGGGCATCCTGCCCATGCGTCCCATGACCTTCCAGGTCATGGTTTGCAAGCTTGTAGAAGCATACAAACTTGCTTACCGGCGGGACGCCGGTGCTCCCAGGGGAAACATCTGTGAACATCTGCGGTTCCTCCCCAAGCAAGGTTGCAAAGAGCCACAGATAAGCTCTTGACATACCTCCTTTCTTGATGTATGATCAATTTATACATCAGAAACGGAGGTATGTATGGCGTTTCGCGGCGACTTGGAGGCTTTGATTCTTGCCGTCCTGACGGACGGGCCCAAGCATGGGTATGAGATATCGAAGCAGATTAAGAATGCAAGCGGGAAGGTTTTGCGTTTTGGGGAAGGGCAACTGTATCCGGCTCTGCACAAACTGGAGGAAGGCGGCCTGATCCGGTCATCTTGGGAACCCCAAGAAGGCAAGCCGCCCCGCAAAGTCTACGAATTGACCGAATCTGGCCGGGCTCTGCTGGAGAAAAAGAAGGTCGAGTGGGCCAAGTTCCAAGAGTCGGTCTCGGCGATCATGGGAGGTCGACCATCGCAGGAGGGAAGCAGTGGGTAAGTACTGGGATTGGTATGAAGTGGAATTTGAGAGGGTCGCTCGGAATCTTACGTTTCAGCGCCGCGAAGATATCCTGGAAGCCTTGCGCGACCATGTGCGCGAGGCGACTTCTGAATTTGCCGCTACCCAGTCTGAGGAGGAGGCGGAGAGACTTGCGGTAAAAAATTTGGGTTCTCCGACGGACTTGGTTCGGGCGGAACTGGATACCGGGAGAAGGCAGTGGCTTCCGGTTTGGCTGGCTGGTTTAGGCGTGGCCTGGTGTGCTGCTTGGATGATAGTTGGATCCACCGAGTGGACTGGGCAGATGATTATCGCCGCTCTCTGGTTCACTCCCATTTCGGTGTTTATCGCAACTTTAGTGAGTAAACGCACCAAGTTTTGGGCGCTGGGGGTGACGGTGGCTTCGATTGGTGCGGCGACGTTGGGGGCCATGGGCTTTTCTTGGCTCAATCTTCAATCTGCCGGGGGCGAAGGAGTGCTTCCAAGGTGGCAAGTCGCAAGGGAGGTCAAGTTTGTTGAGAATGAGATGACTGGCCTTTCAAGTCGCTTGACGACACTTGAATCTGTCGAGGCTGCCTTCAAGGTCGGTGACATTGCAACTGTGAAGGAGATTGTTTTCCGGAGTGGAGTAGGCTGGGAAGCTCCAACTGCATATTGGCGAGGCGACGAGCGCCAGTTTACTTGGGTGCCGACCGCTGACCTGGCAAAAGCAGCTTGGGCGGCTCATGGTCAGAGCGCCATACAACGGATAAAGCAGAAACTGGAAAGGGCGGAGAGATTTCATGCCGCCCTATACGACCCACGTGCGGTCAACCCTTTAGGTTGGTGGAAACAGAATTGGCAGCTAATGTTCGTGGCGGCGGCGGGCACTTACTCCTTCTTGGGGCTTTGTCATGGTCTGGGGTTACTCTTTGTCCGTCTGCCCGGATACTTGGCACGGCGACGTTGGCGGGTGGCGCTGTAGCAGGGGCATCTTGCCCATGAGTCCCACGACCTTCCAGGTCGTGGGATGCAAACTTGGAGGAGCATGCAAACCTTGCTAGCCTCGAGAATCATCGATGAACATCTGCGTCATCTGCGGCTCCTCGCCAAGCAAGACTGAGATGGGCACAGATGAACTCAGGAGGACGATAGAAGCTCATCGTGGCCGAAGTAGAAGTGCTGGGTGAACTCGCCGGGCTTGAGCCACATGAGGGATGAAGGCAGTTCGGGGAGGAGGAAAGCGGCGACCTCTTGAGCTTCCATCGGGGTGAGAGAGGAGCCGTTGGTGCGGGTGACGATGAGGTGCAGCAGGTCCTCTTCCCCCTCGAACTGATAGCGGAACTCGCCCACCGTCCCGCCAAACTCATTGGGCTCCAACCCAACGGATTGCAAAGCGAACTGGTCGCTGGGGCGGGAGAGGTTGGGGTCGAAGGGGGGAAGGAAGATGCGACGGTCTTCCCGGACATAGGCCAGCACGCTCTGCAAAACCTGGTCGCGCCGAGCGATTTCTACATGGGTTGGAGAGGGAACACTCATCGAGTCCAAGCTTTAACCGGCGGGACGCCGGCGCTCCCAGGGGAAAAGGCTGGCAGAGCGAGTGGGATTCGAACCCACGACCCGTTCATCACGAGTACGAGCTTTCCAGGCCCGCTCCTTAGACCACTCGGACATCGCTCTGCGCTGGTTGTTATTATGGCAGATCGTGGGATTGCTCGATTGCAGGAATGCTTGATTGCTGGATTGATCAGCCCAAAGGTCCTTTCCAATAATCAAGCATTCCAGCAATCAAGCAATAACTTTGGCTCCCAACTCCAAGAACCGCCTGTATCCCACGGATTGGTCCGAAACCCGCACTGTCCGACCCGCGCGCAACGCCAGACGGGCGATCCGCTCCATATTTCCACCTTCGGCGATCTGCACAAACGACAGGGTCATTGACAGCGACCCGACCAGCCGATCCCGAATCTTGTTGTTGACCCCGATGAAATCCGCCTCGGGACGGAAAGGGGACACGACGAGGTCAGTCTTGGGGTCGAATTCGTAGCGCCAGAGTCGGGCCGCCCGGAACGCTTCGTCCCGCAGGTTTTCGCCCAGGACTTTGAAGAGGCCCCGGTCCAGGCAGAGAATCCTCGGCGAACCCCAGCGCAACGGCACCACCGCCGACCGCTGATACTCGGGCGTGTCGTGCCCGGTCGTTAGGATGCCGCCTTCCAAGACCGCCTCCTCGGTAAGCCGCTCGATCTCGTTCAGGTGGGCGGGGTATGAGTTCCGGGAGGAGAGGACGGTAAAAGTCTTGGCCTCCAGGAGCTTGGTGTTGCCGTAGAGAAAGAGGACGCCGGGCGGGTCGGGGTCCATCTGCTCGATGCGGCTCGGGTAGTGGGCGTCGGCGGCGGTGACCAAGGTGACTCCCAAACCCGCCAGCCGCTTCTCCAACTCTTCCGTCTCCTTCAGCGACCGCATCCCCAAAGCCGTCGCCGCCTTCGCCGAGAGCTTGTACTCCTCCCGATGAGCCTCCGGCGACAGACGAAGAAACTCCTCCGCCGAGCGCCCCAACAGGTGGTTCCGGGTCAGGATGCGCGTTACCGATTTGCCGCCGATTCCCGGCGTCATCGCGAGATGGAGGGCAAAGGTCCGGCCTTGCATCTACTTCGGCAACGCCCCCACCGCCCGCTTCAAGATCGCCACCGCCTTCGGCCCAAGCTCCTGCATGGTCTCCCCAACGATCCCATGCTCCACCACGCCACCCAGCCCCTCTCCCATATTGGTGACCACAGCCAGAAGCGCATACTGCACCCCCGCCTCCTTCATGGCGATCGCCTCACTGGAAGCCGTCATCCCCACGACATCGCCGATCTTCGATAGCATCTGCACCTCATGGGGAGTCTCAAATCGGGGACCGTTGAGGCCGAGATAGACGCCGCCATCCAGCACCGGCGTCCCCACCAACTTCGCCCCCGCCAACACCGCGCTCCGCGCCTCAAGGCCGAAAGGCTGGGCGAAAGGGGTGTGGACGACTTCCGAATCGTGGAGGGTGAGGTTGCGGTAAGTGCAGTCCAGGAAGTCGGAGCAGACCATGAGTGTGCCCACTGGCCTCGCCAATGACAGCGACCCAACCGCCGCCGTGGCAAAACAGTACGTTGCTCCAACCTGAGCCAGAGCAGAGGCCATCGCCAGATAGTTCACCCGGTGGGGAGGGACCGAGTGCCCGGCGGAATGGCGGCTTAGAAGGAGCGCCGTGCGCCCCTCGATCTGCATCGCCTTGCCCCTGGCCACACCGTAGGGGGTGGGGATATGGACCGCCCGCCCCTCCTCGCGGACCAGCAAAGAGCCTACGCCCGTTCCACCAATCAGACCAACATCTACCTTCATGCGAGTTCGATTATAGTACGAGCCTTGGCCGAATAAATTCGGCGATCCCAGCCGGGCTAAGTAAACTGGAAGCATGACCCTTCGCGAAGTGCTTCACGCGCACATCCCTACCCTTGGCCCCGAGAGCACGGTGCGCGATGCGGTCGACAAGATGGATATCTACCAATTTCCCGGACTGGTGGTGGTGGATGGGGATACCAAGCCGATCGGGGTTCTCACCGAAGGCGACCTTTGCCGGGTGGCGACCACGCGGGAGAACCTGACCAGTTTGGCGGTGGAACCCGCCTATGTCCACGCCTCCAAGGAGCCCACCACTGCCCCCCCGGATACCGAGATCGGGGAGGCGTTTCACTTGATGCTGAACTCAGGGCTAACCTTGTTGCCGGTGGTGGAGGAAAATCGCCTGATGGGAGTGGTGTTGAGAGTGGATTTGATGCAGGCGATGATGATGGACTGCGTCGGAGGGACCAGGGGCGAAGGGAATTAGGGATTTAGGGAGGCGCTTGCAAAAAGTCTCCGGTCGAAGCCGAGTCAAGACGCCCCAAAGGGGCCATACTCTACAGCGAAGGGTAAGGCGAAGCCGTCACCCTGGAAAAAAGCCGCCCATAATCCCGAACCCGGAAAGGGTTCCACATGGTGCTTAGGAAATAGATGATTAACCAAGGAGAGACGTTTCCCGATTTCACACTGAACGACCAGGACGGCAACCCCGTTTCCTTGGCCGATTTGAAGGGGCAGAGGACGGTGATCTACTTCTATCCCAAAGACGACACCAGCGGATGCACGGCGGAAGCCTGCGAGTTCCGCGATCTGATGCCCACGATCAAGGGTGCCAGAGTGATCGGGATCAGTCCCGACAACCAGCGGTCGCATCGGAAGTTCGCGACCAAGCACAACCTGAACTTCACCCTGCTGACCGACCAAGACCATCAACTGGCCGAGCAGTTGGGATTGTGGATCGAGAAGACTTTCTACGGGAGGAAGTACATGGGCGTGGATCGGACTACCTACTTGTTGGATGCCGACGGAAAGGTCGAGAGGATTTGGGCCAAGGTAAAGCCCGAGGGCCATGCCGCCGAGGTCCAAGCCGCGCTGGGCTAGCGACGGTAAACTGCCGCCTATGGCCGACAAGGTAACCGCGCCCAAGATTCGGGCGATGAAAGGCTCGGGCGACAAGGTCGTCTGTATCACCGCCTACGACGCTTACTTCGGGCGGATCGCGGATGAATCGGGCGTCGATGTGATCCTGGTTGGCGATTCCCTGGCCAATGTGGTTTTGGGCTATCCGAATACCGTGCCCGTTACCTTGGAAGAGATGGTCCACCATGTGCGGGCTGTGCGGCGGGGGGTATCGCGATCCCTGCTGGTCGCCGATCTGCCGTTTGGGTCCTACAACTCTTCTGTCTCGCAAGCCGTGGACTCGGCGGTGGTTTTGATGAAAGCGGGGGCAGAGGCGGTGAAGCTGGAAGGCGACTACCCCGACGCGATCTCTGCCATGGTGAAGGCGGGGATTCCGGTGATGGGCCACGTCGGCATGACCCCTCAATCCGTGAACGTATTCGGCGGGTTTCGGGTACAGGGAAAGGGCGATGCCGGGGATCGGGTCTTGCAAGCGGCAACGACGGTAGAAGAGGCCGGAGCTTTTTCAATTGTCTTGGAACTTGTTCCTGCCGCCCTATCGAAACGAATCACCGAGGCGCTTTCGATCCCCACCGTCGGTATTGGCGGCGGCCCGGATTGCGACGGACAAATCCAAGTTATCTACGACATTCTTGGACTTTCATCGGAAGTTTTCAAACATGCGAAGCGGTATACAGAAGGGGAAAAACTCTTCTTGCAGGGCTTGCGCGACTATGCCTGCGAAGTGCGAAACAAGTCTTTCCCGACGGCGGAGAACAGTTTTTGAGAATCGCTAAAGCGATAGCGGACCTGCAACTGCCTCGGGACAAGCGAATCGGGTTTGTCCCGACAATGGGGGCACTGCACGAAGGGCATCTGCAACTGATGCGGCGGGCGCGCGAAGAGTCCGATCTATCCGTGATCTCGATCTTTGTGAATCCGCTCCAATTCGGCCCAAGCGAGGACTTCTCCCGATACCCCAGAGACCTGGACGCGGATGCGGAGATGGCGCGTTCAGTAGGCGTGGATGTGGTTTTTGCCCCGGAGGTTTCTGAGGTTTATCCAAACCAGGAATCCACGACGATCTCGGTTCCCGAAGTGACAACCCGCTGGGAAGGCGAGCATCGTCCCGGCCACTTCGATGGGGTAGCCACAGTCGTCGCCAAGCTATTCCATATCATCCAACCTCAGATCGCCTTTTTTGGCAGAAAAGACTTTCAACAGTGCATGGTCATCCGACGGATGATTGAGGATCTGAATATGCCGATAGAGCTATCTGTCGAGCCTACTGTTCGGGAAAAAGACGGTTTGGCGATGTCTTCTCGCAATCGTTACTTAAGCGAAAAAGACCGTGAAATCGCCCCGCACATATTTCGTACCCTGAACTTGATTCGAGAAGGAATCCTGAACGGAAACACTCCCCAGCCAGAATTAGATGCGGGTCGAAGGAGCCTTGAGCATCAGGGGTTCGCTATTGATTATCTTGCGTATGTCGAAGACGCCACGCTGCGGCCGCTCCAAGAACTAGCCAAAAATTCCACGCTGCTCATCGCGACAAAACTCGGCAAGACCCGATTGATCGATAATGTATTGGTGGCTTAGAGATAAGGTCGCTTGCAATGATCGTCTGCATCGTGTATAGTATCGGTCTAGTTGGAGCAGACCATGCGAACCGTACAAAGTGTAAAGAACTCTCTAAAATTCAAAGCCGCACCAAAAGCAGGCATCTTGTCCATCAAGATCGGCGTTAAGAAATACAACGTCCCGGTCCAAGCGCGAATGTTGAGCAATGGGGAATATGTGTTCCTCTCGTTCTCCGCATCTTCCGAACTCTATAAGGTAGAGAACAAGGAGTTGAACGCGCTCGATTCCAAGGCCGATGCCACCGATGTCCTTGCCGCGCTAACGCCCAAGCGCCGCCGTGGCCGACGTAAGAGAGAGCCGGTCGAAATGCCTGCCGAGTTGGCCAACGCGCTCAAAAGTCTTCCCTCTGGATTCAAACTGGGTTACAACGCCGACGGCAGTCCGAAACTAGTTAAGACTCGCACCAGAAAATCCAGAAAGAAGGCCTAAAAGACCTCTGTTTCTCGGTACGGTGAGCCACAATATTCTCACCGTACATTGCCGGTGTAGCTCAGTGGTAGAGCGGCTGTTTTGTAAACAGCGGGTCGCGGGTTCGAATCCTGTCGCCGGCTCCAGAAGTTACGCAGCCATTTGGCGTTGCTGCTCTTCTGCCCAATAGACCGAGTCCAGGTAGAGATTGGTGGGCACTCCCGGCAGATTGGTCTCCGCGCCCGCCCAGTCCCCCTGTTCAACCGACAGCGCGTGGCGCAGCGTCTTGGAGTATGGCGTATTGAGTGCGGTGCCGCAAAGCGCGTCGGCGACTTCGCTGCAGAGGGGTAGTTCCTGGATCACATTATCCATCGGCAGGTCAGTCAAGGCATCGAGAACGGACAGCAGGCCGACCGTGAAGTGCTTCTCTGGCGACCCATAGTTGGCCTCTTTAGCCAAAGCCTCGCAGTACCTGGCCCGCACCATCGCCAACGCGTACAGCTCGGGAGGCTTACCGGGAATGGAGGTCATGACGGCAAGGGAAGCCAAGGTCCTGATCCGGGCGGTGCCGAGGAACATCAGGGCTTGCCGGATGGAGTCGATCTCACGGGTCAAACCCATCGCCGCACTGTTCACCAAGCGTAGGACTTTGTGGCACAGAGCGACGTTTCCGACCAGTAGCCGCTCCAGTTCGTCCAATGTGATCTCAGGGTCTTGCAGGCGGGAGAGCAGGGAGACGGACAGGCCCTGGTTGGCGGGGACGCCCGATCCCCGAACAGTGGCGGGTTTGGAGAAGAAGTAGCCTTGGAAATAGTCGAATCCCATGCGCTGGCAGGCCTGGAATTCGTCGGGGGTCTCCACTTTCTCGGCAAGATACTTCTGGCCCCAACGAGTCAGTTTGGACTTTCCGGAGCGCAGTTTGTCGTGCGGTACGCCCATGATGTCCACCTTCACCAAGTCAACGATGGCCAAGAACGGATCGTGGCGCTCCTCGAATACGTAGTCGTCCAGAGCGAGTCGATAGCCTTCCGCCTTCAGGTCGCGTAGATTGCGCTCGACTTCGTCGTTCCAAGGCGTGTCTTCCAAAACCTCCAGAACCACCCTTTCGGCAGGCAGTAAACGAAGGGCATCACTGGCGAGCAGGTTGGATGGGACGTTGATGTAGGCCAGATTTGAACCGGCCAGACGGTCCAGCCCGACTTCGACCAGAACATTCGCAAGGGCGTTCAGCTCCTCTTCGGGTCCTAGGTTCCCGGCGGCTCCGGCCTGCCCGCTCCGGTAGAGCAGTTCGTAGGCGTGCAGGCGCAACCCCTCATCATAGATAGGTTGCCGGGCCATATAAAACGTCGTGCTAGATTCTCTCGTCCCTTCCATCATCTCTTCGCCGAATCGGCGTTCCACACGCAACCTATTGGCGAAAATCCGAATTTCTTTACATGGATGATTACGGAAGGCAAAGATTTCCGGCATTAAACCTTGGGGTAACCGTTAAGTTATCTGTTCTTGATCCCTTTTTAGGAGTGGAGATTCCGGCAAAGGGTGGTTGGCGGATAGGTGTACTTAACGCTATCAGGCGAACGACGCCGGACTGAGACCTACTTAAAACCTGCCGACAATTCCTTGTGTATGCCCCAACGCGTCGGACGTAAGGAAACACGCTTTATCGCCAGCCTCTTCGAGGTGCCCAGCGAGGTCGGACAGGCATCCTTGGGCGAGTTCTTGGAGTTGATCGTGGATCGCTGCGCCCAGTGGTTTGGCGCGAGTTCCGTTTCGCTCTTCCTCCTAGGCGAGGCGGAAACCATGACGCTGGCCGCGACTGGGGGTGAGGCGGTTTCGATTCCCAAGCAGGCCACCATCCGAATCGGGCAGGGGATCGCGGGGATCGCCGCCCAAGACGGGGCTCCGGTCCTCATCAACGACCTTGGCGCCCAATCCAAGTTCCGCTCACTGGTGGGGAAGGCGGCGACGCCGCTGGTGAGTTCGATGGTTGTGCCCCTCACCACCGCCCAGGGCTGCATCGGCGTCCTCAACCTGTCGCGCATCAAGGGGTGCGAGCTTTTTTCGGAGTCCCATCTGCGGTTGGCACGGAGCGTGGCCAGCCATTTGTCTTTAGCGGTGGAAAACGCCCGACTGGTGGCCTCTCTGCAAGGAGCGGTGCGGGAGACCGATGCGGAGCGGGCTAAGTTCCATGGCATTTTCGACGGCCTGGGATTGGCGGCATATTTGTTGGATGAGAACTGGCAGGTTGTGGAATCCAACACCGCCTCCCAGGACTTCCCGTTGGGGCTTGAGCGATTCATGGATCAACTCAAACTGGAGAAAGGCCGGAAGAGGGAAGTG
>CAZCSP010000038.1:0-37451 GCA_964501275.1 uncultured Fimbriimonadaceae bacterium | reverse complement strand
ATCAAAGGAACCTGACCCGCGAGGCGCTGGCGCAGTTGGTCGAGGAGTCGGACGATCCGGATGAGGAGGCGATTGAGAAGGATGCGGAAGAGGAGCGAGTCGAGCGGCCCTTGAGCCTGCACGAGCAACGTCTGCACACGGTTGTGGAAACTCTGAAGTCGGCAGGTGCCCATCGGGTCATCGACTTGGGATGCGGGGAGGGGCGGCTTTTAACTCTGCTCCTGAAAGAGAAGCAGTTCAAGGAGATTGTGGGGATGGATGTGGCGATCAGCTCTTTGGAGCGGGCGAAGTCCTGGTTGAAGATGGATCGGATGCCGACCAAGCAGGCCGAGCGGATCAAGCTGATCCACGGCTCGCTCGTCTACCGAGACAAGCGGCTGGCGGGCTACGACGCGGCGGCGGTGGTCGAGGTGATCGAGCACATGGACCCGGCGCGACTGGCGGCGTTCCAACGGTCTCTGTTTGAGTTCGCGAGGCCCCAAACCGTGGTCGTCACCACCCCCAACCGAGAGTACAACCAACTGTTCGTCGGGATGCCAGAGGACGCGATGCGACACCGGGATCACCGGTTCGAGTGGACTCGCGCGGAGTTTGAGGAGTGGGGAAGCGCGGTGGCGGAGGCGCATGGCTACACTGTCCGGTTCGAGCCGATTGGGCCGGTGGATGAGACCCACGGTGCGCCCAGCCAGATGGGGGTGTTCAGCCGTGGAGCTTAGGATTCCCGACTTTGGCGTGGTGCTCCTGGTCGGGGCCTCGGGAAGCGGAAAATCCAGCTTCGCCCGCAAGCACTTCCTGCCCAGCGAAATCCTCTCCAGCGACACCGCCCGAGGCTGGGTCTGCGACGACGAGAACTCGCTGGATGCCAACAACGACGCCTTCGAGGTGCTTCACTTCATGCTCCGCAAGCGGCTGAAGAACCGGCGGCTGACCGTGATCGACGCGACCAATGTTCAGGAGCACGCCCGCCGAGCGCTCGTCCAGATCGCGAATGAGTACCACGCACTCACCAGCGCCATCGTCTTCAATATCGATCCTCGCATCTGCCAGGAGCGGAATGCGCTGAGGCCAGATCGGCAGTTTGGGGAGCATGTAGTGCGCAACCATACGCGTGACTTGCGCCGATCGCTGGCCTCGATGGATCGCAAAGAGGGCATTCGGTACATGCACGTCTTGCGGTCGGTGGAAGAGGTGGACTCGGCTCAGATCGTGCGCGACCCACTCTGGACCGACCGCCGAACCGAGGCGGGGCCGTTCGATATCATTGGCGACATCCACGGTTGCTTCTCCGAATTGGCGGAACTGCTGGCCAGGTTGGGCTACCAGATCGAGGAGCAACCGGTTGAGCCCATTGATGAAAGAGAGAAGACCCGCTTCTGGGAGGAGATGAACTGGTTCCGGGTGGAAAACCCAGAGGGGCGAAAGGCGATTTTCCTCGGCGACTTGGTAGACCGCGGTCCCGACTCGCCTCGGGTTCTGAAGCTCGTGATGTCGATGGTCGCCAATGGGCAGGCACTGTGCGTTCCTGGGAACCACGACGACAAGCTGTTCCGCAAGCTTAGCGGGAAGGACGTGCGGGTGACGCATGGCCTTGCGGAGACTTTGGAGCAGTTGGAAGCGGAGACGCCTGAGTTTCGGGAGCAGGCCAAGAAGTTCCTTGGGAGCCTGGTCAGCCATTATTGGCTGGATGGCGGAAGCCTGACGGTCGCCCATGCCGGGCTGAAGGAGGAGATGCAGGGAAGGTCCTCGGGGCGAGCTCGTGACTTCTGCCTTTATGGCGAGACCACCGGGGAAACCGACGAGTTCGGCCTCCCGGTGCGCTACAACTGGGCGGCGGAGTATCGGGGGAAATCGAAGGTGGTCTATGGCCACACCCCGGTTCCCGAGGCCGAGTGGCTGAACCGGACGATCAATATCGACACCGGATGCGTCTTCGGAGGAAAGCTGACTGCGCTTCGTTATCCCGAAAATGAATTGGTTTCAGTGCCCGCGAAAACGGTGTACGCCGAGCCGAGAAAGCCGTTCCTGGATGCCCCAACCTTAGCCGCCCAACACGAGCACGACGATCTCTTGGACCTGGACGACGTCCTGGGGCGCCGCGCCGTCCACACGGGCTTGCGCGGCAACATCACGGTTCGCGAGGAGAACGCCACCGCCGCTCTTGAGGTCATGAGCCGATTCGCGTCCAACCCCAAGTGGCTGGTCTACCTCCCGCCCACCATGTCGCCTTGTGAGACTTCATTATTGGAGGGCTACCTGGAGCATCCCGCCGAGGCGTTCGCCTATTTCCAGTCCCAAGGCGTGGAGAAAGTGGTTTGCGAAGAGAAGCACATGGGCTCGCGGGCGATCGTGGTGGTCTGTCGGGACCCGGAGACGGCTTTGCGGCGGTTTGGGGTTACGGGAGAGGGGCGTGGAGCGATCTACACGCGGACCGGGCGGCGGTTCTTTGACTCGGCGGTTTTGGAAGCGGAGATGCTGGAGATCGTGGCGAACGCCTTTTCCCAGGGACTCTGGGACGAGCTTCAGACCGACTGGGCGGTGCTCGACTGCGAACTGATGCCCTGGTCGGCGAAGGCGCAGGAGTTGCTGAAGCGGCAGTACGCGGCGGTGGGGAGCGCGGCAACGAACGCGATGGAGGTCGCCATGTCCAGCCTGGGCAAAGCGGCGGATCGGGGGGTCGACCTTGGAGAAATCCAAGGCCGGTTCGCCCAGAAGCAGACTTTGGCGGGGATGTTCGTCGATGCCTATCGCCGCTACTGCTGGTCCGTCGAGTCCATTCGCGACTACAAGCTGGCGCCCTTCCACATCATGGCGACGGAGGGTCGAGTTCACACTGATCAGGCGCATCTGTGGCACATGGGGATCGCGGGAAAGCTGGCCGAGGCGGACGAAACGGGCGTTCTGATGCAGACCCGGCACCGGCTGGTAGACCTCGCCAGCCCGGAGCAGGTGTCGGAGGCGACGTCTTGGTGGGTCGGGATGACCAACGAGGGCGGGGAAGGGATGGTGGTGAAACCGTCGGAGTTCATCACCTCGGGGCCAAAAGGCGTTTGCCAGCCCGCGATCAAGTGCCGAGGTTCGGAGTACCTGCGGATCATCTATGGGCCCGAGTACTCGGAGCCGGAGAACTTGAGCCGCCTGAGAAAGCGTGGTCTGGCTCGGAAGCGCAGTTTGGCCATGGCCGAGTTTGCGCTGGGGATCGAGGGGTTGACCCGGTTTGTGAATAAGGAGCCATTGAGGCGGGTTCATGAGTGCGCCTTCGGCGTCCTGGCGATGGAGAGCGAACCGGTGGATCCAAGGCTATAGCCTGGATATTCAGGGGATTTATCGTGTTCGCCTCCTTGCGCCACTTTGCGAACTTTGCGTCTTTGCGAGAGCTTCCCGAACTCACACAAAGACGCAAAAATCGCAAAGAACCGCAAAGGATAGGGCGGCCGCTTTTACGATTTGCTTGTTCGTATACAAGTTGGCTGTGCCGATCTGGAGATCGGCGGTCCATTGGTCCAACAGAAAAGCCCCGTCGTTGCAGGGCTTTGTGCTAGTGGAGTGGTGTATGCGGGTGTAAATCTAGGTTCTTCCGGGCGCTAGCTTCTCGACCAACGAAGGCGGAATCAGTACGATGTCGATCTGGTGGACGAGTCCGTTGGTCGCTTTGGTATCGGTGCCAACAAGCTTCGCACCGTTGATCCAAGTCGTGCCGTCTTCCACCTTGACGGTCAGTTCTTCAGTCTGGAGCGTCTTCAGCTTTTTGCCGTTCTCCAGATCGGTTCCGGCCGATTTGCCAACCAGCATGTGATACTGCAACACCTGTTTGAGAAGGGCCTTGTCCTCCAGCAGCTTATCCAAGACTGGTTTGGGCAACCTTTGGAAGGCGGCTTCCGTTGGGGCGAAGACGGTATATCCCTGTTCCTTCTCGCCTTTGGACTTGAGGGTTTCCTTCAGACCGGCGAGTTCCACGACTTGTGAAAACGTCTTTAGGCTTTCGGACGTCGCGGCAGTGTCGAAAATGTCCTTTTCCTGCACCGGAGGTGGCGGCGGGTCTTGAACTTGTGCAGTGGCGGGACCCAGAGCCATAAAGGCGCACAGGGCGACCACGATTGTTTTGATAGTCATTTGCTCTCCCATGTGATCCTGCGACCACATAGTGTATTGACGACTATTGTTTGGCCCGTCGTTTTACGGAGAGCGTCGGTGTAAAGACCGACAAGATGAGCCGAACGCTGTGGGGCGTGGATGGGCAGATACTTGCAGGATGTGTATGGAGATCAGTTGAACCAATTGCGATCTGGGCCCCCTTGAGGGGATTGGGGGTGTGGCCAGGCTCTCCATGTGTACTAAAAACGCAAAACTACGAGGGGATCAAACACTACAAGTGGAGAACTATGCGCCACCCCCAACCCCCTCAAGGGGACTCGGATAGCATACTTTTACAAGTCTCTCATGGAGTTCCTCCAAGCAACGCACTCGGGCCTTTGGGTCAGGTTTTTAGGTGAGGCACCGGGAAGCGTGGTATTCGGCACCCCATTCCTGCCATAATTTGAAATTGCGCCGAACCCGTCGGCAGATGAGGCATCCCCATTGGCAAAAGCTGCAGTTCTCAAGCCTGAAGAAACATTCGCCCGGTCCTATGTCGACCGGCTTATCCTAGAAAAATTAACCCAAATGGAGGCGGCGGTCAAGCTTTCGGAATTGGCCGACAAGCTTTCCGGCGACGGCATTGGCCTCGCTACCGTGCGGTCGCTGCTGGCCAGCAACCCGGAGCGGTTCGCCTACCACGAGCGCCGCTGGATCCCGGCATCCCGACTAACTGGCCTTGGTCGTCCGCTCAATGAGCAGCTCGCGATCGTGCTCCACGCTTTCGGCGGCCCCATGGCCTTGGAACTCCTGACTTCCGAACTGGCTCGTCTCCGCCGCGTCGATGAGGAGACCGTCACTGGCCATGTTCTGCGCATTGCAGATTCAGACAAGCGGTTTGTGTTGGACTCGAACAATCAGTTGTCGCTGACCTCGTGGGGCTTTGTGGCGGGCGATGAGTCCACCGCCCGCGCTCTGGCTCTGAACCAAATCGACATGTCCGACTTCGAGGAGGCCGCTAAGAAGCTGTCCAAGATCGAGTGGCGAAAGGAAGGCGCGGTGGCCGAAGCGTTGAAGACGGCGGCTCCGATCAGCATGAAGCTTTTAGGCGCGGTGGCCTGGTCGGTTTTGAATCCCCAGGATCCCAAGTCGGTTCACGAATACGACGCCCGTGAGATGTACGCCGAGGCCGTCACCACGGAGGGCTACATTTTCGCTCCCGACGGCGTTATTTATCCGCAAGCCGAGACTAAGAAGTGGGTCAGTGCGGCGATTAAGCTGGCGGACAAACTGGCGCCTACCGTTGAATTGGACGATGCCGCGCCGATCGAAGTCAAGGCAGAGGACGTGGATCGGTTGATCAAGCGGATTCTGGGCTCCGAGCCTTCCACGACTGCAACCAAGCTGTTGGAAGAGTTCTACGAGATCACCCCCAGCAACAAGACCTTCCCCGACGATATGGCGAACATGATGGCTTCTTTGAAGGCCGATTCGCGCATCTCATGGGTAGGCGGAGACCGATTCCAGAAAGCAGGCCTCCAACCTGACTTCATCAACGAAGTCCCCGAGCCATTCAAGTTCGTTGAAAGCGATATCAAGGACGAGGAAGGCGAACTGGTCGATGTCGAATTGACAGACGACGGTCTCAGTTCCTCGCTCCGAAAGCTGCTGTCGCACCCGCTGGCCACCGACGTGCTAGATGAAGACATTCTGCCTGCGCCGAAGACGATGCCGGAGAGCGTTCGCCTGGTGTTGAAGTCTATCCACCGCGAATTGGGGACCTTCCCTCTTTGCCAGTTGCCGACCAGTTGGCTGGACGCGGATCCTCAGATTCAGGAGTTGATGTTCGTCGATGAAAACGGTCGCGAACTCCAAGTCTGGATGAACCAGGATACCAGGCTCATGTTTGGCCTCATCGAATGGTGGTTCGACCAGCCCATCGAGAGCGGCGCGGTCTTCACCCTCACCAAGACCACCAAGCCGAACGTCTTCGAGTTCGCGTGGATGGATCAGCCGGACCCCGTCGTCTACATCAGCTCTCAGCGGATGGAAGAGCTTCGCCAGATCGGCGCCCGCGCCGAGACCATGAGCACCTTGGACATCTTGGTCGAGGTCATGGGCCACTGGCCGAAGGGTGCGGACTACCTGACGATCCTCGCTGAAGTGAACGTCGTCCGCCGGTCTTCCCGAAGACTCGTCGCCTCGCTCCTGTCCAGCTACCAATGCTTCTACCAACGATCGGGTTCTCCGGTTTGGCATTACGATGCCAAGAAGTTGGAGCAGGGCTTTGATAAGACGAAGCGTAAATTCGTAAGGAAGTAGTTTGAGGACTTGGGGCGGCAGAGGATCTATCGCCCCGAGGTTCTTCCTCCCCTCGCGCAATCTATACAGTTTTGGGTAGATTAGCAGTATGCCTGCCTCATCTGGCTCCACGATGACCTTCTCTGAACTCAAACAGGGCATGACCGTTCGCATCCGGTCTGTCGATGGCAACATTCCCGAGTGTCGCCGCCTGGAGGAGATGGGCCTGACGGAGGGGACGACTTTTCGGGTGGCCAAGGTGGCTCCCTTTGGCGATCCTATCGAGATCGATCTGCGCGGCTACCGCCTGTGCCTGAGAAAGGGCGAGACGGCGGGATTCGTCTTGGAGTCTGTGGACTGATCCCAGTTCCATGGTTGAAGTCGCCACTCGAACCCTGACCGTCGCCATTGTTGGAAATCCCAACGCGGGCAAGACAACCCTTTTCAACGCCCTCACCGGCGCTCGCCAGAAGGTAGGGAACTACCCGGGCGTCACGGTGGAGCAGGTCTCGGGGACGCTCAAGCTTCCCACCCAGACAGTCCAATGTATCGACATCCCCGGCCTCTACAGCCTGTCCGCCGTATCCGAGGACGAGAACGTGGCGATCTCGGCGATCCAGGGCAAGATTCCTGGCTACGCCAAGCCGGACCTGCTGGTCTGCGTCCTGGATGCCTCCAATCTGGAGCGCAACCTTTTTCTCTATTCCCAGATTGCCGAGCTAGGCGTTCCCGTCGTGGTCGCGCTCACGATGGTGGATCGGGTCGAGCGCAAGCAGTTGGAGTTGAACACCCATCGACTATCCGAGCTTTTGGGCGCAGATGTGGTGGAGGTGGTGGGGCATAAGGAGAAAGGGATCGAGGCGCTGAAAGAGGCCATCGACCGCAACCTGGAAACCTCCCGCCCCCAGGGAATCCAACTGGTGGAAGCCCAGGAGGACTTGTCCAAGGTTGATCTCCTGCAGGAAAGGCTGGCCCGACTGGGGGAGGATGTGCATCGGGCCGACCTCCTGCAGATGCTTCAGGAGCCTGATTCGGCGGTGGAGAGATACGCCCGCGACTTTCCCGAGATAGAAGACGAGTTCCGGGAGGCTTCCGAAGCGGTTCGTAAGGCGACGAAAGAGTCCAAAGAGCTGACCACCCAAGACCGCTATGCCTGGTCCAACATGGTGGCGACCGAGGCCATCAGCAAGCCCACCGGCCCGCCGAAGCGTTCGCTGACCGACAAGATCGACGCCATCCTCATCAACCGCGTCTGGGGATTCCTGATCTTCCTGGGTGTGATGTATCTGGTCTTCCAGTCCATCTACACCTTCGCCGGTCCGCTCATGGAGTGGATCGAAAATGGGTTTGGGGCTTTGGGGGAGTGGGTCTCGCCGAAGTTGGAAGGAAGCCCGGTTCTCCAGTCTTTGGTGGTGGATGGCTTGATTGCGGGAGTCGGGGGGATGCTGGTGTTCCTGCCCCAAATCCTCATCCTGTTCTTCTTCATCGCGGTCCTGGAGGGCACGGGCTATCTGGCTCGCGCCGCCTTTATGATGGATCGGCTCCTAGGCTGGTGCGGGTTGAATGGGCGGGCGTTTATTCCGCTCCTCTCCAGCTTCGCCTGCGCCATCCCCGGCATCATGGCCGCCCGAGTCATGCCCGATCCCAAGGCCCGTCTGGCGACTATCCTCGTCGCCCCTTTGATGAGTTGCTCCGCCCGATTGCCCGTCTATCTCCTCCTCATCGGCGTCTTCGTCGAGCCCAAGTACGGTCCCGTGTGGGCGGGCGTGGCGCTGTTTGCGATGCACATGGTAGGCCTGGTGGTGGCGATCCCCATTGTCTGGGTCTTCAACCGCAAGCTCCTCAAAAGCAAGCGCCTCCCCTTCCTCCTGGAGCTGCCGCCCTACCAGTGGCCCAAGTGGAAGGATGTTTGGCTGGCGATGTATGTGCGCGGGCGTGTGTTTGTGAAGACGGCGGGCACGATCATCGTCGCCATGTCCATCCTTATCTGGGCGGCGACCTATTTCCCGAGGTCGGATGAGGCCGCCAACCAGGCCAAGTTCCAGCAGAACTGGGTCGCGGCGGGGAACAGCATCGAGGATGAGGAGTTTGAGGACGCCCAATCCAAGTTCGTCGCCGAGCAGCAGTTGGAGAGGTCCTATCTGGGCAGGCTGGGCAAGACCATCGAGCCCGCCTTCGTCCCCGCCGGGTTCGACTGGCGCATCACCACCAGCATCCTCGCCGCCTTTCCGGCAAGGGAAGTGGTGATCCCGTCGATGGGCATTATCTTCAGTCTGGGCGATGAAGTGGACGAGGAGTCGGGCGACCTGCGGACCGCCATGGCTCAGGCCACCTGGCCCGACGGCCGCCCCCTGCTCACCCTCTGGACCGCCTTCGGCCTCATGATCTTCTTCGCCCTCTGCTGCCAATGCAACGCAACCTTGGCCGCCATCAAGCGCGAGACGAACAGTTGGAAGTGGCCCATCTTCGTCTTCGTCTACATGACCACCCTCGCCTACATCGCCGCCGTCGCCATCAACCAGGTCGGGCTGTTGGTCAGTCGGTAGGGTTTTCTACCGCTAGAACGAATCCCCATTCTGGGCTTTCATCGGGATCGTCGCAGATTCGGTCGCCGATCGGGATGGCTCCGTAGTGGCTGTAGAGTCGGTGGGCATTTTTCAGTTTCTTGTCGCTCCAAATCTCCATCGTATGTCGACCATTGGCTTCCTTGATTGTTGTCTCCAGCAGGGCTCGTCCGAGGCCCTTTCCTCTGGCCAGGGGATGGACGTAGAGCCTCTCCAAGGAGCAGTCGGACCCTGCGGCTCTGACTTTGCCTCCTATCTCGATAGCCTGGCCGACTTCGCCAGGAAGTAGGTCATAGAATTCCAGGGCGGTGGTGGCTACGATCTGGCCGTCCATCTCTGCCACCCAGAACCGGTTGCCAACTTGGAGGTAGTTGGCCTCCAGGTCATAGAGGTCGGCGCAGTAGTCGTCAGCGTCCCATGTGAAGCCGTACTCATCGAAGACCGCTCTAACGACGCTGGCCGCGGGCAGGGAGTCGGCGCGGGTGGCGGGGCGGATGACGAAGGACATAGGTTGCAGTTTACTGGCCTAGGCCCTTGAATCTGGGGCGGAGGCCGGGTATATTTTTATGTCACGGATCGTTAGCTCAGTTGGTAGAGCAGCTGACTCTTAATCAGCGGGTCGTAGGTTCGAGCCCTACACGATCCACCACTTTTTTGAACCTGAGACCGCCTTCGTTGGGCGGTCTTTTTGGTGTTGATGGCAGGCTTGGTGTCGATCGTGGTGCTGATCGCTCCGAGGGCCTGTACGGTTTGGTGGAGCGGCTTGAGGGCGGACAAGGCCGCCTTTTGCGCCTCGAGGCTCACGCCCACGTAGTATTTGGCGGTGGTGGCGATGTTCGAGTGCCCGGCGTAAGCCTTTAGCTGGTGCATCGGAAACCCGCGATTCGCAAGGTTGGTCAGGCAGGTGCGGCGCAGGTCGTGCAAGCCGAAGTGGGGCAATTCCGCCTTCTTGAGCGCGGAGTCGAGCTGGCGCTGGACGTTCCTCGGATGCGAAGGCGTGCCGCGAACCGTGGGGAACGCCAGGCCGCTGTCCTCGTAGTCTTCAACGTAGCGCTTCTCCCTTGCGACCATCGCCAACTGTTGGCGCAGGACCTTCAGCGCTTCCGGTTCGAGCACGATGGTTCGGATGCTGGATTTAGTCTTGGGAGGTTCCAGGGACCAGCCGTCTTCTGCTTCCCACTCCAACTGAACCTCGACGTGGACGACGCCCTGCCGAAGGTCGCAGAGATGGGTTTGGAGTCCCAGCAGTTCTCCTATTCGAAGGCCGGTCAGGAGTTTGAAGCGCAAGGCGTGGCGATAGCGGGAGGCCTGGCGTTTGCGCAATGCGTCCGTTCGGTGGACGTGGGGCCGCGTGTAGAGGGCCGCCAAGAGCTTTGCCTGATCTTGCGGAGGGAGAACCCGCATCGCCTTTGGCGTGTGTTTAGGAAGCTCCCAGCCGAGGCAGGGGTTGCGGGAGAGATACCCTTGGCGGACGGCGGAGGTAAGCGCTCGTTTGAGGGCGATGGCGGCGACGTGGATCGTGCGAACGCCGACGCCGCGCTCGCTCAAGCGGTTGAGCCAGGACTGGAGAGAGGAGACGGTGAGCTTTTGCAGCTTCTTGGGGCCGAGGTCCGGCTGGATATGGTTGGCGAAGGCCCCCTTGTAGCTTCGATAGGTGGCTTTGGAGCGCTTCGGCGGGGCGACGAAGGCTTCCAACCAGGCCGGGAAGAACTGAGCCAATGTCTGGTCCCTATCCGGCGGAGCGGCTTCCAGTTCGCGAATCTCCTGTTGCCTGCGATCCACTTCGGCCCTGAACTCGGTGTAGTCCTTGCGCTTGACGACGAACCTACGCTTGCCGACCCACTTGGTCCAAGTGTAGAAGTCGCCCTCTTTGCGGTATGAGCCTTCTCCCGACTGTCTCTTTTTCGCCATGTGTCGTCTCCGACGTTTTCCCCGCTAGAAATGGCTCGGCATTCTCGCGGAATTTTCCATCCATTCGTCGATGGACCGCTTGATGACCCGTATTTCACGCCCGCTCCGATAGGCCCGCCAGTCGCCAGAGCGCACAAGCTTCTTGGCCTTCGGATGCCCCAGGCCCGCATAGGTCATCGCCTCATTGAGGGTGAGGCTTCCACGTTGCTCTATCGGTATCTGTTTGGATCTCGCCATAGACTTCAGGCTAGCAGAGGATTCGGGGCTGCTCGCAGGGAAGGCCAACTCTTTAGGATGGGCTAAATCTGCCGTTATCGCCTACGAGAAGGATGGACGGCCTCGATCAACGGCTACGGGTCCGGCACGAACGTCAGTTGCACGGTTTGCTCCTTGAGCTTAAAGAGGATAGACTCGTTGAGCCAGACTTCCTCACGCCCGTCTATCGGCTCGAGGCCTACCTCATTGCGGTCGAAGACAAGGGTTCCGCGCCCCAGCAGGTACTTGTTGCCTAACACCGCCCTGCGCTGCCGGGGCAAGATTTCATAGAGCGGGGTCATCCGCAGCTCCTGCACCGTGGCCCACAGCTCTCCGACGGTCCCTTCAAGCTCGTGGCCGCGCATCCGCACCACGCCGCCCTTCATGTCTTTCATCAGGTACACGAAGCCGTAGCGGTTCATGACGCGCTCGTACCGGTTCCACATAAGAAGCCCTGTTGCTAGATGATGCATGCCTCTTCGTTCTCCTTGACCCGTCCTTTTCGGGCATTTGGGGTTATGGTGGGCGAACTCACTTGGACCCTCCCGTTATGGATCAGATTCTTGAGTGAGGCCTAAAAAAACTCCCAGCCTGTCCAGCACAGCAAAGCCTCCGGCGGCTGTCAAGTTCGCGACTCCTTCTTGTCGGGCTTTGGCAGCCAGGCGAAGGCGTACTTTGCCAGAGAGCCCAGAGCGGTAAGGAAGATTCTCAGGACGCCTGACCAAAAGCTCCCTATCATCGCCCGTCCCTTGTCTCCCACGAACAGGGAGAGCACGAAGGACCAGAAGGCAAGAGTAATAAGGACGTTCAGGAGTGGACTTGCTACGGCCCAGAACAGGCATTGAGCGCCATGCCAGATCGCTCCGCCAACCGGTACGGCTACGAAATGCCAAGCGGCAAGGAGGATCAGCGGCGCGAGAAGACAGCTTAGGGGGCGCAGAGAAATCGCCCGGGTGCCCGGCGTGAGCTTTCGCAAGCCGCAAGTAGTGCAAGCCCTTGCCTGAAGCGTGTTCTCATGAAGCTCTGGGCAGTAGCGCTTGCCAAGGGATTTGCCACAGTTCCCGCAGTACACAGACTCTTTGGGCCATAGACGGCGACAGGCTAGGCAGAGAATCACTGGAACGCCTCCATCAGGGAATTGCGACCAGTCAGCGACGGATGGGTTTCAACCGCCACGGGAACGGGAGCCGCTACGCTCAAGATCGCCGAGATATGGCGTTTGCGAAGGGCTCCGGTGGTCACGATGAGCAGACGTGGAGCCATCTCACCATACGTCGAAGCGAACGCGCCGCACCTTGCATATTCGCGGTAGGTCTTGAGCTTCTGCTTAAGGCGCGGGAGCGAGACTTGGCCTTGGTCCACCTCGACGAAGAGCGCGATCTTGCCGAAGAAGGCTAGGCCGTCCGGCCTGAAGTCGCCAACCTGTCTTCGAGCGCCTTGGGTCAGATGGTATCGGTGTCGCACCTGCGGCTCGGCGAGCCAGCGATCGGCTCCAAGCCTTGCCAGCTCGATGCGCACGTTCAGGGCGGCGAGCGAATGCTCCAGGTGCCGGGGCCGCGAGGACCGGCTTCTGAGAAGAGATGCGACCCTTTCATCCAGGTAGGGAGCCGCGCCCGAGGCAACGGCATAAATGTGACGCCTCGTCTCCATCGTCGGGCTCAGGTGGACGAGCCGCAGGAGCTTGGCCTTGCGAAGCTCCAAAAGCCTTGCGTTGGCCCGTTTGAGCGAGGCGAAGTAGCCAAGGCGCACGATCTGCTCCCGCGTCATCGCTTGTTGCAGGGCGATGTCGGCAAGGAGCCTTCGATCTCGTTCCGTGATCCTCACCGGCCTTCTCCCATGCCCCACGGGCGTTGCAGGGAGTCGATGCGGGCAGAGCCTTGGGAACGTGCCTTCATTTCCGCCAAGACCTCTGCGGTAGGGGTTGCCGTGTCGTTCAGGATTTCTTCGCGGTAGAGGGCTAAGGCTTCTGCATCCACTGTGGCACCCGAGAGGGCGCACTTCACATGGGTCGTCTCCTTTCCTCTGGGCATGAGGAGCATCTCCCCGGTGTCGAGCCCGACGATGGAGTCGAGGTCGAAGCCCTCGGGAAGTTCGGACCAGAGTTGCTTCGCGTCCTGGAACCCACAGCGAAAGAGCATTTGGAGTCCCACGTTGTTGCGGATGGTCGAAAGGAGGCGCGGAGGAAGCTGGGAGAGATTCTGGTGGGAGAGCAAGAGCGACAGCTTGAAGCGTCTGCCTTCGGCGATGAGCTCCATAAAGCTCTCCGAGGCCATGTTCTCGAACTCGTCGATGTAGAGCCGGACCGGATTGCGCTTTGCTTCGGCAACGTTGACCCGGGCGAGCATGGTGCGGGTAATGGCGGCCACGAGCAGACTCCCGAGCATCCGCCCGGACCGGTGCAGTTCGTCCACCGCCAGGGAGACGAGGAGGATGCTTCCCTTGCTTGAGAGCATCGACTCCAGGGCAAGGGTGGTTTCGCTCCCAAGGATGGCCCGAAGGCCGGGAGTGGCGAAGAGCGGCGTGATCTTATTGAGGACCGGAAGCGCCCAGGAAAGCTGCTTCTCTTCGGAAAGGCCCTGGTACCGCTCGAAGAAGCCTGTTACCGCCGGGTCGTCGCACCGGGCAAGGCAATAGCTAAGGTAGTCCATGTCGAACAGCAGCTGCTCTACCCCCGTGACCGGTTGTCCGGCATGGGCGAGCAGAAGAAAGGCGTTGCGCATGGTCTCCTCGATCTGCACGCCCCAGCCTTCCGACTCCGCGCGGATGAGGTCCAAGAGGTGCAGGGCTTTCACGAACGGCTCACCCGCGCCTCCCAAGGGGTTGAACCCGAGCACCCGCTCCTTCTCCCTGAGGTCCAAGAGCGCCACCCGGCCGCTGTGGACGTCCTTCTTCGCGCAGAGGGAGAGCACCCGTTGCACCAAGTCGCCCCGCAAGTCCAGCACGACGATGCTCTGCGCTCGGGCGATATCCTGCTCGATGAGCTTCAAGATAAGGTTCGTCTTTCCCGAGCCGGTGCTGCCAAGCAGATAGGCATGGCGCCCTAAGGCGGAAGGTTCCAGGCAAACCGGCTCGCCCCATGTGGAATCCGAGAGCGAACAGCCGATGGAATGAAAGTTGCGAGAAGAAGTTGGTATTTTGTCGCGCGAGGCGGCGAGTCCCGACAGCCAGATGAACGGCGCTTCGATGAGCGAAAGGAGCTTTTCCATAGGCTGCAGGGTGGAGGCGAAATGTGGGGTGGGAAGAGAGGCGGGTGGATTCTTTAGGAAAGGCTAAACCTCTGCCGTTCGGAGAGGAGCTGCGCCGTGCGATCCGGGAGGAGTTCGGGACGGCCAAGGAGTTTGCCTTGCGCCTAGGCGTATCAGGCGGACGCGTGTCCCAGATACTTGGGGAAGCGGAGAGTCTCACCGCCAAAAGCCTGGAGGATGTGCTGAATGCCTTCCCGAACCTAGCCCATCGGGAAGCGGTCCACGCGGCCTGGGTGCGTACCTTCGCGCCTTCCGCCTTACAAGAGTTATCGCAGTCGGAGTCCACAGAGGAGGCGTGGCAACTACTGCAATCCAAGGACCGGCTCATGTCGGAAGGGCTCTCACGCCAGACCCTTGCCGCCACCGAAGCCTTGAGGACGCGCATGAGGGACCGGGAGATGCGCTTTGAACTGGCGAGGGCTTCCATTGAGCTATGCCTCTTCCTGGGCCGCTCTGCGCAGGCGAGAAGGCTGTCTGAAGAGCTAACCGAACGCGCCAAGGAGAATGGGGAGCCTGGTTGGATAGCCAGAGGCTTGTGGCTTCAGGCGAACGCGGGGAGAAACTCCCCTGAAGCGCAAGCACGGGAGATAGCGGAGACTCATGAGCGAGCCTTGGAGTTCGCATCCGCTTGGAGTCCCCGTGATCTTGGACAGCGAGAAGTTCTCAAAGACGTGCGCCAGGCGCTTTCCAGGGACAGGGCCTTGGCTATCTTGGCCATCCACGAGCGACGACCAGTAGGAGCCGGGCAGCTAGAGCAAGCGGTCCGAGGTCTGGAGACCCTCTTGGAGCAAGACCTTGAGCCGCACAGGCGCTCGGTGTTCCTGGAGGTGAGAGGGCGAGTCTGTCTGGCCCTGGGCGATACGTTGGAGGCCGATGACGTTATTGAGGAAGCCAAGACCGTCCAAGCATTCGTCTCCCCGGACCATGAGGCTAAGGCGGGAATCCTTAAAGCGCAACTGCTCCTCAGCCGAGGGAACCGGGACCAGGGCACGGATCTCCTCGTGCGGCTACTAGACTACTGCTACCGGCTGGACGATCTGCACCACGCGAGGGCGTTGGAGAGGATTCTGGCTAGGAACCGGTAGCTTCGCAGAACCCGAGCAATGGGGCGGGCATCGGTGCTTGGGTTTTTGCGGATTCGTTTGAACCTGCCACCAAAAGCCGACTTGGTTAGTCCAAAGAGCCTTTGCTTTGAACCAACCCTTGCAGCAGCTAACGTTGCTGCTTGCTGCTGCTGTTACGACACTGTTCGAACGGGTCACCAGTTTGTCATCGATCCCGAACTGCCTCGCAGGTTTAAGGACAGAGTCAAAAAGGGTCTAGTCTCAGGAGGTCGCAGGTCTTGCGATGGGTCCTCTGGATGAAAGGGCGGATCTAATTGACTCCTTCATCCTCCAAGTCTAAAACTGCTTGTGTTGGGTTAGGAATGGAAATGTTTCGCCTCAGGAAAAGTTCCGCGACAGAGGCGGCATTTAGTTTCAGCTTGACGAACTCTGGACCTTGAAGTTCTATCGGCGGTGAGGTCGTTGTTGTCAGTACATATTGAAACGGACACTGGTCGATATTTTGGAAGTGGGTTGCCAAAGAGGCGGTTAAGCGAATGACGTTCCGGTAAAGCCGCAGGCTTAGATCAGCCTCTCGTGGACTATCATGGAGTAAGAAACCGGGGAGGTGCACTGAGTCTGAGACAGATCCGAATACGAGACATGAAATGTCGGCTAGAAGGACTGAAAGCGTCTCCACCGCTTCACCAGTCATGGCAGGGCCATGTGCGATTTTGAATGTCAACTCTCGATTGTCGAGTGAAACTTCGCCTTTATAGCTCGACGCTGGTAGAACGCTTTGCACAGCGCCGGAAAAAATTGCTGTGAGGGCTTCAAGGTTCTGGTTATGCTGTTGGGCGACTGCCACAAGATTCGATTCCAATGCTCCTATTTGATTTGTTAGTCGGCTCTGTTCTTCTCGAAGGCGAATCAGAATGTCGGATTCTTGGCCAGCTAGTTTACGTACAAGCCACCCTTGGAGAGCCTCGTTGGATTCCTGGAGCTTTCGAGCCTGTCGATCATGATCCAACAGAATTGAAGCAGTCCGATCGCGTTCGGCCTGCGTTGTGTCGCGTTGAGCCTTGAGTACTTTAATGTCGGAGGCTAAAGCCGATTGCGCCTCTTGTTGCTTCTGGATTTCCTCTGCTCGTCGCGCTTCCGCTTGTTCTCGCTGGCGAGCGTCTTGAAAGTCGGCAACCTTGATTGTGGATTGCCGATCTTTGACATAGCTGCAATCTCGAATAATGATCCCACCGAACGGGCATTGCTGGTTCTCGAACTCTCTCAACTTGTCTTTGCTTTCTCGATTCTGATCGGAAGCCAGTTCGTCTTGAGCGGCAGTGTTGAGTCCAAATAACGAATCCAGTTGTGCAATCGTTGTTTCCTTCTCACGGATCTGGGCTCCGAGTTCGTCAAGTTGGTTTTGCAATTGGGTTAGCGCTTCTATAGTAGAGCTAGACGCACTCTTCGTCGTCTCGACTGCTTGCTCCGCCAGAATTGGAAGCGTGAAGAGAACTCCTTCTCCGTGGACCGGCGCTGAATCAACGTCGGGGTTATCGGGCAAGGAGGCCTTTACGAGGCTTCGCAACTCATCTTCATAGTGGGTCATCCAATAACCAGGCTCACGTTCCGCTTTGCCGATCTCCTTTTCCAGTCGCTCGCGTTCGGTATACAGGCGGCTCAGATCAGCTTCACTGGTGAGTTCAACGGGAAGAAGCAGTCCAAGAATCGCCCTCATGGCGAACAAGGGACCAGCTTTGGGAAAGTGAAAGGCTCGCGACTCAGACTCGCTACGAGGAGATCTCCAGTCGTAGATATTCTGAAATCGTGCTTCCTGATCCCGAGTGCACCAGGCAAGAATGTGTTCCCATTCAATGAGTTCGCCCGTTCTCGCGATGGTCTGAGTAGCCATGCCATTTCCGAAGTCCCCGAGTCCCAACTTGGTGACATAGTCGGCTTGCGAGACGCCTGTCGGGGGTTCGGCTAGAAGTTGCTCGATGGTTGAGTCTTCTTTGAAATAGGAAAGACGTCCGGTTCCTATTGGACGGCGAACAGCGTACAACTTTCCGCGAACGTGAATCTCGGCGGCTACATGGCCCTCCGGCAAGGTCTTGCGGATCAGGTCACTGTTGGCTTTCGTTCCGAATGTGGTTTCACCTAACAGATAGCGGAGGAAACGGCAGAACGTCGTCTTGCCCGCACTGTGGCCACTGATCTCAATTGTTGTGTCGTCATCGTCTGATTCCTCTGCCCAGACGATATTCACACCTTTTGTGAGCGGAATATCTCGGATTGGCGGTTGATCGAGTTTCTCCAGGATCATCACGCGACTGATCCACAGATTCGGTTCCGACCGAATCGTGGACAAGTTGAGTGCGTTATACAAATCCATGGTTTCTCCTAGCTTGCAAGCTGATAGAGTTGGTGCTGTTCCTCGAATGCTTCTAAGATCATTCTTTCGGTCTGTGATAAGCTCGGTGCGCCAGCGAGCGGACTGTTAACTGATGATTGCAACTCTCGGATTCGGTCGAGTGCCTTTAGGCAATATCGCACAACGGCGTCTGTACCCGGCGGCAACGTAGCTTTGGCAGCAGCTGTTGATAGTGTTGTTCGTATCGGTTGGGCCGAGTCATTGCGGTCAATTTCGATTCCTGCCAACTGTTCAAGGTAATTCCGACAATCACTCCAGCGAACGGATTGCCCCTGAGTCAGTACTAAACCGGCCGGCGCGGCTGAGAGTACGGTCTGAAGAGACTGCTGGTCGACCTGACTGAGGAAAGGGTTGCACCAATCTGGATGAGTGCAAAGGAGCAACACATCCAAGTGCTCTTGGCTAGAAATGCTTCCAGATTGTTCAACGATAGAGAGTGACGCCGCACATATGGCCTGATCGGCAGCCGACGATGGATACGCCATCGCGCTAAAGAGATTCGCGTCCATCTCAATGGGCGGAGTAGGTTTGGCTGGTCGAGCGGTCACCGCTGCACCAGCTTCAACAGCAGCGCGACGGTGATTTTCAACAAGGAATAGCTTCAGGAGTTCCCTACGTGCAGTCGAGCTGATCGTGTAGCGGACGCGGTCGTTTTCTGGAAGCGTTTCGACTTCGTAGAACCCGTGTTCGAGCGGAACGTCCCAGCCGAAAGCCTCACGTACGGCAGCGTCGAGTTCGACGCGCAGTTTACGAAGTTCGAGGATTCCCGCGTATCCTGCCTGTGCCTCGGCAAGCGGTTTCTTGCTCACCTTAGCGACGCGCTCAGGTGTTAGATCACAGGTATGGAACAAGTTGTACACTTCCGTGAGGCCAAGCCAAAGCTGACGAATCAGCATTCGGCGATGCTCATGATATTGCTCGCCTAGGTGAGCCAGCTTAGAGTTTGGTGTATCCCACAGACCTAGTGGGAATGGAAAAGTCTCGAAGCAATCTGAGGGCGAATATCGAAGTCTGGTCTCCAATGATCCGCTGTATTTTCTAGCCCATATTTCGTGAAGAGTGGACTGAACCACGGAGTACAAATCCCAGCGGTCAGTTGTAAAGACGTTCAGGCCGTCAGTATAGAGTGAACGTGTAGACTGAGACACAAAAGCCAAATACTTAGCGTGCCTAACAATCACAAAACACCTTTCTTTTTCTTTAATGTACGAGTAGATATTTGCGGCAAGGGCACCCCATTGCCACCAAAAATCCCGCCGCCGCTTATTCACAGCGGTTGCTGGGTTGAGTTTTAGTCTCTCCGGTTTGACTAGCGCTGATACGATTGCGAAAGGTTCATCGTATTGAGCGGCCTCATCCTCTGTTCGTTCGAAAAAGTTGATTGCGAATCGCTTCGGCTGCTGATCAGGGTAGTCCGTTATCACCTTGCCGCTCACCAATGGAAAGACAACATCAGCGTTGTTGGAATCATATTCGGTCAGAGCCTTGGCCTGTGAAGGCTCCAACAGAAAGCCATCCCCTAAGAAGATTGACCCTTGGAAGATCCGGCCGGAATTCTCGGGGAGCTTTTTCGACTCGCCCATGTCTTTGCCTTCCTCAAGGAACGGATTGATATATGAAACGGAGAGCCCATCAAGTGCACGAATACCTGTCCAGTTACCCTTATGGAGGCAGAGGAGCGAAACAACAAGGTTTGCCCGACCGGGCCACTTAACGCCACGAACAGCCATATTTATCGAGCCGCCCTGAGCGATGATTTGCTCCAACCCGTCCTTTCGGACGTCGCCGTCCTTGATAGAGTTAGTTGTGATGAAGGCAGTGAAGCCGTTCGGACAAAGCAGGTTGTATATTCGGCGAACAAAGAACACCACGAGATCAGACAGCCCGGTCGGCGCGAACTCCCATTTCACGAACTCACAGAATGAGTGGCCGTAGGTTCCGCTTAGTCCTTGACCACCTAAATATGGTGGGTTGCCAAGGATGCAGTCGAAGCCACCACGCTGAATGATCTCGGGGAACTCCAGGAACCAGTTGAAAATGAGTTTGCTCTCCGCCCAAGCCACCGCACTCGCTTCGCCTGGTAGGGCCTGTTCTGCACTGGGGTAGCGAAGAAAGCGTCCGTGAGTGATGAGTGCTTCTCGGTTTTCTTTAGTCTTGGGAATATAGAACTGAGCAATCGGTATTGATGCCAATTGCCTCAAAATCAGTGCATCACGGCTCTTTGAGAACTCATTAAATCGTGCCCTCTTCTCTTCAATCTCGGTAGGAGTCCCCTCAGGCATTGCTGATAGAGCGGTCCACTCCATCCGGATTCTTTCTAGGATGTCTTCAACGACCGAGGCTAGTGGTCGTTGGCCGCTTGCGTATTCCCTTCGTTCCTTCTTATTGGCTTTTCTAAATTCTGCGGTAATGTCTTTATCATCTCCTGGCTGGGCTTTAAAAGCCTCATCAGGGATTCCACGATCCACGTCTCCGAGGCTCACATATCCGATGATAGCGTTACCCCGCTTAATGTGGTGATCCAGGAAGTTCAACGGTTCGCCAGGATTGTGGGCTTCCAGCCAGAGAGCTACCTTGCACAGTTCGACAGCGAGAGGATTGAGGTCAACGCCGTAGATACAATTCCGGATCACTTCTCGAATCGCAGAGCGAAAAGCAGACGGTGAAGGCTGGTCCTCACCAGTCTCAAGAATCGCAAGCTCAGTGGCAATCCTTCGAGCGGCGGCAAGCAGAATGTGGCCGGAACCGCAGGAGATATCAGCGACGCGCAAATTCAGGAGGGCTTGCTTAGGATTTGAGGCTTTGAGCCGATCAGCAATCAGGTAGTCCAGGGAATGCTTGATCAAGGGCTGAACGAGGTCGTCAGGCGTGTAATGTGATCCAGTTGCGCTTCGTGCGTCGCCTTGAGCAAGGGCGAACGAGAACCGGTTGCCGGTGTTTTGAAACACCGGCTCGTACTCCAACAGGCCCTCGTAAACCGATCCAAACTCCTCGACATTTAGGGCCGCGTAGTTGACCCGAATCTTCTGTTTCGAGATCGGATTCTCGTAGAGGCTCAAGTCGCGGAGACAGCCGAGAACCACATCGTTACTCAACGTGCTTTGACCAACTTCACTTATTGCGTTTGGACTGAATAGATCCCCTGCAAGTGGCGCGATTCCCAGTCTTCGGCCAGGGCCTTCGGCCTCAAACAGCCTGAAAGTGGCGAGCAAAGAAAGCCACAGATCGTGCTTTCGTTTGTCCGCCAAATACCGTCGCTCGGAAAGACGCCTTACTCGTTGAACGCTATAGAAGCTCTGATAGATGTTGCGTTGGGCAGACGTTGCACCTGGCGGAAAAACTAGGCCCCGCTCTTCAATGACCATGAGGAAGAGCAGCCGATAGATGAGGCGTAGAAGGTGCTGGTAGTAACTGCTTGCCTTCAGTCTCCCGCTCGAAATCTCATCTTGAAGCCACTGGTTTTCGGGATGTGCGAGGAAGCCATTGCCGAACCCAATTATCGCGCTTTCGACTGCCTTGCTGAGACCTTCTCGGATTCGACTTCCAGAGTCGAGCGAGTCCTGATGGTAGCGCTCCAATAGACTTTCTGCCACTGCATCCTTTCGAGTCGGAAGGCGACTCGCATGAAGCAGTCGATAGAGAATCGCGAAGTCTGCGAAGAGACCGTCCGTAAAGATTCGGTCCAAGTCGAATTCAAGATAGGTGAGCTTGATAAGGCGAGAACTATCTCGCAGTAGTCGGAGGACATGGCCGTTTGTGACCAGGCCGTACAGATCTTCCGAAAGGTTGAGGAACTCTTGGAGCATCGCATGGGCCGACATGCGGAGCGCGGCCCTTTCGGGTTTGCGATCGAGGCCCCCCGGTTCGTTGTATCCGATAACATGGATCGGAGTGTTCGCCCGGTTCGCGACCCGATGGGATATCGGGTAGTTCTTGTCGTTGACCTCTTTGCCCCGAGATTCGCGCTCAAGGTTGTAGCCGAGCAGGCTCATTAGAGGCACTATCCAAAGGCTTCGCGTTTCCGTGGTTGCGGGTGAATCCACTTTGACAGTCTCCAACTTGCGCTGGAAAATGCGCCAGTAGTCTTGAGCGTCCGCCCACGCGCGGGCGATCTCATCTTTGACCTTGGCAGATGAGTCCAGACCGAAGTCCCCGGGCCGTTGACCAATCGCCTCATCAAGGCGGTCAACGATATCAGGCGAGAAGATGGAACCCTCGATCCTGATGCTCGGATAGTTCACGCTCCAGCCTCCGGCAGCAGGACATAGATGCCAAGCAAGTCCATTGGCAGTACTGGATAAACCACTTGGAATTTCTGCTTGTCCATTAGAGAACTGAACCGCTCATGTGCTTCGACGAGACGCTTCGACTGCTGCTCAGCTACCGTTCCGAATGCCGGTTCGAGCGTCGATAGCAACTTGAGTTCATTGTCTAGGAAGTTAGCCCGTGACTGAGGAGACAGGTCAGACGATGCGCGGGCCTCGGCTAGGAGCTTCTTTGCTTCCACGTGCTCGAGGAACTCCTTCTTATCGGGAGTGCCTCTCCAACCCCAAAGGAGCATTTCTTCAGCGACGATCTGATGATTCGTCTTGCTCTGCTGGATGACGTTGCGGCATCGGAAGAGGAGAAGAGTTGTCTTGACCTTGACTTGCTTTGTTCTGATCACCGCAGCCCGAGCAGCGCGCTTATCTACTCGCGATAGCGTGTTGGCCATAAGCAGTTGGCAAAGCTGTTCGACAAAACGGTGGTTCCGGCCAATGTAGTGATAGCCTTCCGCAGTTGGGGACTCGAAGCTGACTTTGAGCGGATCGCCTTCCGGCAGGAGGTCGCGGAGCTGTGGCGGAAGGTTTCCTTTGACTATGCTCCAGCCCTTCGAGACGCGGGTGATCTGGACACCGAAGACATTGTTCAGCGTGTTCGTCACGAACTCCTCTACGGACTTCGGGTTGCCAATCAGTTCATCAACTTCACGGAGATCTTCTTCGATCTCATCCGCTCTGATAGCGTTCTGCGCAAAGATACTTCGCGAAGCCTTTTCCCTTTCTGCGGCCTCGTCAATTTTGTACGTCACGTTGGCTTTCGCCTTTGTCACCTCATCGAATTCATCAAAGTCGAAAGCGATCTGCTTACCTTGACGGCGACGTTCAATTTGTCGATCAGGGTTGAGTAGGAGGGCGGTGGCAATCGTGTCTATGATGCTTTGCGAGTCCTCCGGAAACGGGACATTGATGCCGGTGGCCCGCTTTATCTCTCTCACTTTGCGCAAAAGCACATCAAGAACGATTCCGTCGATTGGGTTGTCCGCACCGTACAAGAGGCAGGCCATTACCTTGTCGGACAGTTGTCCGAACCGATCCACGCGGCCTTCGCGTTGTTCTAATCGGTTCGGATTCCACGGGAGGTCATAGTGCAGAACTCCAGTGAAGTGTTCTTGAAGGTTAATGCCCTCACTCAAACAATCCGTGCAGATAAGGACGCGCAACGGAGACTTTCCCATGTCCTTGATCCTTTGCCGTCGCACGTCGTCAGGATCGTCGCTTGTCACGACTTGAACGTCGAGTTTCGGAAACTTCCTTGAGAGCGCCGGTCCGAGATGCTCACCGACATATTTGGCCGTCGCGATGTAACGGCAAAATACAACCGGGTTGAATCCACTCTTGAGCCAGTCCTCAATGATCAGTGAACATGACGCAAGCTTGCTGTCGTGTTGTAATCCGCCAAGACCTTCGAGAGTTTGTGCGAAGGCTTTCAATCGGCGCTTCTGATTCTCGGTCCAATCACCTTGCTCAATCACATGGGTTGGCAGGAAGTCTCCCTCGAATCCGAACTCTGTGTCGCCAATCGGATTCTGCGTTTCCAGCGCTGCTTCCGTCTCGACGGCGATTCGATCCTCAGCCTCTGCTTGACCGAGATTGAACATCCGAGCATTTAGCATCGCAACGCCGGCAGATGGACTGGACATCACGCCACGGAGGAGGCCGAGGGCAGTCCAGTATCGAACCCTTTGTTGTCGGTCCTGACCAGGATCTGTGGCGACGAGCTTGCGGGCAAAGTCGAGAATTTCGTCAAAGAATTGTGCGTAACCTTTTCCCAGGTCGTAGGGCCATTCAAATGCTTCGCGCTCAGGAAAGGGGGTTTCTTCTCCCATCCACTTTTCAATGTCAGCTCGCTTTCGTTGCACAAAGTACTTTGCCAATTCCCGCCGCTGAGAGGTGGTCGAATTGGGAAGGTCGAGAGACTCGAATTCCGGTTGGATCAGGCCGAGAAGGGATTGGAACTCCTCAGGCTTACCGCTGTGCGGGGTAGCCGTGAGGAGAATCAGATGCTGGTTTGGTTTGGCTGCTATTCGACTTACGAGGTGATAGCGTTGCTGTTGACTCGACGAAGCTCCCGTAGGTCGAGCGCAGGTGTGCGTCTCGTCAACGATAACCAATTCAGGGCATTGCTCAATAAACACGTCACGACGTGATTCAGCCTTAATGAAGTCAACGCTGATGACTTGATGAGGGTAGTAGTCGTAAACACTGGTGTCACCTTGAATCTGGCGATCCAGTCGAGCCTGAGTATTCGACCGGATGATGACTGCCTCAATATCCAGCTTGGCCCGAATCTCCTCTTGCCATTGCTCGCAAAGGTGAGGGAGGCATACAACCGCGAATCGTTTGATTTTGCGACGCTCAAGCAGTTCACGAACGACCAAGAGAGATTCGATGGTCTTCCCAACTCCCACATCGTCGGCAATCAGAAGCCGGACAATGTCTTGGCGCAAGGCCATTACGAGCGGAACCATCTGGTAGGAGCGCGGGCGGAAGGATAGTTTGGCCAGCGCCCTGAATGGTCCCGCGCCATTTCGGAAAGACAATCTTGCCGAGTCGTATAGGTAACGGGCTGTTCCAATGTCGCCAAGATCTGCTGTCTCTGGTTCGGCAAACCGGGCGTCTTTAGGGCGGTCAGACGCCATATCCAATGGAAGGAAGATTCCGGTGATCTCTTCGTCCGAGCCGCCCAACGGCTTGATCATTAGAAGTTCCGGGTCGTCGGAAGGCAGGATAATCCAATCCCGTCCTCTCAGTGAAACTAGCTTTCCAGGTTGATACGCAGCAGTCATCTCACCTTCCTGAAAATATCCGGCCTAGCGGCAACCTTCTGATCCAGGTTGTCCTTGTAGTAATAGACCCAGACCTCGTCGCCTTGCGCGATAATGCTTTGGCGCTTCGTCTCATCATCTGCCCGGACAGTCGGTTCGTCGTGCGGCGTTCCGTCACAGAACACCCAAATTCGCGGCTCGTAATAAAAGTCTGGCTGGACGAAAAGTCCTTCAACTCGTTTCTGAGCCGCATCAGGCAGGCGGAGCCCATTCTGATAAAGGAAGTTGATGAAGTTGCGCTCAGTCGCAGAGTTCGGATCGAGTCCGCGAAGAAGGGCTTGGTAGTGCTCTTCATAGTCTCGAAAGCTCTTGTTCGTTTGAATCTCGATTGAGCAGATTGTGAGCTTGTCCAGGGCGCTTTGGATGAGGAAGCGGTCAATGACTCTGTGGTCCCGCTGATTGAAGTAGCTGAGAAGGTCGTCATACGATGCTGGACCCTTGTAGTCTTCATCCTCAAACCGACAAATCCTCTTGGCCTCATCTATCACGCGGTGAAAGACGGCAATGTCGTCGACAAACTGTGACAGGATTCCAAGGCTCCCTTCGGAGGCTTCGAAGAGGAGGATGTTAGGAGCCTCGGGATCACCAACAGCGACCACGCCAATTTCATTCGACTCCGCTTGGAATACAGATTCGATTGCCCGTTTGAGGGCATATTGAAGCGTGATGACACCATCTCTGGTCAGTCCCAAGGGGTGAATGGGTTCAATGTAGAGAGCATCAGCGAGGTTTGAAGTCCAAAGCTTAACGAGCCTGAACTCTTCTCGCAAATTGGCATCGGGATCGGGCATTCCGTCTCGCCACTCACCAGAAACAATTCCGAGAGGGAATCCTTCGTTCTTATGTGCCCGCCACTTAGTATTGACATGAACCAGCCGAGCAGCAGGAATGTAGCGCATGTTTAGCAACGTGCCTTCATTCGAGCGAACCATAGCTTTACGGATGGAGTCCAACTGCCCACCATCCACTGAGAAGTAGGTTTGAATCGTGAATCCCCTCGAAACCCTCTCCTCTTCTTCGCACGAGATCCGGTCCACTTCTTCCGCCCTCGATTCGGACATCTCAAGAAGGTCATGAAGGTGGAGCTTGTTCGCGTTGTCGCCTAGGTTGAGGCCCGTGAACGGACAGATTTCAAGACTTTGTTGGTCCCCAGTGAGAAGGTATCCGGCCCTCAGGCTGACCACCGCTTGAGTGAGCGCAGATTCAGCGTCCTGAACGATGATTTGTGAGACGCGATATTTGCGACCACTGTGATAGATGACATTCAGGGGTCCGAACTCACGGAGCGCGATTGGACGTGGCCGGGACACGAAATCGCCGTACGAGTCGCTCGTGGGAAGGAAAATTCTCTGAGGGAGTCGGGTGAAGTTGTATCCGGGCAGGAATCCTTCTGAGGCAAGGTAGCGGTAGGGATAGAATTCCGAAAGCTCTGATGAGCCCCTGTTGTGATCGTTGCGAAGGAGGTTCAACTGCCGAGTCGCTTGCCTCTCGACATTCTGTTGTTTTCGAAAGGCATCCGGGTTCAAAGTTCCTGTCTGAATCGCTTGAGTCGCTTTGGTAAGCAGCGTTTGAGCTGAACGGTAGAGGCGGCGCCACCGCACTAGGGACGTGTCGAGGTTGTCGGCTAACTTTCCAAGATTCTGTTCAACCCAAGTCTCGGAGTACCAGGAACCACTCGCAACTCGTAGTTTCGGCTCGAAGTCATGCACAACTCGCCTGAAAGCAGAGCGAAGGCGGTCAAATGAAGCAGGCGAAAGCTCTAGCCCAGAGCGTACGCTTTGGGCAATTGGCATTTCAGAGCCATCGTCCACGACAAGGTTCATTATTGAGGAGCGTTCACTGCCTTGCGTATCCAGACCCGGCATTCCGATTTCCGAGATCGCCAGGGCATTCAGATGCGTAAGGAGTAACTCGCGATTACAAAGATCGAGTCGCGGAGCTTGAACTACACCGGCGACGAGGTCGGCCTGGTTTTGGAAGTAGTGCCGGTCGTGAGGCGAGTAGCTTGAACAGTATGTAAAGACAAGTGCCCCTTGCCCGCTACGGCCAGCCCGTCCAGACCTCTGTGCATAGTTGGCAGGGTTTGGAGGAGCATTTCGAAGATGGACGACGCTCAAGCCGCCAATGTCGATTCCCAGTTCCATCGTTGGTGAACAAAAAAGCGCACTGATGGACTCGCTACGAACCCGCTTTTCATCGATCTCTCGGCGCTGAGAGTCGAGGAACCAATCGGCCCGAAAGCGATCTTCACGATCCAATCGAGTCTGAGTATTGAGCTGGCCCGTATGATCGTCTGCTCGAAGTTGTTTGACCCGGGAGAAATCTCGGCGATACATTTCCCTGAAGAATCGGTTTGGTTGAGGTTGCTGAACCTTGTACGACCGGCGTTTGATAACGTCCGATTTCACCGACTCACCATCTCCCAGTTGCCAGACAATCTTGTCAACCTTTAGTCTGAAAATCGGAACTTCGACATTTTGGTCGCTTCTTGCCGTTTGAGACTTGAGATAGTCCGCCTCAACCAGCTTTTCCATCAACGCCAGGATAAATGGCCGGTATGAATCGCCCTTAAGGTCCACTGCCATGTCGCGTTGTCGGACGAAGAGTTTGATGAATTTGCCCAACGCACTTGCTGGCCCCATGCTCTTCGACGAGAGGCCCGCCGACCGATGCAACTGATCGAGTCGTACAAAGAACGGCTCGCGAAGGTCTTCATTCCGATCCAAGGTCCACGGTGCACGGAGCATTTCCCGGAACTGCTTCTCATATTCTTTCAATCTTGAGAATGTGAGAAAGTTCTCGCTGTGGATGGCGAACTCCAAGCGGAAGAAATCTAGAATTGTTCGAAGGAAATCGAGTCGGTCATCATCGCTCAGTTCATTGAGCACCGGCATATCTGCCCAGAACTCTCGGGCCGAAGCGACTTCCGGCAAATCCATGTAGTCGATATTGAGAAGACCGCATTGCTCCAAGTTTGGCAAGACTATGCGCCAACTTCGGCGTAGGTCCGCAAGCGCTCGGTAGAACAAGAAGGCTTGGAATGTCTGATCAAAGTTTCGTCGGACGTTGGCCAGTTGTGGCTCTTCATTGCGATTCGCGAAGTCGGTAAATGGCAGTCCCAGGGCTTTCTGAACGGCTTCACCCAAATTTGCAAAATTCAAGGAGTTGCCGCTGGCTTCCTTGAGGGCTTTATGAATGCCAGCCCTGAGTCGCACTACCTGAACAAAGTCATTGAAATGACCAGCTTGCAGTGCTGCATCCTGCCGATTGTCAGTAAAGCTTAGTAGCTTCTGATCCTTGGGCCTGTAACCGGCATCATGGAGCTGATTCAGAATCGAGAACGTGGTAATCGTTGTCGAGGTGCTACGCCCTTCACTGCCTAGCTTCGTTAGCTTGGTTCCTTCATTTGTCTTCGTGTCGTAAAAGACGCCTGCCGTTGGATCAAAAAGCAAAGGGGCCTTCATGAACCAACCCCACGATCCGCCAATATCGGCGTCGGATAAATTGCCGTATTCGTCGAAGAACACCTTTTCGGGAAAGAAAGGTTTCTTCTTGGTTTCAGGGAATCGGCCCGACTTGTTGGTGCGAATCCATGAGTCAGGAAGGAATTCGAGATCTTCTTCCGGGTCCCACAGGTCTTCCCCAACAATCAAGTAGCCATCTACAGCGTCTTGATCCTCGTCGTCAGTCGTCTCCCTGAATTCACGAGGCTCAAGCCGCTGCTCGCTTTTTCGGACACAAATGAATGCATGCCCAGATGCGCGGCTGAACACGTTCGCGAAGATTGGCTTCTTCTCATCCTCGTCAAGCTTGTAAATGCCCGGCTCCAAGGTAATAAATCGCTTTCCGTCCTGATCAAGGGTCGTGTAGACCGATCCAGTCTGTGAAATGAACTGATGCAGCCGGAACGGCAGCAGCGTATAGCGTTCCCCAGACTGTTGTAGGTGCTGATTTGTGAGGCTGATCCAGTGCAGCAAGTGGGCCAAATAGTGGCGACAGGATTCTTCAGATACCCCGGAACTCTGAGACAGGGCTTCGACGACTTCACTTATTCGTTGCGGCTTGCGTCTAATTAAGTGGCCATCGTTTTGATCCAAGGCGACACAATTCTCCAGCCAAATGGCCACAGGATTTGTCTTCAAGTCCTTCACGCCCTTCGTCAAGTCGATTCCGCTAATGATTTCTTGCGCCAATGCCTCGGCGGCAGGAACGTGCCCCGAAAATTCGAGAGAACGATCAAGCGTCTCGTTTATGACTTGTGAAGGGCTGAACGTTCGACCAAATAGGGCCGTGGCCACTTCAGCAACCTGCTCCCGCTGCGCCGTCACACTACCCATGGACACCATCGTTGCCGAGGTGCCGATGCAGGTGAGTTTACTGGCACATTGCGCTTGAATCCGCCTAATCAACATCGCAACGTCAGCGCCCTGACGGCCCCGGTACGTGTGCAACTCGTCGAAAACTAAGAAACGTAGGTTCGCATAAATAGCATCGCGAATGTTTCGCTCTCGAATCCTTGTCAGGAGGAGTTCGAGCATCATGTAATTGGTCAGGAGGATCTGCGGTGGCTTTTCGCACATCTGCTGACGTGCTTCCTCGTTCTCCTGGCCCGTGTATTGTCCGAAGGAGATTGGGAAAGGCTTGCCGGTCGAGTGCGAGTAGTTTTCTTGATACCGGGTGAACTCCTCAAATTGGGAGTTGATCAGGGCGTTCATGGGATAGACCACGACCGCAACAACACCATCGGTCGCGCCACCATTCAACAGATGGTGAAAGATCGAGCCAATGTAGGTGAGCGACTTTCCCGAGCCGGTCCCCGACGTCACGATGAAGTCCTTCTCTGTGGTGCCCAACTGAATCGCTTCAACTTGGTGACGATACAGAGAGTAGCCCCTGAAAATCCCGCCTATGTCCGGGTGGAGCAAGCCCGACTGGGTTAGATCTGAAACAGCTCCTGCCATCTCGAAGGAGGGATTGAACTGCAAAAGCGGTTCAGGCCAGAGCTTGCCCCTTGACAACTCAGCCTCCACTTTGGCGCGAATCTCTAGATCCGAGATGTTCAGAAAGCTCTGAATGTAACTCGCATAATCTTCAATGATTCTAGCGTGCGTATCAAAGACGTTCATTTTCTCGGGCCGATCCAATTGGCTGACGCGACCCAAGAACTTAGGACGAATTCTATGAGGATACAGCTTGAGACAGTTTATCTCATCGAGCAAAGAATCAACCCAAGTGAGAGCGGTCTCGAAGCTCGTGGGGTCAATAGAGAGACTCTCGAGAGCGTTGGCTCCTACAGTAGAATGGTAGACATAATGAGACTATGGGCGGTAAAGGTTGCTCTGTGGTGACTCTTGTTTCGGCTAAGCCATGAGCCTGGTATCAGTCTTCAGGATCAAACACAGCCTGGGCAATCCATCAGAATCATCGACATTCGCGTACAACCTCTCCAGCGGAGGGAAGGTTGCCGATTAGGTCATTCCGAAGACCACTCATCTGCCTGTAATCTACCTCACCAGGGTGCGATGTGGCGTAGGCAGATCTCAAACCGCCTCTCGCAGTATGCTTCAATGCGGGGTTGAACACTGCCTAGATTGCGGTGATTGGGCCAGAACTCAGGAACTCCACCGCGTAGCGCGGAGTGAACGGGATAGAGGTGGCGTTGATGCTCTCGATCCTGTCAACCCGATAAACGTGAAGGTCGCCGGAGTCTACACGTAAGGCGTGGAGGACAAGGCTTCCATCGCTGGTTCGACGCAATGAGTAGGGTTCTATTATCTGCGTCGATCCCTCATAGCCCAGACGAACACATAGGTGGTTTGCGCCCGCGAACCGGACAGTTTCTAGCGAAACGGTGGTTCCCCAGGTTGTCACTGTAGTTGGAGGAATCCAGGGTTGCTCGTCACTACGAAGAGGAACTGCCGATGGCATTGGCGCTACCGCCTCGCCCTCAAGCCAGGTAAAGAGATGCTTGAGTTCATCCCAAAAGGACTCCAGCGGCGGTAGCGCCGGAAGCTGATGTCCAAGCATGTTGGCCCACTCGGAAACGAGCTCTTCTCGAGCTGGCGATGTCTCGATAGCCTTGTAGGTTGGTATGGGAACTCCTTTCGATTGGCACTTGTCGGTGAGGACCGCAAGGATGAGCCCGGCTTGGTCTCGAAAGTCGGGTCTTCGGAACAGGTTAACGATGTCGTACAAGTCCCGAGGCCTGGACCGTTCGCCCATGGCGCGAATCTTCTCCGCGAAGACCTCCTCAAAGGTATAGCAGAGCACCGTACCAGGTTCAGGCAAAGTGTCGGGAAACGGATGTGCAATCGTGCGCTTGACCGGCTCCCGGGCAAGTACCTCCGATGCGCTCAGGTCGAGTTTGACGCTGGCGACCTGTGGACTGTTGCGAGGTCCGGTGTAGTAAACACGGCCCTCGGTGTACTGACCAGATGAGTGCGTTTTTAGCAGAGGTTCGCGACTGGAGAAGTCCAACCCCGACGATTCTGCGACACGGGCGAGAACCTTCTTGAGGATTGGCCCAACCTCCTCCGCTCGGCAGGGGCCTCCAGGGACGATGGTGAAATCAAGGTCCTCCGAAAAGCGGTAGGTTTCGAAGTAGCACTTCTTCAGCGACGTACCGCCCTTGAATACCCAGGTATCCACCAATTCGGGCTGTGATCCGATGCCCCACAGGAGCCAACCCAGGACATAGTCTTTCTCGACAACATCTTCGCGCAGGCCCCACTCTCGAACCCTGTCCTGTAGAACCAGTTTTGTAATCATGATTGACCGTCTTGGCTTATTGCCACGTTGATCCGGAGGTTCCAGCGGCTTAGGATTTGCCCACCGGGTGGCCCATCTGGATCAAGCTGGGTCACGCCTCGGCTTTGCGCAGTGGCGCAAGTTTCAATCAACTCTGGCGCATCGACTTCCAGCGTTTCGAGCAAATAACCCAACCGCTTGTAACCGCTCTTGTTGCCGAGGCGGTCGATGTAAGTAGCAAGGAGGGCGTCATCGCGGTGTTCACTGGAGAAGTAGGCAAGCACTGCCGCCGAAACATGCCGAATGCCGCCTCCGACGGACGGGTCCGCTAAGAGGTCCGCAATGGTTCGGCTCGGGTCGGATACCTGCACCTTGACGCTCCCTTTCCAAACGGTTCGCGTCCCAAACAGTTCGTCGGGCGAAAGGCGCTTGAGCTTGAAGGGCGTCGACTGCACCGTCTGAGCTGAGGCGCGAATCGGCTTAGTAGTCATCACCACGATTTCGCGGAAAATCTGATCCGTCAGGTCCCAGTGCTCGCAAGCGCTCCACCCGCCAATGTAGCAGGGCGCGAAGAGCGTGGCGGCGACAATCCAGGGGTCTTCCCGCCAATCGCGAGGGACGTTCGCCCCGAGGGGCACGACTAGGTAGTAGCCCCTCCGTACACGGGTGAGCCAGCCTTGCTGTCCGAGATGTGCCAGCAACCGTCTTGCTCGCGGAACGGAGAGTCCGAGAATGGTCGCCGCGTCGGAAGCCCGAAAAGGCCCCTGGACGTTTTGATGCAATCGTTCCAAGAGGATTCGGTTCTCGCCACTGATGCCTGATCGGGGGGTCATATGAGTATATTTAACAAGCTGTTTGGACAGCTAGGCCGTTAATAATGCACTTAGACTATACCTACCCGGCTGGAAAGTCAATTATCGCTATCGGGACGTGGCCGGAGCCTGCTTGATCTTCCGCCAGTTGGAGGTTGCTTCGCAAGCGTTGCCAGACCGGGCAGATGGAGATTCCCGCCATTCCTGATAAAGTAGATTCGGATGTCCTCCGCGAAGGCGTGGGGACAGTCAGAAGCACGCGTACCCTCGACCTCCAGCAAGACCGACTCGTGATGGAAGGGCATCTGCAAGTCATCACCGCCCTCATCATCCTCATCATCGTGCTTATCTCCGCCAAATGAAAACGGCCCACACTTTGGGGGTGGGCCGCGAAAGGGTGGCTATTCCAAAACCAGTTCGCCATCGCTACTGCGAACCATGGCTTTACCGTCCTTGGCGATGGTGAAGCCAAAGTTGGTTGTGCTCATCTTTCCAACTTGATGATAGTGGCCCAAACACGCACCTCGTCCACAAACCATGCAAGGGCGATGTGATCCAAAAAGAGAAAACTTCTACGCTTGGCGTGGAGGAGAAGATAATTGAGTCAAGCATTGGCATACCTGACTCCCATGATGTAATCGGCGGCGCGTTGGGCTTGCGTTGCCGCTATCACCATAGCCTTGGGATCGGATTTGAGGACCTTGAGCCATCCTTGGATATAGCTGGCCGCGTCCTCGATGAACGAGTTGTCGAGCCCGGCCACCGCGCAACAGAAGGCGCTCGTGAGTTCTGCCACCAACTCCTCCTGGCTGTATTCGCCGGAGCCGAACCGAGCATTGCCGGTGACGCCAGGCCGGTTGAATCGCTTCTCGTTTCCGGTGGCGTGACCCAGTTCGTGGAAGAGCGTTGCATAGTAGCTTTCGCTACTCCTGAACTTGCCGATGGGCGGGACCTGGATCAGATCGTCGTTTGGTCTGTACCAGGCGGCGTGGCCAACCTCGATCCTCGGCGGATCGGGCATCGAGGCGAGCAATGCCTCCGCTTTTTCGATCCGCTCCGCCTCTCCTCGTTCTGATGACTCATTGACGGGAGCGACGTTCAGACCTTCGCACTGCTCAACGTTAAAAACATGGTAATAGCGAAGAATCGGGATGGGGGCTTTGCCCACCTCTCCGGTCTCGGGGTCGATGGGCGGGTCGGATCGCTTCCAGAAAACCACCATGGTGGATCGTTCCCCTTTCCTGACCGTTCCGCCGCAATCGCCCACTTGTTTGAAGGTGAGCCAGCGGTGGTCGGCGTAGGGGGCCAGGGCTAGCAGGAAGACGTTCACGCCTCGGTAGGTCTTGCTGGATACAAGGTTCATGGGAAGCGCATCCTGTCCCGTCCACGGCTTGCGCCAAGGCACGACGCCGCGATTCAGAGCTTCGAGAATCAAGTTGGTGACCGATTCGTAGATCGTCGATTTCATGGCCGCACCTCGAAGGGTGCGGGTGGGTTATTGTGAAGGTGCGTCATATCTGCCTCGCGGAAGTTCCGCAAGGCGAGCATCCCAAGCTAAATTGTGGCGATCAACTTAAACGACATGGATGCAACCAGAGTTGACAGGTAAGAAAAACCCTCTACAAACTGCACGGCACCGAGCGACTATTTGAACCTAGATGTTCTTAATTGACCCAAATAGGAAGGGAGTCTGCGTCAATAGAGCCTACGAAAGACCCTGATCGGACTCAGGATACGCCGTATACCTGGATGGAGGTTGACTGATACCCACATTCTATCCAGCAGCTCGATTCAAGCCTGGCTCCTCATCCTATTCGAGTACGCATCAGGTTATAAAGAGCCTGACAGTTCCGGCTTAGTGCTCAAGATTAGCCTTCATCTCCAGCCATGTCTTGCCTCTTGACCAGGCTAAGACTCGGCTTTTCAGATAAATCTTAAAGAAATTTTTACAAAAACACTTGCAATTCGTACCACAATGTCTTAAACTGCGCCAAACGAGCGTTCTCGAAGCGAGGGTCGCAGGTGGTTTAGCATGAAGATAAGTTGGTCGTTGGGATTTTTGGGGGCGGGGCTCCTTATCGTTCTGGGGAACTTGGGTACATCTGAGGCTAAGGTTCTGCCTTTTAGGGCCGCTAACGACCCTGATAACCTCCAAATGATGCGGCTCATCCGGCTGGAGGAGAAGCGGGAGACCATCTCGTACCGCAACGACAGCGGGGACCTGGAAAATTCCAACAAGCACGTCTTGGGACTTGTCTTCAAGTCTGTTGGCGACGGAGTGGCTACGAGTGGCGGGCAAACGGGCGGGCTGCCGGGCGGGACTTCCACCACCGGAACCACGGGAACGACCGGAACGACGGGAACTACCACCATTCCAACGGGCGGCATGGGGGGGATGATGATGATGGAGCCTCCGACTCTACCCACCACTGGAACCACGGCAACCACGGGAGCTACGACCGCTACCACCGGGACGACGGGGACGACCGGCACCACGGGGACCACTGGGGGCGGATACGAGACCCTTACCGGATACTACTTCTATGTCTCCAGCCCCGGCGAGATGGCGCCCATCGGATCGAGAGTTCCGACCGTCTATGAGTACGATTCTGAGATTCCCAAGTTGCCGAGCGGCTTGCGCATCCAGTTCTATCCCGGAGAAGAGGTGGTCGTCCACTTGGCCTCGGACGCCGCGCTTTCCAGCGGCTCTCTGGTCGTCACGGTGGAAACCTATATTCTGACCCACTACTTCGACGACCCGGGAACCCAGCAGAATGAGGAGCGCTGGGAGTCGCTCAGCACCTTCAACAAGGTGGAGTACGACATCACGAAGTACCTCTGCCAAGACTCCAGCATCGACACGCGCAAGGCGTTTGGGACTCCGAATCGGGATGGCGAGCTGCCAGACGATCCCAACGCGTTGCCCGCTCCTATCAACTTTGGCGGATCGGTTTGGCGCGGCGGGACGTTTGTGGGGAATATGCCTTGGCAAACGCGCGACCAGAGCGGGTTGGCCAGGGCTCAAATCTATCCGCAAGGCACCGGAGAAAGGGAAGACCCGCCGCGCATGGTCGGTCTCTCCATGTTCTATCGCGGGACAGCTCCGAACGTGACGAACGCAGTCACCATCGGCGCATACGCTCCGGGCGGCTCCGACCCCAATTTGGAAGTCGGGTCGAATGCCGTCACCTGGGACAGCCGGTGGGATATCCAACCGAGAACGACGCCCGGCGACCCGAGAGACCCCTCCAAGGATCCGATCTTCCGGGTTCCGTTCGCCTCCAACACTCCGGCGGGAGAGTACGCCACCTGGACCCTGACGGATACGACGGCGACCGCCTCCTCTACGCCCGCGACCGTTCTCAGCTCCATCGCTTTGGCGATCGAGAACGAAGGGGAGTTCCTTTCGAACAGTTACTCCGCATGGCGGTACTTTGCCAGCGACCACTTCCCAAGCGAAGTCCCCAACACCTTCCCTAACAACGACTCGATGCCCCGCCTGTGGATCGTGGACTTTGTGGAGGACGACAACTGGCTGGTCGACTGGGACAATGGATGGTGGTATCCGTTATGAGGGGCTCGGCTTTTCTGGTGGCCGGGGGCGTAGCGTTGCTTGGCGGCTTCGCTTACTTCTCGATGCGCAATCCCAAGAACCAGCCAGTGGTTGAAAAGCCGGACCCGATCCGGTTGGAGCGGCAGATGTCGGACCGGCTTTACGCCTCCCAGCCGGCCAAGGCCGAAGAGGGGTATCGGGAGTTCATCGAGCGGCATGAGGATTCCCCCAGTCCCAAGGTGCAGGACGAGGTGGCGGCGGCTCGGCTTCGGGTGGGCTACCTCGCGGCGCGGCAGAGCGACTTCGCCAAGGCCCGCACCGTGTTTCTGCAGGCCGCGGAGAAGTACAAGGGAGAAGGCGCGATGGGGGCCGACTTCGGCGGGCTGAAGGACCAGGCCGCCTATCAGGCGGGGGTCTGCCTGATGGCGGAAAAGAAGTCCGAGGAGGCCCTCGAAGCCTTCCAGGCCTTCATCCGCGACTACCCGTTGAGCCCGTTGGTCCACGCCGCGCACCGGCGGCTGGAGATGCTGGCCCCGGAGAGCCAGGAGGAGCACGACGCCCTGCTCCAGAAGGCCGTAGCGGCCCAGGAGAAGCACATCCGCTTCGAGACTTCGGTCTGCGGCCCCAAAGTCATCGCTTACATCCTGGAAAAGCAGGGCAAGGAAAAGCCCGACTACAAGGAGATCGCCAAGCTCTGTGGCACGACGGGCGACGGCACTACGCTGGAGGGGATGCGCAAGGGCATCCGGGCGCTGGGGCTGGAGAGCTTCGGCTACGAACTGAACCGGGAGGACTTCCTGAAGCTGAAGGCTCCCGCCATCCTGCTGCGGGGCGACCACTATGTGGCCCTCGTCTCCCTCACGGCCGACTACGCCGTGGTCTACGACCCGGTGCGGGGCGGGGAGGACAAATTCCCCCTGCCCAAAGCCGACCAAACCGATTTTTCGATCCCCGTTTTGACTTTTGAACCGATGAGGCTATAATGAACCGCTTGTCCGTGATTTTCGCCCGCACTTTCGCGACCTTTTTGTCTTTCGCTCTGGTGAACGTCTCCATCCCGATGGGAGGGCTGACCCACCTTGCGCCGGACCCGAGCGCTCCCAAGCCTGCTCCTGCGCCGGAGAAGCCCAAGCCGAAGGTTTCTCGTCCGCTGAGCGCCCGTGATATGCGCTCGCTGCAAGGGAAGCTGGGGAAGAACCCGTATGTTTCTGGTCAGAACAAGTGGGACGTGGTTTACCAGGGGATCAACCTGATGTCGGGCAACTTCATGACGTCGGGAACGGATTTGACGTTCGAGGGAGGTTACGGGATCCCGGTGAACGTGACGCGGAGCTATAGCGCGAACAACATGGACCAGGGTCCTTTGGGAGA
>CAZCSP010000037.1:0-40658 GCA_964501275.1 uncultured Fimbriimonadaceae bacterium | reverse complement strand
CTCCTTGACGGAAAAACAACCACAGTTAGTGTCTCAAAAAACGGAGCCACTCCACTGCGCCACCCCTGAGACAGACGACCCTCCACTCTTAGCCTGGGAGAATGCCATATTGGACGTCGTTAAGCGTTCCGTTGACATAGGTCAATTCGATCATAAAAGAGGGTTTGATGTCGTCGGGAATGACCCAGCTGTGGTGGTACAGAGTGATGGTGCCCTGAAAGTTTTCCCCGATATCCCCTATCCTGGTCTTCAAGACTCGATTGGCTTGTCCACCGCCCTTCGGTTCAGAAGAGGGAGTCGACTTAGTCACCTCGCTCGAGGATGGCTGCCAGTCGCCCAGTTGGCGATCTAAATCGCTAAGCTTGGAGCCGATTTTGAACTGCTTGGCCGTCGCTTCTGGCTCTGGCATCCTCAAGCAAGAGACGACAGGAAGTAGACAGCAGGACGCGACTCCTACCAGCGCAAAAAGGGGCCACCAATTCCAGGCCCTTGGCGCCACCGGGCTTGAGTTCTCCATCTTAAGAGAAGTATAAGACGTTTGTAGCCTCCGGGTTGCGACGGCTGGACGGAGATCGGCGCACACTCAGGCAAACCACTACACGCCGAATAGAACCCCCAACATCTTGGAGTGGCGGCACGCTGGGATCGCCGAATTTATTCGGCAAGCAGGTTTGTAGAAGTCAGTGGTCTGTAGCAGAACATACAAACTGCTTCCAACTACAAGTGTTGGCCGAATAAATTCGGCGATCCCAGCCTGACTCCTCATCTGCTTTCCGCTTACGACTGCACGGATGGGTACAAGCCTGTTAGCCGAATAAATTCGGCGATCCCAGCTTACTACTACCGCTCAATCTCGGCCAAGACCGGCTCCAACTCCTGAATCTGCTCGGTAGCGCCCAGCGCCTCGCGGATCTGGCGGGCGATGCCTCGGGCTTCATCCTCATGTCCGGCTCGCTTTGCGGCCAAGCCCAGGTTGATGAAAATTCCGAGGGACTGGGGCATGTTTCGGAAGGCGTAGGCCATGGTGTGGTAGGCCTCTTCGTTTTTGCCTTGGGCGCCCAGGGCCACGTTTAGCTCGCCGTAGCCGGGTTCGCAGCCGGGGAACAGCTCCAACAGCCTTCGCGCCGCATCCTCGGCCTCTTCCGACTGGTTCAGCTTGTTGTGGGCGGAACTCAGCAGAGCCCACATCTTCCAGTAGTCGGCCAACCAGTTTTTGAGCGGCTTCATCTCGCGGATCGCACCTTCGAAGTCGCCCGACTCCATCTTCGCCCTGGCGCTCTCCACCGTCTCGGCGCGCTTGGGCTGCTCCAGTTCGATCAGCCAGGCCAGGGTGTTGGCGCGGGTGTCCTGGTCGGGGTTGCAGTTGAGCACATCGCGCAGAACCTTCGGGATTTCGAACTCGCGGCTCGCCATTTTGAGCGTTTCCGCATACTGCAAAAGAAGCTGGGGATCGCTGGGGTTCTCATCCAGGGCATCTTCAAAGAAGTCCATCGCCCGATCCAGATCGCCCTTGTTCGCCAGGATCGGCGCATAGAAGCGCTTGATCGCCGTGTTCTGCTCGACCGTTGCCAGCGCGTTCTCGAAGGCAGCAATGCCCTCTTCCTCTCGACCCGTGTTCATCAGGGTCACGGCGTACTTGACGTGGGCCTCGGCACTCTGTGGATTCTTCTCCAGAATTCCCTTCCAAAGCGGCACGATCTCATGCTCGCGGCCAGTCTGCTGCAGGACCATGCTCAGGAAGTCGGCACTCTGCGGCTGGTCGCCTTCCAATTCCAGAGCCTTGCGGAAGTTGCGCTCCGCGTTGACCGGCATCCCGGCCTGGAGTTGGGCCAGACCGACTCGGGAGTAAAGCGCGGCCATGTCGCCGTCGTAGGTCTCGTCCTCCTCCCCATCTTCTGTCCGCGACTTGTGTGTCCGCTCCCGCGCATTGACCGCCTTCTCGTAGAAGTCGGAAGCGGCACTCTGGTTGTTGACGGCCTGGAAAAGCTCACCGTGGATGAAGAACGCCTTAAATTCGTCTGGCTCCGCCGCCTCGGCTTTGGTCAAAACCTCGTTGATGATATCGAACGTGCCAATCTGGGCGCTCGTGCAGGCACGAGCCAGTTCACACAAAACCTCATAGGGGCCAAGGAAGTCGGGATCCAGTTCCATCGCCTCTTGGAGGGAGCGGAAAGCGGGCTCGGGGGAAAATTCGCTTACTACCCTGCCCTGCGCCTGTTGGACATAGTGGAACGCATCGTAACCCTCCATGAACTTCAGGAACGCTTCGGGGTTGTCAGATCCAAAGGGAAGTTCATCGCCCGCCAAAGCCTCAGGAAGGTTGATCTGCGCCTCCTCGGCGATCGTCTTGATCAGGCGGTGCAAGACCTGGAACACTTCTTCGCGAGAGACTTTCCAGTTCTCGATCCTTCGAGGACCTTCCTCGCCCTGGTGGTGGAAACGGACATCCAGATCGAAGCCGCTGTCGGTTGCGGCCATGTTCCCTTCTACCAGGACATCCGCGCCCGACTGCTCCAGAATCTCCTTGATCTGGGTGTCTTCCAACTTCATGTCGGCGAAGTTGATAAAGCCGACCTTGGGCCCACTCTCTTCATTGATCTGGGTCAGGTAGCTGACGCTATTGACCTCGGCATCGGTCCCCAGGCGAATCTGCTCGCTGGCAAAGTTCGAAAATTGGCGCCCCAAATAAGCGGGCGTCCCCTGGGTGGGCATGAGCGGAAGGACTGCGACTTTCATGAAGTCTGTAGTTTACCGGCCCCTGGGATCGCCGAATTCATTCGGCCCATGAGATTTGGAAGGGCCAGTGAACTTGGAGCCCCTGGGATCGCCGAATTTATTCGGCAAGATGAGACTCCCTCACTTCTGAGGACTTGGCTATTTCATCGCACTTCTTTACAATAGCAAATCCAGACACTCGCATGAATCCAGAGAAGCCAGGTTGGTACTCCAGGGGTTATCTTCCCCACTTCGATGCACCTGAGAAGGTGCAGTTCATCACCTTTCACCTCGCCGACTCCCTGGCATTAGCGGCGATAAAGCGCATAGAAGATGAAATCCAAGACCTTCCAAAGGAACGCCAGGAAGTCGAGAGACGGCGACGGCTGGAGAAATGGCTTGACAGAGGTTTGGGCACGTGTTGGCTTCGTGAACCTATCATTGCCAGACTGGTGGAGGAGCGGCTGTTGGAGGGAGATGGCGACGAATATCTACTCCTCGCTTGGACGATCATGCCAAACCACGTTCACCTCCTGGCGGAGTTTCACGATACCAGCCTCCTATGGAAGACGATGAAAGCATGGAAGGGCAGCACGGCGGTTCAGGCAAATCGGCTGCTGGGGAGAAGTGGCGCCTTTTGGTTTCGTGAGTACTGGGATCGCTACATCCGTGACGAGGCGCATATGAGGAATGTCATCCGCTATATCGACCAGAATCCTGTCAAAGCCAAACTGTGTGCAAAGCCCAGTGACTGGGAGTTTGGCTCGGCAAGGATGTTCAACGAATAGCCCCTCCTGGGATCGCCGAATTCATTCGGCCAACCTTGCAGTTAGAATCAACTTGTAGAATGCAACCCTTGTGAAAAAAAACGATGCCTCTACAGACGGCATCCGACTACGAGAAGCCGAATAAATTCGGCGATCCCAGGGGGACTACTCTCTCCTCACCTCCGACAACTCCACCCTGGCCTCCTGACCGATCTTCTCCAACCTCTCCAGCCACTGCTTCTTGTAAGGCCGCAGGGTCTCCACCAAGGTCTCCGTCACCGCCAAATCCCGGAACCACTTACGGTCGGCGGGAACCACGTACCAGGGGGCGTGGTCGGGGCTGCATTTGCTGAGGGCGTCGTTGTAGGCGTCGGCGTAGTCGTCCCAGAACGCCCGCTCCTTCCAATCTCCCGCGCTCAGTTTCCAAGCCTTGGAAACGTCGGCCTCGCGGGCCAACAGCCGCTCCTTCTGTTCATCCTTGCTGATGTGCAGGCAGAATTTGACGATGATAGTTCCGCTCTCCGCAAGGAGTTCCTCAAACTCGTTGATCGCCTCATACCGCTTCTTCCAAACCGACTCCGGGGCCAGATTGTGGACTCTTACCACCAGCACGTCCTCATAGTGGCTGCGGTTGAAGAAGGCGACTTTCCCCTTGGCAGGGGCATGGGGGTGGACCCGCCAGAGGAAATCGTGGGCCAGTTCTTCTGAGGTGGGAACTTTGAAGCTGGCGACATGGACGCCTTGAATATCCACAAACCGGCTGAGCCCCCGCATCGTCCCATCCTTTCCGGCGGTGTCCCGCCCTTGGAGGACCACCAAAAGGCTGTGGGTTCCGGCGGCATAGAGAAGTTCCTGAAGATCGTCCAGTTCTTTCCCTAACTCAAGCGTCTTCGCCTCCCCCTCGACCTTGGTCATACTTCCATCGCGCTTGGAGTCGATGTCGCGGAGGTTGATCTTGCTGGAGACTTTGTGAGCGTATGGCATGGCGTCAGTATAATTCGACGGCGTGGACCCAGGATGGTTCGTGCCTGGGCGGCAGCCGGAAATCCTGTAGGCGGGGGGATGCATTTTGCCCCCGCCAGGCCGGCAGCCTGGAGTTCAGAGGCGAACCGACGGCGGCAAAATGCATCCGCCGCCTACAGGTTGGCCTTTCGATTTCCGGGGCCCCGCCCGGCCACGAACCATCCCGGAGCTACGGTCTCTTGCCTCTGAACAGCGCCTCCTCAAACTTGGGGTGGTTGAACATGAGGTCGTGGTCGTGGGGGATTTGGAGGGCTTCTACCAGGCGCCAATTGAAAGTCCAGCCCTTTTCTTTCGCCAGCTTCTGAGCGAAGGTGAAGACGGCGTGGCCTCGCTGGAGCCGCCCTGGCCCCTGCACCATCGCCTCGGCACTGGCGTCGAAGTATTCGTCCGGGCCGTTGTCGTCGGTGCCCAGGTAGATGGTCAGCGGCTGGGCCAAGTATTGGCGCATCGTCTTCTCATCTGAAAGCTCGGCAGGGAGGCCGCCGTAGCCGTAGCCGAACTTCTGCTCCAGGGTCGGGAATAGCTCGGAACCGGGGTTGGCGGCCACGATCGCGAATGCGCCCGAATCGTAGAAAGCCGACATCCTCACCAAAAACTGTCCGCCCGCGGAGTGTCCAATGAGAGCGAAAGGCAGGCTGGGCTTCCCTTCGCGCTTCCTGATCTCATTCACAATGTCGTTCAGGCGGGGATATGTCCAGTCGGCCTTGGGCACGGCGTTCCCCTGCTCATCCAACACTCCGCCCCGGTGGTAGCGGCGACTGGGGAATCGTTCGGAGTCGAAGAGCGGCGCGGCGATCAGCACATTCAACTTGTCCGCCATCGCAATCGCATGATCGCGATACTCCTCGGCATTGCGCAGCGTCCCATGGCAAACCATCACCAACGGCCCGCCCTTGTAGGCCTTGGGCTTGTAAGTAAACACCTGAAGCGGCTCTTTGGGATGGGCGAGGGTGAAAGAGCCTTTGCCGGTTGGCAGGGTGGCCAAGGCGAGGGCGGCAGCAGCGGCGATGAGGGACATGATCTGCTAGGCTACCCTCCGAACTCCCTCTCCAACCTCCAATGCACGTCCATGCGGGTGTGGAAAATGTGGAGGACGGTAACCGTATCTGACTCTTCCTCAACGCGGTAGATCAGATAGTGCCCATGATCCTGGATTCGCTTGCGACATAGGCGGGAAAGCAGACCGGGGAAGCCTTCGACAGGTCGGCCCTTATGGTGCTCCTTGGCCAGCTTGCCTATCTCAGATCGTAGGAAGCGATCCCAGGCATCGGCGTGAGCTAGGGTGGCGTGTTCAGCGGTGTACAGTCATAGCTTGTCCAATTCTACACTAGCAGTTCGCGTGAGAACGACGTTCAGGAAGCCTTGTCCTTGATCCAATCACGGCGCATAGCTTGATGCTCGGCTTCGGCTTCCGAGGGTGTGAGAACGTAACCCGCGTCGGCCTCGGCGATTGCTGCTCGAAGGGATTCAGCCTGCTCAGGGGCAAGCTTGAGGGCCGCAGATTCGTCCTTCAGATACAGCCGAACAGCCTCTCGAACGAACCGCTCCAAGCTGACGCCTTGCAGTGCTGCGGCCTTCTGGGCTTCGGCATATAGGGGATCGGGCAGAGCTATATGTCGCATGGCGTTAATCCTTCTCCTATTTTATCAGGTTGACGGATATGTCCTACCCATGATACAAAGGCCGATACCGCGCGTAGGACGGCTGGAAGCCTAGGATGACTTTGCCGGTGGGGCCGTTTCGGTGTTTGGCGATGATGATCTCGGCCTCCTCCACTTTGTCCGGGTCGAAGTCTTCGTCTCGGTTCTGTTCTTTGGCTTTGTAGTAGGCGTCCCGATAGAGGAGCATCACAATGTCCGCCTCCGCCTCGATGGAGCCCGACTCGCGAATGTCCGACAGGACGGGCCGCTTGTCTTCGCGGTTTTCTACGCCTCGGTTTAGCTGGGAGAGGGCGATCACCGGGACCTGGAGTTCCTTCGCCATCGCCTTCAGACCACGCGCGATATCGGATATCTCCTGGGTCCGGTTCTCGGTCCGCTTGCTACCGCGCATGAGCTGAAGGTAGTCCACCACCACCAATGCCAGGCCACCCTCCGCCTTCAGTCGGCGACACTTGCCGCGCATCTCCAGAGGCGTGACGTCGGAGGCATCGTCGATGTGGATCGGGAGGGAGTACAAGATGTCGCAGGCGTCGGCGAGCTTCTTATAGGTGTCCATCCCCAGGCTTGGGTTCTTCAGGACGTGGCCGTTGACCCCACTCACCATGGAGACCATTCTGCGCACCAGCTGCATCCCACTCATTTCCAGGCTGAAGATGGCCACCGCACCCTTGTCCTCTTTCGCAGAAGCAAGGGCGAGGTCGAGCGCGAACGAGGTCTTACCCATCGATGGCCTGGCGCCCACAATAATCATGTCTCCCCCATAGAAACCGGTGGTCATCTTGTCCAGATCGGCGAAACCGCTGGTGATGCCCACCAGAGGCTCACCGGTCTCGATGATGTGGTCCACATCGACGAAGAACTCTTTAGCCAAGGAGCTGACATGTTTGAAGTAGGTTCCCATACGGCGGCGTCCCACTTCAAACACCATCTGTTCCGCCTTGTCCACCTTCTCGTTGGCGTCGCCCTGGTCGGCGTCGTGCACCACTCCCACAATATCTCGCCCTGCCATCTCCAGTCGCCGTAACGTGGATTTGTCTTGAACTTCGCGCGCATAGAAAGAGGCGCTGGAAGAGCTGGGAACGTATTCAGCAACTTGGATCAGGTAGTCCTCGCCTCCGATCTCATGCAAGATTTCCCGGTCCTTCAGTTCCTGGATAACGAACTCCAGGTTGGGTGGCTTGCCGCTGTTGACCAGTTGGCGGATAGCTCGGAAGATATCGCGGTGGGCCGGTCGGTAGAAGTCGTCCGTGTCCAGGATCGCCAAAACTTCTTCTGCGGCCCGATCATCGAGCATCATAGCCCCCAGCGTGCTCATCTCCATTTCAAGGGAGTGGAGGGGGACGAGTTCTTCAGTGGCAAGTCGCAAAGCGGTCATTTCTCCTAGCCCTGATACTATACACGATTATGTAGACGAAGTTATACACAAGGAAATGTGGAAAGATTGGGGAAAGCTTGTGTAGTGGTAGACGCTCGGGAGCTGATCGACAACGAATGGTTGCAAGCTGAAATCGTTCGCGCGGTACGGCGTACTCTGGTGTCGTTGGACTAGAGTCGAGCGATCTCGAATTGATGTTTTTGGGGTTGGGCGGATTGGGTTTGTTTGGCGGCTATTTCTTTCTCCAGCTTTTTCAGAGCTTCTGACGCGGCTGGGGTGCTGGGAAAGTCTTTGAGGGTGAAGTCGACTTGCCGCCATCGCATAAAGTGAGCATCGCTTCGGGTCTTCGTGAATTCCATGACCTGTCGCGCCTGCTTGAGCATGGGCGTCTCCAAGGCGGCGAGGTTGATCCCCTTTGCCCATGTTTCCGCCGAGGCTTCCGTCACCTTCTCGCCATCGATAGACAGTCGATAGGTTCCCGGCTCCAGACCGCGCACGGTTAGCAACTGCTGATTGAACTGCGAGTGGAAATCTAGAAATTCCCGACTTAGCCCAAACTCCGCTCCCAACGGATAGGGCAGGGCGTCCTCTTCTTGGCTCCAGGCCATGCCTTTCAAGTCGGTGACTTTGGCTTTGGCGGCTTTCAAAACCTTGCCCGCAGATACATCGATCTCCACATCCGACACCACCGGATCGACGCCCCAATTCTTCAGGATTTCAGCGGCGATCACTAGATGCCCTTCTGGGCCGGGGTGGATGGCGTCGGGGGCGATGGTGGCGGCGCGTTGCGCATCCTTCTTCAGCGCCCATTGGATGAACTCGGTCACCCGTGCGTTCACATCCACAAAGCCGAACTTCCGCTCCCCTGTCAGCTTCTGGACGTGCTCGCCAAAACGCCGCACGGTGTCGCTGTAGCCTTTGAACGCCGTATTCGGATGTGCCCAGTCGTCGTAGGGGGGACTGGTGATCAGGGTGATGCGGGCCTTGGGAACCGCCTCGCCCATCCAGCCCAGCAGCTTGCCGTACCACTCTTGGAAGACCGCGAAGATCTTGGGGTCGAATGGCACATAGCCGCCGTCGTTCATACCCAGCATGATCGTGACGACGGTCGGATTCTCCGGCTTCACATCCCGCCGCACCCGCTCGTCGCTCGCCGCCGTCCAACCGCCCCAAACCGTGTCCCCGCCCACGCCACAGGCGACGAAGTCCACTTTCAGCTTGGGATAGCGAGCCTTGACGAACGTCTCAACGTAGGTGGTGTAAAGCCGCTGTTCGGTGATGGAGTCGCCATAGAACAGCACCCGATCTCCATCCTTCAGGACAAAGGTTTGAGCTTCGGGGGCGGCCATGGCGAGGGCGGCGATGAAGGGCAACATGGCTATCTCACCGTCACCAACTGCTCTACGCGCTCGATCACAGATTCATATGCGCGCAAAGCAATGGTCTGTCCTTCATGCTCAAAGCTCTGCGGCTGGTCGGTGTAGTTGATCAAGAACCGATAGTCTCCACGCCGAATCGCCATCACCCCTTCAGGAGTCTCCGCTTCCAGATCACGCCGCAGTTTCAGGTCGGCGGCCAGTTGAGCGTAGAACCGAGCCAAGAACCCATCCTCGGTCCGCGCTGCGATGTACCACGCCTCCCCATTCCCCAACCCGTTTCGAGTCAGGAAGGGCTGGCCAGCATAGAACTCGCCCGCATATTCTCCAAGCGGTTCGGCTCCCCGCAAGTGAACCACGTCGCAGAATCGAACCGCCGTGAATTCGCCCAGGTCGGCCTTTACCGGAACAGGCTCGTTCGGGAACAGCGCGTCCAGTTCCTCGGAGAAAATGCCCAATACATCCTGAAGGGGCCAATCGCGGTCTCGTTGGAAGGCCAAGTCCGACTGATCGACGACGCCGGTCAAGTAGGTTGCCACAAAGGTTCCGCCCGACCGCACAAACTCCTCGATCCGTTCCGCCACGCCCGGCTTCAGCATATACAACATCGGCGCGACCAGGACGCGATAGCCGTTGAAAGGCTGGTCGGAGTCGATCACGGCGCAGGGGATGCTCTGCTCCCAGAAGCCGCGATAGTGTCGCAGGCAGGTTGGGAAGTAGCCCTTGTCTCCGAGGATCGGGCCACAGGAGTCGCGGAGCGCCCAGGCGTTCTCCCAGTCATAAATAATCGCGACCTCCGGCTCTTGGCAAGCGCCAACAAGGTCCGGCATCGCTTGGAGCTCTCGCCCCACATCTGCCACCTCTTCAAAAGTCCGGGTCCCCGGCCCGCCTGCATGGGAGACGACCGCGCCGTGGAACTTCTCCTGGGAGCCTCGCGACTGCCGCCACTGGAAGTACATCACCCCCTCGCTCCCATGCGCCACCGCTTGCATCGCCTCCAGCTTGTGCATCCCCGGACGCTTCAAACGCATCGTGGCGTACCAGTTGCTGGAGACGGGCGTAGACTCGATGAGGAGGAACGGCTTGTTTTTGAGCGAGCGATAGATGTCGTGGGTAAAGGCCACCTTCACCCAGTCGCCGGTATCCACTGGATGATCGGTGAATCCCGGATAGCTGTCCCACGAGAACACATCCACATGGTCTTTCCACTTCCATGGATCGACCGTCTCATAGGTCCCCATCATGTTGGTGGTGATCGGGATGTCGGGGGTGATGCGGCGGAGCGGGGCCGACTCGTTGAGGTAGAAGTCCAAAATCTGCCAATCCACGAACCGTCGCCAGTCCAGGGTCAGCCCATGGATCGCGGTTTCGCTGTAGGGCGGGCCGGGAATTTCGATCTGGTCCCAATCCGTGTAGGTGTGCCCCCAGAACCGCGACCAGTAAGCCTGATTCAACGACTCCAGGTCGTCTTCATATCTCCGGCGAAGCCAAGCGATAAACGCCTGCCGCGAACCTTCGCTGAAATCCTCGCCGCCATACTCGTTGGAGACGTGCCACAGGGCCAAAGCCGGGTGTTTGCCGTAGCGCAGGGCCAACCGCTCGGCCATCTCAGTTGTTTTCTCCCGATACACCGGGCTCGACCAGTTGTAGTTGACGCGGTTGCCATGCAGCCGTCGCACTCGATCCGGCCCGACTCTGAGTATCTCGGGATACTTCCGCGCCATCCAAGCCGGGGGAGCCGCGCTGGGGGTGGCGAGGATGGCGTGGACGCCGTTGGCGTGCATCAGATCCAGAAGTTCATCCATCCAGTCAAAGGTGAAGACGCCTTCTTCCGGCTCCAGAGACACCCAGGAGAAGACGCCGACGGTCGCCGCGTTGACTCCCGCCTCGCGCATCCAGGCCATGTCCTCGTCCCAGATGTCGCGGGACCACTGCTCAGGGTTGTAGTCGCCCCCATGCCACAGCATGGGGAATCTCGAATTCAGGGGCGGATGATGCGTCATGGAAGAGTTCGTGAGTCGCTCCAGGTCATTCGATCGGCGCGGCCATGGGTGGTCAAGGTTGCCTGGATCGAGAGTTGGCTGGACGTGGGTCGGGGAATGCGGATGGCAAGTTCGTTCCGAACCCCGTCTCTGGAGAAGGCCAATTTGCTTACTGGGTCGGTGGTGCAGGGCCGATCCTTGCCGCCAAACCGCACCCAATACTTCGCCCCGTTAACTGTGATCGCGAGTTCGGATCGATCCGCTTCGGGAACCTTCTTGTCAGGATAGAGGGATTCGTCGGTGAAGCCCATCGAGGCCAGGCCCACCACCAAGTGGTCCTTCTCGCCAAAGACATACAGGTCGGCAAAGGCGGGGTCGGGGCCGGGCTTGATGAGGGCCGCCGGTTTGGGCCAGCCTTTCAGTCCCTTTTCGATGTCGCTCCCGGCATTTGGGAGCGCACCCTTGAAATCGGGAGCCCAGGGCTTGCCCAGTTTGAACTCGCGGAAGACCTTCATCATCCCGTCATAGGGAACCCCGTGGATATCGAGGAGGCCCATGTTGTAATTCTCGCCATCGCCGCGTCCGTGGGTGGGTTCGTCCCAATACTGGAACCAGTGCGCACCGACGATATAGGGTCGCCGCCCCAGGTCTTCGAGATAAAGCTTGACCGCCTCTTCCCGCTCCTTTTGAGTCTGCACCACCGGGAAGCCGCCGCTAGAGTTCTTGTTGCCGCTCCGGTTCTCCATCGCGGCCATATAGAACTCGGTGATGATCACCGGCTTCTTAGTGATCTGGTGGAGGGTCGAGAGGAAGTATTCAGTGTTCTCCCCGCTGTTCCAATCCGCGCCGTAGTTGGTGGAGACCGCGTCGATGTGGCGGGTCGATGACTCCACCACGTTTGGATAATAAAACTGGCAGTAGCGGTCGCCCATGATGAGGCGGTTCGGGTCGTATTTGCGGATCGCGGCCTTCATTTGGCGATAGTAATGGTCGGTCAGATAGGTCTGCCAACCCTTCACCAGGGCCATGCCGTTGCCGCCCGGTTTCAGCTTGATGTCGCCGTCAATCGACTCAAACCGGCTGTTTTTGGTGGTCCAATCCTTCTGAAAAGCGGCCCAACTGTTCTTATAGTGCTTGGAGACGAACTCGACGAACTTCTTGCGGCCAGTCTCTTTGGAGTCCATCGCAAGGTAGGTGACGAAAAGGGCCTCGCGCCACCAGCCGAGTTCGTTGTCGGAGAAGTAGCCGACCAGGTAAGGGTCGTCTTTGATCTTCTCGATCTGATCCTTGGCCGCCTGCTCCACGATCTGGACATGCTCCTTACTAAACATATCCCGCCAAGGAGCCCGATTATAGGCTCCCAGATGGAGAACCTCAAAATAGGGAAGCCGTTTTTCGCCCCCGTGTTTTTGGAACAGAGGCGTCTCGGACCAGCCACCGATGGAGTTGAAGCCGTTGTCCCGTAGCTTGCCCAAGGTGTCCTCCACCCAGGACTTCGCGTTGGGAAACAGCTTGTGGGCGGCGTAGCCCGGATTGTCCGGGTTGTACCCATCCCACTTCTCCCCTTGGCCCGTACAGCAAACGCCCATGGACCAGAAAGTCCTCCCATCTGGCGCCTTGACCAAAATTCGCGAATCTTCCCGAACAAACGAATAGTGGCTTTGCATCGGAAGGGTTGCGAACGTTAATGCCAAAGCTAAATTAAACATCATTGCCCAGAACGTTGTTGCGGACCGGTAGATGGGGCCGGGCTTAGAAGCATCCTTGCGCTTTGTTCATTTCCATGCGCTAATGTATTAACAAGATAGTCTCTATCCTCAGGAGTTAGCTTGTTCCAGTCCCCTCCGGTGCTTTTCTGAATTTGCGAAAGTCTGTCGGATTGTTGAACCGTCTCCGCAGAGGGGCCTGGATCCTTCTCGCCGCAACCCGTTGCAGCGAGAAGAGAAAAACAAATTGGAAAGCAAACTAGAATGCTGCTTACAAGCTTATTGAGGCGCATTGATGAGCCACCTCTTTGCGTTATCTACTTGATCCGGCCGAAGAAGCTTCGCACTTGTGTCGGACATAGTAAAGTTTGCACCGCCGTTGAATTTGCGCCAAGATGTATACATCGCCCTCCAGAAAGAGTTGGTAGAAGCTGGTGTAGCCAGTCGAATTCCAGTGGGCAGCCAATCGGCGTAAATCCCGGGTATTCGATAGCACCAGTCTATCTCGTTATTCAACCATTGGCCGCAGCCGTAGCCTTTGTCGTAGTATTCAACGTAGCCGTTAGCCAGCATAATTACATCCGAAGGAGATCCGACAGCGGTTGCGCTTGTGGCCGCACTTGATGCGGGATCAGAAGTGTATTCTTGAGGAAGCGTGAACAGCCCCTGCGGATTGGCAACACCCCAAGCAGTGCTCCCCCACCAAGTAGTAATCGCGTTGGGCATATAAGACAGTGGCTTGGGGATTCTTGAGGCTGGAAGCCCATAATTAACCGGATTCTGATCGGTAGTGAATGAATCGACGGTAGATTTCAACAAGTCTGTGTTTTTAGTGTAAGGGCCAATAACGACCGAACTTGACCACATTGCTTCCGTTGAGGGCCAGTTCGAATAATTGACTTGAATCAATCGAGGATATACATCATCGTAATCGTTCAGGTAGATCGCCACAGCGGTGCCAATTTGTTTCACATTGCTCAAGTCGCTTGCCTTCTTAGCCGCCAATTTGGCCTGGGCAAAAACCGGGAATAGGATCGCCGCGAGAATCGCGATGATCGCAATGACGACCAACAGTTCAATCAACGTAAAGCCGTTGCGTTTTTTCATTTATTTCCTCTCTTCTACGAGGTGCGCCGTCGGCATCGACGGCGAGGACGGGGCGGCATGAGAGCCGCAAGAATGACGGATGGTGAGTGAAACAGGGAGAACCGGATTGGGATCGGCAACCTCGATGCCTTCCAGCCGGTCGATCAGCATTTTCGCGGCCCGCTGGCCCATGTCGGAAATCGGCATCTTGACCGTAGTCAAGGGGGGTTGGGTCATCGCGGCGAACCAGGTGTCGTCGTAACCGATGACGGCGAGGTCGCTGGGGATGCTCAGGCCATGCTCCTTGGCCACCCGCATCGCCCCCTCGGCGCACAGGTCGTTGGCCGCGAAAATCGCAGTCGGCAGGTCGGAGGTCGGACGCTCGACAAGCTGCTTCATGGAGGTCAGGCCATGCCGCCAGCCAAACCCGGAAGGAACCACTTCCACTGAAAGCCCGGCTTCGCGGTACACCGATAGAAAACCTTCGCGTCGGGGGATCGACGTGCAGACGTCCTCGCTCCCCTGGAGCACCGCCACCTTCCGATGGCCCAGGCTGTAAAGTCGCTCCGCCGCCAAAACGCCCCCGGCGAAATCATCCGAATTCACCGTCCAAGCTTCATCATGAGGCTTGCGCAAAATCGAGACGTAGGGAATCTTCCGTCGTTCGCACTTCAAATGGATCGCGCCGTCGTCGGGGGGCATGACGAGTAGAACTCCCTCCACGCGCGAGTCGATGAGCATTGCGATCTGGTCGTAGCTCATCCCGCTGGTCGCGGTGAACAGCATCAGATTGTAGTGGCGATCCACCACCTCGTGCATGATGCCAGACATGACCTCGCTGGCAAACGGGTTTTGGTCTACAAAGGCATCGGCATAGGGAAGGACCAGCCCCAGAACCTTGGTCTTACCGGTGGCCAGGCTCTTGGCGATCTGGCTGGGGGAGTATCCAAGCTGGGCGGCGGCGGCATAGATGCGCTCCCGCGTCTCTTTGCCCACGCGGATATTGGTCTTCGTATTGCCGCTCAGGGTCGCGCTCACCGCCGAAGGCGAGGTTCCTGCAAGCTTCGCTACATCGCGAATGGTGACTGCCATGGTCTTTTCACATGATGATAAAGCGGTTCATCATCTTGTGTATGATAGCAGACGTTTCCAAAAAAGGGAAAGTTCCTTTTCAAACCTGGCAATGGCGACAATGACGCGGCTTGGCACAGAAAAGGACGATCAACCGATGTATCATCCAGCCATATCCCAACGGAGGGAGCCATGCGAACCACCTTCCTCGGCATCGTAGCCGTCCTCATCGCCTTGACCCTGGTAAGAGCCGGGCTGGTGGGGGCTGTCCAGGCATCCGGGCTGGTGTGGGTTTCCGACGACAACCCGACCCGGCGAGGACAGATGGAGGGGTACGTCGAGGTCACTGGCAAGCCGATCCGCATCGACCCCACGAACGGCGGCGTGGAGAAGGTGATTGTCCAGAGCCTGGGCGGAGTGGGGCCGGACGTGTTCGACTGCTACGACGCCTCCCAACTCTCCGCCTACGTCCGCTCCGGGATCGCGCTCGACATGACCGACGAACTCAAGAAGCGCGGCATCGACGTGGTAGCCGATGTCTTCCCCGGCTGCCTCGGCCAAGCCGTTTACCAAGGCCGAGTCTACGGCGTTCCCACCAATTTGGCGGTGGACGGCATCTGGATTCACAAGGATCTGGTTCCCGCTCACCTGGTCCAAGAGCCCCCCAAGACTTGGGATGACATCGCGACTCTCGCCCAAAAGCTCACCAAGCGAGACGCCCGTGGCCGCGTCACACAGTATGGGCTCCTCTTTGAGTGGTGGAATTGGAAGCACTTTATCTCCACCTGTGGCGGCAGAATCTTTAACGAATCCGGCGACAGGTGCATCGTCGACGAGCCCAACGCGATCCGGGGCATCCAGGTGATGCACGACCTGGTTTACAAGCACAAAGTTGCTCCCTCCCCCGCTGAAGAGGCCTCCATGACCACCCAAGGCGGATGGGGCGCAGGGGCCATCACCTACTTCGGTGCCAAGCGCGGGGCGATGGCGATTGGGGGTCGCTGGTGGTTGGCAAACTTGGATAAATTTCCTGGTTTGGATCTGGATGTATTGATCTCTCCAACGGAGAATGGCGGCGCTCCCCGGGCCTATGGACGTGCCACTCTCATCAACAAAGACTCGCCCAACCGCGAAAAGGCCATCGAGTTCTTGAATTACCTGGCAAGCGAGAAGTACAACGGCATCGTGGATCGAGACGCCGACGCCACCCCCGCCGTCCGCCGCTTTGCCAGTCGGGACGGTATGAACGCGAAGTGGACGCAGATGGCTGATGTGGCTCTTGCCGACCGCTCCTCACCCTATATTCCCGGCAACGTGGTAGATCGCATCATCAACAAGCAGATCGACCTGGTCAAAGCCAACGTCAAATCCCCCGAGGCGGCTCTCAAATCAGCCGCCGTTGAGATAAACCGCATTATCAACGAAGTGCGAGGAATGGATTGAGGCGGAACCATAAACACGGACGCTGGGCGATGCTCTTCCTCGCCCCCAGCCTCTTGGGCCTCATCGCCTTCACTCTCGGCCCCATCGTCTACTCCCTCGGCGCGGCCATGACCAATATGAGCCTGCAGAAGGCCCGCCCACTGGAATTCACTGGCCTCCAAAACTTCGCCAAGCTAGCCCAAGATCAGGAGTTCCACTACACCATCGCGAACACGATCTACTTCCTGGTCGGCGCACCCTTTGCCATCTTGGGGTCGCTCATCTTGGCGGTGCTTTTGAACCGGAAATGGAAGGGCATGACCGCCTACCGCGCCCTTCTCTACCTCCCCAGTTTCACCAGCGGCGTCGCCATCATGATCCTCTGGAAGACGCTCTACAACCCCGAATTCGGCCCGATCAACGAACTTCTGCGAACCGTGGGAATAGAAGGCCCCAAATGGCTGATCGCCACCCAAAACCTCCTTGGCCTTAACATCGAGACCCTCGGCTTCACTTCAGACCAGTTCGGAGTCGGCGCCAGGGAGGCTCTGATCCTGATGGGAATGTGGGCGGCGATCGGCGGCGGCAACATGCTCCTCTACCTGGCGGCCCTCCACAACGTTCCCGAGGAACTGATCGAGGCCGCCCAACTCGACGGCGCGACCCGATGGGCGACTTTCAAAAACGTGGTCTGGCCCCAACTGGCTCCCACCAACTTCTTCATCCTCATCATGACCCTCATCGGCGGCCTCCAGGGAGGGTTTGAGCAGGCCCGCGTCATGACCCAGGGCGGCCCCGCTGGAACCACCACCACTATCTCCTACTACATCTACCGCAAGGCGTTTGAGGAGTTCGAGATCGGCTACGCCTCCACCATCGCCTGGGCCCTCTTTATCGTCGTTTTCGCCATGACCCTTACCGTATGGAAGTACGGCAACCGCGAGGAGGCGTTCGCATGATCAAGCGGAATGAGCGGGGCCTGGCGATCTTCGTCTACGTCGCCCTGACCCTCTTCAGCCTCCTATCCCTGGCCCCTTTCCTCTGGATGGTCCTCACCTCCTTCAAGCCCCTGCCCGAGGTCGAGGCGGGCAACCTGATCCCTCATTCCCCCCAACCGGGCAACTACGCTGATATTTTCCGCCAGTCGCCGTTCGCCATCTTCTTCCTGAACAGCTTTCTGACTGCCGCCTGGGTGACCCTTCTCACCGTCCTCACCTCCGCCATGGCCGCCTTCGCCTTTGCACGACTGAGGTGGAAGGGCCGCGACACCGTCTTCAAGCTCTATCTTGCCACCCTCATGGTCCCCGGAGTCGTCACCATGATCCCCAACTACGCCGTGGTGGTCCACCTCAAACTCCTGGACTCTCTTGCCGGGCTGGTGATCCCCGCCGCGTTCGGGGCGTTCGGGGTCTTCCTCCTGCGCCAGTTCATGCTCACCATCCCTGCCTCCCTGGACGAGGCCGCCGAGATCGACGGGGCCGACCCTTGGACCACCTTCTGGGAGGTCACCATGCCCCTCGCCCGATCCGGCTTGACCACCCTCGCGATCTTCACCTTCCTCGGCAACTACAGCTCCTTCTACTGGCCCCTGCTCATCATCAAGAGCGAGGAGCTAAGGACGCTCCCCATCGGGATGCTCTTCTTCGATTCCAACTATGGCCGCCAAACCAACCTCCTGATGGCCGCGTCGGTCATGGCCATCCTCCCCCCACTCATCGCCTTCATCCTCGCCCAAAAACACCTCATCCGAGGCATCATGGTCGGGGCCGTGAAGGGGTGAATAGATGACGGCACTTCACTTCCATTAAAAGTCGTCGAGACTTAAACCGCTGATCCCTGGACTCATGAATCATTGATCTCTAGACACTTACTGAGTGCCTTTGATCCCGATTCTGTGCTTCGATACTTCAAATGCTCTATCCGACAGGGCGTCGTATAGAGCTACCCATAGTGGCAGGTTCCCTTGACGTTGAGAAGATAAACATGGAGAAACACCGCCGTGACTCCCTGGCAACTCAAAACACCCACCCTGACCAACGGCCAGCCCAAGAGGATAGCTGGTCCAACAGAAATCGAACCTACGACCCGCTGATTGAGAGAGATCAGCTATGCCCTTCTGACTCTAGCGACCGCTTTAACCAAGAAGAGTCGAAAAATCTCTGTGGCGCTTACAACCCAGGATTACGCTAAACCACACAAAACCCGATAGAGCCAGCCTAAACTGTTATATACTGGTCTGCGAAATGCTTAGTCGAGGCTTAGATTCATACTACGCTTGCCTGAGCAAGAGAAGGAAGTGTGCGTGCAACGAATGCAACCTTTTGCCCAAGCATTGTTCTGGTGCATGGGTTACTTTATTCACCTCTTCACATGTCAAGAACACATGCCAAGAGGTTTGCAAAGTGATTCTTTGATTCGAGATATTAGGTAAATTTATTATGTCTACGTATATCTTATCTGCAATTTTCTTTGTATTTTCTCAACCATTCGAACCTAGCGATTCGCAAGCAATGGCACTCCACAGGACGGTTGCACTTCACAGAGCAGTTTTATCAGGGGACACTTCAAAGATAGCACTACTCATCAATGAAAAGGCAGATCCGTTCAGGCGCATCAACGACAAGGACGCAATGCGTGTGGCGGTAGCGCATAAAAAGCTAGATTCGCTAATCGCATTGTTCAACGCAATGTCTCAAAACGCTCGCAGATATGCGGCTCAATTTGCCTTTGAGTATTGCCTTGAGTTTGACTACAAAGATGGCCTTGTTGAAGTGTTGGCTGTAGCAAAACCAGACAGACTGCATACTCCCGCCATTTCGCTGGCCATCCTGTTAGGAGCAGATCAGTGTGTTGATGTATTACTCCGGAACGGCTATGACCCTAACAAACTAGATTGGCAACAGAGGCCAGCCATTATTTACGCTGCGCTAAATGGGCGCATAGATCTAATTCAACGCCTTGCGAAACACGGCGTTTCCGTAAATAGTATCGATGGCGAGGGGAACTCTCCTCTGCATTTAGCCGCGCCGAAGTTCGAGCTTCTGAAGGAACTATTGAAGCTTGGAGCCGATGTGAATGCGGTGAATACACTTGGAAGAACGCCTTTATTCGCCGTTAAGGATGTAGAATGCGCCAAGATTCTAGTTGAGCACAAGGCCAATATCAATAGAGTCGATTTGACGAACTATACGGCAGACGAGTGGCTTATTAAATCGGGATATTCAGAAGCAGGGCTATATCTCCAGATGATGAGAAGAGAAGGGACGCGTTACGGTTTCCAAGGCATTGTCCAGGATCGTCTGGCGATCAACCTCGACTAAATTAGTAGCTGTTTCGCATGAGCAAATTCGCCTTGGCTGGGACCGAAGCAAGAGCACTCATCGCAGGATGACTACTCCTGTAAACTGTTGCGAGACTACTAGATTGAATTGGTGCCTGATTCCTGGTGGAACCTGCAAGACGACTCAAACGCCTTTATCGTTTGTATTCTAAACTTGGTTGGATGGTGAATTATTATCACTTTAATATCATATGCAATTATATTATTTGAATCAATGTTGAGGGGGTGCAATTGGAAGCAGGAAGTGGCCCGCAGGTTGCAAATCCGTTTCTCGTAGTGCCGAGTCTAAGCCTGTTGTAACCTGCACAATGGATGGTGTACCCTCAATCTCGAAGACTTCCCTTCACGAACTCGTTCATTCATGCACGCCGGATTGCACATCTGATAATAGAAACTCGGGGAAGCTAGATAGCAGGGCATCATGTATAATGAAGTGTCTTTCTTTAAAGTGAAATAGTTATGCTGCATCTAGTTTTATTAGCCGTCTATCTTAACCCTCAGCCTGATGTTCCGAAGGTGATTTTTCAGATTGAGCCTGTTGTTTCCCGAGGACATGTAACTCACCTTCGGTTCAAACTTACCAATACAACTGAGAGCATTATCAAAGCGTTCAGCCCCAATATGAGAGATCCGGTTGCAGTTGATACCACGCCGGATATTCCGCTCGAGTCTGTTGCTTCAGTACCTGCGCTGGTTAGTACAGGATTCGACAGTATTCCTCCAAAGGGTTCGCTCGTTGGAGGTCCCCATCCGATGGCCTATTTCTTTAAGGGAGCGAAACCAGGTAAGTATACTTTTAATTTCAAATACTCCGATGCAAGGGCAAAAGACTTTGGGAAGACTTTAGGCATGCGTAGCGATGTTGGAACGCTATGGGCGCAACCTTTGCGTCTGCAACTATTGAGGGATGGGCGTGTTGTTCTTTTTAAAGGGAGCAAGAAGTGAATTGACTTCACGTTTGATGCTGCCTACGACCTCACCGGGCAGCAGATATCCAGACATGATGCCAACGGCAATTTGACGAACGTACAAGATCCTCCCAACGTCTTAACTACGATGGCCTACGATAAGGAGAACCGGTTGAAAGAGCACGTAGAAGGCGCTGTCGTCAATGCGTTCTTGTATGATGGAGATGGCCTTAAGCGGGTGGAGATAGGGGGTTCAGCCAGAACGACCCTCATCTGGGATGGTAGCGACTACCTGGGAGAAGTGAATAGCTGATGGCGATGTCTGCGGTGTATACGAGCTTCGGCGGGAGGATGGTCCACGAAAAGCGCGGAGGGGCCAGCCGCCGCTACGCCTCCGACCCGCTGGGATCTCTGGCGGCGGTCCTCCAAGAGGAAACGCTTGGCCCCGTCTATGCCGCCGAGTACTGGCCCTACGGGGAAATCCAGACCGAGTTCGGAGCCAACCCGTCCCCGTGGGGATTCGTGGGGCTCCTGGGCTACTTCAAAGACCTCGCCTCCCTGCTCTATGTCAGGGCAAGACACTATCTCACACAGAAAGGCAGGTGGCTCACCGTTGACCCGCTCTGGCCAGAAGAAAGCGCCTATGGGTATGCCTATTACTCCCCAAGCAGTTACTATGATCAGATGGGCTCAAAACCGCAACTTTCTCAAAAATGAAAGGGCTGTGAGCCCGATTATAATCCCGGACTCTATAACAAAGGCCCAGCGCTATTGAAGAACAACTGCTTTTCTTATGCTTGCAATAAATTGAACATGGAAACCGGCCCAGGCAGAAATGACACACAGCGACAGATGGGTGCTTGGCCACATCCAGGCGGACCAGGCTGTTGGACTGCACCCTATTCTTGCTCGAAACTACTTGCATGCCTTCGGAAGCACGGCGTTCGTCCGTTGCCTGCTAATGGTAAGTGTCCTCCGGGTACATATAAGGTAGCGGCATACACAAAGGGCCCCAAAGATCCATCTAACTATCACTTTGTGAGGCAGGATAGTAATGGAAAGTGGTCGTGTAAATTTGGTGCTGGCGAGGTCGGTCCACAATTCGATAATCCTGACGATGCAGCAAACTCTAATCCAGTTTCACCTGGTTACAATCGATGCTCAGTAGTTTGCTTTCCCTGTAAGATGTCTCCGAGGATCCCATGAAATTGTTTTTTGAAGTAAATCTAGCCTCAATAGTAGTGCTTTTATTGTCAACTGCGTCCTTGCCCGAAAAGTCCTTTCAATTGGACAAAGGGGGTCGAGTAGAGCTGATCACAGCAAATATCACCAAAAAGGAGTTGGAGACGTATTACATGAAAGTTTTTAAGGGCGTTTCAGTTGAGGCTCTTAGACTTAGTGGCGTTGAGTTTTGTTTGGTCTCAGCGATTAACTCTCCAGGTGTTACAATTACCGACGTTCTGTTATATGTAAGACAAGGAGGTAGGTTTCGCTTGATTGCATCGTTCTGGAATAGATACGGAGTTGTGCATTGGAAGGTGGATGAAAAGGCATCTACGATCACTTTTACCTACACAGAAACAAACGCATTAGACGTAGTTAGAATAGACGTCAAGAGATTGCAGAATAGAGCATCACTGCCGTTGGACGGTAGCGACTACTTGGGAGAAGTGAATAGCTGATGGCGATGTCTGCGGTGTATACGAACTTCGGCGGGAGAATGGTCCACGAAAAGCGCGGAGGGGCCAGCCGCCGCTACGCCTCAGATCCTTTGGGGTCCTTGGCGGCGGTCCTCCAGGAGGAAACGCTCGGGCCCGTCTACGCCGCCGAATACTGGCCCTACGGGGAAATCCAGACCGAGTTCGGAGCCAACCCGTCCCCGTGGGGATTCGTGGGGCTCTTGGGCTACTACAAAGACCTTGCATCCTTGCTCTATGTCAGAGCTAGGCACTACCTGACCGACAAAGGACGGTGGCTCACCGTTGATCCGCTCTGGCCAAATGAACAAGCCTATGGGTATGTTGGGAACATGCCTAGTGTAGGCGTTGATTATGATGGGGCGTCTACCCATGTACAAATGCCATGGGAGCCCAAGCCCAAACCGATGCCCAATCCTGGTGTAGGGCCATCGCCAGTACCTTCACCCTGCGCTTCTTGCATATGCTGGAATAGGTTCGTTTTTGAATACTGCAATGCCTGTTATAAGCGCAATAGTTGGTTTGCTTGCCAGTTGCAGTGCAGTGCAATGGCTGACTGGTACTACCGTGCTTGCAAAGGTCCAAGACCCTACCCCCCTTATCTTCAGCCGTGGAGGCCCCAGAATCCTTCACCTACTTTTCCTCCCAGTCAGATAGTGCCTGATCCTTTTCCACCAGGTCCCCCATGCATCCCGCCATCGAATCCTTGGAATGCGTTTGGACCGCCTGTAGATTGTGACCAGCAGCTTAGAGACTGTCCGGGCACTCTTGACCCATTGGGGATTTGCTCTTCTGGGGCTACTGGGTATGACTATGACCCATTTTGTAGATTTATATATGGTGTGTGTATGCTTAACTATGCAATGTGCCAAGCGGCCAATGGAATAAGAGCGATCCCACGATTATGAAACTAGCTCACCGCATTTTTAAATCATCTCAGGCAATTCTCATTTTGTGGGTAGCATATACGCTTGTCGATACACTTTTCAAGCGGCCCGTATTTGTACCCGCGGCATTCGTTTTAGCGTATATTGCCGTACTAGTATTGCTCTTATGGATGTCTGCAAGATCTGTGATGATTTCGATTTTCATTCGTATTTTTTTAGCAATACTGACCTTATTAAGTGAGGCGTTATCCTTGCTACCAGAACCATTCGGTTGGAGACCAGGTCTATCCCTTAACACTGTGATCACGGTAACCTTGGAATTTCTGATTTTGAGTAGTGGAGTTATATACATCTTCAAGCGATCCAGTGATGTAAGTTAAATAAATACAGCAACAAGATGACTTACGTTGTTTTCGGTCGATCTTCAAGGCAGTTCGCCTCTACGCGAGTTAAGCTTACCAGCCAGACTTTAGGAAGCAGTACGCGGCGGATCACGATGGTCTACACAGCCAGAGGCGAGATGGAGTCCATCCGGGACCAGCTCTCCTTCCGCACCACCTACCTCTACGATCCGGTTGGCAGAACGAGCGCAAGGCAGTTCCCCAGCGGCGACGTGACGAGCTACCTCTACGACCCCAACGGGCGTCAAACAAGCATCCGCTACATGGATGATGGCCGGGTCACCTTCGCCTATGACGAAACCGGCAACCGCATCCAGATGCAGGACGAAACTGGAGCGACCACCTACGCCTACGACCCCAACGGCCGGATGGAAGGCAAGACCACCCCGATGGAGGGGTGAGAACGTTCATGTACGACAAGGAGGGGCACGTCGGACTATTCCTCTATGGTAACTATGGCCGTGCGTTCCTCACGGTTCGCGGCACGCCTTCGCATCCAAGGAACGTCCAACGCCAGCTCGGCTCCGCGCTCAAGAAGGCGGAACTGCCCCACTTCGGCTTGCACGATCTGCGCCGCACCTGCCTCACCAATCTTGCGAATCGCGGGTTTCCGATGCACAAGCTAGGGGCCTATGCCGGGCACTCGAAATCGCCACCACTGCCAAATACTACGTGGGCGTGAGCCTGGAGGCGCAAAAGGCGGCCCTGTCCGCGCTCAAGCCGCTCCACCAAACCGTACAAGAGTTGGAGGCGATCAGCACCAAGCCCACCCTCAACACCAAAAAGACCGCCCAACGAAGGCGGTCTCAGGTTCAAAAAGGTGGCTGCCGCTGTAGGACTCGAACCTACGACCCGCTGATTAACAGTCAGCTGCTCTACCGACTGAGCTAAGCGGCAATCGGGACTCGGATATTACCTTATCGGATGATCCGACGCAAGCCCGTAGGTCCCACCGGGATAGGGCGACGGTTTAGGCGAGCCAAGCAAGGGTTGCGGCGGATATGCTCCCCCCAAAACGAGGGCGTTCTGGGGGAGCGTCTCCCGATGTGATTTCTAGCTTCGCCGCAAAGGCGCAACCATCGTGGCAAAGATGCCGGATAGATTCTCGGTGCGTCGCCAGTCCCACCGATCGTCCCAGCGGTCGTTGTCTCGCCCCACTTCAAAGATCGCGCGGCAGCCTCGGTCGACCCAGATGCGGTTGCGGTCGTAACCCCAACTTCGACCCTGGACGCAGGGCGCATCGCTGAGCCTTTTCACCAACCGGACCCCGCCTCGCGTGTCAATGCTGCGAGATCGGTATCGCCCATCTTCACTTTCCACGCGAATCGATCCGTTGCCCGTCCACCGGTCTCGACCCTGGCGGTCGTCCCAGCGTCCGTTGTCTCGCCCCACTTCAAAGACGGCTCGGCACCCATTCGAGACCCAAATGCCACTTCGGTCGTAGCCCCAAGAGCGGCCCTGGACACAGGGTTTGTCGGACAGTCGTCGGGCAAGGCGGACATAGCCGTCGTGATCCACCCTCCGATATTCGCGCCGACTACCATTGCTCTCTACCGTAACCCTTCGGACATCTGCCAAAGAGGCGGCGGCCATGATGCCGACTGTACAAGTGACGAGAATAAAGCGACTTAGTCTTACCAATCTAGTTGCCTCCAATAGTTTCAAGTACATCTACGACGATTGGGCAAAAAGAGCGTTTCGCTTCTGGTGTGGCCGCATCTGGCCAAGGTCCCAGAGAGCAAGTTTCTGAGTTTCCGGTTCTTCAAGTCCAAACCGCCGAGGGCCGCTGACACGGGCAAAGTCCCAGGCTAAGCGGGATGTCCCATGCTGGAGCGCTCCTGATTACATTAACGCGAACTGCTGAAAGCTGTGAGCGGGATCAGGCGTCGCAAAAATCGTGGTCTGCCAGAAGGCGTCAACTGGAGGAGAGAAGGGGATTCGAACCCCTGGGACATTGCTGCCCTTCGGTTTTCAAGACCGACGCGATCGACCACTCTGCCATCTCTCCGGGGGAGATTGTACTTGACGGGGACGGCGTTAGGGCACTACGGCATTGGGGCGAAAAACCAAAAAACGGGGCGTTTTTGGGGGAGCCGGAGCATACCGACTATCACCATCGAACTATCCGGCTATCGACCTACCTTCCTCCACTCCGCCCAAGCTTCACTTTGGTGACGCCCGGCTCGCCGACTTTGGGCTCAACAATCAGACGATCTCCGTTGGCCATGTCGTATTGCAAAAGCCGTCCATCGTCGCCGACCCAGACGGTAGAAGTTCCCTTCCCTTCCTTGAGGTCCACCCGATAGCCGCTGATTCGGTCGGTACCTTCCAGGCCCTCGAACGAGGCATACACCTTCGCCTCCATCGTGCGTATGGTGCCGCCAAAGGGGTCGAGCATGGCGAAGGATTTGGACTCCTTGAAGACGCGCTTATTCCAGACCATGGTGAGGAACTCGTTCTCGAACTGGAGCGGGTCGATGGTGATCTCGATCCTTGCCGACTCGCGCTTGCCATCCACCGTCTTGTGGACCGATAGATAGCCCTCGCCAAAGACCATCTCCACGGTAAAGGCCTCGGGCAGGGTCTGCTCGTAGAGGGTCTTCAGAATCGTGCCCTCGTCCGAGACCCAGACTTTGCGGTTGCGAGAAAGCTTACGAACCACCCGAGGATGCAGCTCGCCTTCCATCGGATTATGGGAGAGGATCTCTCGGGTTGCGGTGGATTCCAGCAGGAGGCAAGAAATCCCCTGCAACTGGGTCTCGACCACCGACGTGCGCGTTTCCCCCACCCGAATCCAAGGATCGTTCGCCGCCTGACGAATGCGCTGGTCCAAACGGGCGTTGATCATGCTCCGCCGCATATACAGGCCCAATTTCTGCTCCGGATGCGGTCGAATCCCCACAATCGCCTCCCCAATCCCACCCAGGACTGGTTCCAGCTTAGTGGTCTGGAGGGTCGCCAAGACAAGCAACGTCGCGATCATGGGTTTATTCTACGACCTAATTTGGTGATGGCGTGATGGACGTGAGCGCGTGATGGGGTGATTTCTCACGTCCATCACGACGTCACTCCCCTCACATCCTCTCCGGCGCCGAAATTCCAAGCAGGTTAAGGGTTCCCTTGAGGGCGAGGCGCGTGGCTTCGCAGATGGCCAGGCGGGCTTGGGATAGCTCCGGCTGGTCGGGCTGAATGACTCGGCAGGCGTCGTAGAAGTGGTGGTAGGTGCGGGCGAGTTCGATGGCGTAGGTGGTCAACCGATGCACCCCGTAGTCCTCGGCACAGCGTTGGACCTCGAACGGCAGATCGCAGATTTTCTTGATGAGGGAGAGTTCTTTCTCGTGAGTGAGCAGGCCGGTGTTCGGCATTTCGGCATTTCGGCGTTGCGGTTTTGCGGTGGAATCACCCGTAACACCGTCATGCCGCAACACCGAAATGCCGCTCTCCCCCGCCTTCCCAATCACGCTGCAAATCCTCGCATGGGCGTACTGCACGTAGAACACCGGGTTCTCGTCGCTTTGTTTTTGGGCAAGGTCCAGGTCGAAGTCGAAGGTGGTGTCGTGGGAGCGCATCAGGTAGAAGAAGCGGGCGACATCCTTCCCAACTTCCAACTTCTCCTCCTCGGTCCCGTTCGGCTTCACATTCTCCCCAATCTCCCGCATCAGGTCGATCAGGGCGTAGATATTGCCATCCCGCTTGCGCATCGGAGCCGGTTTGCCGTCCTTCATGAACCGGACCAACTGGTAGATCTGGACCTCCAGCTTCTGCCTGGCATCCGCAAGGGCCGCTTGGCAAGTGTCCCGCTCTTCGGGGGAAGAGTAGAGTTTGGCTTCGATGTCGGACAAGGGCGGCGTTTCGGCGTTTCGGTGCTCCGGCATTTCGGAACCGCTATGCTGTAATGTCGCAACGCCGCTTTCTGCAACCAGCATCGCCGCCACCACCGCCTGAAGCCTCCCGATGTACCCGTGATGGTCAGGCCCGAGGATGGTGATCATCCTGTCCACCGGCCCAGTGCCTCGGGTACCGGAGGCGTCGGTCAGCTTGTCCTTGTGATAGGCGACGTCGCTGGCGATATAGGTCAGCCGCCCGTCGCGCCGCTTGAGGACACGATCCATATCGTCACCGAACTTGGTGGAGCGGAGCCACAACGTGTGGCTTGTGGCTTGTGGACTGTGAGGCGTGGATTCCGCCGATGGACCGCTGATCTCCAGATCGGCTCCGGAACTTGTATCTTCCTTCCCAGCCAGTAGATTGTTACCAACCTGCTCGCCGATCTGGAGATCAGCGGTCCCTGGGGCGTCATCTTCCTCCACTTTCCCGGCCTGGTCCTGCTTCTCAACGTCTTCGATCACGCCGCCACGGGCGAGTTTGAGAACAGTTCGGACTTCTTCATCATCGGCGACACCGGAAGCGACCATCTTGTCGATCTCTTTGGCGACCTCGCCGGAGTCATGGAGGGATTGCTCAGAGAACCAGGTGTTGAAGACGACGCCAAAAGTCGCTAAGTCCTCTTTCTGAGCACGAAGCATCGCTTCTTGAGCCACGACCTGAATTTCCGAAAGTGGTAGTCCGGCTATGTCGTTTTTGCCCCATTGCATTCCAGGATTACTGGCCTGAATTCCTCGCGCAATCGGCACTCTCAAATCTATGCCATGAGTAAACGCAAATGTAAGAGTTAAACCGGCCTCACTAGCTGTTCTCCAAACGTAGTCTCCCTTGTAACCATTTTCAGGCGGCTGTTTGCCTAAACAAATTGCCCTGACACTCTCCGCAAACAACCGCATCTGCTCCGAGTTCACGCCGTCGTTGATGTAGTACTCTCGGTGAACCCGGTTTCCCTCCGCCTCCAGGACGTTGCACAAGGTAGACCCATAGGCCGCACCCCTTCCTGAACCGATAGTGATGGGACCGTTGGGGTTGACCGACACAAACTCCACGTTGATGGATTGCGGATCGCGGATTGCGGATGGCGGATGGCGGCCAAAATCACTTCCAACCTCCAAAACCTGCGACACGAATGACGCGACCCAAGTGGGATTTAGGCGGAAATTAAGGAATCCGGGGCCGGCCAATTCGACAGAAGAGATCGCTTCCCCTGGGAGTACCGGCGTCCCGCCGGTAAGAGGGTTGGAGTTGGAACCAGATAGCGGGGTGGAAGGCGGAACCGGCGGGACGCCGGTGCTCCCAGTCAGAGCTTCTTTAACCAATTCTCCCACCTGCCGAGGATTCATCCCTGCCGCTTTCGATGCCGTCAGGGCGAAGTTGCAGGCGTAGTCGCCGTGTTCGGGCTGCTTGGTGTCGGTGATCTCGATTCGAACGCTGCGCACCGCCTCGGGCAGTTGGCCGGAATCGACCAATGAGGCGACAGCGGAAGCGACGATTTGTTGTAGGGCGTCTCGAATCAAAGCACCCTAGAGGATACCGGGGGGACGCTCCGGCAAAAAGGACTCTCCCTTCTGGAGTCTTCCTTTGCGGACTTTGCGCCTTTGCGTGATCCTTCGCCGCACGCAAAGACGCAAAGATCGCAAAGGGGGGATCAGCCCTTTACCTTAGGGTCGGCTTACCCCGGACGGTCGCGCCTACCACCATCGCGCCCGCAATCAGAACCAGGTTCTTGATGATGTACTGGCCCTCGATCGTTGGAGCGATGGGAAACCGGGTGAAGGTTTCGCTGGGAAAGAGGAAGAGAGGGGTGAGGGTCCCCGCCATCTGCACCATCAGGAGGAGCAGAGTGAAGCGAAGGGCTGGCTTCCAAAGCAGTCCCAAGCCAATCGCAACCTCTAAAGCCGCCAAGCCGGGAAGTATCCAAGCCTCGGGCACGATCCCAAACGTCAAGGTCTGGATGGTCTTGGTCGCAATCTCCTCAGCGGGACTGAGAGACGGGAAGAACTTGAGGATTCCAAACCAGAGGAAGACGATGGCGAGTCCCCATCGCATGAAGTCGAAGGAGTGGTTGGCGAGCCACTGCGTAATGTTCCGGTCGATTCGATCGAAACGAGCCGATTGAGCGGTCATTGTTGCCTCCAATCCCAGTCTATCGGCAACGAAAAGCCCAAACTTCCCGAGTGGGACGTTTGGGCTGAAGATTGGGTCTTAAGCCAGAGTCTGGAGCGCCGCGATCCGGTCCTTTACGGGCGGATGGGTGCTGAAGAGCTTGCCCAAAAGGCCGCCTCCGCTGAACGGGGAAGCGATGTACATGTGCGCCGTGGCGGGCTCGGCGGTGGCGGAGGGGATGGCGTGAGTGCCTCGCTCTAGAGAAGACAGGGCGTTCATCATGGGACGAGGATTGCCCATTAGCTCCGCCGCCGTGGCATCCGCGCCAAACTCCCGAGTCCGCGAGATCGCCATCTGGATCATCATGGCGGTGATGGGAGCAAAGATCATCACCAGGAGGCCGACCAACGGATTCCGCTCCCGGCTGTCGCCAATCGGGATGAAGTAGGCCAGGTGGGCGATCATGTTGATGAAGGAAGCCGCCGCTGCTGCAACCGTCATGGTGAGCATGTCCCGATTCTTGATGTGCGCCAGTTCATGGGCCAAAACCGCGATGACCTCATCTTGAGGCATCAGGTCGATCAGGCCGCGATTGAAGCAGACCACCGCCACTTCCGGCTTCCAACCCGCCGCAAAGGCGTTCGGCTGGGGATCGGGCGACAGGTAGAGCTTGGGCGCAGGAATCCCCGCCTTCTGGCTCAGCCGCTGAGTCGCTTCCTGAAGCCAGGGCAGATCGTTCGGGCCAAGCTCCCGCGCCTTGGCAAACGAGATCGCCATCTTGTGGCCCGCAAATAGCGAGAAGCCCTGGAAGGCCAATGCGATCAGAAGCCCGATAATGGCCCCTTTGCTGCCGAAGAACGCCGCGCCAAGGCCGACGGCAATCGCGCCGACAACGACAAGCAATAGTCCGGTCTTAAATGTGTTCAAAGTCTTTTCTATCTTCCTCCGGTTATCTCAACGCCTGACGAGAGCCGAGAGTTCGGAGGGCCTAGCTTGGGTATAGGCAGCGTCCGGCTCCCCCAACACCCTGCTACCTGTGAACTTGGCGAAGGTGTTGGGGGTATTCAACTCGCGGCAAACCCCCGACATCTTGATCGGCGGCAAGAACCAACTTTCGGTCAGGCGGATGTCGGGGGAGCATAGCTAGTGGCAAAGCCCCTAAACCCCAAAGTCCTTGAAGTCCTCCGGATTCGCCGGGTTCCGCCTGCCCATCGCCAGCCAATACCAAATCCCCAACCCCAAGACGCACAGGCCGCCCAGCCACGGATATCCAAACCCAAACCCATACCCCGCCCCGACGATCAGGGCAACCAGCGCGACAAACAACCCGCCAAACAGCAAAGCCGCGCCCAGGATTTTCAGCAAGGCCATATCATCAGGACGTAAAAGGATCGGATGTTCGTTGGATAACAGGGTGTGTTTTTGCTCGCCGTCGCCCTGATCCTTCAAGGAAGCATCAAAGATACGCCCGAGTACAAGTTCGGGATGCCTTTGCCCTTCAAGGGTAAGTGGGGCCAGTACACGATTGCCATCGACCGCCTTGGGACAAACCCCGATGACTCGCCCCAGCGTCTTCGCATCCTGGATGGTAAGGGACGCACCTTGAAGGAGATTGTAGGCCCGAGGTACGGGGAGGTACGCCTGGTCGATGTTACGGGCAAAGGCGCAGGGGATTTGCACATTTCGAATTGGAGCGGAGGCGCCTACTGTTGCCGAACAGAGTGGATTTTCACCAAGAGAAACGGAGTGCGAAACATCCTGTCGCACTGGGGGCGGCATCTGGGAATCCAGAAGTTTGCCGACCTGAACGGAGATGGCCGGCAAGAGATCATCGTCGCCAGCCCCGCCTTGCAGAAGTTCTCTGGATGGCAGTTCTCAAGAAGCCAGAACCTCCAGATGGTATGGGCGTGGAACGGAAAGCAGTTGGTAGATGCCACCCGCAAGTATCCCAAGGAGAGCAAACGCTACGCGGACTCGCAACGGCAGATGCTGTTGGAGACCCTCGCGCACAAGGAGTATGAGAAGGAGCGATAACCAATCGGTGGAAATTTGCGGTTCAAGTTGAACGGCATTGCCACAGCATATCTACAGGGGAGCAACGCTATAGCGGAATGCTGTCTACTTGGAAGTAAGTCTTATCCGTGACATCGATCTTGACCAGTTCGCCTTTGTCGGTGAAGTAGGCGCGGTGCTTCTGGCCGTCGATGGTGATGTGGAAGAGGTTGCCTTTCATGCGACGCATCAGGATGGTGCTCTCAAACCGACTGCCTGCCGAGGCCGAACATTGGACGTAGCCTAGTGTATACGGATTCAGGACGAAGAATTTCTTCTCTCGCTGAACCACCTTGCCATCCACAACCATCGGCTTGAATCGCTCAAAAAACGGCTGACATCCGCCCTCCATATAGAGGGTCAGGTCACGCTCCTTGCCGCCTTCCTTGATAGATAGCTCAACCGTCTTGGTGCCATAAATCGCTTCAACCACCCTCACGCCGGTCTTCGGCATCTCGACGGTGAATATCTGCCGCAGGATATGGCCCGTTTCGGGGTCGATCCAGGCTTTCTCGCTGGCCATCACCCCCACATCGAACTCCTTGTTGTAGTCCGTCTTGGTGCGCCCATCGGTTTCAAAGTAGTGGACCACCTGGTTGTTAAAGATATCCTGCTTCACCTTGCTGGCGGTGTATCCCAGCCGTTGGGCATACACATTGGTTGAGGATCCGTACTCGTTCGCCTTCTCCTCAACCCAGATGAAGTAGCTCATCATCAACGTGGGCTCGGGTTGGAGACCATAAACGATCTGCTTCTGTCCACCCAGGATGACTTCGGGGTTGGCCAAGACGGCAAGCGCCAGGAGGGCAGTCACCTTCCCCCCACCCTTTTGATGCCTTGCCGACCCTCGGTAGGGTCCGTGTCAGCCATCAGCGACTCGCCATTGGGCACATTCACTTGGAGCAGGTCCATATCCTTTGTGACGAACGCCACCTCGAACCGGTTATCGATCGCAAAATCGACGCGATGCCCGCTGAACTTCTTCAGAAACATCGTCCCCTCGAACTTCACCCCGATCTTCGCGGTGACCGAAATGATGCCGCCGGTAAGCGGGTCGATGCGGCTGAATTTCTTCTCCGGGATCAAGACCTTCTCGCCATCGACCATCGGCTTGAACTCGTTGGCAAACATCTCTATCCCTCCCGCCGGGAAGATGATCGCCGTTCTCCGGCCCTTGGGATGGGAGACCGTGATCTCGACTTCCTCCTTCAGGAACTTGGCGTCGATCTCCCAAGTGCCCTGGTGGTTGCGGAACCCGGCGGTCTCTCGCAAAGGAATCCCCTCGGAAGTCAGCCAGACTTTGCGATAGCGCTGAAGCGGAGTTGTGTTGACCGTTCGGAACCCACCCGAGTTAACGTACTCCCGAATTCGGTTGCGAGTACCGTCTGACTCAAAGAGCTGGCAGGGCTTCCCGTCGTAAGTTGAGTTCGAGACTTTGTAGGCGGTGTAGCCGACTTTGATGGGAGTCTTCGCCATGGACTCCCGAGGGTTCATCTCCAGGTAACCGCTGAGATCGGTGATCGGCTTGGCGGTGCGGTGGATGTATTGGCCCAGTACCACCGTGGCGTGAGGCTGGAGACCCGCCACTGCCTCCAACTGTCCGCCTAAGTACGCCTCTTCGGGATACTTGGGGTTGGCGATCATCGGCCCACCACCAGGAGCTGCGCCATGGCTGATGCTCACCTGCGGCGAGGCTAACGCAAGAATCGCGATAAATGTAACCACGCTTATCCTCCGACTGGATAGTACCGGTCGATGGCATGTTGGATACCCGAGGGAGTCGCCAGCACCGGAACCACCCGGCACCCCGTCGCCTCCTTCACCGCATCGAGGATAGTCATCCCCTGATGGTCGGACATCGCCAGCCAAAGACTGCTTCCATCCTTCTTTACGGGAATCACACCATGCCGCGTTACCAGTTCGCGCGAAAGGCAGGCGATGGCGTCGGGCTCGATCCGAACACGATCCAAATCCACAAACCCGATCCCCGCCTCTTGCGCCTTTGCCTGCAACACCTCCCGCTCTTCCACCAAGCCAAGGGCAATCAGCACTCGGCCCAAGTCCGGCTCTTTAGTTGCTTCCTGAAGGCGACGGGCGGCTTCCAACTGGTCTAAGTCCAAATACCGCCCCCCTTTAGTTAGCCGCAACCAGTCACGGGGAGCAGGGCGCCACTCAACGTCCTCACGCCAACGCCGAATCCACTCCGCCCGTTCCACGAGGTCCAAGCCAAGCAAGTCCATCAAATCTTCCAACCACCGCGGGACTTCCATCTCTACTTTCAATCGGCTATTTAGGTTATCACGCTTCGTAACTCTTGCCCACGGGGCGAATCTGAATAGATTGAGGCCTTTCCGTAAATCCATTGAAACTGGCACATGGCGTCATGTCAAGCGAGAGCGGCCCGAGCGCTTCGGCCCTTCTGGGTGTTTTATGCCGAGCAGCCGAACCGCCTCAACGAGTTGTAGCTTTGGATGAGACTACAGACAAGTTGGGTCCTTCAACTCGCGATGAGCAATCGATTCAAGCAAAACAAGATAGGCTCGCTCGGGATGACGGGCAACCGTGGCAGAAGATGCGATATTGGGGCGACGCCTGATCTCGGTCACAGCTTTCAGCAGTTGGCGTTAGTTCACCCCGAAGGGGTGAAACGAGAACAGGGCACCCAAAGATGACAAATGAGGCTTGACAGCCTAACAGGATGAATCCATTCCAAAGAAAGAGCGAATCTGCACACAAACTCTAAGGAACGCAAAGGAGGCGAGGTCCCTTGCGTCCGAACTTTGGGTCTTGATGGTTTCTCTGTATGCAGTCGCTACTTGGGAGAAAGCCAGATGTAGGATGGCGACTCGTCGATGGGGATCGTGAGTTTGCCGCTCGCGTCGATACTTCCGCCCGCCGAAGGCGCGGCTCCCGACTTCAAAGGCATCTTCTCCGACTTCACGATCTTGTAGCCAGGAATGGAGACGGCAAGACTGCCGCTTCGCTCGGAACCGGTCGGCGACCAAGCGATGACGATCCGATCTCGTCCCCTCTCCGCCGCAAACTGGTAGGCGTAAGCCTCGCCCGGTTTCTGCGCCAACGCTTTCTCAAACCGATAGCTCCCCAGGCTCTTCAGAAGGTGGGCTTGGGCGTGGAAGGACGGCTTGGGTTCAAAGTTCCGGGTCAGGCCAGACGCCGCGTGGAGGGACGGCTTGTCCTCGTCGTTGAACCAATACATATAGGCGCGATCCACATTCATCCCCGCAAACACCAGGAAGGATCGAATCAGCCATTGGGCCTGCACCTTATCGGTGACTCCCAGCCACTTCGCAAAGTCGCCCTCCTTGTGGTTGGGCTTGGTGGTGGAGTCGTATCCGAACTCGGTGATCCAAATCTTTCGCCCCAGCGCATTCTTATTGCGCCAGTCGATCATCTCCTGAACCTGCTTCAGGTAAACGATCTTGGGGTCCTCGGGATAGCTGCGCTTCCAAGTGGGCCAGCCCTCCTCCATCGAGTACACATGGACGTTCAGCACGTCGATCAGACTCACCAGCCCGCGCAAGATGTCGATGTCCTTGGAATATTTGTCTTTGTTGCCCAGGGCGACGGCGCAGGTGGCGATCAGCATCTTGGGATCGGCTTCCCGAATCCCCTTCGCCATACTCTCGAACACTTCGCGGTATTGGGCATCCGTAAAGTCGACTGGCTCGTTTCCTACTTCGGCCGCCTCGATCGACTTGGCCTTGCCCGACGGGCCAAAGTGCTTGGCAAACGCCTTGCCATACTCATAGGCGTCCTTCTTGATGTTCGTCCACTTGTCCGGCTTGATGGATTCGAACATGATCGAGGCGTTCACCACGTAGCCTGCCTTCACCCAAGACCCATAGAGGTCTTCCCAGTTCACCCGGTCGCTGAAGGTTTGCCAGGTGATCTTCTCCCTTGCCACCGGGAATTGGGGCGGGTTGTTTGGGTCCCCGCTCAGGTCCCAAGCCAGCGGATGGTAGTTCCTGACCAGCTTCGCCACCGGCTTGTACAAGTCGGGCTTGAACTGGACGGTGTGGGTATTGATCCCAATGAAGTCCCGCATGAGAGGTTTGGGACTGCCCTGAGCCTCCCCCGTCATGGCCAGGCAAGCGATCATGCTCAATATCATCGTGCGATAGTCTCCTTTTCTATAAGGCGCTCAGTTGGATGCCTTCGGCTGGTTTTCGGGCTTGTCGAAGAATCCGGGCGGGGGTGGCCCGCCCTTGAAGTTCTGCTCCTCAGCCTTGGATATCTCCGCTTCCTCCTTGCATCCGGCAAGGAGGAAGGCGGCGGCGAGGCAAACGGCGAAGGTTGCTCTGGTAAGAAGTCTCACGGCTTAGTCCCTGATTCCGTTCCATTGATTGTCTTGCGGCCTGGTGACCGGGTTGGGGTTGGTGGCGGCCGGCCTCGCCGACTTGGCGTGGCCGTCGGCATAGAGGAAGCTGGCCTGGTCGGCGTGCTTCACCGATACCGCTCCGTTGGGCCCGTTGGGATAGGCCGCTGGCGCGACGGTTCCATTAGGAATCCGAATGGGCGTCCCGCTCAACACGGGTCCCCAAGACAGCTCACTGAAACCGGCGTGGTAGTTGGTGCAGTTGCAGGGGCCGCCTGCGGCCTTTACGTCCGAGTTGTGCCGTTCTCCCATCATGATCGTCGAGGCGATGTGGTTGATCTGGGTTTGGCTGAGCGACGGGTAGATCCAAAAGCCGCCAGGCACGTCGGCGCCCATGCCGAAGGGGCCGTAGATTTGCCAGGATGTACCGATGTAGTTCGAGTTGGAGTTGACGGTAAAGGAGATGCCGACGCCGGCCCAGTTCCAACCTGCGTCGCGGACGTTGGTGTCTCCATCCATCGGGCTGCGGAAGATGCCGTAGTTCTTGGTGTAAGGCTGGGAGACGATGGCCCATGAGTTGCCCCAGTTGTTGCCGTCGTCCGTCCGGCTCTGGGCCTTGGGAAAGACGTCGTCGTAGTCTCCGGCGTACATGAGCGCGCCGAGGCCGAGTTGCTTGATGTTGCTCAGGGTGGCCGTCTTTTTCGCGGCGGCTTTCGCCTGGGCAAAGACGGGGAATAGGATGGCGGCGAGTATCGCGATGATCGCAATGACGACCAACAGCTCGATTAAAGTAAAAGCGCCCATCGATTTTCGGGCGAACAAATTAGCTTGCATGACTTCCTCCATTGGAATCTAATTTCGTGCGAGACGATTTGCCGGGAGGCGCCGTGCTTTCGCGCAGGACCACCTCCGGTTTGAAGTAATGCGTTTTGGCCTCCACCGGATCGCCGACGATCTGTTGGATCAGGAGGTGGGCGGCATATTGCCCTACCTGGTCGAAGGGTTGGTGGAGGGTCGTGAGTTTGGGGGCCAGGTATTGGGAGAGGGGCCGGTCGTCTACCGCAACGACCGATAGATCGTGCGGGATGCGAACGCCCAGTTCCCGGGCCGCATCGTAGACCCCAGCCGCGATCTCGTCGTTGGCGGCGAAGATGGCGGTGGGCGGCTCGGGCAGGAGCAGCAGCCTCTTGGCCGCGATATAGCCGTCGTGTTGACTGTAGTGGGCGGGCAGCACCAACTCATTGGGAACGGGCAGGCCGGCCTCTGCCATCCGATTTCGATAAACCCTCTCCCTCACCTGAGCGCTTCCGAGGTTTGGATGGCCTGTGATGTGGGCGATGCGTTGGTGCCCCAGGGACAGCAGGTGGTCGATCAGGAGGCCGGTTCCGTGCGAGTCGTCGATATCCACGCTGACCGCGTCGCTCTGCTCGGGAAGCCAGGAGACGGTGACGAGCGGGATGTCCAAGGTTTGGAGGGCCGGGACCATGTCCGAATCCGTGGGCGGGGCCACCACCAGATAGCCATCGCAACGTCCATTTCGGAAGAGGGCCAGCGACTCCTTGGCTCCATTCCAGGGCGCGGTGATGTGGGTGACGTTGTAGCCCCGATCCCCGGCCACGGACAGCACCGCCTGCAAGATCGCCGCCGAGTAGGCGTTGATCACGATCTCTGCCGAGTTCACCACCCCGAAGACGATCCCGATGGTATTCGTCCGTTGCTTGGCCAAGCCTTGGGCGATGGCGTTCGGATGGTAGTTCAGCCGCTCAACCGCCTCCAGAATCTTGCGCCGCGTCTCCGGCCGCACCGGCTTCGAGCCGTTGTTGACCACATTCGACACCGTCGCCGAAGAGACCCCACACTCTTTCGCCACATCGTAAATCGTCGCCATGTCTTTCCCGTCGTTGGGCCAGCCAGATGAATCTAACCGGTTAGATATGGCGACATTATACGATCTAACCGCTTAGATTCCAAGAAAATTGAGAAAAATCTAAAAATTTGATGTTTTGGAGAACTCTGCTCAGCGCAACAGCTGTCAGCCGCTTTCCTTCCTTGCAGTTCTACAATCCGTGCCGAAGGTCTTTCAAACGGCGCAATGCCCTTACCAGTCGGCCTGCATCGAATTCAATGACAAACTGTCCCCCACTATGGTGCTCATGTCGAGTGATGAGGACGAGGTAGCGTCGGATTTGGTTAAGAGTAGCTTGTTCTAGATTGATTGCCAGACCGTCATGAACGCTTTGTTCACTGCCTCTGCCTTCAGGAAGCGGCCCGTATGGGTCGATGAAGGCGCTTGATTCGTAGACGAGAATCCATAACTGATCAACCACCTCATGGTAAGTAGGATAGGGTGAGCGAACCAGAATGTCGCTTTCACTTTCTGCCGATATGTACGGGTAGGTATACGGGAGAAAGTCTGGCGACTCCATCACAGGTAGAAGCTCCAGCATCTTGTCGATATCGCTGGGAGCCCACTTCTTAGTGGGCTTGTCGACGCTCATGACCGACTCTGCGCTCCGAACCTGCCTGCTCGAACAATTGACCTGACTCTCAGCTCTGTTTCCATTCCGACCACTTTTGACCCGTTAACTGAGTCGCCAACTCCTGAGCAGTGTCGGCTTTCACCCAGAAGTACAGTTTCGATCCCAGCATCCCTCCGGGCGTGTCCTTTTGGAAGTCGGTTTCATGCAGTTCGCCCAGCAAAAACACACGAGCCGGGAATGCCCCGGGACGCCATTTTTCGAGCTTCTCTCGGGCAAGTTTCACCAAGGGGGCTTCCGGGCCGTCCTCGTTTATCCAGAGAGTGCGATGCTCTGTCGAACTGTTCACGTCGATCACCGTGCGGATCGCGGCGACATGGCTAACTCGCTTCGCTTTGTAAAGTCCAAAGAAATTGCTCCTTCTGTGGTTGTACGCTCCACCAGTTGCCGGGCAAAGGTAAACGTTGTCCATAGACTCGTCAGTGAAGGTCGCACAGTTGACGACATCCAACCGAGTCTGCCAGTTCGGAAGCAAACTCTCCTCATCGAGATATGCGCCAAAGTCATCCACGGTGTCTGCCAGGTTCTTCGGCAGTTGCAAAGCCCTTAGCGCTTCCAGCAGGTCGGCAAAGTTCGCCGTCGTGAAGACAACCTTCCCATGGTAGGCCGAGGCGCAATGCTTCTGAACGGATTCAAATTGATTTATGTCGTTTGTTTCAAAATTTCCAAGCGCGAGCAAGATTTTGAGACCAGGGGACTCCGCGTTGAGAGCGTCAAGGTGATCTACAAGCTGCCTGTAGTAGAACCAGTCAAAGTTTTTCGTCTCAATGTAAATGGTAAACGGGGCCTGAAAGATCAGTCCGTCGGGAACGCTTTTGTCTCGACGTTCTTGCTGGCGAAAGTGAACGCCTACTCGATCGCCGATGTCTTCGCCCATGAGCGCGCCTAGAACCTCACCGAGGTACTTTGGGTTTTCCTCGTAGAGGAGCTTGAGGATCAGCAGGCAGTAGTTGGTAGTCCGGTTCTCCTTTTGGGAGTACCCCGAGAAGAGCGAGATTGATTTACTCATAGGTTTCGGTCGCGGTGGGAGTCTTCGGCTAACTCCGCGCTTTCCATTATTACAAAGGCATGCGGAAAGAAACGTAGTCCCGGCTCCTCTCCAGCGGGGCTCAGGGTGCAAGACTTGAGCTTGCTGGAGGTTCCATCTGTCAGAGAAGCGTCTAGGGACGCAAGAAGCCTTTCCGCCTCCTTTGTTTTTGGCAGAAATAGTAGAATAATGTCAAGTAGATGAAGAAGGAAATCGTTCTTGAACTGACGGCGACGTTTGAGGGGCATGCTCAGTGGACCGACAACGGGGTTGAGTACTGGTTGGCGCGTGATCTTCAGCATCTGTTGGGCTACACGGAGTGGCGAAACTTCGTGGCGGTGGTGGTTAAGGCCAAGACATCCAGTGAGGTGGCAGGGCAGTCGATCCCCAACCATTTTGTTGAGGTCACCAAAATGGTAGACATCGGTTCTGGGGTCCAGAGAGAGATCGAGGACATCATGCTCACGCGATACGCCTGCTATCTGATCGCCCAGAACGGCGACCCGAAGAAGCGAGAGATCGCCTTTGCGCAGAACTACTTCGCGATTCAAACACGCAGAGCGGAATTGATCGAGCAACGGATCGCAGAGTTTGAGCGGCTATCTGCCCGAAAGAAGCTGTCTCAGAGCGAAAGCGAACTCTCGCAACTCATTTTCGAGCAGACCGGAAGCGACAAGAACTTCGGGATCATTCGGAGCAAGGGCGATCAGGCTCTCTTTGGCAGGACGACGAAGCAGATGAAGGCCACCTGGAACATTCCTGAGAACCGGCCTCTCGCAGACTTCGCACCCACGATTATTCTCAAGGCGAAGGATTTCGCCACCGAAATCACCATCCACAACGCCAGGGAACAGCAGATGAGCACCGAGGATCAAGTTTCTGCGGAACACGTCACGAACAATGCCGCGGTTAGAAAGACGCTCCTGAGCCGCGGAATCCGACCCGAGGCGCTTCCGCCTGCAGAAGACGTGAAGAAGGTCGAACGACGCCTCGCGTCGGATGATCGCAAATCACTTGAGCATCCTGAGGGATTGGAGAACTGAGGGCACTGGGTCGCGGATGGGTTCGCGTTCATTGGGTTGTCTATAGAGCGGGAGACCATGACCTAGAAGGCCATGGGACGCATCGGCTGGAAGCCGATGCCACATCGTTGTGATCCAATCTTTCGCCTTATGCGGGAGCCCCTGACCTGGAAGGTCAGGGGACACATCGGCTGGAAGCCGATGCCACGTGGGGAGTGGGCCCGTGTTGCCTCAAAACAAAAACCGACCGAGGGTTAGTCGTTGCGTCAAAACAAA
>CAZCSP010000036.1:0-41627 GCA_964501275.1 uncultured Fimbriimonadaceae bacterium | reverse complement strand
TTGTTTTGACGCAACGACTAACCCTCGGTCGGTTTTTGTTTTGAGGCAACACGCAGCCTGCCCATGCTTGTAGCATAGGCATCCTGCCTATGCGTCGCCAGACCTTCCAGGTCTGGCTCTACTTACTTGTAGAGGGGTAGACAGACTCTCTGCAGAATACAAGCCCCCTAACCGGCGGGGTGGCATGGGCATCCTGCCTATGCGTCGCCAGACCTTCTAGGTCTGGCCCTACTTACTTGTTAGAGGGTAGACAGACTCTCTGCCGATACAAACGCCCTAACCGGCGGGACGCCGGTGCTCCCAGGGGAATCAACTCCCCACATACTCCCGAATCTCCCGCAAAAACTCCTCGCCATACTGCTCCAACTTGAACTGACCCACCCCCGAAACCTCCAGCATCGCATCGGGTGTCGTCGGCTTTTTCCGCGCCATGTCCTGCAATGTCACGTCCGAGAACACCACATAGGGCGGAACCTCTTTGGCGTCGGCGATCTGTTTCCGAAGAATCCGCAGAGTCTGAAAAAGGCGCACATCGTACTCCCCCGTCCCCACCTTCCGCACCCGCTCGCTCGCCCTCCGCTCCCGACGCTCCGCCACCGTCTCCCGAATCGGCGCGACCACCAGGTCCAACCTTGCCTCCCGACGCACAATCCCCTTTGTCAAGGGGGTGAGCTTCAGGGCGGAGTGATCGGCGATGTCCTGGCGCAAGTAGCCCAGGTGGACCAACTGGCGGAAGACGTTCATCCAGTAGTCCTGGCTCTGTCCCCGCCCTTTGCCATAGCTGGGAATCTCGTGATGGCCCTCCTGGCGAATCTGGTAGGTCTGCGCCCCGCGAAGCACGTCGATCACATGGAGCAGGCCAAACTTCTGCCGCAGTTCATACACGCACATCAGCGCATGGTAGGCGTCTTCGGTGGCGTCGTACATCTGGCGAGGACTCTGGCAGACGTCGCAGTTGCCACAGGACCCGTCCCTCTCCTCCCCAAAGTAGCTCAACAAAACCCGACGGCGGCAGGTAATGCACTCCGCATAGCCCACCATTGCATCCAGCTTATGCAGCTCCACCTGCACCTGATGCGGGTTTTCCCCGCCGGAGACCAGCTTGCGGATGTTGATGGCGTCGCCCAGGCCATAGAGCAGCAAAGCCTTGGAAGGCAGCCCATCCCGCCCCGCCCGACCGGTTTCTTGATAGTAGCCCTCGATGTTCTTCGGCAGGTCGCAGTGGACCACTGCCCGCACGTTCGGCTTGTCGATCCCCATCCCAAACGCCACCGTCGCCACCACAATCTGGATGTCGTCTTTGAGAAAGGCGTCTTGCACCCGAGTCCGCTCCCCCGCCGAGAACCCGGCATGGTAAGCCTCCGCCTTGAATCCGCTGTCCTTCAGCCGCTCCGTCACGCTCTCAACCCGCTTCCGGCTCAGGCAGTAACAGATCACCGACTCCTGGCCGATGTCCTCTAGAAAAGCCCGCAACTGCCCAAACGAGTTCGACTTTGGCTCCACCCGATAGTGGATATTGGGCCGGTCGAAGCTGGAGACGAACGTCTTCGCCCCCTCCAATCCCAGCTTTTCCAACACGTCCTTCCGCGTCTGCGGGTCTGCGGTGGCCGTCAGGCCGACGAACGGGACGCCCGGAAAGTGAGGCCGCAGGTTCCCCAACTGCACATACTCAGGCCGGAAATCATGCCCCCATTGCGAGACGCAGTGGGCCTCGTCGATGGCGATCAGGGAGACCTTGATCTGCTTGAGCATCTCCAGGGTCTCGGACATCAGGATGCGCTCGGGAGAGACGTACAGCATGTCGATCCACCCCTGCCCCAACTCCCGCACCACCGCCCGGGCGCGGTCGGGAGACAGCGAGGAGTTCAGGTAGGCGGCATTGACCCCGGTCGCGTTGAGCGCATCCACCTGGTCTTTCATCAAGGAGATCAGAGGAGAGACAACAATCCCAATCCCCTCCCGTACCAGCGAGGGGATCTGAAAGCAAAGCGATTTCCCTCCCCCGGTCGGCATCAAGACAAAAGCGTCGTGCCCCGCCACCAGGTGGTCGATAATCTCCCCCTGCTGTCCCCGAAATGCCGAATACCCATAAACCTCCCGCAACACTTGCTCAGGGCTTCGGTAGGAGGGCATGGATAGATGATGGCAGGTAGCATAGGCATCCTGCCTATACGTCTCGCGACCTTCTTCGTCATGCCCAGGCCGCTTGGGCAAAAGAGCAGATTCTCAGAGAACTCAGAACAATATGGGACCACTGGACAAGGCCTCGTTACTGTTGTAGTAGCTTCCCCCTTGCCAGTACTCCAAAGCCCCTTCCAACGCCGCTCTTGCCATCTCCGCCGACACCTCGCCATCCACCGCGCCCAAATACCATCGACCCGACCTGGAGAACGCCTCAATTTCATAGAAGACCCTCACCCACTGCTGGCCGCATCGGGAGCAATGGAGGAGGGAGACTTCGGCGTAGTTTGAGTCCATTCCTAGTTCCGACCCTGAACCTAATTCGCTCGGGTCCAGATAGCAGGAGCAGTCGGGTACGGCCGCTTTTGCGGTGTCGTAGTGGTCGGCGATCTCCACAAACTCCTTGCCCCAACCGCTGCTCAGGCTGGTTTCCTGAAGGGGGCCGGTGGGGAGGAAGAGGATTTCTGCGGTCAGAGGCGTTTGCCCTTGCCTGACTTTCTCAACCACCGCGTCGATCTCCGCCAACGCCTTCTCGGCGTTCTCCCAGCCCGACCAGTCGAAGTTGTTGTCCGGCAAGGCCACTAGTGCGCGGACATCCCGGAGCGCCGCCAACATCCCTCGCCGACTCGCCATCTACTCTCTCACCAACTGGGCCAGTTTCAGCACCGTGTTCCAATTCCGCATCGTTCCCGTCCCGCCAAACTGCTTCCAGCCCGGCGTCCGGTCGATCTTGGAAACTCCGACACCGATAGGAAAGTAGATGTAGACGCACTCCGCTCCCGCCTTCACCACCTCTGGCCCCAGAATCGCGTTCTGGAAAGCCTCGACCTCAGCCTTCGACAAGTTCGCCTTGACTACGTTCACCAACAGGTGGCCGGGATCGTCTCTGGCTTCCTCCTCAAACGGGTTCTCGGCGACGATCCGATCCCACTCCTCGACTGTGCGGACGTGGTATTCGCAGTCCACTCCCAAGCGGCTGGCGGTCTCGCGTCGCAACAGGCTCTCCAACTCGGCCCGGCTCTTGCCTTCGGATCGGAAGACCACATTCCCGCTCTGGAGCAAGGTCGCCGCTTCCTCCAGCCCGATCTCGTCCAGCATCGCCCGGAGATCGGCCATCTTGATCTTTTTGTTACCGCCAACGTTGATCCCGCGCAAGAGGGCGATGTGGGTCCTCATGAGTTGAGTCTAGCATCGTGACGCATTCTGAACGCCTTCGGTGGTCCTCGGCGGCCCTCGGTGGTTTCATCCTTCGCCTATTGAAAGAACCACCGAAAAGCACAGAGGGCCACCGAAGGATGCGCCTCTATTTCGGTAGCTCGGGTGGAGATGCAGTCTGCTCACGACTTGAACCTGTCATGAATCATCCAGGCGAAATGTCACGCAAAGGCGCAAAGGACGCAAAGAGCCTCTTCTCCCTTTGCGCCCTTTGCGCCTTTGCGTGAAACCACCATGGGGAGCGGGGGTGGGTGGGGATAGAATGATCTGTGCCCAAAAAGCCAACCCTCAGCCCGACCAAAATCTCCACCTTCCTCGCCTGTCCCCTGAAGTACCGGTGGACGTTTGTGGCGCAGGAGGGGCGGTGGTATCTGCGGGCGAAGAGCTACTACTCCTTCGGGACCACGCTCCACCACGTCCTCCAACGCTTCCACGACGAAGGCGACCGGGGGGTAGCGACTACCGAGCAGGTACTTGCCGCGTATGAGGAGAGTTGGATCGACGCCGGGTTTACCAGCCAGGAGGAGATGCAGGAAGCGTTTGGCGAGGGCAAGGAGATTCTGGAGCGGCACATCGAGGAAGTCCGCTCCCGGCCCAGCGAAGCCAAGGTGTTCCTTTTGGAGAAGCAGCTCAAGATGCCGTTTGGCGAGGACTTCGACCTCGTTGGTCGGATCGACCGGGTGGATGAGTACCCCGATGGGAGCTTGGAGATCATCGACTACAAGTCGGGACGGATGGATGTGACGGAGGCGGATGTGGAGGCGGACTTGGCGATGAACCTGTACCAGCTTCTGGTCCATCACCGGTTTCCGGGAAAGAACGTCCGCGCCACCATCGTCGCCCTCCGCACTGGCCGTTCCGCCTCCCACTCGCTGTCGCCCGAAGCCCGGGAGGTGCTCCAGCAGGATCTGCATGAACTGGGAAGGCTGATCCTGGGCAAGAACTGGGAGGAGACCGCGCCGGTTTTCAAAGCCCTCTGCCCAACCTGCGACTTCCTTCCCCTCTGCCGCCGCCACCCGGAGTTTGCGGAGCCTATCCGGTAGTGCGGAGGTCCATTTGCTATGTTCGTCGCTCTTCAAACTACTCGGAGCACGGCGTCATGGTGAGCGAGAGCGGCCCGAGTGTTTTGTTACTCAGAGCGTTCTATGCCGCGAAGGAGCTGCCTCACCGAGTTGTAGGTTGGGATGAGACTACAGACGGGTGAGGTCCTTCGACTCGCGACCAGCAAACGGCGCTGCTCAGGATAACGCCGTTCTACAGGCGTGGAAACATGACAAATGAAGCTTGACCTACCTACCGCGCCACGTGAATTCGCAGGCTAGCCTTCTCCACCATTTCCTGAGCGGCTGTCTTTAGGTCCTCAAGCTCGACGAAGCCCAGCCTCCCCACAATCTGGTGCGGATTCCAGTTTGCGCCCGCCTTCATTTGCCAGTAGGCCCTCAGGAAAACCTGATCCCCCAGATCTCGCCCGACCGGACGGTCCGGGAGGAAGTAAAGCGGGCTCAGTTCCCCGCCCCGCGTCAGATAAGACTCCGCCATCCCGATCGCCCGCTTCCGGTCGTCGTCGGTCCAGGCCTTGATGTCGTCTAGCAGCCCTGTCTCCAGTGTCGCCGCCTTCTTCTCCAGGTCTTCCTTGCCGGAGTGGGCGATCAGGAGTCGGGGGAGGAAGCCGCCTTGGACGGGGTACAGAATGGACTCTTGGCGGTAGCTCAAGCCAAGCTTCTCCCGCGCGATCCGCCATAGGGCCGCCGACTTGCCGGACCCCAGCGCGGTGAGGGCGAGGAGCTTGGTAGTGAAGGCGGCATCAGTGGGAGAGAAGGCGGGTCCCTGGAAGTCGAACAGGGTCATCGTTCCGCCAGTTGGGGGCTTGCCGGGGGACGTATCGGGCTCTAGGCGGAGTTGGGGTGGGCGACCCAGGGTCCACTTCGCTTTGACCTCTTCCCACTTCCGGGTTGCCAGGCCGGGCTCCAGTTTGCCACCGACTCCGAGCGTGACGTTCTCGGGGCGAAAGACGACGGCCATCAGTTCGTCGAGGTCGCGTTGGAGATACTTGGGCGGCTCGAATGGGCGGAGGTCGAGGGCCTGTCGCCAGTATGGGAATCGCCGAAACTGGAGGTCGTCCGCCACCGCTTGCAGGTCGTCGGGGGTGATCGTCGGCTCCCGCAAGATGGAGCCCATCATACTGACGCCAATAGACAGATCGCCGGGGGCCACGTCCATACCGACCCGCAGGTGGTCTTCCATCAGCGTCACGCGAATCCGCGAACCTACGTTTCCGGGAACCGAAGCGATCTGGGCGGCAGAGAAAGTTTTGGTCTCGCGACCCAGGCATCCAGCGGTAAGTCGAAGCAGGTTCCGGTGGCGGGAGTCCAAGGCGGGTAGTTTCACGACGGCCTGGATGCTCACCAAACGCGCCGACTCGTCGTACCACTCCACGACGCCTCCAGTCTGGATGATGGCGGCGGCAAGAAGGGCGATCAAGAGCCCACCACCGTGACTGCAGCCTGCTTATCGAAGCCCTTCGCCGCCGCTTGGAATTGGGCGAAGGTCAGTTGGTCGACGGCTTGAAGCATCGCCTCGGGTCGACTGGAGGGGCTTTGGCAGAGGAGGAGTCCCCGGATGTAGGCAACTCCTGACGCCGAATGCAGGTATCGCTCAACCCAGTTTCGAGCGAGAATTTTGCCGAGGGTAAAGAGTTGAGACATATCGGATTCCCGGATACCGTCGATCTTCAGCCCGATTCCCGCCAGCTTCTCGATCTGCCCCACGATCACAAGGCCCCGGTGTAGGCTGGGGGTGTAGGTGACAAAGGCTCCTTCTACACCGCTGGCGGTGGCCAGAGCAAAGGCAAGACTGCCGACTGCGGACGGGGTGTTGTAACCCTCCACCATCGCGGCCCGACCCTCGCCAAAGCCGTCCACCTCGATCCTTCCGGGCGTTCCCGGTGGGAAGTCCGGCTCGGGAGGCTTGACTGCACCCTGCCTCGTTCCCACCGACTCAATCGCCTTCTCAGTCGTCCGCTGGATGTCGACCGGCCCAGCGATGGTCAGCACCAGGTTTTCAGGATAGAAGTGCTTGCGCTGGAGCTCACGCAGAAACTCCGGGGTCGCCTTCGCCATTGTCTCCAAGGACCCAAAACTGTCCAACCCCTGCTCCCCGTAGGCCTGCTGCCAGGCTCCCGAAGACAGGCGGGATGGGTTGTCGTGGGTGGCGAACTCTTCCCGCATAATCGCGAGTTCTCGGTCGATGACGCCTTGCTCGACTTGAATCGGCCTCAGCAGTTCATTTACCACCGACATGGCAAGGTCAAGCTGGCTCGGCCCGACTACCACCTCGAACTGCATCGCATCGCGAAAGGTCCGGGCGCGCAGGTAGCCGCCAACAGTTTCTAGCCGCTGGTCAATATCGTTCTTCTGCCCTCGCGCCACGAGATGCTCCAGCAGATGCCGCCAGCCGTGGGTGTCCTTGGACTCCTTCACATTCCGGGCCGAGGCCCAAAGCTGGACAGAAATCATCGGCTCCTCCGCCATCCGCTCCACCAGGATCGCGGCTCCGTTCTTACAGATCGTGCGGAGTCGCGGCGGCTCTTGGTTGGTCAGCAAGGCAACGGATATCGCGAGAGTCAGCATGGGGTGTTTCTAGTATGACGAGTTTGGGATGAGCGGGAATCAGGACGAACTCACTCCCTTCTTTCTGATTCCCTCAAACCCCAACTCCTAACGCCAAAAAAGCCCCTGGCAAAATGCCAGAGGCTTCTATAATGAGAGTTCGATTATCGGAGGCCAAGGGCTCCGTTGAGGAACTTGTAGAACGCGTCGGGACCGCCATAGCCCACGGTAGACGACAGGATCGAGCCGTCGGCGTTGAGGACCATTTGGGTCGGCATCGCGGTGACGTTGTAGGCCTTGGAAACGCCGGGCTGCTCATCGACGTCGATCTTGCAGAAAACGACGTACTTGGCCATCTTCTTCCAATCTTCCTTCTGGAAGACGTCGCGGTCCAGCATCTTGCAGGGGCCGCACCAGGTGGCCATGAAGTCGACGAAGATCTTCTTGCCGGTCTTGGCCGCCAACTGCTTGGCCTCTTCCAGGTCATAGACCCACTTGGCCGAGTTGATCTCTTCCCAGGAGACTTCTTTGGAGCCTTCGGGAGCCTTGAAGGCGAAGAGCTCCTTCTTGGCATCGCCGCCCAGTACCAGCGACTTGGTGTCGATGATCGTTGTATCCTTCACGCCCTGATCGTTAATCACGATCTCGGCCTGGCGCACCACGTTGTCCTGGTTGCTTAGGTAAAGCGTGAGCATCTTGCGGCCCTTGGCGTCGCCCGCAACCTCAACCGTGTTCAGGGTCATACCCTTGCGGTTCTTGGCGCCCAACGACTTGGCGGTGGAGGCTCCGACCAACTGCTTCTCGGTGAAGAAGCCCGACCACAACGCCAAATCGTCGGTGCGGAAGAGTCCTTTCAGGTCGTCGGCGGTCTGCGGCTTCTTGTAGTAAGCCTTCTCCGCCTTGTTGTAGGTGGTGATCGTCTCGCCGTCGGCGACGATCAACTCGGTCGGGGTGTCGATCTTGGCCAGGTTGGGCTTTGCCAACTCGACCGTAATCTCGGACGGAGCACCGCCAACCGGCATCACTTTATAGCTGGTGCTGAGCGACTTGGCATCGGTGAGCGCCTTTTGGAAGTTGGCCAGAAGCTGGGAACCCTGCCCCTGAGCGAAGATGACGGCCGCTAACGCTGCGCCCGTAAACAATACAAATGCCCTTCTCATGAGATGATCTCCTGCTTGATTGCGTTTGGATTGCTTTCATGATAGCGCAATTTCCGCTTTCATGCGAGGCTCAGGGTCGGAAATGGGAAGTCGGAAGTCGGAAGTCGGGAGCGTGCGACGTGCGAAGTTCTAAGTGCGAAGTGAGCAAGCTGGAAATCTCCAACGTTGTGCCGTTGTGGTTCATATAAACCGCCAACGGCCACCACGCTCCGCACTCGGAACCCCGCACTTCGCACTTAGAACTTCGCACGCCGCACTGCACGCCTTCCCAAAATCAGCTAATCTAGCAATCCACCAATCAAGCAATCCCATGTCCCGCAAGTCCGCCATCACCGTCGCCGCCAGCCTGGCTTTGGTCCACCTTGTTTTGGCCTGCATTTATGCCTCGATGACTCCCTATCGGACAGGCGGCATCCTGATGGGGCAGCGCGATCCATCGACGGGGCAGCAGCAGCGGGTTCCCGACATCGGAGCGCCGGATGAGCGACAGCACGCCAACTATGTTCTGAGCCTTCTCGACGGCAAAGGTTTCCCTGTTCTCGATCCCAATGATCCGAACCTGGGTGACAACTACCAGGCCCACCAACCGCCGCTGTTTTACATCCTCCATGCCGGATGGTCCAAGATCACCGGGGCCGACTTGGATAATGCTGACGATGGGTTGAAGGTACGACTTCTGAACGGCCTTATCGGCACTGTAACCGTTCTCGGAGCGTTTTTCCTTGGACTTTGGGGTTTTCGGCGGGAGGACGTGGGATTGGTAGCCGCCGCCTTCGTCGCCCTTCTCCCCATGAATATCGCCCTCAGCGGGGCGATCAGTAACGATCCATTGCTCTACTGTCTCTGCACCTGGGCTCTTGCCTTTATCGCCAAGGGATGTCGGGATGGGTGGTCGATGAAAGTCGCAGTCGCCGTGGGGGTGGCTACTGGTCTGGCGATGATTACCAAAACAACCGCCGTCGGCCTGCTCCCCATCCTCCTGCTGGCCTTGTTCATTGGCCCCCACAAGCCCCAGGGCAAACTGATCGCGGTTTGCGCAGCAGCGCTACTGCTGATCTCAGTCCCCTGGCTGGCGAGAAACCAATCGCTCTACGGCGATCCGCTGGCGATTGGCGCGTTCAACGAAGCCTTCAAGAACTCCCCCAGTCGAGAGCTCATCATTCAGATCGCCGAAGTTCAAAACGAGGGCAAGAATCCCAACCTCGCTTATTGGACCGACTGGGTGGGTTGGTGGACGGCTCGGAGCTTCTTTGGGGTGTTTGGCTACATGGATATCTTCCTCAATGAGCAAGGTGTTCCGTTCACCAGTCCCCGCAACCCCAATGCCCTTTATCGCCTGTTGCTAGCCGTTGGTGTTTTAATCATCGTGGGTTGGGCCTTTGCTTTGCGAAAGCCCGAATGGAGTGAGCACAAGAAGACGCATTTGCTCCTGGGAGCGTTCTTCCTGGTAGTGGTCGTGCTGTTTCTCCGATTCAACGCCCAGTACTTTCAAGGCCAGGCCCGCTATCTCTTCCCCGCTATTGGCGTCATCGGGATAGGAGTGGCGATCTCGCTTCTGAACGCCACTAGGAACCGATTGCCGATTGCGCTGGGCATTGTGGCGGTGATTCTGGGTGGGCTCAACCTCTATGCCCTCAGCCGCTTGCCAGAGGAGTTCAAGCGCCGGACGCTCAGCGTAGAAAGAACCGGGCAAACCGACTTTGCCCCTGCGAACGTCCTATCGGGTAACGCCCGAAACTCCGTGAGCGTCTAAGGATTCGTTGTTGTCAGCTGTAATCGATAAACCCAAGTCTGAGCATTTCGACGAGGATGTGATCCTGGTCGAGCGTTTTCTGGCGGGCGATGAGACGGCCTTTGAGATTATCTATCGCAAGTATTACGACAAGGTCTTCGCGATCTCGCGGGGCGTGCTCATCGACGCGGACGAAGCCGCCGACGCCGTTCAGGAGATTTTCACGCTCGTCTATCGGCATCTGAAACGCTTTGACCGTCGCGCAAAGTTCAGCACCTGGCTCTTTAGAATCGCCGTCAACCGCAGCATCCAAGAAGCCCGCAAGCACCGCTTCCGCAATCGCACGGTGGAACTCACCGAGGCGATAGGCAAGGAGGCGCCAAGCGATGTGGACGATATGGATCCGTTGGTCCAAGCCGCCCTCGCCAAGCTGGCCCCGAAAGACCGCGCCATCATCACCCTTTTCTACTGGGAGGAACTGAGTCTTAACGAGATTGCCGACAGCATAGGCTGTAACGTCAACGCCGCCAAGACCCGTCTCTATCGTGCCCGAGAACGGTTCCGCGTCTACTACGAGGAGCAGGCATGAAGCTGCATATTCCCCAAGACGTCGAGCGACTCATGTGGATTGTTGCGGAGAGCAATGATCCCGGTGCGGTGACCGATTTTGAATCACGATTCCCCGAGTTTGTGGGAGAACTCTCCAAGCGGAGACGGATGGTTTCCGACCTAAAGGGAGCCAAGATTCACCAAACGCTGGAGACGCGCATCCCTGCCTTCAGCCTACGGGGAGAGCAGCGGTCTCCGGCTCCCAAGGGGATGTGGGTAGTGGGCGGACTGGCATTTGCGGCGTTGGTAATGGCCACTTACTCTGCCGTCAAGATGTCCAACTACCAGCCTCCCGTTTTGCCAAAAGTGGAACCGGTGAGGACGGAGCCGATCGAGAACCCGCCGACGACGATCTACACGCCGACGCCACCCCCGCGCTCAGCACAGCCCGCTCCACCTATCCAAAACCCCGATCCCGATCCCGGTTCTCTTTCCAACGAGGAGCAGGTCAAGACGCTGAAGTTGAGCGACACCTCCCTCATTTTTGCGCTCAAGATGATCGGGGACATGGCGGGTTACCGGGTGGATATCGCGCCTGGCTTTGAGGACCAGCAGGTCAGTGTGGACTATCAAGCGACCACCAGCGAAATGCTGAAGGACCTGGGGATGCGGTACGGCTTCACTGCCTTTGACCAGGGCGACGGCACCATCATCATCGTCCCCGCCATAGACGGAGGCAACCCCATCAGCGATGGCGGCGGGGCATCGCGGCGAATCGGTGGGTGAGGGGCTACGATTCCTCGATTCCTCGATTCCTCGATTCCTCGATTCCTCGATTCCTCGATTCCTCGATTCCTCGATTCAAGCGACGATGAGGACACAGATTCGATTTCCGGTTTACGGTTTCCGAAACTCCAAATTCTCCTCTCCAAACTCCAAACTCGCGAAGGCTTGCCGTTTTGACAAAGCGTTGTTATACTGATGAACAAGATACACGGGGGTCGTACGCAATGCCGACTGTACAAAGGAGTTCGGACGTCGTCGAAGCCCATTCCGAACGCGCCGTAATGGCCGGAATCGGGGGGGCTATTGTTCTTGCGCTTGGACTGATCCTGTTCATCTTCCGCGGAGACGGGATGTTCACAGTCCTTTCGGTGATGTTGCTCGCGGGGGGCGCAGCGGCGATTTTCTACGCCTTCTACTGCATTCTGCAAACTCGGAAAGTAACGAACTACGAGGTCGTCTGCCCGTATTGTGACTCCAAAGTCAACTTCTTGAACGCGCCGGATCGGGATGTTTCGTGCCGAAGCTGTCTGCGCATGATTCCGATCGTCGATGGCAAGCCGATCAAAGTCACCCAGGTTCGCTGTGGCTACTGCAACAGCCTGAACTACTACAGCGACAAGACCATCGGCCTGCTCTGCGAGGAATGCAACCATGAAATCCCAATCGCCCGAGCGGATGGTCAGATGGGGCACAGCCGATTTGCGGTGGTGGACGACGACAAGACCTACGAACTGCGGCTCGTCGCCTTCGACCACGCCACCGAAGATCTGATTTCTTCGCTCCAACAAGCATTGGCGCTGAACCGGAACCAGATCAAGCAAATGCTTGAGGAGTTGCCTTGCACCTTACTCACGGGCATTCCCCGAAAGAAAGCCGAGATGTTGAGCGCCCAACTCAGCATACATGGGGCATCGTGTCAGTTTGTGGAAGTGAGCCAAGCCCCTCGGTAATCCCATTACACTCCCAAAGCGGGACGTTTTGGGAGTGTAATGGGGTATTTGCCGGTATCGTCAAAGAGCGATATGGGAAGGGTTGTCATTGCGGGCGGAAGTGGGTTCATTGGCCAGGCTCTGGCTCGGGAATTCCGGGAGCATGGGTACGACGTAGCGATTCTTAGCCGCTCAGGTGAAGGAGAAACGACGCAGTGGGATGGCGAGTCGGTTGGCGACTGGGCCGGCCTCCTGAACCAAGCCAAGGCGGTGATCAACCTCGCGGGCGAGTCCGTGATGCTGCGGTGGACCGAAGAGAACAAGCGGAAAATCCTGGAAAGCCGGGTGAAATCCACGGAGGCCATCGGCAAAGCCATCCGCACCTGCGCCATCCCGCCCGAAGTCTGGGTGAACGCCAGCGCCATCGGCTACTACGGGGATCGCGGCGACGAGGAGTTGGATGAGGACAGCTCGGCGGGGGAGGATTTTCTGCCCGAGACCTGCCTCGCCTGGGAACGCGCCCAAGACGCCAGCGAAACGCCCACCACCCGCAAGGCGAAGGTTCGAGTCGGCGTGGTTCTAGGAAGGAATGGGGGCGCATACGAGGAGTTGGCCAAGGTGACCAAGCGATTCCTCGGTGGAGCCCAGGGGAGCGGCAAGCAATGGATCTCGTGGATTCATCTGGAGGATCTCGCGGGGATTTTCCGTTGGGCCGTGGAGTCAGACCACGTCGGAGCAGTGAACGGGGTTGGCCTACATCCGGTCAGGAATCGGGAGTTGATGGCGGCGATGCGGGAGACCTTTGGCAAACCCTGGTCCCCACCCGCCCCTGCCTTCGTGCTCAAACTGGCGGGAGCTTTCATGGGGGTGCAGACAGATGTGCTCTTGCAGGGGCAAAGGGTGAAATCACGAGTGCTTGCCGAGGCTGGATTTGAGTATCGTCATCCTGAACTAAGAGGGGCCCTCAAAAGCCTGATGGAAGAACCCAAATGACGACCCTGCTGTTAACCGGCTTGCTTGCTCTCCAAACCAAACCCCATCCCGGCTTCGCCCACAACGACTACGTCCACCCCCGCCCTCTGCTGGAGGCGTGGGAGAACGGCTTCCAGTATGTGGAGGCGGATATCTTCTTGGTAGGTGGCGAGCTTCTGGTGGCCCACGATAGGAAGGATGTGAAGCCGGAAAGAACACTTGCCAAGTTGTATCTGGAACCATTGGCAAAGCTCGATCCCAAAGACCGCTTCTGGCTGATGGTAGACATCAAGGCCGATGGGACGGCGGTTTACGCGGCATTGGAGAAGGAGTTGGCCAAGTATAGGTCGATCCTCGTTAAGTGGACCAACGCCGGGCCAGACTCAGGAAAGGTGGCGGTTGTGCTGAGCGGGGATCGGCCCATGGCCCAAGTGGCAGCGCAAAAGGAACGGTGGGTCGCCATCGACGGACGTCCCGAGGACCTGGAGAAGAATCCGCCGGTGGGCCTGGTTCCATGGATCAGCGCGTCTTATCTTGGCTTCAAACAGCCTTTGGACGACTATGTGAAGAAAGCCCATGGGCAAGGAAGAAAAGTCCGGTTCTGGGCCATCCCGGACACCCCTGCCTTTTGGAAGATGCAGCTGGAAGCCGGGGTTGATCTCATCAACACCGACCGCCCCAAGCAGTTTGCAGAGTGGTGGAAGGGGAGAGGATGATGGATCGCTGATCTCCAGATCGGCAAACGCTTGTAGTTGCCTCGTTGATTGGATTTGAATTGAGCGATGGTGGTGGTGGCAAACCTCACTTCCAATCCCGTATCCAAGTTTAAATCTGGGTACAAGTGTTTGCCGATCTGGAGATCAGCGGTCCATCGGTCCATCACCAAGTCACGTCCGACTTCGCCGGTTCATGGCGTTCTTCACATACTCCGACTCCTTCATCCCCAGCGCCTTAGAGGTGAAGTAGTAGAGCCAGGCTCCGATCAGAAAGACCCCGAAAACGGCCGCCAAGGTGGCTGCTTTGTTGCCTGCGATTTGGGAGGCCAGGGGCGTGTAGGCAACGGCGGCGGCGAGGGCGGCGATCCAGATCGAGCAGACGAGGGACTTGGCAAGGGTTACCAGAAGGCTGCGATAGTCGAGCCCCCCAATCCGAGGCGCAACCGCCATCGCCAGCACGATCGCCAATCCAATGGCGGACAAAGAACCAGCCATCGGCAAGGCCCGATATTCCAGAACTCCCCTTAGCGCGTAGATGAGGCCGATAAAGACGCCGGTCGTAAGGGTTCCGAGGAGGATCGGTGTAACGGTGTTTTGAATGGCGAAGAACCCGCGCATCAACACTGGGTGCAAACACCAGGCTGTGATGCCGATCGCAAAGTAACGCAGACACTCGGCGGTAACGGCGGTATCTGCCGGTGTGAATCTCCCTTGCTGATAAATCGCCCCGATAATCTGGGGGGCCATCACGAACATCAGGGCGGTGACCGGAACCGTCAGGTAGATCACGGTCCGCATGGTGTAGGCCAGTTGGTTGCGATACCGGTCCATCTGCTTGAGGGCAAAAAACTGAGTAAGGGCCGGAAAGACCGCAATCGCCAAAGATTGTCCAAAAATCCCCAAAGGAGCCTGCATCAGCTTGTTGGATGTATCGAGGTAAGAGACCATTCCCTCTCCGTAGTAGGAACCAAAAGCGGTCATGATGAGGGCATAAACTCCCGGCAGAGAGAGACCCAGAACCACGGGAAGCATGAGTTTGAAGACCTTTTTGACCCCAGGATGCTTTAGGTTCAAGGAGGGTTTGAACTGCACCCCGATATGCCGCATCGCCAGGTAGGGAATGATGATGTTGCCTGCAAAAGCCCCCAGCAACGCTCCCCAGGACATTCCCATCTGCCCCGGAACGACGAACGAGGAGATGACGAGGGCGCCGAAGATAATCCCGAGGTTGTAGATGTTCGGGCCAAGACCGGGGACCGAGAACCGTTGGTTGGCATAGAGGGTCCCAAACATGATGCCGCCGATGAAGAAGGCATATTGGGCGGGCAGCACGATCCGGCTCATCTGGACAATATAGGGGATGAACTCGGCGTCGGTCCCCGGCGCGATCAAGTGGCTGAGCGGGGTCGCAAAAATCCAAGCCACCGCGATGAAGCCGACCACCAGGATCGACATAAAGGTCGTGACCACGCTGAAGATGTGCCAAGCCTCGCCCTCGCGCTCGGTGTGGAGGTACTCGCTAAAAACGGGAATGAAGGCCGAACTGAGCGCCCCACCCGCGATCAGAAAGAAGAGGAGGTCGGGAATCTTGAAGGATTGGAAGTAGGCGTCGGTGAACCTGTCGGGGCCGAACTTGCCCAAGACAATTGCATCCCTCACTAAGCCGAGGACTCGGCTCAGGAGAAGGCTGATCATCATGATGGCGCCCGCACGGGCGACATTGGGACTTGGTTTTGCGGGGGGTGTTGCCGAGGCCACTGGGTGTTGATTAAACCTGACTCGCAAAACAAAAGCCAGGAACTCTTTGGTTCCTGGCTTGGACGATGGCCCTACAAGCGGCTACATCGCACGGTTGAGCATATCGGCGAACTTCTCTTTAGGGGCGATCCCCACGTGCTGGTCCACTACCTTGCCGCCCTTGAAGACGAACACGGCGGGGATACTCATCACGCCGTACTCGGTCGCCAGGTCCCCGTCAGCATCAACGTCGACCTTGAAAACCTTCGCCTTTCCATCGAACTCGTCCGCAATCTGCTCGATCGAAGGACCGATCGCTTTGCACGGACCGCACCACTCTGCCCAAAAATCGACGAGGACGGGGACGTCCGACCCCAGGACCTTGTCCTTAAACTCTGCGGTGCTGACTCCTAGATTTGATGCCATTACTTATATATCTCCATGCCACTTGATGGTAGGGAATGTATACCCTACGCGGGTTTCTACGTGGGCCAGAAAATAAACTTGAACTGGCTGTGACTTTCGATCCACGTTCGAGCGTCAATATTAAACGGACAAGAATCGTTACCGGTTCGTCAACCAGGAGGACCAACGAGTTTGAATAACAAGTGGATTTACGCGGCTTTGGGTCTGGCAGCAATGTCTGCCTCGGCCGTTGCCCAGAAAGCTAGTGGCGCAGAAAACGCCTTGGTCGGCATCAAGCTATACGACACAGGCATCAGAGTTGTAAGCATTTACGGCACACCGGATGCCGTGCAGGCCGTCGGCGGAGGCGGGAACGCAATCGGCCCTGGCGGCGGAGGTGGGGGCGGCAGACCGGGTGGCCCTGGTGGTTTTGGTCCTGCTGGCGGTGGCCGTCCGGGTGGACCAAGTATGTCTCCCCTCGGCGCGTCTCATGACCCGGGGGCATTTGGCGATCAATTTCTCCAACAGATGGGGGAAACGGGTGCGGGAACAGCCGGAGGACCAAGCGCCCCTGTTTCAGAGGGTGGCGCTACAAGTGGCCCTCCAGGTCGTGGGGCCCCGGCGGGAGGAGCTCCAGTAGGGGGCGGCGGTGGCAATGTTGGTAACGCTGGTACTGGCGGTCGCATCCTGTTCACACGATGGGTCTATAACCGGAACGGTTCCAAGTACGGCTTCGTTCTCGATAAGTCCAACCGAGTCGTCCAGATCGAAGCGATCGGCCTTACCAACTCCAGAGTGAAGACCTCCCGAGGTATCACCTTTGGATCGACCTTCGCCCAGTTGATTCGGAAATACAACGCTCCCGATGGATACGAAATCAACGGCGAGAACGTTGTGGTGCGCTTCCTGGTGAAAAACAAGGTTGCCTTCCGACTCTCTCGACTTGGCCAGAACAAGCCTCAAGTAGTAACCGGAATCGTGGTTGCCGCGGGCAAGACCTAAGGCCGAACCTGCATTGGCTGGCGAGACCGACGACATTCGAGCACGTATCGACCTCGTCGATCTTGTCGGCCAACGGGTCCAACTCAAGAAAACCGGTAAAACCTACTCGGGCCTCTGTCCTTTTCACGATGACAAGAGGCCCTCTTTCACGGTTAACCCCACGCTTCAACTCTACAAGTGCTGGTCCTGCGGCGAAGGCGGGGACGTTTTCACCTGGGTCATGAAGACCCAGAATGTTGAATTCCGCGAAGCCCTTGAGATCCTGGCCACTCAAGCCGGGGTGACCTTAACCAAACGCGGCGGCGAGGTCCCCAGCAAGTCTGAACGCGCGCTCCATCTGGAGATCATGGAAGCCGCCCTTGGCTTCTTTCGAGAGCAACTTTCTAAGTCTTCCGTCGCCAAGGACTACCTGAAGAACCGAGGTTTGGAGCAGGCCGTGGTGGATGAGTGGGAGTTGGGCTATGCCCCCGATGTCGGCGAGGCCATGGCCTTGTTCCTTCAAAAGAAAGGCTACGCCTTGTCCCTCTGCCGAACCCTGTTCCTCGTCGAGGAGGACTCCTCGGGCGGATACTACGACAAGTTTCGGGGCCGTCTGATGTTTCCTATTCGGGACGAGCGTGGGGCGTTGGTGGCATTTGGCGGTCGAGTCCTAGGCGATGGCCTGCCTAAGTACATCAACTCCAGCGATACCCCTCTCTATCGCAAGAGCCGCGTGCTGTACGGCATGAGCCGGGCTTCTGCTGCCATCACCAAGATGAAACCCCGCCAGGCAGTGCTCTGCGAGGGCTACCTGGATGTAATCGCCTGCCATCGGGCCGGGGTCAAGGGAGCCGTGGCTTCGCTCGGCACCGCCCTTAGCGAAGACCACGCCAAGCTTTTGCGCCGCTGGTGCGACGAGGTGGTAATCCTCTATGATGCCGACGCCGCCGGGCAAAAGGCCGCCGAACGGGCTTTAGAGGTCCTGAAGCCTGAGAAAGTCCCCGTCCGAGTCGCGCTCATGCCCGATGGCGATGATCCCGACACGCTACTTCGCAAGCAAGGACCAGCGGCGGTGGTGGAAGCGGTGGCGAACGCTTCCCTTCCCACCGCTTTCCGGCTCGACCAGATCGTTGCCCGTCACCCGGAGAGAGACCAGGTGTTCTGGTCCGCGGTAGTCGATGCTTTGGCGCAAGCCTCCGACATTCCTGAGATTGAAAGGCACATTGAGAGACTGATCAGCCTGTATGCAGGAGTGGAGGATCAGTTATATGTCCGCGAATCCCTGCGTAAGCAGGTGATCCAGAGGCGACGAACTTCCCGAACGCCAGAGGCAAGAGAGGCGATCCCCGCCTTTCAAGTGGCGGCCTCGGAACTCCACTCCTCTGAGGCTGCGCTGGTAGCCGCGCTCCTCGCCCCCGGTCTGCGCATGATCGCCCATGAGGCCCTGGTGCTTCCCGAACTCTTCGTCTCCCAGACGGGGCGGGAGTTTTCGAAGGCTTACACCGCGGTCTTTGGCGAAGAACCTCCCAATGGAGAGCCGTCCGTGTGGATCAACCGTTTGGACCCATCTCTCCAAGATGTCATCCAGCAATGCGCCTCCGACCCGCGCTTCAATAACCTGAGTGACCGGTTTATCAAGGACGCCAAGGAAAACCTGTCAAAACAGCTCGAAAAAAGGCATCTTCAATTCATCAAGCAGAAGGAAGATCCAGACCGCATCGCGAAAATAAGAGAGACGCTGCGGCGACTGAAAGGGGATTCTCGATAGTTAAACCGGCTATGAGCAACTTAACCGGTTTTCTATTTTTTGTCCGCTTTTTTGGGATTCGGTAAAACGTCTGCTATATTGAAGTGCCTTTGGCGCGCAGTGAGGGCAGGTTTGCGGGGAGGTGAGGGTGCAATGGAGCTCTTTCCGATTCCGCCTGAGAGAACGTAACGGAATATGGTCCAAGCCAACCTACTCGATCAGGTCCACGGAGGGAACGAACCGGGCACGGCTCATTCTCTTCCCTCCCTTACCAAAATTAGAGGGTTCGATGCTCCGGTCGTTGATGACGATCCTGAGTTAGAACTCATCGCCCACCCTCATGAGTCGGAGACCGATCAGAACACGGTCGACGACTCGGTGAAGATGTGGCTGCGGAAAATCGGACGCATCCCCTTGCTTACCCCCGAACAGGAACTTGCGCTGGCTCACGGTTCCCAGGGTGGTTCGGAGCAGTGCAAACAGATGCTCATCGAGGCCAACCTGCGTCTGGTGGTCAGCATTGCCAAGAAGTTCTTGGGCCGTGGCCTCTCTATGCAAGATCTCATCCAAGAAGGCAACATGGGGCTAATCCGGGCGGTGGAGAAGTTCGACGCTAACCGCGGGTTCCGGTTCAGCACCTATGCGACTTGGTGGATTCGTCAGGCCATCTCCCGCGCTATCAGCGACCAAGGCCGGACCATCCGCGTACCGGTCCATACCCTGGAGGCAGTCAATCGCCTCATGAGGGCGACTAGCCAGCTTCAGCAGCGCTTTGGTCGAGAGCCAACGCCACAAGAACTGGCCGACGAACTGGGCATCACCGAGGACAAGGTCCACGACTTCTTCCGCGCCATCAGCGATCCTCTGTCGCTGGAGACCCCAATCGGGGAAAGCGAAGACAGTACCCTCGCCGAGTTTATCGTCGATGGCTGTGGCGAGACCCCTGCCGACGCCGCGCTCCGGTCGGTCTTGCGGCGCCGCATCGACGATGTTCTGGCCGCCCTAACCGAGCGGGAGCGCGAAGTAATTCTCATGCGCTTCGGCCTCACCGATGGTCAACCTCATACCCTGGAGGAAGTGGCGCGGAGTTTCCAAGTCACGCGGGAGCGCATCCGCCAGATCGAGCAAAAGAGCCTCAAGAAGCTGAAGCATCCATCTCAGTCCCAACACCTGAAAGAGCTGCTGGACTAGGCATCATGACTCCAGTTCAATTCGACGACGGCTCCCATTCCCAACTTGACGATCTTCATCACACTGGCCCTATCGCCCTAGTCTTTCTCCGCCACTTCGGCTGCACCTTCTGCAAGTATCAGGTAGCCAAACTTCGATCTGCCGCCGACCTGCCGATCTACTTCGTCTGTATGGAGTCAGTGGAAGAGGCTGCCCGATTCAAAGCGAAGCAGGGATCTCCCCATCGATTCATCTCCGACCCCGAGCGCAAGGTATACGAGTCGTTCGGAGTCAAGCGTGGAACCAACCGGCAGATGATCAACCTGCGCACCATCGGCCGAGGCATGATGGCCACGTTCTCCGGATCCATCCAAGGCAAATCCACTAGCGATACGATGCAGTTGGCCGCCGTCATCATTCTCGATCAACAGGGCAAGATCGCCTGGTCCCGCTATGCCCAAGATGCCTCCGATGTGGTAGACGAGAAAACTCTCCGTGAACAGCTTAAGGCAGTCCACCGATAGACGCCGACTTTTTTCATAGGCAACCCTCCGGAGAAACATTACGGCTTGCGCTTGAGAATCATCGTGAAGAGCGTCGTTTCTTTGCCATCCTTGATCTCATGCAACGTGGACTCCCATTGGTCTGGTCCTATGAACTTGCCACGTTCCACCCATTGCACCTTCTCCGAACCCAAGAGGCCAAACCTGAACTCAACGATGCCGTCCTTGAGACCAACATGACCGTAGTAAGTGGTCTCAGAGTTGTGCATATCGAGGTAGTAGGGCTTCTTCATGACCGCATCCCAGCCGAGGAAGGCGCGGGCCTCGATAGCATTGGGCGCACCCTTATTGATCTGAGTGACAACGGATAGGCCCCGCTTGTCAGGGTTCCAGGTCCAGCGCTGGCTGATCGGCATCCCACCATCCGACTCCCAAGTGCCGCCCACAAACTTCGAAAGTTCCTTCAGAGCGGGGTCGAGCGGCGGCTTGGCATCTTGGACGCCTGCGCAATTCGCAACGAATAGAACGAGTGAGCATAAGGTAGAAATCAACGAGTCTCCTCCTGCCTCCTTGAGAGGCCTTGGGGGATTGTATCACAAATTTAGTTGGTTGACCAACTAATAAATTGGGAGTTTGGATTTTGGGGTTTGGAATAGCGGCAGGACGGCGGCACAATGCATCCGCCGCCTACAGAACACGAGCCCCAAAACCGTAATGCCGTAGCACCGACATGCCGCAACTACCTCCCCCGCAGCCTCAATCCAATCATCTTGATCGGGATCGGGCCGCTGTGGAGGATGGCGTCGTGGAACTGTTTGTGGGTCATCTTTTTGCCTCCCACCAGTTCCCTCTCCAACTCCCGAATCTGCAACCCGCCGATCATGTAGGCGCACTGGTAGAGGGGGGAGTAGTCGCCGCCGATGAATCTTCTGACCTCCGACGTCGCGGTGAATCGCTCGTGGTTCACCCGATCCACCAGGAAGTCGATCATCTCCTGGGGCTTCATCTGACCAAGATGGAACTTGAGGGAGACGATGATCCGGGCGCAACGGTGCATGCGCCAGAATAGCATTCCGATCCGATCCTCCGGCCCTCTCGGAAACTTGAGGTCCCAGAGCAACATTTCCCAATAGAGCGCCCACCCCTCGACCAGGAACGGGGTTGAGAAGTGCCGGCGGTGTGGATTGTATCGCTTCGACATATAGCCTTGGAGGTGGTGGCCTGGGATGAGTTCGTGGTAGGTGATGGCGCGGGTGAAATGCTCGTTGTTCCCGCGCATGCTCATCTCCTTCGTCTCATGGTCTTGGGTGGAGAGCGGGTAGGAGACGCCCATCTTCTGGCCCATATAGACCGCGAAGGGGAGCGTCTTCTGCGTCTCCTGACCTAGCATCTCCAGCCGCCACGTCTCTTTGCAAAGCGGCTCGATGGTCACCAGGTCGCGATCTTCCAGGAACTTGATGGCTTCACGGGCTTGATTCACAACCAACTGATCCTGCTCTCCGGGCGGGACATGGAGGGACTTCACCTTCTCCATCGCCTTCTTCCAGTCGTCCCCAAACCCCATTTCTCGGCTGGCCTTTTTGATCTCGGCGTCGCACCAGGCAAACTCCCGATCCGCCATTGCGAGCAGGTCGTCGGGCGTGTAGTCCAACATCTCGCCCTGCATATCGACCAGCAGCGCATCGCGACCGATTGGATCGCCGATCAGGGGAGCGTCGGCGCCCTCGCGATAACCCGCAATCTTCTCTTTGAGAAACTTGGAGTAGTCGCGCAGACTGGTGGAGAGAGCCTCGTGCGGCTTCTTGACCCACCAACTGAAGAGCGGATGGAAGCCGTCGTATTGGCGGAACCAGAAGTCCAGGGTGCGGATCAGTTGGTCCAACCGATTGGCGCTCCGGTCGGCGAGCACCGCTGAAGGCGGAGTTTTGGCATCGATCTGCTTCTGCACGCCGTCGCGGACGGTTTTCAGTTCCTTGGAGATATCGTTCAGCTTCGCCGCCACCTTCTCGGGATCGATCTTCTCCATCCGCCGACGGCTGAGCTCCAGATCCAGAATCGCGTCGGCAAAGGGCAACAGGGCGTTCGTTTCCTGCACCTTGGTCCGTTCAAACGCTAACTGCTTGCGTCGGTAGGAGAGGTGACTCTCACTCAACCGGTAGTCAATCTCCTCTTCCAGCTCCCTCTTCAATCCGGCATAGGTGGCAAGCTTCCTTTGAGAATCGGAATAGAAGCGATCCATTCGGTCGAAGGTGATGGACGCAGACTCCAGGTCGAAGAACTGGCGGACCTCGGTCAAGTCCTGCCTCATCCGCTCGACGAAAGGAATCATCCGATTTTCGGCAGGAGGAGCCAATAGCGAACATAAGAGAGCAATGGGCGTCAATACCGGCATGTCGCCATTCTAGCCGAGAGGCGGGAACCAATTGGCTTGGAACTTCCTTTCATAGATGGCGAGTAGAATAGTGTGGCGAAGCGATTCGTCAAGCACCTGCCTGCCGGAGGGAAACATGATCAAGAAATTACTAGGCGCCGCTGTTCTCGTAGCCGCCGTATCCGTCGCCGCTTTCGCCATCAACGGCAACGTTGAGTCTGGCCTGAAGGTCGGCGAAATGGTATCCGCTTTTCATCCCAACCACGTGAGCGGTCCCCACAAGGGAACCGACGCCTGCCCGCCCTGCACCTATGGCAACGCGCCCCAGGTCCAAGTTTGGGTTAACGGCGACGACTCCAAGAATGTCGAAGCCATCGCCAAGCTGCTCGACAAGCGAGTCGGCGAGTGGAAGTCGTCCAAGGTCAAGGCGTTCTTCATCTTCGTGACAGACGGCGCCAACAAGACCGCCACCACGAAGCAGATCGAAGACATCGTCGCCAAGTCTGGTGTGAAGATCGCGATGGCTTGGATCGACAAGGGCAACGAGGCCGTCAAGCAGTACAAGGTCAATACCGACAGCGCTGTGAAGAATACGGTTCTGGTCTACAAGGGCCGCGCCATCACAAGCAAGTTCGTCAACCTGAAGGCTGACGACAAGGGTTTGGCCGAGTTGAACACCGCCGTCGACGGAATTACCAAGTAAGTCTTCGTTTCATCGACAGTTGAAAGCCTCGCCTAATTGGGCGGGGCTTTTTGTTGCCTGATGTATCCCTATAAAATAGTCTTGTAAACAAGCGAGAGTCGTTGAAGCGGGACATAGATGGTGTTCCTGACGGTTTGTTGGATGCACTGGCCGAGTTCATTCAGCGCCTAAAGAGCATCCACCTTGAGGTCCACCTGTCCGAACCAAAGCTCGCGGAAGATTGGCTAAGGCCAGAGGAAGGTCAAACTTGGGCAAGCCTGTTTGAGGTGGTCAATATCTATAGATATGCTAGCTCACTTGATCTCAATCAAGCCAGCTTGCCGGTTCTCCTCATAGAGGATGGTCATCGCCAAAAGGTAGATCGGAGCCGTCACAAGGTAGCCGACGCCACAGGCGATCGCCCCGAGAAGGCTGGTGAATCCCGCCAGGATCAGCATCCATAGGATGGCCCCAGGCGCCCTCATCGTGAATCGCCAACTGCTCCGCATGGCCTCGACCACGCTGACGCCTTGATCAATAAGGATCAACCGCGAGAAACACAGGGGGAACATCACGACCCAAATTGCCAGATAGCCAAAACCGTACAGAAGAGTCTGGGTTGCTGGATCGTGAACCAGCGTATTCTGAATCACCCAGAGAATGAGGCTCGGTAGATAGAGGATCGTGCCCAGGACGATAAACTTCCCCTCCAGCATGGCGGTGTTGAATATTCCCAGTAGCATTGGCTTTTCTCCGCGAAGGTGTTTCAAGTACTCACGCTGATAGGTCGCCATGAGCAGGGTCGAAGTGATGGTGGCGGCAAGACTCAGCAAACCACCGTAGACAAGACGGGATTCGTTTTGAGGCATAAAGAGGCTACGTTCCAAGTATGTGAATCCCATGGAGATCGCGAGCAGAACTGCGTTTCCGACGATCCAGATCGGACGCGATCGGGTATCCGCCCAAGCCTTGGCTACCGCGTCAAAGCTCACGACAACCTTCTTCTCAGCAAGACTCATCATGACTATCATGAGGCATTACGTGAGCCGAACGCCTCAGGATTCGGTCTCGTTCGGCATAGACCTCCTCTCTTTCTGGAACGGCAAGGTTCTCGCCAGTGTCTCTATTGAGGTTCTGCGAAGTATCATGACGCCCATGCCCGAAGGCCAGCCGGATGTGACCGTGATCGTTCCGGCATTAAATGAAGAAGATACGATCGGCGAGGTCGTCGAGCGGCTGTTGGCGGTGCCTTTGCGGATGCAGGTGATCGTGGTGGACGACGGCAGTACCGACCAGACCCCTTCAGTCCTCCAGGGGTTCTCCGACCGCATCCTCGTCCTCACCAACCCCCAACGAGGCGGGAAGGGAGCGGCGATCGTCCAGGCCCTTCCCCATGCGACCGGCAAGGCGACCATCATCCAGGATGCGGATCTGGAGTACCTGCCGGAAGAGATTCCCAGGGTAGTCCAGCCAATCTTGGATGGGAAAGAGACGGTGGTCTACGGCACTCGTTTCTCCCACGGGATGCCGGATGGGATGGCCCTGCCCAACAAGATTGTCAACGTCCTGCTGGCCTGGGCCGTGCGGCTGCTCTACTTCCAACGCATCACCGACGAGGCTACCTGCTACAAGGCGTTTCGCACGGACCTTTTGCAGGGGATGGAGTTGCAATGCAAGCGGTTCGAGTTCTGCCCCGAGGCGACGGCCAAAGCGATCCGCCTGGGGGAGAAGATCAAGGAAGTCCCCATCACCTACATCCCCCGAAGCAAGAAGGCGGGAAAAAAGATCCGCTGGACCGACGCCCCCGAGGCGTTCTGGACGCTGTTAAAGTATCGGTTTTGGCGGAAACAAGAGTAGCCAAGTTTGTTGGTCAATTGACCAACAAACTTGGCTACGACGCATATATCGAAGAAGGCAGGCCAGTCCTTGCAAGCCTCATGCTCGTTTGATCCAGAGGCGAAAGATACTATTTCCGTAGGTGCTGAGAATATGTCTATACCAACTGAACTATGAGACGTGCTTGTCAGCTCTCCGGACACGTTAGGTGGATCGGTACGATTCCGAAACACCCGTGTTCCGGTGAGGGCACTGTTTGACGCATTGACGTGAGGACGGGGCATCGGATACTTCCTGGAAGCCTATTCCGGGATGACCCGAGAACAGGTTGAGGCCGTTATTCGGTGGGAGCAAGATCAGGCGCTCAAGGCCTTCGGGGATGAAGCTGTCGCCTGATGCGAGTCCCCCTTGATCACTGCGTCGGCTACTCACGTTGACGGCCTACACCATCTCGACCCACCCCGAGTCCTTGAGCTTTTGGATAGCTTTGCGCTCCGAGCGGCTGGTCAGGACGGCTCCCCAGATGGAGAGAAGGAAGGTGACAGGAAGCAAGCCGAAGGCACTGGCGAATAGAAGCGGATTGCTTTGCTCCATGTAGTCCCTAAACATCCAGTGAATGGCAAGACCGAGCAAAGCAAAGGCCAGCGAGGAAACCAAGCAAGCGAAGGCAAACTTGCGCCCCTTGAAACCTGAAGTCTCAGGCATTGACTCACGAGTGAGGGGTGGGAAAAGGCTGGCGCGAGTGGTGCTTGCCGCACGACGCCAGTCCTCAGTCAAAGTTCTCATCACCCTGTCCGACTCCTTGATCGCTTGCCTTGCGGTAAGACCTGTTGCCAAGGGCTCGATTCTCAGCCCAATCCAGCCATGCCCCTTTAAGGAAAGCAGGCGAACCGGTTGGCCTTGAGCCATACGTTCCGACTTAAAACTCTTGTGGAAATCGCGGGGACGCAGGGCAAAATCGAATCTATCGCCTCGGAAGGTAAGCAAGTCCTCATCCAGCCACAGCCAGCCTTCGGCCAATGCAAAATGTTTGCCAGCATGGCTCAAATGAACCGAGCAAGGGATGGCATGTTCTGGCCCAACCTTCTTCAGAAGTGGTTCAGAGCGCTTCTTGAACCGTTTCGCAACGATCAAGCCGATGGCCAATGGGTAGATTGCACCGACAGTTCCCAGCAACGCAAACGCCACCACCTTCATCGGAATGAAATTCCCGCGCTCGGTTTCCGAGATGGCCCACTTTGAGGCGGCCAAGAACCCGCCGACGGTAAGAACAAGAACCAGCGGAAACGACCAGCTAAGAATGGCGGAGGTCGGCCCGTTCGGTCGACGATAGCGACAGAATCGATAGTTTCCAATCTGCTCGAACTCAGGCATATCCATGCTACTCACAAATACCTATCGCAATCCGAATAGGTTGCGGACGTGCAGCATCCAATTCACCCAGCATCACCCAAGTCGCCTGATCCGTCCCTAGCCTTGTGGATCAAAGGGTGAGGGAGGGGATTGAGGAGTGGGAGAGGGATCGGTTTTCTCCGTTTGCGGCTTTGGCGGCGGAGTCCAAAGGCCGCAAACGGCCTGAAGAGCCCGACCCGATCCGCACTTGCTACCAGCGCGACCGGGATCGGATTTTGCATTCCAAGTCCTTTCGCCGACTGAAGCACAAGACCCAGGTTTTCATTGCTCCGGCAGGGGACCACTTTCGCACGCGACTGACCCACACCCTGGAGGTCAGCCAGATTGCACGGACGATCAGCCGGGCGTTGCGACTCAATGAAGACCTGACCGAAGCCATCGCCTTGGGTCACGATGTGGGGCATCCGCCGTTTGGACATACGGGGGAGCAGGCGTTGGATGAATGTTTGGAGCAAGTTTGGAGTTTAGGGTTTGGAATTGGGAGTTTAGAGAGTTCAGGGTCCGGAGGTCGAAGTTCGGAGACGCCCCATCCCAACGCCCAACGCCCAGAGCCCAACGCCCCGACATCCTTCCGCCACCATGAGCAATCTCTACGAGTCTTGGATACTCTCGAAAACCTCAACCTCACGCATGAAGTCCTGGAAGGAATCGGGGGGCATAGCAAGGGGCGGAACGATTTGAGCGCTTACGATGGGGAGCCTGTTTCGACCCTTGAGGCGGCGGTGGTCCGGGTAAGCGACCGGATCGCCTACCTGAGCCACGACATTGACGACGCCATCCGAGCGGGGGTGATCGAGGGGTTACCGGATCGGTTTGAGTGGCTGGGCCAGAGCCAGTCGCGCCGGATCAAGACGATGGTCTACGACGTCGTAGAGCACAGCCTGGACCAGCCCGCAATCAAGATGTCGGCTCGGTTGCTGGAGTCGATGAACGACTTGAAAGAATGGATGTTCGAGCACGTCTACCTAGCCCCCGACCGGGTTCGGACGGAGGCGGCAGAAGCCAAGCGGGTGGTCCGGGCTCTCTTTTCCTACTATGTTGTCCCTGGGAATCTGCCGTCGGGCTATGAGGGGGTTCAAGGCACGGTGGACTACATCAGCGGCATGACGGATCGGTTTGCGATCACGGCTGCCCAGTCGCTGGGTCGCTAGCAGAAGTGGCATGGGCAGCCTGCCCATGCGTCCCATGACCTGCCAGGTCATGGTCTGCTTGTAGGCTTCATAGATTCGGATCTGATCCAACTACAAATTCAAACCCCTCTACCCCCCGGCCCCTTTCTCCCCACCCTTTGGAGGAGAAAGGGGAGCCTCTCAGGCTTCTGGAGTCAGATCGGGTCTGATTTCTGCTACCGACTCCATCAAATCGGCCTCCCGCGCCTCGTTGGCCACGCCTTGAGGACCGCCCAGTTCGGGGTCTTCGCCCAGGATCTCCTCCGGATAGAATTCGGTTCCCTTGTCAAGTGGTTCCGCTTTCGGGTCGACGGGCGGGAACTGGCCTTCCAGGTCAGGTGGAGCGGGATTTTCCGTTGGCTGGACTTCTTGGGGCAGCAGTAGATCGGGAAGGAGATTTACTTCGTTTCTCATGGTTTCTCTTGGACGAGGCTCTGTCTCCGCGGAGCGATGAGGCGAGGAAGGGGGAGGGCTTCCATTTCTCACAACTTTCTTATCGCTTCCATCCCTATCATCGTCGCTGAGGTGTTGGGCATTTGCGTTTATTCGATATGGGCCGATAGGCCAAAAAAGGAGAGACTATGTCTACTGCGATCAAATCGATGAGCGATCTTTACGTTGAGAGCCTTCGCGACCTGTACAGCGCCGAGAGCCAGATCACCAAGGCGCTTCCAAAGATGGCCAAGGCGGCCAGTTCCGGCGAACTGAGCAAGGGGTTCAAGGATCATCTGGAGCAGACCAACGGGCACATGAAGCGGCTTGAAACCATTTTCGATGGACTGGGCGAGAAGCCAACGGGGCATCACTGCGAGGCGATGGAAGGCCTGTTGGCGGAGGGCGTTGAGTTGATGGAATCGGTGAAAGAGGCGGAGGTGCTCGATGCCGGGCTCATCGGCGCGGCCCAGAAGGTGGAGCACTATGAAATCGCGGGTTACGGCACGGCCCGCAACTTCGCCCGACTCCTGGGCTACGACGATCATGCCGAACTACTCCAGGAAACCCTGGACGAAGAAGGCGAGACCGACAAGAAGCTCACCGAGTTGGCGGATGGGATGATCAACGAAGCCGCCGTCGCCGCTACGGAGGGCGCAAAAGCCTGATCCAACGCTTCCGCCGAGGCGGACACTTCACCTCGGCGGAAAAGGGAGAACCATGAACCGAAAGTGGCCGCTCGGCAACTATGGCCTCAGCATTGTGCTGGCCATCCTTTTCCTCGTGAGCTGGCTTATTCAGACCTGGGCGGGGTGGGTGAAGTTCGCTCAGGAGGCAGCTTCCAAAGGGGAGACGCCTTCCTTCTTCGGCGAATCTGCCTACGTCTACGAATGGCTTGCCGCCACATTTGAGAACTGGCAGTCGGAGTTTCTGCAGTTGCTTACCTTCGTGATCCTCACGGCTCTCTTGATCCACAAGGGCAGCCACGAATCGAAGGATACGGACGTGGAGTTTGAGGAACGCCTGTCTCGGATTGAGGAGAAGCTCGACCGTCTGCGCGAGGAGCGATGAGCGAGGGCGAAGAAGTCTTGGCCGCTTATGGGCTGAACCGCCAGTTCGACCTTGCCGCGAACGGAATCAATCTGGTCATTCGCCTGAAGGATCGAGACCTCGCCTTTCTGGGCGACGATCCGCGGAGTTGGGACTTGCAACAGACGGCCTTTTACAAGGTCGCCGACGATCTATCCGTGTATAGAGACGCCCAGTTCTTCGCGATGGAGCCAGACAAGATTGGAGTTTGGCTCTCGCCCCGGCGTCGCTCGGGAAGTACAGTGGAGTACTTTGGCCAAGACGACCTGGCCCGGCTGATCGCCGGGCTAGCCCATCTTAGTGGGTAGTGGGGCGGATCAATCCGACTTCTTGCTCGGTACTTCGCCCGCAAGCTTCGATTGCTTCGGTCATTCCCTCTTCGCCTGGTCGTCGGAATCGTCTGACTCGGCGATGAGGGATGGCGCGCTCGGGGCTTTGGGGTCGTCGGAGCGCTTTGGCTTTTGATGCAAGCCGCAAGTGTCGGGCTGTTTCTCGGAAAGCATAGGGTCTCCTTTAGGCCGCCATCGCGGACTCTTGGCAAGCCTCTTCGCATTGGCGACAGGCTTCAGCACAGCGGCGGCATTCGTCCATGTGGTCGGCGTGGCGTTCGCACTCGGTGCGGCACATTCCGCACATCCGGGCGCAGACCGCGCAGTCGGCGTTAGAACCTTTCTGCATCGTGTCGATGCATTGGTCGCAAGAGTGCGCACACTCCTCACAAAGCCGGACGCAGTCCTCCATCCCTTCCCTATCCCGACAGGCGTCGGCACATGATCGACAGGCGGCGCTGCACTCTTCACAGGCGGCGATACATTTACGGAGAACATCGGTGGTCATCTTTTCACTCCTGGGTTTGGGAGGGCCAGCGGCGGCCCTTGGCCTTTCTTTGACGGCGACTGGGAGCGGAGTTGGCGAACTTCGATGATCCAGCTATTCCCTGCCCAGTTCCAATTCCACCCCGGCTTCCTCGGCGATCATCGGGGCAGGAGGCAGGGGCTTAGCCACCGATATCCAGAGCGAAGCGACCAGGGGGTGTTGAGTGAGGATGGCTTCGCCGATGATCCGCGCCAGCCGCTCGACCGTATGGGCCTTCTCGGCAGTCCCAATCTGGGCGATCAACTGGCCCACCGCGCCGTAATCCACCGTCTCCGCAATCCGATCCGACTGGTCCGCCGACCCCTCCACCCGCAACTCCACATCCACCCGATAGCGATGCCCGATGAAGCGCTCCTCAGCAGGAACGCCATGGTAGCCGTAAAACTCGATGCCGCGGATGAAGACGGTGTACATAAGAGCCTATGATGAACCGATTCCGTCGCTGGTTGGTTGATTGCAAGCCGAGCAGTTTGGTTTTTTGCTCACGTCCAATATGCGATGGGTTCCGTGCAGATCATCGATCCAAAGCATCCGGCCAACGTGCTTCGGAATTCCCAGGATGAGGCGAATCGCTTCCGAGGCCTGGGCGGCGCCGATTTGGCCGACCGCCGGACCAAAAACACCATTCGTCGCGCAAGTGTCGTCGATTAGGTTCTCCAGAGGCCAAATGCAACGAAAGCACGGGCCGCCCGGCAGGCATGTGGTGGTGTAGCCCGTCCAACCAATCGCGCCGCCAAAAACAACCGGGACTCCCAGATCGACCATCGCCGCATTCATCAGGAGGCGAGGTTGTAGCGCATCGGTTCCATCGATCACCACGTCGTGGCTCTCCAAAACCGATCCGTAGTTACCCTCGTCCAGGTTGCATGGAATCGGCGTCAGTCGGATGTCGGGATTCACCTGTAGAAGACATTCCATTGCCGCCTCTACCTTTAGCCTGCCTACATCGGACTCCGTATACAGCCCCTGGCGATTCAGGTCGGACTGGCTCACATGATCGCCATCCACAAGCGTAAGATGCCCCACACCGGACATCGCAAGCCAAGGCGCTGAGGCGCAGCCCAAGCCTCCAACTCCAACCAAGCAGACCTTGGCATCGGCGAGCTTTTGAAGGGCTTCATCGCCGAAGTTTGAAAGCGACCTTAACCGAGCATAGCGATCTGTTTGCAATCGTGGTAATTTTAGATGTTTTCGGCGGTGGCTATTTTGGTAACACGAGTGCAAGTTTTTGACGAATCGACGACGGGCGATCGCCACGAGCGGCCTGAAATCCAGTTTTCCAAGCAGATTGTGAGCGTCCGCGAAATCATCGAGGGGAGGATCGAGGCGGAGGTTGCGGCCTACAATCAGTCTCGGCCCGAGAAATTTCAGGGTCTGATCAAGCCGACGGAAGCCGAGGCCAAGTTCAACCCAGCCCGGCCAACCAAGTTCAAACCCGTGAACCCCCAGGCACAGATCGACGTTGCGATCAAAGCATTCGAATCCGGCTCTCTGTTGGTTCTGCTACCCAGGAAGCAAGCGAAAAGCCTTGACGAACTCGTGGAACTTGCTCCCGGCGACGAGGTCAGCTTTCTTCGACTGGTGCCATTGATCGGTGGGTAGATGAAGATTCCGTTCTTTGGGAAGAAAAACCCTGGATCGGGGGCCCTCGATGAACTGGCCAGGCTCTTTTTCCAGGAGGTGGAAGCCTTAGAAAAATCCCATTCCTACTACGATGATGCGGGCGCATGGCGGAACGTCCCTTCCGCGAACAAGATGGTCGAGTTATCCAAGTCTGAACTAGCGGACATGATAGCTCTCATCGTCCAAGAGCTGGCCAAACGAGAGAAAAAGGAACTCTATGTCCAGTTCGGCGGCTACTGTGGCTGGCTCAGGGAGACAATTACAAATCTAAACCGGAGAAAACCGCAATACACCTTGCGCCACCTTGAGGCGGTGTTGCCCTATTGGGAAGCTCATCCCTGGTACTCGGCGATCGGGGTAAAGAGCCTGGTTGGGATACTTGAGGAGGTCGCTGAAACCGAACAACACCCTCAAGTGGCAAAACTCGCCGAACGGATGCGAAAACGCATTCGTGAGGACAGTTCCGACCCAAACAACCTGAACGCCGAGTACCGCTTGGTCGACGCGCGCTTGGCGAAGGTGATCGACCCCTCGATGGATGTTCAGAACTTTCGCCGTGACTATTGGGAAGGACCGCTGGTGAACCTGAACGATTCCTACGGGCCGCTGCTGGACCTCGCCGATCGACCTCAAGGCGCCAAGGCCGCTTCGAAGTGGAGAAAAGAGGTTGCAGCCGAGGTAAGCGACGCCAAATCGGACGAGTTTTTGAGTGCCTTGGAGGACTGCGTACAGTTGATGAGCCAGTCGGATAAGACCGTTGATGCGAATCGAGGCGATTTCTTGAGAGGGTTGATCCGGATCGCCGGAACCATCGCCAACCCCCGAGCCAGTTCCGTTTTAGGCGACATGGTTCTAGCCGGTGGCCATAAACTTCCAGGAATCGGAGCCCGTTCCCAAAAGGGGTTCTGTACCGCAGTTACCGAGCTTGAGCACATCGGCACCATCGACGCCCTTGCCCAACTCGCCAAAGCCAGGGCCAAGATCAAGACGCCCAGCTTGGCGACACTGCTTGAAGATTCCATGTATCGGGCCGCGAATGAGAAGGGAATCTCCATCGAGGAGTTAGAGGAGATCATCACGCCGACCTTTGACCTCGATTCGGAAGGGCGGGCCACCTTTGTTTTCGACTCTGCCGAGGCTAGACTCCGAGTCGCGGGCTCTGCGGATGCGGAAGTGGAGTGGTTTTCAGGTGGGAAGCCGGTCAAGAGCGTTCCCGCGAGCGTGAAGAAGGACTTTGCCGGCGAACTTGCCGACCTCCGCAAGAAGGTCAAACAGATTGAAAGCAGCCTGAGCGCCCTGAAGCTGCGCATCGAAGGGATGATGCTGAGCGGGCGCACCCTTCCCTACAACCTGTGGCTGGAGCGATACGTCAACCATCCCCTGGTTGGGCAGATGTCGCGGCGACTGATCTGGAGTTTTGAATCAAGCTCAGGTTCCGTGTTGGGAATGTTTCGGGACGGCAAGCCAGTCGATGCCGACAACCAGCCCATTCCTTTCGATGACCCTACGAGGGTAAAGCTTTGGCATCCCATTGGAGCGGGTCTGGCCGCTATCGAAGTTTGGCGCGACTATCTCTTCACCGAGGAGATCACCCAGCCGTTCAAGCAGGCTTTTCGTGAGATTTATCTGCTGACGGATGCGGAGAGGCGAACGGGAACCTATTCGAACCGATTCGCCGCCCACCTGATCAAACAGCACCAGTTCTCCGCCCTTGCTCGACAGCGAGGCTGGGCCTACAACCTGATGGGGTTCTTCGACTCCTACTCGGTCCCAACCCTTCGGTTGCGCCAATGGAACATGAGCGCCGAGTTCCTAGTGGAAGTCGTGGAACCGGCGGGCGGGGCTCGGGATGAGGACATGACCGACAGCGGAATCGCCCTCCTTGTTGCCACCGACCAAGTGCGGTTCCTAGATCAACATAACGCCCCGATTCCCTTGGAACAGGTTCCCGCCATCCTGTTCTCCGAAGCCATGCGGGATGTCGATCTCTTTGTCGGGGTAGCGAGCGTCGGCGCCGACCCGGCTTGGACAGATCAAGGCGAACGGTACGCCCAACGCGGCTATTGGCATGAAGCGTCCTTTGGGGACCTGGGAGCGACCGCGCTTACCCGGAAGGCGGTTCTTGAGCGGCTGCTTCCTCGGCTCGGGATCTCGTCGGTATCGAGATTGGATGGGAAGTTCCTGGTTGTAAAAGGCGAGCTGAGGACCTACAAAATCCACCTTGGCAGCGGCAACATCCTGATGGAGCCAAACGATCAGTACCTGTGTATCGTCCGGGGTGGAAAAGGGGAAATCGGGGGTGGCCACTTCATCCCGTTTGAAGGGGATGCCACGATGTCGATTATCCTCAGCAAAGCCTTCCTCTTGGCCGCCGACGACAAGATCACGGATGCCACGATTACTCGGCAGATAAGGGAGAGGTAGGGAATCACGGAATCACGGGTAGAAGTGATTTACCAGTCCTCGGGCTCTCACCAAGCTAGAGGTTTTTTGATTTTGCATCCGTTGCCTCCTCTACCCCCCACTCTCCTCATTCCCTGACTCCCTAGGTCCCTTCCTCGCTCCGTACCAAGCCCTTGGTCCCCCGCCTGGCCTGCCTCGATATGCTATACTTCTCCCAAACAAGGCGCCTGAAGGTGGCTTTTAGCCGCCTTTTTTTGTACCGCCACGAGGAGAAGAACGCGATGGACATCATGCAACAGTTGAAGCAGATCGCCCAGGAAAGGGACATCGCGGTTGAAGAACTGGTTCAGCAGATCGAAGCCGCTCTCGCTGCCGCATACAAGAACTTCATCAACGTTCCCCACGATGTTCGGGTGGAGGTTCATGTTAAGCTCGATCCCGAAAAAGGCTGGTCGGCAACGGTTGGGAAGGAGGTCGTGGCCTTTGTGATGGAGCCCGCCTACCAGATCGGTCTGGTAGATGCCCGCAAGAAGCGACCCGACGTGGAGATCGGCGACTTCGTAGAGATGGATGTGGACCCGAACCGGTTTGGGCGCATCGCGGCCACGGTCTTTAAACAGGTCCTGAGCCAGAAGTTGCGCGAAGCCGAAACCAAGCAGATCCACGACGTCTTCAGCGAGAAGATGGGCGACGTGGTTTCGGGAACAGTTACCCGGCGCGAAGGCTCCAGTATCTACGTCCAGGTCAACAAGATCGAGTGCGAGCTGCCCAAGCGTGAACAGGTCCCGACGGAGCCCTATCGGCAGAACGACCGGATGCGGGTGTACGTCTTGAGAGTAGACGACAGCACCAAGCGACTGCGCGTCATCGTCAGCCGGACCCATCCGAACCTTTTACGGAAGCTGTTCGAGTTGGAAGTGCCGGAGATTGCGCAGGAGATCGTAGTCATCAAGTCAGTGGCGCGTGAGCCAGGACAGCGGAGCAAGGTCGCCGTCATTAGCACCGACGAGAGAGTGGACGCGGTTGGCTCCTGTGTGGGACCGCGAGGTTCGCGGGTGCAGGCGATTGTGGACGAATTGTTCGACGAGAAGATCGACATCGTTCCCTTCAGCGAGGACCCGTACACCTACATCACGAACGCTCTCAGCCCCGCCAAAGTCAACTCGATCAAATTGAACGAGGAGGAGCGAAGCGCCTATGTGGTCGTGCCGGACACCCAGCTATCGCTGGCGATCGGCAAGGGTGGGCAGAACGTACGGCTGGCGGCTCGTTTGACGGATTGGAAGATCGACATTCGCAGTGAGGCGCAGGCGGCGACGGAAGGGAAAGCGTAATGGACGGCGTTGGGCGAGAGGCATTAGGCATTAGGAATGAACCAAGAAGATCAAACCCCACGCCCCACGCCCAACGCCGAACGCCCACAACGGACCTGCATCGGATGTAGACGCAAAGACGACCAAGGATCGTTTCTGCGCGTCTCCCGAGAGTCCGGGGGGCGCGTTGTTATTTGTGAAAAGGGCGGAGTAGGAAGGAGCGCCTATTTTTGTAAAGCGGAGGCGTGCATCGAGGCGGCCTTGGCGAAAGAGAAGCTGGCCCGAGCGTTGAAAATCGAGGTCTCAGGGGCCCAGAAGGTAGAGCTGAAAGAAGAATTAGTATGCAAACTGAGGTAAAGAATAAAGACATGACCGTTTCGATAGCAGACCTGGCCAAGGAGTTCGAGGTCGTTCCGGGCGTCGCATATGGCGTTTTGAACGATTTGGGCTTGGCGCACGATGGGGTCAGCTTCGAAGCGGACAGCGACACGGTGGACTTGATCAAAGAGTCGTTGATCGATCAAGTCGGCTCCAAGGTTCTGACCCTGGCCCCCGGAAGGACTCCGCGCGATCTGGCGATCGCGATGGGCGTGGCCCAACCCGAAATCCAGAAAGCCTTGATGATGAAGCTGAAGGTGATGGCCACCCTCACCACCAGCCTGAAGGACGATGTCGCGGAGAAGCTGGCGGAGAACTATGGCTTCACGATCCAATGGGCCGACGCGCCCAAGCCGAAGCCAGTGGCGAAAGCAAGAGCCGGCGCCAAACAGTCGGGAGTACAAGCCCGGCCCCCCGTCGTTACGATCATGGGCCATGTCGACCACGGCAAGACTTCCCTGCTCGACTACATTAGGAAAGCTAACGTTGCGGGCAAGGAGCATGGGGGCATAACCCAGCACATCGGCGCTTACCAGGTCGAGTCCAAGGATGGGAAGATCACCTTCCTCGACACCCCCGGCCACGCCGCCTTCACCGCGATGCGCGCTCGGGGAGCCCAGGTAACGGATATCGCGATCTTGGTGATCGCCGCCGACGACGGCATCATGCCTCAGACCAAAGAGGCGATTCAGCACATTAAGAACGCGAACGTTCCGATGATCGTCGCGATCAACAAGGTGGACAAGCCCGACGCCAACCCGGATCGTTCCATGCAGCAACTCACGGAGTTCGAGGTCATCCCCGAAGCCTATGGCGGCCAGGTGATGTGCGTCCCGGTTTCGGCTCTGACGGGCCAGGGCGTTCCCGATCTGCTGGAAGGCATCTTGCTTCAGGCCGAGGTCATGGAACTGAAGGCCGACCCCAAGGGCGAGCTCCAGGGGTCCGTGGTCGAAGCGAAGATGGAGAAGGGCCGTGGCCCGGTGGCGACCATTTTGGTTCAGGAAGGCACACTGAAGATTGGCGATGCGCTGGTGGTGGGAACCACTTTTGGCCGCATCAAGGCGATGACGGACTACAACGGCGACAAGATCACCGAAGCCGGTCCCAGCACCCCAGTCGAGATTCTCGGCCTGAGCGATGTGCCCCAGGCGGGCGACAAGGTGGAATGGGCGGCTGATGAACGGTCGGCTCGCGAAGTCGCCGAGGGCAGGATCCAGGACGATCGTGCCAAGAACCTGGTGGTCAAGAGCCGAGGCATGACCCTCAACGAGCTTCGCAAGAAGCTGGACGAAGAGGACCTCAAGGAACTCAACCTGGTCATCAAAGCCGACGTCCAGGGCTCGGTGGAAGCAGTTCGCGGGATGCTGGAGAAGGTCAAGAACGACGAGGTCGAGACCAAGATCATCCTCAGCGGCGTGGGCCAGATCACGGAGTCGGACATTTCCCTGGCTCGGGCCGCAAGCGCGATTGTGGTCGGCTTCAACGTCAAGCCCGAAGGCAAGGCAAAACAGGAGGCCGAACGCCAGAAGGTGGAAATCCGAACCTACACGATCATCTACGAACTGATCGAAGACATTGAAGCAGCCGTCAAGGGCATGCTGGAGCCGAAGTTCGAGGAGCAGGAGCTGGGCGAGGTCGAGATTCGACTTCGACTGGTCTTCGGCAAGAAGGGCATCATCGCCGGAAGCTACGTCACCGAAGGCAAGGTCACCCGAAACGCGCTCTGTCGAGTCCGCCGAGCGGGTGAACTGGTCTACGAAGGAAAGATCGCCACGCTCAAACACCTCAAAGACGACGTCCGCGAGGTCACCATGGGCATGGAGTGCGGCATCACATTCGATAACTGGGAAGCCTTCCAGGAAGGCGACAAGATCGAAGCCTTCGAGATGGTGCAGATTAACGCGTAGGCGTGAGGGAATGAGGGCACGGCGTCATGGTGAGCGGGAGCGGCCCGAGTGTTTCTGGCTTTGTAGAGCGTTCTATGCCGCGAAGTCGAACCACCTCACCAGGTTGTAAGTTGAGGAAGTAACTACAGGAGGGTGAGGTCCTTCGACTCGCGACAAGCAGACGGTTCAACCGCAAGCTTCCTCTGGCTCGCTCAGGATGACGCCGTGCTAGGAGGGGCCAAACTACTAACTCTCTCCTTCCCTCCTCACCAATACATATTGCGGTCCCCGTATAGCGTCTGGATGTAGGCAATCTGACCTTGGTGGTAAGTGAAGTTCCACATGGGGTAGGCCATGTTTTCCTTCATCGTGATCACCTGGCCGCCGTCAAAGGGGAGGGTGAATTTGTCGTCGAATTTCTCATCCGGGAAATCCTTCACGACGGCGAAGAAGCTATCCAGCCTCTTCAGGCACTCCGCCTCACAAACCTCGGCGGTAGTCCATTGCCGTGGATGCCGCGTGGCTTGTGTTTGCGGACAGCACTCCGAAGCTGATTCCGGACGACCGGATGACCACTGAGAAGATACTAGGAACGCCAGAGTGGAAAGGATTGGTCGCTAGATGCGAAGAGGCGATCCAAGAGTTCTCAAAGAGGGGCCTGTTCAGTGAAAACGAGGAGTTCGACTTCTCCACTGAACCGCCTCTTCACGGTCAATGACTACAGCGGAGGCGGTTCTGGGGGTTCGGCGAGGGGATGGGGGGCATCTACCGGCGCATTTACGTCGCCTTTGTATCGTGGATCCTTCTCCTCCTGCGCTTTTCTCTCCTCGATCTCAGCCTCGATCATCTCCGTCGATTCCAAGGGCGGAGTCAGTTCCGGCTGCGCCATGTCGCCACGCTGCTGAGGGGGCCGGACGATGTCGATAGGCAGAAGGGGTTCAAAATCCTCTGACCTGACTTGCACGGGATGCTCTTGTCTCATGCCTTCTTTGACGAGCATGGGGCGAGAGGCGTCGAGGAGTCCCAAACGAGGCGGCATCTCTCCTCCCCAAGCCCTCCCTCATTTTCTCGCGATACAAATTCTAGCGAATGACAATATCCCGGCCGCGGAAAACGAGGGAGGGGCTTTAAGCAGTTTCGACCGGCATCGAGTGCCAACTCCGACCATCTCTCGCAATCAGCGCCTCCCCCGCCTCCGGCCCCCACGAACCGGCGGCGTAGTTGGGGAAATCGGCGGAGGGGGTGTTGGTCCAGGCGTCTAGGATGGGCTGGATGAGGGACCAGGCGGCGTGCTCTTGGTCGGCGCGCATGAAGAGCGTGGAGTCGCCGAGCATCACGTCGTAGAGCAGCGTCTCATAGGCTTCGGGCGGCTCGACATGGAACGCGGAGTTGTAGTAGAAGTCCATGTTCACTGTCTGCAACCGCATCCCCTTGCCCGGCTGTTTGGACTGGAATCGCAAAACGATGCCCTCGCGGGGGGCGATGTTGATGATGAGGCGATTCGGTTCGAAATGCTCGCCCGCCATGCCGGGGAAGATCTGGTGGGGGACAGGCTTGAACTGGATGCTGACCTGGCTCACCTTCGTCGGCATCCGCTTCCCGGTTCGCAGGTAGAAGGGGACGTTCTGCCAGCGCCAGTTGTCCACATAGAGTTTGAGGGCCGCGTAGGTTTCGGTTGAGGATTCAGGTTTCACTCCGTCTTCCTGTCGATATCCAACCGCCTTTTCACCCTGGGAATGCCCTGACCCATATTGGCCACGCACGGCAAACTTATACAATTCCCCGGATGGAAACGGGCGGACCGCTTTCAATACGTCCACCTTTTTGTTCCGAACTTCATCCGCCTCGAACGAAACCGGCGGCTCCATCGCGATCATGCACATCACCTGGAGCAGATGGTTTTGGATCATGTCCCGGAGGGCTCCCGCGGATTCATAGAACGCGCCGCGCCCTTCGACCCCGACCTCCTCGGCCACCGTGATCTGGACGTGGTCGATGTAGCGACGATTCCAGACCGGTTCGAACAGGGCGTTGGCGAAGCGGAAGGCGAGAAGATTTTGTACCGTTTCCTTGCCCAAATAGTGGTCGATTCGATAGACCTGGCACTCGTGGAACGCGGCGGTCACCGTCTGGTTGAGCTCCTCGGCGGACTCCAGATCGGTCCCGAACGGCTTTTCGATCACCACCCGGTCCAGATGCTTGTCCGCGCTCAGCCCGGCTTCATCCAGGCCCTTGATCGCCATTTCGACCATGGATGGCGGAATGCTGAGATAGTAGATGCGGTTCGCAGGCTGGCTCCACTCCGTCTCGGTTTCGGAGATGAGGGATCGGAGGCCTTCATAGAGTTCGGGACTGTCGAGTCCGCCGAAGGCGAACTTGAGGTTGGTCGCGAATGCTTCCCATTCCGCCTTGTCGGGTTCGCCCCGTCGGGAGAAGGTCTCCACGCCCTCCCGCATGTCGGCTTTCCAACTCTCCAAGTCGCCCCGCCGCCCGTTGCCGACGATCAGGAACTTCTCGGGGAGCAGCTTTTCGTGGTAGAGGTTGAACAAAGCGGGCAGGAGCTTGCGCTTCGCCAGGTCCCCATTGGCCCCGAAGATCGTGATGATCGCAGGCTCAGAGGGCCGGATCAATTTGGCCCCCATTCGGTGTGGAAGGAGCCCGGCTTGTCGGTGCGCTCATAAGTGTGCGCGCCGAAGTAGTCGCGTTGGGCTTGGATCAGGTTGGCGGGAAGTCGGGCGGTGGTAAGAGCGTCGAAGTAATTTAAGGATGCCGCCAGGCAAGGGGCAGGAATCCGCGAAACTGAGGCGTAAACCACCACTCGCCGCAACGAGGAATAGGTTGCTTCGATCTCAGACCTGAATATGGGAGAAAGCAACACGGATTGTCCACCGGATTTTCCTGAGATTGCTTGTCGCAAAGGCTCCAATAGGTTGGAACGAATAATGCACCCGGCTCTCCAAACTCGCGCGGAACCCTCCAAGTCGATATCCATGCCATGTTCGGTACTCGCCGCTTCCAAGAGCGAAAGGCCTTGGGCGTAGGCTAGAAGGAAGCTGAGATAGAGAGCCTTTTGAACCTCCTCCACAACCATCCCTGAATCCGGAATTTGTGCCCTAACTAGATTGTCGAATGCGGACTCAGCCACCACTCGCTCTTCCTTCAAACCCGACATCTGCCGCGCCGATACCGCCGCGTCGATGGTGGGGATTGGGATGCCAAGGTCCAGGGCATCCTGGGAGGTCCACTTCCCGGTTCCTTTCTGCTTCGCCTTATCAAGAACCAAGTCCACCAAATCTTGGCCGGACTCGTCCTTGACATTCAAGACATCCGCCGTGATCTGGGTTAGAAATCCGCCGAACGGGCCGTCGGTCCACTCTTGGAATAAGTCGGAAATAGCTTGGTTGGAGAGTCCGGCGCCGCGATGTAAAAGATCATACGCCTCCGCGATCAACTGCATGAGGCCGTACTCGATGCCGTTGTGGACCATCTTTACGTAGTGGCCCGCGCCTCCCTTCCCCAGAAGCGCGACGCAGGGGTCGCCGTCGTACTTGGCGGCAACCGCTTCCAGGATCGGGCGAACTCGTTCGTAGCTCTCGGCGGTCCCACCCGCCATCATGCTTGGCCCAACCCGGGCACCCTTTTCGCCTCCCGAGACTCCAATCCCAATAAAGCCAAGGCCCTTCTTCGCGAGTTCGGCGGCCCTTCTCTCGGTGTCTCGATAGTGCGAATTGCCGCCCTCGATAAAGAAGTCGCCCGGCTCCATGA
>CAZCSP010000035.1:0-41871 GCA_964501275.1 uncultured Fimbriimonadaceae bacterium | reverse complement strand
CTCGCCCCAAAACGATGACATCAATAACATGACAAATGAAGGTTGACAGCCTACTGAGCCAGCCAGATCAAGCTTCTAGCTGGGCCGATGGCTTGTCGCGAGTCGAAGGATCTAGCTGTAGTTTGATCTTGCGTGTAGATCAGTGGCCATCCTCAGAAAGGAGAAGGCCCCTCCGACCTAGATCGGAAGGGCCTGAACGTTAACAGACGTCGTTTCTGTTACTTGGCGTCGCCGTCAGCACCAGCAGCGGGAGGAGTGGTTCCGGTATCAGTACCAGCTTCCTCGCCCTTGCAGCCAACCAGCATTCCGAGAACGGAAACGACCATCAGAATCGCTAAAATCTTCTTCATAAACTTTTACACCTCCAAGTGTCCCAGACCCCGGTGACCGGAATCCGGTGCAATCAGTTGAGCTGACTGCGCCACCGTTATACCACTTGTATAGACGGAGCACAATCACCAATCGCGCCTAGATTATAAATCAGGATTGCGCCAGATGCAAGTAGTTCTAACAGACCACTGGGACCTGGGCCTAGTTTTCCGAATAGGTCTTATGCGTTCGATCCCAGGGCGGCGAACCCTCAAACGGTAAACTATATTCATGCCCTCCAACATTCGCAACATAGGCATCATTGCGCACGTCGACCACGGTAAGACGACGCTGGTCGATGCCATTTTCAAGCAGGCGGGCATCTTTCGCGAGAACCAGCACATGGCCGAGCGGGTCATGGACAGCAACGACTTGGAGCGCGAGAAGGGCATCACAATCCTTTCCAAGGTGGCCAGCGTCCACTACAAGGACTATAAGATCAACATCGTCGACACCCCCGGACACGCGGATTTTGGCGGGGAGGTCGAGCGCGTTCTCAGCATGGTGGACGGCGTGCTGTTGGTGGTGGATGCCAACGAAGGGCCGATGCCTCAGACTCGGTTTGTGCTCAAGAAGGCGTTTCAGAATGGTTTGAAGCCGATCGTCTTTATCAACAAGATCGACCGGGAGAATGCCCGCCCTCTCCACGCCTACGATAAGACCATCGACCTCTTTATCGACTTGGGCGCCAGCGAGGAGGATCTGTTCTTCCCCCATCTCTATGGAAGCGGCGCGGGCGGGTATGCGCGGGTCTCGGCGGATGGCAGCGAGAAGGATATGCGCGAGCTGTTCGAGATGATCGTCAACGCCGTGCCTCCGCCTCGGGTCGAGCAGGAGGGGCCGTTCCTCCTCCAGGTCAACAACCTGGACTACAGCGACTACCTGGGCCGGATGTTTGGCGGGAAGGTGCTTCGGGGCAGCATCAAAGTGAACGATCGAGTGGAGATGCTCCGCGAGGGGTCGGACAAGAAATCCGCCTTCAACGTCACCAAGCTTTGGACCTACGAGGGGATTCAGCTCAAGGAAGTCGAAGAGGTTTCGGCGGGAGAAATCGCGATGCTGGCGGGGCTGGACAACGTTCTAATCTCCGACACCATCGCCCACGTCGATACCACCGCGCCTTTGGAGGCGATCAAGGTCGAACCGAGCACCTTGAGCATGAACCTCTACGCCAATAACTCGCCCCTCGCGGGCAAGGACGGCGGCAAATTCCTCACCATCCACAAGATTCGGGAGCGCGTGGAGAAGGAGGAGGCGGTAAGCGTGAGCGTCAAGATTGATCCCGAGTCGCCCGCCGACGCGGTGAAGACCCAAGCTCGCGGCGAATTGCAGCTAGCCATTCTCATCGAGACGATGCGTCGCGAAGGGTATGAGATGCAGATTTCGCGACCCCAGGTCATCTTCAAGCGGGTGGACGGGAAGATTCAGGAGCCTTACGAGATCGCGACCCTGGAGTGCCCAGAGGACTCGGTGGGGATCGTGATGGAGGATATGTCGCGGCGCAAGGGCGATATGTTGGACATGCGGAAGAACGATAACGGCACCACTTCGCTGGACTACTCGATCCCAACGCGCGGACTGATCGGCTTCCGATCCAACTTCCTCACCATGACCCGTGGACTCGGGCTGATCTCGGCGCTGTTCGACGGCTACAAGGAGTACAAGGGCGAGATCGAGAGTCGCACGCAAGGGTCGTTGATCAACAAGGACCCGGGCAAGCTGACTCGCTATGCCTATGAGGACGTCCAAGAGCGCGGCACTCTTTTCTATCCGATTGGGACTGACATGTACGGCGGCATGATCTGCGGCGCGTGCTCTCGGGATGAGGACATGGTTGTGAACGCAACGAAGGAGAAGGCGGCGAACAACATCCGGTCGGCCACCTCAGAGTCCACCCAAGCCTTGGACCCGCACAAGGAGTTCTCTTTGGAGCAGGCGCTGAGCTGGCTTCGAGAGGATGAGCTGCTGGAAGTCACGCCCAAGCAGTTGAGGTTCCGGAAGAAGATTCTGGACCACAGTGAGCGACGGGTTGCCGAGCGGCGGTCGGAAGTTTTGGTGTAGGCCCAACAGTTGCCTATAATGTAGCTGATGAAGAAGAGAGAGTTCACGATTCAGGTTTTCAACTCCTTTTCCGAAATGGACGAGGCTAAACGCCTGCAATTGCTCAACATGACTGGCATTGAGCGCATCCGCCTTCTAACCGCTATCACCGACAATGGAAACGTCCGATCTACACCCCGATCATCGCGAACTTTTAGAATTATTAGCGTCCCACAAAGTTGAGTTCATCCTCGTCGGGGCATATGCCTTAGCATTTCATGGATATGTTCGTCAGACTGAGGACATTGATATCTGGATCAAGCGGTCGAAGGAAAACGCTGATAGAGTCTCAGCGGCATTTAGCGAGTTTGGAATACCCATCGGGGAAGGTGCCGTCCGACAGCTTGTAGAGGACAGGCAACTCTTGCAGATTGGAGTGAAGCCTCAGATGGTGGATGTATTGACCTTCCTGGATGGGTGCAACTTCGATACCGCAATCGAACGTGCTCTATCGGTGGAGATTGAAGGGTTGCCCGTAAAGGTGTTGAACCTTGAGGACTACATCGCCACAAAGGTTGCGTCAGCTCGTCCCAAGGACCTTGATGATCTTCGCCGCTTGGGCGAGGTTTTGAAGAAGAACCTGCTTACAGAGAAGAATCCTTAGCGCGTCAGCAACTTCATCAAAATCGCGCCGACCACCCCGCCACTCAGCACCGACGCAATTCCCACCGCCCAGAGCTTGGCCCTGTACGACATGGGCAAGACCTGTACGTCTCGGGGGAGGCGGACTTTTTCTAGGGCGACCGTTTCGTTGTCGCCCCAACAGGTGACCGTTACGTTCTTCTTTTCCCGATTGAATTTGCTGAGCTGCCCTTCCCACCACATGCCAGAGCTTTTCGAGAAGTAGGAGACCTTCTGGCCGGGAGTAAGCGAGAACAGGCGGAGGTCGCTGGCGTCGCAGAAGTGCTCGCTTCCGCTCAAAAACTCCACTTTGGCCTTTCGTCCTTCGATCTCCAACAAAACCGCCACGTAGTAGAACCCGTCCGCCGACTTCGCGAAAATGTACTCCCCCGGCTTGAACATCTCGATGGGCAGGCTTAGGCGTTCTCGGAGGGCCTGCATAGTGGCGTCGCGGTGGATGCCCGCCTCTTCGGCGGCCCGCACATACTGCTCCAAGTCGGGATTAGGCTCCAGCATCAGGTGGGTCTGGTCCTGAATCTCCTGGGCGCGGCGCACGACCTCCGTCAGCGAGGCTTCATCGAGTTTCGCATGAGGCGGGTTCACGGGTTTAGTTTAGTACGGTTCTCGCCAGATTGGGATGCAAGGCGTCTTTTGGCCCGATGGCGTTGCTTGCGAAGCCTCGCTGCCTCTGACCTCAAACCGGGGTTGAGGCGGGCATTGTGCTCGCGGGTTCGGGCTGCGCCGCGGCAGGCCTCCGAACAAGCCAACCCCCTTGCCTCTTCGCATCCTAAGCAGAGAAAGTAAAGGCGGTTGCAGTCCACGTTGGAGCAGTTGACATATCGGGAACTGCCTTCTCCACAGCCTTCGCAGACACTGACCGGCGGCCCCACGGGAACGGAGAGGCGGTCGTCGAACATGAAGCAGTCGCCCTCGAACCCCTCCCCCTTCACCTCCGGGTCCTTGGCATAGGTGACGATTCCGCCGTGCAGTTGGTAAACGTCGCGGAAACCCTGCTCGGTCAGATAAGCGGTGAGCTTCTCGCACCGAATCCCGCCGGTGCAGTAGGTGAGAACAGGCTTGTTTTTGGCATTGGCGAAGTTTGCGGATATCCAATCCGGGAACTCGCGAAAGGACTCGACGGGTGGGCGGACGGCTCCCTTGAAACGGCCCATCTCATACTCGTAGTCGTTGCGGATATCCAGGACCAGGGCGTTGGGATCATCCAGTCGGTCACGAAATTCATGCGGCGAAAGGTGCTTGCCTGTATGACGAACCGAATCCACCTCCATCCCCAAGGTTACAATCTCGGGGCGAACCTTGACCGAGAGCTTCTTGAAGGTGTGGTCCTCATGCTCGTCGATCTTGAACTCCGTTTTGCCAAATAGGGGATGAGCCGCCATGCGACGCATGTACTCCTGAGCGTCCTCCGACAGTCCGGAAACGGTGCCGTTGATCCCCTCGTGGGCCACGATGATGCGGCCTCTCAGGCCCAGTTCCTCACACCAGGCCCGCTGTTCGGCGGCGGTTTCCGCGGGATCGGCGACTTCGGTGAACAGGTAGTAGAGGAGGACTTGATACGGCATCGGCTAGGTTCGATTTCGGATGCGGGCGAGTTTTTGGCGGATTCGGGTCAGGTGGTTTTGGGACACCCCGCCCTGCTTCATGAACGTATCGACCTTCTCTTTGGCCGAGGCGATGTCGCGATTCCGCATCTCTTGATACTCCTTAGTATCCTGCCATCTAATATAGTCCACTGGGCCTGCCTCCACAAAGGCCTGCTTGTATCCCAGCTTGCCGACTCGCCGTCCCCGCCAACCGTCCTCCCAGTATTGGTAGCGCTCGGTGGAGTCCGGAGTTGGCCCGACGTCGATGGCGACCTGACGCCTCATCGCCACAATGCAACCCACCAGATGGTGCCCGTGCATCAGTTGCCGGACGGCGAGGCCCGCTATCGACTTTGGCTGCTCGACCAAGTGGGCGCCCATGTAGATGTACATCTCCTCGTCGTCGCCCATCCAAAGGCCGAGTGCGCCAAACGTGGGCTGGTCCTTGAAGATCGTGGCGATGGCATCTTGCCAACCGGGAGACGGGACCACGTCGTCGTCCATGGTCACATAGACTTCGGCGTCCGAGGCGGGGAGCAGCTCGGTCAGCGCTTGGTTCAGGGTCTGGGCTTTTCCGGCATTGCCATCCAGAACCTGAAAGTCCGTGGGCAGGGTCAACGACTCGCGGATTCGCTCGATTACTTGATCGAATCCAGGATATTGCTGCCGGATCGTAGGGATGACTACCAGGAACTTCACGCCGCCCTCCAATCTACCCGCCATGCCAAAATAAGAATGTGATCCTCGTCATCGACAATTTCGACTCCTTCACCTACAACCTGGTCCAGTATCTGGGGCAGTGTGGGGTGGAGATATTGGTGAAGCGGAACGACGAGATCACCTTGGAGGAGATCGAGGAAGTCAACCCGGACGGCATCATGCTCTCACCCGGCCCCTGCACCCCCAAAGAGTCGGGAGTTTGCCTGGATATTCTCCGCTGGGCTCTGGCTCAACCCAACATTAAAACCCCCATCTTTGGCGTCTGCCTGGGGCATCAGGCTATTGGAGAGGTCGCGGGGGGCATTGTCAGGCAAGCGCGGAATATCATGCACGGCAAGGCCTCGATGGTCAGCCATGATGGGGAGGGCGTTTTTGAAGGGATGCCCAATCCGTTCCGCGCGATCCGCTACCACTCGCTGGTCGTCACCCACGACTCGATTCCTCCCGGCTTTATCGTCACCGCGACCGCCGAGGATGATGGCGAGGTGATGGGGATGCGGCATGAGTCGCTACCCATTGAAGGCGTCCAATTCCACCCCGAGTCGGTGCTGACCGAAGATGGCTTCCGTATTGTGGAGAACTTTGTCAAACGGGTGGCCCAAGCGGCGTGCGCTTAGCAAAAAGGCCCCTATATTTCATAAAGAGCGAAAATTCGTTCTAAAATCTATAGGTAAGGAGCGGTAGGGCGATTTCGCTGCTTCATGCCTACCGCCTCCTTCACTTCTTGAGGGCTTCACTCTCTATGGAGATGCTCAGCAGCTTCCAGTCCTCGCCGCGCCTGATCACTTGGAACGTCACATCGCCAGAGCCCCTGTCGAATACCGCATGGGCTTTCGTTTTGATGAGAACGAAGTTGTCGCCGTTGAACGACTTGGCTTCGATGTTCGAGACGGTGAATTCTTCTGAGCTTTTCAGGTCGCCAAGCTTGGTTTTGTAGGTCGTCAGAATGGCTTGCAGGTCTTCTTTCTTGACCTCCTGCTGGAACTCCTTGGAGGCGTGCCTTTCCATCGTCGCGATATCCCAGCCCTTGGCGATCTCCTGCAGGGCTCGGCCCGCATATTGATTCGCTTCATCATTGGTCTTGGCCACGGTCCCCACCAACCCTTTGCCCAGGAACAACATGCCCCCGCAACAGGCAAGACCCAGGGCTGCGAGGACGCCGAGAACGATCCAAACCGTTTTCATCCTCGCGAGTATGGCAGTTAACCTGGCCTCTTGCAAGGGTATTGAAGGCGAGTTTCAGCCCCGGTGGCGATTTTGCAAAAGCCTGCTACCCCCAAAACGAGGACGTTTTTGGGGGAGTTTCCGAGAAGAAGACCGGTTAGCTGTTCAAAGCGGAGGCCTTGTCCACGTCTAACTCCTTGGGAATGCGAACGTAGAACGTGGAGCCTTTGCCAACTTCCGACTCAACCCAAATCTTGCCTAGGTGGACCTGTTCGACCAGGTGCTTCACCAAGAACAGACCAAGGCCAGTGCCGTAGATCTTGCGGTTGTCCTCGTTGTCTACTCGGTGGAACCGCTCGAAGACCTTGGTGAGGTGGTCTGCCGGAATGCCCATCCCCTGATCTTGGACGCCGATGAGGATGTCGTCTCCTTCCAGCTTGGCGTGTACGACCACATCGCCGCCGTTGGGCGAATATTTGATGGCGTTGTTCAGCAGGTTGGTTAGAATTTGGTCGAACTTGTCCTGGTCGCCAACGATGGTCTGGGGCAACTCGTTGTGAATTTTGAGGAAAACTTTGTGACCCCTCGGCCCCTTCGAAGCCTGCTGCTGGACCGCCACAGACTTCTCCAAGAGTGGCACCAGTTCGAAGCGGCTATAGTCGGGGGTCAGGGACTGGCCCGACTCAATACGGCTGGTATTCAATAGGTCGTCGATGAGGCGGCGCAGGCGGTCGCACTCGGAGACCACGATCCCCAAGAACTCCTTCTGGTCGTCCTTGGAGTACATGTCCTCATCGACGCCCTCCAAGAGGGTGCTGGAGAAGCCTTTGATGGCGGTGAGCGGCGTGCGAAGCTCGTGGGAGGCCATCGCGACGAAGCTCGACTTCATCTTGTCGATATTCTTCATCTCGGTGACATCGTTGAAGATGGCCACCAGGCCCAGATCACGTCCCTCTTCGTTCTTCACCTGCGCGGATTGGATCTCGTAGATCCTCTCGGAGCCGCGCACGACGACATGGATTTCGGCCTTTGGCGTCTCTTCTCCGCGCTGGTTTGCTAAAAAGAACTTCTCCAGCGATTCGTTGTGGATCACGTCGCGATAGTTCTTTCCGATCGCATCCTGGTCCGCGCTGAAAATCTCTCGCGCCGAGGCGTTCATCTGGCTCAGCCTTCCCTCGGGAGAAACGAGGATCAGACCGGCGGTGAGGGATTCGAAGGTTTGAAGTAGTTCCTCGCGCTCCTCCACGACCTCGCGGTACATCTGGAGGTTGGCGATGATGGAGCCGACGTTGCGCGCCATGCGCTCCAGCAGTCGGACATCCTCGTCGTTGAAGTCCTCGCCATGCCGCTTGTTGAAGGCGTGAAGGACGCCGATGGTGGTGCGGTCGATGACACGGTTCTCTTCATCGCGCTTCTCGATAACCAGCGGGACGGTGATGCCGTTTTGGACGTGGAGCAACCCAAACGGGTCTTCCTTGGTGCGGGGATCCGTCGCCGTATCGTGGAAGATGGCAGGCTCGCCTTCCCGGAACACCTTGCCAGAAACTCCGTGGGTAGCGCGGATACGGAAAATCTTGAGGTGGTCGTCGTCGATGCCATAGGCGGGCGGGATGCCGATCAGTTCGCCCTTTTCGCGATCATAGAACATGATCGCGATCTTTTCGGCCTGAAGGATCATCGCGATGCGCTGCACCAAACGACGAAGCGTGACATCGGCCTCGTTGATCGGGGCGACTTCCATCGAAGAGTCCATGGCGGGGCGCGCGGGAACCTTGGCTTCGCCTTCCGGCGTAGCTTGAGAAGCTCCCGATGCTTCGGAATCCTGCCGGCGTTGACGCTCTTCGTTGAGTTGGCGACGAGTTTCCTCTAATTCTTGGCGCAGTTGTTCTAAATTAAGCGACTCGTCTCTTTCATCCATCATATTTTTGGGAACTCCCAACGACACCTGAGAATCTACCTCCGAAGGCCCCTTCGATGCACCCCGAAAACGTATCGGGAATCTCATTCTTAGCCAGATTCGTTGCCACCAGCGTTATAATGGGGTGGGATGGCCGGTCCACTCGAAGAGCTCCCTTTGTTCCCACTGCACACGGTGCTTTTCCCTTACGCGCAGTTGCAACTACACGTGTTTGAGGACAGATATCGCGAGATGGTTCGCTCGTGCGTGCAATTTGATAGGCCTTTTGGGATCGTTTTAATCCGGGAGGGGAGCGAAGTGGGGGGCATCGCCTCGCCCTATATGGTAGGCACCGCCGTCCGAATCCTGAAAGTTATCCCTTACGACGATGGTCGAATGGATATCCATGTGGAGGGGGAGCGTCGCTTCCGCATTCGGGAGTTGGACGAAGAGTCCGAGCCTTACCTGGTCGGCAAGGTTGAGCCGGTGATCGAGGTCGAGATCGAGGAGACGGAGGACGCCCGGATCATGTTCGGAGCCGCCAAGGAGCAGTTCGAGCAGCTCATCCAGAAGATTTTCTCTCGCCAGGAGTTCAACGTCTCGGTAAAGTTACCCACCGACCCGGTGGTGCTGTCGTTCACGATCGCCAACATGCTCCACATGGAGAACTTGGCCAAGCAGAGGTTGTTGGAAACGACCGACACCCTGGAGAGAGTCGCGACGTTGATGCCCATTTTGCAGATGCAGAACCTGGAAACCCGTCAAGCCAACTACTACCGCATCGGCAGCGAGGACTTGCGAGAGTGGATCACGCCGAATTAGCCGCGGGATCCGGAAGTCGGAAGCCGGAAATCGGAAATCACAATGCCGAATCCCCTGAATGTGCTCTCTTGCTTCCTTAGATTGTGGTGGAAGGGTCTGATTTCGTTGTGCCTCCGTGCCGTTGTGGTTATCTCCAGACCCTTCTGCGCCTTTCTGCGTTCCTCTGCGCTTTCTGCGGTTTAACCTATCGACTTCCGCGCTTAAGTGTCGAAGCCATGCACCCCTCCGTAAAACCGCGATGCCGAAACGCCGTCCCCGATGGTTCGTGCCGGGGCTCCAACCGCAAAACTTAAAAAACTACAAGTTGGCTTTGCCGATCTGGAGATCGGCGGTCCATGGTTTGTTTGTAGCGTAAACTTCCGATGATCTAGCTTACGTCCTCATTTAGGAATCTGATATGTCCGACGCGAACCGAACCCAGATGCTCTCCGCCGATCCCAATCGGACCCAACTTGGCGCCCCCCCCGCCCTGGACCCCAACAAGACCGTGATGGGGACCGCGCCGACTTTGAACGCGACCGTCACCATCAAGCCAGTCCAATGCACCATCTGCAAGACCTTCAACCCGGCAGGCGTGATGTTCTGCATCGACTGCGGCCTGATCTTCGACCGCGCTTTGCCGGGCGACGCCTTTGGGGCTCCGGCAGTACAACTGCCCATGGTCGTGGAGCAGAGCGGGCGGGAGCAGCCGATCCGGCCCGGCGTGAATGTGATCGGTCGAGAAGGGGATGTGATGCTGGTGGACGGCAAAGTCTCCCGCCGCCACGCCCAAATCACCTCCGACGAGGGACAACTGCTTCTGGAAGACCTGGGTTCCACCAACGGCACCAAGCTCAACGGAACCGCCCTCGCTCCCGGCGAGAAGAAGCCGGTCAGCGGAGGCGACACGATCTCCTTCGGCGGCTATGAGGTGAAGGTTTCGATGCCGGGAGCCGCTGGCGCCAACGCGACCGCCGTCATCTCCAGCAACAAAACCGCCGCCATTGCCACGCCGCCCAAAGTAGAAGTGGCTCCCGCAACCCTGGTTGGCGAAGGCAAAGAGTTTCCGCTCAAGGCCGGCCTGAACTCCTTTGGCAGGAAATCGGACAACGACATCTCCATCACCGACCCCTACGTGAGCGGCAAGCACGGGGTGATCGAGGTGGCGGCGGATGGGACGTTTGTGACGGATATTGGAAGCACCAACGGCACCATGCTAAACGACGCCAAACTCTCGCCCAACATGCGAACCGCGATCACCGAAGAAGATGTGATCCGCTTGGGGAGTCTGGAATTCCGGGTGCGGTTGAATGAGAATTCGGCTTAGAATAAGGTGATGAAGGCGAATCGGATCGAATTGCAGGTGGGGGACGATGGCAAGATCGACTTGCGCTCTTTGCCAGTGAAGCCAGGGGACACGGTGGAGATTGTCCTTTTGCATGGAGGTTCCTACAAGACAGCCACTCGAACGGCGGAATCGATGCGAGGTTCGGTCTTGAAGTTTGAGGACCCTCTAGCCCCCGCGACCGATCCCGATGACTGGGAAGCGATCTCCGATCCTGATTCGGTGCTAAACCCGAACCGTGAGAAAGCCTCTTGATTCTCCTGGATACTCATATCTGGATCTGGCATGTCAACGATCCGAGCTTGATCCCTGAGTCCTTGGCTCTCAGGATGAGTGCCGAACCCCTGGCCATTTCGATTATCTCCGCGTGGGAAGTGGCGCAACTGAATGCCAAAGGGAGATTGAGCCTTGATGAACCTTGCCTTGAATGGATCGAAAACTCGCTCTTCAACTTCCGCCTATCGCTCATCCACTTGAACACCGAGATCGTCGTCCTTGCCAACAACCTTCCCGGCGACCTGCATCGAGACCCCGCGGATAGGATCATCGTGGCCACCGCCATCCACCACAATCTCGAAGTCGCTACCATCGATCAGAAGATTCTCGACTATCCGCACGTCCGCACAATCCGGTAACGTCTTACTAACTCGAATGGACGAAATCACCGCCGAATATACAAGCGATCAACTCGCCGCTCCGGTTACACTACGGGTGCGCCCTCGCGTCTCGGTGGCCTGTAAGACGGACCTTGGGCGGGTGCGCGAAAATAACGAAGACAAGTTTGAATATTTCCTCCCCGAGGACGAGGCCACGCTTGCGTCTCGGGGACTGGTTTTTCTGGTCTGCGACGGAATGGGAGGACATGCAGCGGGGCAGATCGCCAGCGAACTCACGGCCAAGACCTTCATCGACGTCTATCTGAACCACCCCTCCACGGAGGCCCCCGTGGCGATGGCGGGCGCGATCTCGGCGGCGAACCGGTTTGTGTTGGACGTGGCCCGCGCGGTTCCCTCCCGACGAGGCATGGGCACCACCCTGAGCGGCCTTATCCTGCTCCAAGATCAGGTCTACACCGTTCAAGTCGGCGATTCTCGGATTTACCGCCTGCGCGCCGGGGAGATGGCGATGCTGACTCAGGACCACACCTATATCGAAGAGGCCATGAGAATGGGGATTCCTCTACAAGAGGAGGCGTTGACCAAATACAAGCACGTCCTGACCCGGGCGGTGGGTACGGAAGACGCCATCAATCCCGACATCGAACTCCACGATTCCCGAGCCGGCGACCTTTACCTCCTCTGTTCCGACGGTCTCCTCAACCACGTCTCCGACGACCAGATCGCCGAAGTCATGCGAGCCCACACCCCCAGCGAAATTGCCTGGAAACTGGTCGGCATGGCCCTTCTGGGAGGCGGAAGCGACAATACGACGGTGATGGTGGTCCGGGTGGACGAATTGCTGGATTGCGGGATTACGGCATAGCGGCGTTTCGGTGTTCCGGCAAGACGGTGTATCGATTTTCTGTCCCGTAGACTTTGGCAGATTCGCCTCGGATACCTCTTCTTACTTCGAACTGCCCAACCGCAATGCCCTAACGCCCAAATGCCGCAACACCACAATGCCGTCCCTGTTTTTTCAGACTGCCTGGAACGATCCAAGGGGCGACAATGTTCTCATGGATGCGATCACTACGATTGGAACGTTCTTCTGCTTTGTAGTCGGCTGTGTGGCGGCTGACTGGTATTTCCGGGGCGTTAGCGAGCGTAGGTTTCGCCGAGGGCTTCATGCCGAGGCTGAGTCCTATCTGCGGAGCCCGAAGCGGATATAGTGTTAAGAACCTTGTGTCGAGAGGAACACCCTGATTGACTTTATCCTTCACATAGACCAGCACCTACAAGCCCTCATTACCGAGCACGGCGCTTGGGTCTACGGAATCCTGTCAGGGATCATTTTTGCGGAAACCGGCTTCGTGGTGACTCCCTTCCTTCCTGGCGACTCCCTGCTCTTTGCGGCGGGAATTTTCACCACCAAAGAGGGCGGGCTGAATCTGGCGATTCTTGGACTCTGCCTGAATGCCGCCGCAGTTGCGGGCGACAACGTGAACTATGTGATCGGGCGGACTTTCGGGGCGAAGCTCTTCAGGAACGAGAACTCCAAGGTCTTCAAGAGGAGCTACCTAGAGAAAACGGAGAAGTTCTTTGCCCGGCACGGCTCCAAGACTTTGATCATGGCCCGATGGGTGGTGGTCGTGCGCACTTTTGCGCCATTCGTCGCGGGCATGGGCAAGATGCACTATCCCAAGTTCCTCATGGTGAGCATCCTCGGCGGCGCGTTTTGGGTGTGGACGCTCATCATCGCCGGCCACTTCCTGGGGAGCGTGCCGTGGGTTCGCAACAACCTGGAGATCGTAATCCTGGGCATCATCCTGACCACTATCCCGATCATCGCCTATGAAGCAATGCGGGAGAAAAAGCGGGCCAAGGAAGAGGCGGCGGAACTGGCGGCGGCCAAGACCGAGGCCTGAGGTGGTTGCCGACTCCGCCCCGCTCTGGTACATCCGCAACGTCGATCTCTTTCGGAACCTTCCCGAGGGGGATTTGGAGTTGTTGGCGCAGGAGGCGAAGCTGGTGGAGTTTGGGCGCGGACAGGAGATTTGCGCCTCGGGTACTGGGAATGTCTTCGCCTACATCATCAAAGAAGGCAACGTCCGGCTTATCATGCACTCGCCCAGCGGCAAGGAGTTGACGGTCGCAATTCTGAAACCGGGCGATGTGATCGGCGGCGCGGACCTCTTTGGCACCGAAACTGGCGGAGAGAGCGCCGAGGCTCTATCCCCCTGCACCTTGTACCAAGTGTCTGTCGATTTGCTGAAAAAGTTAGCCCGAGAGCGCCCGGACTTCTCGCTGCGGATCAACAAAGAGGTCAACAAGAGCCGAATGTTGGTCATGAACCGGATGCAGGACGTTCTGTTCCTGACCGTTCAAGAACGGTTGGCCCGGTTGGTTTTGAGGCTGGCCGATGAGTTTCCCGGCACGACAACTTCTGGAAAGAGGTTTGTCAACATCCGCCTGACCCACCAAGAACTCGCCGACCTGATCGGGGCGAACCGGGAAGCCGTCAGTGCGACCCTCATCAAGTTTCGAAAGGCCAAGTGCGTCCAGTCGATCCACGGATTCCTCGTGTTGTCAAACGAACCTGTACTCAGCGAGACTGCCCATAAAACGGCGGCCTAAAAGAGATCGGCTTATCCCCCGGTTCCTCCGTCTCTGAAAACCTTTATCTCCCGTCCGTCCGCCAACTTCGCCACATCTCCCGGACGCAGCTTACGGCCACGACGGCAGTCGGGTTCGCCGTTGACCAGGATCCCGCCTTGCGCCAAGACGTCTTTTGCTTCTGCCCCTGACGAGACGATGTCCGCCGCCTTTAGGAGTTGGCCGAGCGTGATGTAATCGGTTCTGAGGGTGAAGTGGATGGGCTGGGACATGGGTTTTCATGCTACCGCGATGCGTTCCTGGAACATCGCCTGCTATCCTTATACCAATGCTCAGCACCCTCATTGCCGCTCTCGCTCTCGCCCAAGCCCCCAATGCCCTGACCCCCGACGAAGCCAAATCCGGTTGGAAACTGCTCTTCGACGGAAAGACTCTGGAGGGTTGGAGAAACTTCCGGTCTCAAACGATTCGCCCGGGTTGGAAGGTGGAGGATGGCCAACTCAAGTGCGTCGATCCCAACAACGCCGGTGACATCATCACCAAGGAGCAGTTCAAGTGGTTCGACCTGACCCTGGAATTTAACTTGGCCAAAGGGAGCAACAGCGGAGTGATGTACCATGTGGCCGACTCGGGCATGGCGGCCTGGCACAGCGGTCCCGAGATTCAGCTCTATGACCACAAGTTCCAGGAGGGAGTCCAGACCACCGGATTCCTCTATGAGCTTTACCCCTCGACCGTGGACGCCAGCAAGCCGGGCGGCGAGTGGAACAAGCTGCGGATCGTGATCGACCCCAAGCTTTGCTTCACCGAGGTGAACGGGGTTCGGTACTACGAATATGTGCTGGGCTCCGACGACTTCAAGGCTCGGGTGGCCAAGAGCAAGTTTGCGAATATGCGGAACTTCGGCAAGATGGGCAAGGGCCATATCGCGATTCAAGGCGACCACGGCGTCGTCTCGTTCCGCAACATCAAAATCAAGCCGTTGGAAGAGTAGATGAGTGTCAAACTGGACATGATCGGCATCGTGGCGGCGGATGTGGATGCGTCGCTGGCTTTCTATCGGGCGCTGGGTTTGGATGCGCCGGAGTCGTCGGGCGGGGAGCCCTACGTGGAGATCACGCTGCCGGGTGGGATTCGGCTTTCTTGGAACTCGCTGGCGATGACGAAGGAGATCGACCCAGGTTGGGAGGAGCCCAAGGGCCAGCGGGTCGGTTTGGCTTACCTCTGCGACTCGCCCGATGAGGTGAACCAACGGCATGATGCCTTGGTCGCGGCGGGCTACTCGTCCCACAAGGCGCCCTGGGATGCCTTCTGGGGCCAGCGGTATGCGCAGGTCCTGGACCCGGATGGGAATGTGGTGGACTTGTTTGCGGCGCTCGGGGAAACGGCTTAGCGGCATTACGGAGTTGCGGCATTAGGTGAAGATAAACACAACGGCACAACGTCTTGCGCCTCACTGGCTTGGTCTGGGCGGCTCTGAACGGTCGAAGGTGATCCTGATGACTCTGCCCGTGGGGGAAACCTCCACCACCGCCTCATCCAAGCTGTCGCTTCGAGTGGTCTCGTCGAAGACCGTGCGCGTGTAGACCATCCGAAAACCTCCGTCGGGCAACTCCACGATGTCGTTCGCCCGCCCCAACTCCTTGTTCACCTTGTCCAACGGGTCGCCGATCTTAACGACGCCCTCCCGAAGCTTCTTCACCGGGTTGGCCTCAGGGATGGGGCCCATGACGGCGCGGACGCCGAACCAGAATATGAGCAGGAACGCGATCGGGCCGCCGAACATCACGGCGTAGTCCAACGGTTTCAGTTTGTCGCGCGGTCGCATAGGGTTTCTCAACGATAGAGTAGCCCAGAACGGTCCTGGGACTTCTCTGACCCAAAAGGCCCAACCCATCCTCCACTGCTTGGCAACCAAGAAGGTCCGCCTTATGATGCCACTGTATCTGGAGGACTCAACATGACAACTATTGGGGATAGTTTTTCCATCGTCGCCCTCATCGTGGGCATCTGCCTTTCCGCTTGGGCGCTGATTATGAGCGTGGCCTTGGTCTTTCCCGGCAAAGCCGAGCATGCCCGCCTGAGGCTGGTTCACAAACCTTGGGCCAGTTTCTTCTTGGGACTAGGCATTTGGCTAGTTCCTGGGGCGATCTCATTTGCCTTTCTGGCAAACCCTCTGCCCTTGGCGAAACTGGTTGGTTGGATGGGCGTGCTCGCCCTGCTCTCCATCGCCGCGATTGGAAGTGCGGGGCTGGCGACTTTGGCCAGTGAGCGACTTCGCGCCATGGCCCCCGACCAAACCGTCTACGCCTCCCTCTCCAAGAGTGCAGCCTACATCGTGATCGCCGGAGTCGTGCCGATTCTGGGCTGGTTCCTGATCGTGCCGTTCCTCATCCTCGCCTCGACCGGGGCGGGCGTGATGGCGCTACTGGCCAAGAGCCGCCAGACCTCGGAAGTTCCCGGATTCATGCCATGAAACTCAGCCGTCGCCAACTACTCGGGATGGGGGCGATGGGGGCTGTTCTGACCGGGTGCGCCCCCTTTGCCCGCCAGATCGCCGCCGATCTACCCGAGGATGTTTCCCTTCCTCCCGGCGATGTGGAGCCGACCTTACGCTGGGTCAACCGGCTAAGCTTTGGACCGACTCCCGGCGAACTGGCGCGGGTGAAGGCTTTGGGACATGACGACTACCTGAAGGAGCAGTTGGAGACCAGCGAAAAGGAGCCTGCCCACCTGACCGTGCAATTGGCCCGACTGGACGCCTATCGCATGGACTCGCACGAGATGGAGGAGTTGCCGATCGAACTGGTTTTGATGCAGCTTCAGCAAGGAACCATCCTGCGCGCCGCCTATAGCCCAAACCAACTGCGTGAGCGGATGGTCGAGTTCTGGAGCGACCACTTCAACATCTACGCCCGCAAGGGAAGCTCGGCTTTCCGCAAGGGCGTGGACGATACGAAGGTCGTTCGCCAACACGCGCTGGGCAACTTCAAAGACCTGGTAAGCGGCTCGGCCCACAGCCCGGCGATGCTGGTCTATTTGGACAATCAGGCGAACGTGAAGGGCGTGGCGAATGAGAACTACGCTCGGGAGCTGATGGAGCTTCATACCCTCGGCGTCCACGGGGGCTACACCCAGCGGGATGTGCAGGAGGTGGCGCGGTGCTTCACTGGCTGGGGGTTGGAGACCCGCTTCTTGAGAGCGAAAGGCAAGTTCCGTTTCGCCCCCGAGAAACACGACGACGGTGAGAAGATCGTCCTGGGCCAGCGCATCCCGGCGAAGGGTGGGCAGAGCGATGGGGAGAAGGTCATCGAGATGCTGGCGCTCCATCCTGAAACGGCGAAACACATCTGCGGCAAGATGGCCCGCCACTTCTTGGGCCACGCCGAGCCCAATGTGGTCGACAAAATGGCGGCCATTTACCTGGAGAACCGGGGCGAGATTCAGCCGGTGGTGACGGAGATGTTCTCCGAACAGAACCTGGCCGACGCCCCGCCAGTCCTGAAGCGCCCGTTCGACTACCTGGTCTCTGCCATCCGAGCCACCGGCGCCCTCACCGATGCCGGCAAGCCACTGCAGGAGCACCTCGACAAGATGGGAATGCCCCTCTTCCAATGGCCCATGCCCGACGGCTATCCGGTGAAGCAAGAGGCCTGGACCGGAACTCTGTTGGCTCGCTGGAACTTCGCCGCTGCCTTGGCCAAGGACGAGATTCCGGGGACGGTGGTGGATATTAGGAAATTGAACGACCGGTCGAAAGGCGATTTGGCGGGGGTGCTATTGGGGTCAGAAGCTCAAGCCAAGCAAGTCGCCCAACACATTTCCCAGGAAGACGTGGCCAGATTGGCGACGGCGTGTCTGGCCTCGCCGGAGTTCCAATGGAGATAAGGCGAACGACTAACCACGAACGACGAAGGACAAAGGGTAAACGATGAAAGGCTGCGAATCCTACCAAATCGCCGAATCCAAACGAACCGCCGACCTCGGCTGGCAGATTTCCCGTCGAGGCCTCCTGGCCTCCATCGGCCTGGGAGCCGCGGGATGGCTGGGGGCCAAGTCGGCTCTTGCCCAAGTCGTAGTGAGCGAAGATGCTCGGGACCATGAGGGCGACATCCTCATCAGCGTCTTCCTGCGCGGCGGGATGGACGGGCTGAGCGCGGTGGTTCCCTATGGCGAGGACGCCTATCACCGGGGCCGCCCGAACCTCCGCCTCCGCTCGCCCAAAGACAACTCCGCCGGGCAAGCCTACAAAGCCCTCGATTTGGACGGATTCTTCGGCCTGAACCCCGCGATGGCGGCCCTGCTACCGCTCTATCGCGAGGGCAAGATGGCCTGTGTGCAAGCGGTGGGTTCCGGCGACCAGACCCGCTCCCATTTTGAGGCAATGAATGCGATGGAGCGAGGGATGTACCAGATGCGCGGCGGCGTTCAGACCGGTTGGGTGGCCCGACACCTGGCCTCCACGCCTCGGAAGAACCCAACGCCGCTGAGAGCCGTTGCCCTTAGTTCTGTTATGCCCGATTCCCTGCGCGGGGCGTCTCATGCCACCACGATGGCGAGCCTCACCGACTTCCGACTCGCCGATCCCGAGTTGCGCGATATGCTGACGGGTCTCTATGGGAGCGGCAAGGATGCGATGGCGCAAGCGGGACGCGATACGTTGCAGGTCTTGGACAAGCTGAATGGGATCAAGGTCGAGGAGAAGCCGGGCGGCTATCCCACCTCCGACCTCGGGCTCGCCCTTTCCCAGGTTGCGACCCTCATCCGTTCCGGCGTCGGCCTGGAGATCGCCTGTCTGGAGATGGGCGGCTGGGATACCCACGTGGCGCAAGGCACGATCAACGGCTGGCTTCCCTCCTATCTGAAAGACCTCGCTGACGCCCTGGCCGCTTTTGAGAAGGATATGGGGCCGGAAATGCGGCGGATCACGATGATCGTCCAGACCGAGTTTGGGCGTCGAGTGAACGAGAACACCGGCCTTGGAACCGACCACGGGCGGGCTTCGGCGATGTTCCTGATCGGGGGGTCGGTGAACGGCGGAAAAGTCTACGCCGACTGGCCTGGGATGGAGAAGGCGCAGCTGGACGAGGTCGGCGACCTGCGAGTGACGACCGACTATCGCGACGTGCTGGCGGATGCGTTGAGCAAGCGAGTAGTTGGAAGCAAGCCCAAAGAGGTCTTTCCCGGCTGGGAGGGGAAGCAGGGCGGATATTTCCGCGCGCTATAGGCGAGGGCGGCAAGGGTCCGGGGGGAGGAATCCCCCCGGGCAAAACCAAGCTACAGAACGCCCTCTGGGAACCAGAGATTCAGTTCGCGGGCTGCGGCCTCGGGGTCGCTGCTGGAGTGGGTGAGGTTGTCGTCGATTGTCAGGGCAAAGTCGCCTCGGATGGTGCCGGGTTCAGCATCCAACGGGTTGGTGGCGCCCATCATCGTGCGGATCGCCCGCACGGCGTTCGTCCCCCGCACCGCTATCGCTACGACCGGGCCAGAGCAGAGGTAGTCGACGACAGCTTCATAAAAGCCCTTGCCGCGATGCTCGCCATAGTGCTCCTCAACGGTTGCGCGCTCGGCGTTGATCAGCTTCAGCCCAACGATCTTCAAGTTCCGTGCCTCGATCCGACGGCAGATCTCTCCGATCAGATTCCGATCGACGCCTCCTGGCTTGATAAGTACAAGTGTGGTTTCCATAGGTTTGTTTCAGTTTCTATCGCTAGATGTCTATAGGGTACCGGACCAGGCCCTAAACGTTGAAGCGGAACAGCATGACGTCGCCTTCTTGGACCACATAATCCCGTCCCTCGCTGCGCACCAGGCCCTTCTCTTTGGCCGCGTTCGAGGAGCCGCAGGCGACGAGGTCGCTGTAGGCGGTGGTTTCGGCGCGAATGAAGCCTCGCTCAAAGTCGCTGTGGATGACCCCGGCGGCCTGGGGAGCGGTCATGCCTTTGGTGATTGTCCAGGCGCGGGTTTCCTTGGGGCCGGTCGTGAAGTAGGTTTGGAGGCCAAGGAGGTCGTAGGTGGCTCGAATCAAAGCCTGAAGCCCTCCACTCTCGACGCCCAGCGACTGCAAGTACTCCTGGCGATCCTCTTCCGGCAGCTCCACCAACTCCGCCTCGACCTGGGCCGAAACCACGATGACCTGGGAGCCCTCTCGCGCCGCCAGCGCCCGCACCTTCTCGACGTGCTGGTTGCCGGTGGCAAGGTCAGACTCGGAAACGTTGGCGGCATAGATCACGGGCTTCAGAGTCAGCAAACCCAGCGACTTGATGGAAAACGCTTCCTCGTCGGTGAGCGAGATAGTTCGGGCTGGCCGGCCGTCTTCGAGGGCGGGGAGGATTTTCTCCAAGGCGTCGATCTCGATCTGGGCTTCCTTCTTCACCCGAACGTCCTTGCGGGCCCGGGCAAGCCGCTTCTCGGCCTGACCCATGTCGGCGAGGGCGAGTTCGATGTTGATGATCTCGATATCCCGCTCAGGATCGACCGACCCGGCGACATGGATGATGTCGTCGTTTTCAAAGCATCGGACCACATGGACGATGGCGTCCACCTCGCGGATGTTGGCGAGGAACTGGTTGCCCAAGCCTTCGCCCTGGCTCGCGCCCTTCACCAGTCCGGCGATATCGACGAACTCAACCCGGGCAGGAATGGTTTCGGCAGAGCCAGTGATGCTGGCAAGGATCGGCAACCGTTCGTCGGGAACAGTGACGACGCCAACGTTGGGCTCGATCGTGCAAAACGGGAAGTTGGCCGCCTGGGCCTTGGCGTTGGCCACAACGGCGTTGAATAGGGTGGACTTGCCAACATTGGGCAGCCCGACATTTCCGGCTCTCAGCATAAGTTAAGGGGGTGCGCCGGATAGCCGTCGCGAACCAAGATTTTACCGGGTGGGACAAGAGAGGCTTGGGACTTGAGGGCTTTCCGGTTCGTCGTAATCAAGCATTCCCGCATTCCAGCAAACAAGCAATCCAGCAGGGCGATAATGTGAAGCGATGGCTTTGTTGCCCCAAACCTATACCGTTACCTATGATCGAGCCGCGAGCGTCCGCATGAACAAGGCTTGCTTCCGATATTTTTGGGCGGATTGGGTTAAGTATGGGTGTCGGATCGGAGCCTCTTACGGCTTGATTGGAGCTGTGGTGTGGGCGTTTGTCAGCTTCTATAGCGCCCAGATTTACACTTCGACCGCGCTGTTGGCGGTGCTGGCGCTTGGATTCGTCATCGGGTTGCTCACCCCCTTGTTTACCTATATCCGTATCGCCGACAGGAACGAAACCGATCCCAACATCCACAAGACGTGGACTTGCGTAGTAAGCGAGGAAGGTTGGAGTTTCCAGCACAAGGACGGTCTTCTCTCCTTTATTCCCTGGAGTCTCATGACGTTGCGATATGAGCACCCCGAAGGCTGGTATATCAACTACGAGCATGGCGAGGTATGGGTGCTTCGACAACCCTTGCGAGATGCGGGTCTGGAAGAGGCTTTCCGGGAGAAGATGACGGCAGAAGCCGCTACTTAGCTTTCAGTTCCAACGCCGCTAGCCGCTCTTTCAACCCCGGCAGAGGCCGGAAGTCTCCGTTCTGCCTTCCCCAGGTCCAGAGGTTGGAGTAGGTATTGACCTGAACCACGAGCGGTCGTGCGTCCCCCTTAAGGAAACGAACCTCCACGCGACGATTCCACCCCGCCGGTTTGAAGCCCTTCTTCCCATCGCCCAACCCAGGGAAGAACCGCTCCAGTTCGGCAAGCTCTTTCCCGGTAAGAATGATCTGCTTGGGCTTGACGTAGGCGTCTCCCTCCGCCGATGAGAAAAATTGCACCACCGCTTGCTTGTACTGTGGCTTATCCCCACTGGCAAAGGCAGAAACGCCGATGGCGCAGGCGCCGGTAACTGCGAGCCATATCATCCTTCTCATGCACGGCAATACTGGATATAGACTTGGCGTGGTTCCCGCTCACATTCGTGCGGATTCCAGGAGCTGGATAGCGAGTTTACGTTGACGGTCGTGATCGACAATGGGATGAGGATACGTCCTTCCCAACTCTATGCCCGCTTCCAGAAGCTCAAAGGTGGACAGACCGTGGGGCCAGTGGATCCCGTCCCCTTTGATCTCCTCGAGTTCGGGCAGCCACCGACGGATGAACTCGCCACTGGGATCGTATTTGCGCGACTGAAGGCTGGGATTGAAGATTCGGAAGTAAGGCTGCGCATCGGCTCCGGTCCCGGCGGCCCACTGCCAACCTCCGTTGTTGCTGGCCAGATCGAAGTCAAGCAGGTGGCGAGCAAAGAACGCTTCGCCGCGACGGTAGTCGATCAGCAAATCTTTGGTGAGGAATGAGGCGACGATCATACGCAGGCGGTTGTGCATCCAGCCGGTTTGCACCAGGCAGCGAATCGCGGCGTCCACAATCGGGTATCCGGTTTGCCCCGCACACCAGGCTTCCCAATGCTCTTCTGCCCCCGGATAATCCAGTTCGCGATAGACCTCTTGGAAGGTTTCAGCGACGACGTGGGGATGATGAGCCAAGAGATCTTGATAGAATTCGCGCCAAATGAGTTCGGACAGCCATTTCCCATCCAGCCCTTCTCTGGAAAACGCGCAACGGACGCACTCGCGCACGCTAATGGTTCCAAAGCGGAGATGGACCGAGAGCCCGCTGCTGGCTTCTTTGGCTGGGTAGTCACGATCTTCTGCGTAACCGTCGATCCTGTCCGAGAAGTCCGCCAGCCTCTTAGCTGCGGCGGACTCACCGGCTTCCAGCCAGAGTTCGCCTGGAGTGAACCCCAGCGATTCTAAGGACCAATCCCGTTTCCAGGCTTCCATCGACATCAGCGCCGATAAATCGGCTGAGTGCTCCTGGAGGTCGCGCGGCGGGTCCAGCCGCCCTCGCCAAGATTTGGCGTAGGGTGTGAAAACCTTGAAGGGCTGCCCGGAACGGCTCAGGACTTCTCCCGCCTCAAACACCACCTGATCTTTGAACAGCCGCAACTCTCGCCCAGTGGACTCCAGCGCCTTTGCCACCGCCAGGTCGCGCCTGGTGGCGGCTGGATCGTAGTCTCTTCCGGCAAAAACCACTTCCGCTTTCAGGTCGTCTGCCAGTTTGGGAACGAGCTCTGCCGGATCGCCGTGCAGGACAATTAGCCCTGAGCCTTGCGTTTGCAGTTTTTGGTGGAGTTCGGTCAGCGACTGGTGGATGAATGTGACACGCCGATCGTCTCGATCCTCAAGGTAGTCCAGGATGGTCGTGTCGAATACGAATACGACGGCGACCTCATCCGCTTGGGCGCAAGCTTGCGCGAGTGGGCGATGGTCTCGCAGGCGAAGGTCGCGCCGAATCCAGCAGAGGGCACGGCGGAGGGGTTTGGGCATATGCGCTAACGTCTGCCGTCGACTTTCTTACCAACGGTAACCCGGACGCCCGTGTTCACTTTGAAGATATTCGGATCGACCTTCACGTTCCGCTCCAGTTTGGCTACCACCGTCTCGGTGATCAGGTTCTTCTTCTGGAGGTCGTAGACCTGGACTCGATGGATGAGGGCCGTCGTGGGATCGATGTAGTAATCGACGTACACGTCCTGGCCTTCCGCCTTCTCCTCCAAAACCCACCAACTCCGGTTGCTCCAACGAACGTCCTTTCGCAGCTTGAAGCTGCTATGCTCCATGTTCGCACCCTTCGCGGTGGAGAGTTGCCGCTTCCAGTCCCAAAAGCTCATCGCCTCCAGGTTGATTGGAATCGGGATGATGTCGGGGTTGAAGTCGAGGAGTTGGGGATTGCCGGCGAAGTCGTCCACCGATACCTTCTTGCCGTCACAGGTGAAGATGCGCGTACGTCCTTTTAGAGACTCAAATCCCGACAGCTTGGCGTGGATCCGCTGCTCCTTCATAAAGGTCAGATCAGTGGTGATGGTGCTCTTCCCAAACCGAGGGCCAGTCGTCTTGATCACCAGGCGAGCGGAATTCGTGCTGCTGTAAACCTCCCTCATACGGCCAAGAAGCTTCTCAACTTCTTGATCGGCAGCAAAGGGGGTCGCAGCGAGCAGTCCCAAAAGTATCGCCACGAGGAGGCGTTTCATCATGTTTATCATCTACGGCAAGGTTTGAACGGAGCGTTGCTCGGAATCAAAATCGGCCTCACTGGGCCATCCGAACGAAGCTTCAGTTTACAGAATACGAATGACAGCAGGTTCTCCTTGTTCCGGTTTGGTTGGGAAAGTTGAAGATTTGATATGAAATCCGCATGATTACTCGTTTCCGATTTTCTTTCAGGCGCAATATACTAGTCTTCTCTGAAGTGGGCTTCGGGGGGAGATACTGAGCCTGCGGAGCTGCCGAATGTCCCTACAATTTTTACCTTTTGAACAGAAGACCCTCAACGCTTCACCCAATAACTCCACTGTTCTCGTCGTCGAAGACGACTCCGGCGATGAGTTCTTTATCCTTCGGGCTCTCAAGAGCATGAACATGGACTCGAACGTGGTGGTCGTTCGTGATGGCGAGGAAGCGACGGATTTCATTTTCCGCACCGGCAAGCACGCCACCCGGCCTGAAGCGCAGAACCCCAAAGTCGTTATGCTCGATCTTTGCCTGCCCAAAGTTGCGGGGCTTGAGGTCCTGCGCCTCATCAAAGAGGACCCTAAGACGAAGCATATCCCGGTCGTGGTGATGACCTCCAGCGAATCCAAAGCCGACATCGACCGGTGCTACGATTTGGGCGCAAATTCGATTGTGCGCAAAGGTCGTTTCATCGAGGAGTTCCGAGAATCCATCGCCCTGGCTGTCGCTTACTGGACACGTGTGAACATCTACAGCTAACGTCATCCACTCCGCGTGTTCTAAATGCAGAAGCCTGTTGCCACAACGGGGAAGTGGTCGGAGGCGTCGCGGCCATTCCGTGGCTCGACCAATATCTGGGCCGACTCTGCCTGGAATCCGCGTGTGAAAATGTAGTCGATCTGCCCGTACTCCTCGGTGCGCCAGTTGTGGAAAGTGGACTGGGAAACAGGCTCAATGGCGTCCGTAAACCCCGCCTCCCGCATCGCCCGGATCGGCGGATCAGAGGGAAGCACATTGAAATCCCCGACCACAATCGCCCTCCCCTCCCCGACCCGAGACAGGATCAACTCCACTCCCCGCCGCTGAGCCTCCGCAGAAACATGGTCCAAGTGAGTGTTGTAAAACCGGAACCCGCCAAAGTCAGCCCAAGTGCAGATGCGCTCGCAAGCCGTGTCCCAGGCCACCGACCCCGGAACTTCCGGCGTCTCGCTGAGCCAAAACCAACCCTGCTCCACTGGCTGAAAGAGGTCCTTCCGATAAAGGATCGGCGCAAACTCCCCCTCCCGCTCCCCATCGATCCGCCCAACTCCAACAAAACCCCACTCCGGCAACCGCTCAAGAATGAACTCCAGTTGGTAGTCCATCACCTCCTGCAACCCAAAGAGGTCCGCGTCGATCTCCCTCAATGTATCGACCACCGTCTGCGCGCGATAAGGCCAGGAGTTGGGGCCGTCGTCCGCGTCACCGTTGCGGATGTTGAAGGAACAGAGCTTGAGAGGCGGAGACATCAGTTCGGAAAGTATAGTTTTAATCGCCGGGCATTCCTGCAATAATAGGCGCGTGGATTCCGGTCTTGCTCCGTCGTCGATGCCTCCCGCCCGCTTGGAGGAGTTGGGAAAGCGCTATACGCACACCCAATACCTGCTGAAGCGCCAGTTCGCCAAGCTCCTGGGCGCGAACTTCCGCATCTATGGACCCGGAGAGCAGTTGATGTTCTTCGTCCAACAGGCGGCATTCAAACTGAAAGAGGACATCCGCGTCTACTCCGACGAGAACAAGTCGGTGGAGATGCTCGCGATCAAGGCCCGCCAGATCATGGATTTCCAGGCCGCCTACGACGTGGTGGATTCGCTCAACGGCCAAAAGGTCGGCGCGCTGAAAAGGAAGGGCTGGAAGTCGATTATCCGCGACGAGTGGATCGTGATGGACGCCAACGACCGGGAGATCGGCAAGATCATCGAGGACAACCCGGCCCTCGCCATCGTCCGCCGTTTCCTCACCAACCTCGTCCCGCAAAACTTCGACGTCCTCTACGGCCAGAACCGGGTGCTCGACCTGCGCCAACACTTCAACCCGTTCCTCTTCCGCTTGGATATCGACTTCTCGGTAGACCCCACCGCAACCATGGATCGGCGGCTCGGCATCGCATGTGCCGTCCTGATCACCGCCATCGAAGGCCGCCAGAGAGGATAGACTCTCACGCATGAGCTGGGCCAAGGCGATTTTTCTAGTCGGCTTGGTCGTCTGCCTGGTCCCCCTCACCCCCCCTTGGGCCGCGCTCTGCCTGGGCATCGCCATCGCCCTGGCCCTCGGGAACCCATTTCCCAAAGAGAGCAAGAACGTCTCCAAAATCTTGCTTCAAGTCTGCGTAGTCCTGCTCGGCTTCAGCATGGACTTGAACACGGTGCTCAAAGCCGGATCGCAGGGCATCCTCTTCGCCCTGGCGTCCATCATCGGGGTCTTCCTGCTGGGCTGGGGTTTGCAGAGGGCGCTGGGGCTGAGACCAGTGGCGGGCCTCCTGGTCTCCACCGGAACGGCCATCTGCGGCGGCTCCGCTATCGCCGCCATGAGCACAGTCACCGACGCGGATCAGGAAGATGTGTCGGTCGCGGTAGGAACGGTCTTCATCCTAAACGCCATCGCCCTCCTGATCTTCCCCCCATTGGGCCACTATTTCGGCCTCACCCAAGCCCAATTCGGAACCTGGGCCGGAATCGCCATCCACGACGTAGCCTCGGTGGTAGGCGCGGGCAAAGCCTACGGCCCGGAAGCGCTGGACATCGGAACCGCCGTTAAACTCTCCCGAGTCCTCTACCTGATCCCGATTACGCTGGTTGCGACTTGGTGGATTGGGAGAAGTGCGAAGTGCGGAGTGCGGAGTGCGGGGTGCGAGGAGGCAGATGGGGAGACGGAAGTCGGAAGTCGGAAGTCGGAAATCGAAGATGCAGACCCTCAATCCCCCCCCCTCCCCCCTCCCCCCTCCGCAATCCCAACCCCTCCCCCCTCCCCCCATAGCACTTCGCACCGCCCCCTTAGCACTTCGCACTTAGCACTTAGCACTTCTCCCAACGCCGAACGCCGAACGCCGAACGCCCCCTTCCCAACCTTCATCCTCGGCTTCATCGCCGCCTCCATCATCCGCACTTATGTCCCCGGCATCGCCGACTACGGCCCAAACATCAAGACCGTCGCCTCTGTCGGCCTAGCCGTCGCCCTCTACCTGATCGGAGCCGGCATCACCAGAAAGACGCTCCAGGCCGTCGGCGTAAGGCCATTGGTGCAGGGTGTCGCCCTATGGGTCTTCATCAGCATCGCGTCGTTCCTGGTGGTGCGAGGAATGTGAACCCGCTCGACCTACTTGTCCTACACGTCCTATTCGTCTTAGCCGTCTTATAAGTCAGATAAGTCCGATCAGTCAGATCAGTCAGATTCGTCAGATCCCCCCAACCCCTAACCCCCAATGCCGAAAAACCGTCACGCCGGTTATGCCATAACCCAACCATGGAACTCGCCTACCGAAAACTAGAAGACACAGAAGCCAACGCCGCCCTTGCCCACACCCCCGGCTGGACCATCGAGGACGGAAAGCTCATAAAGAACTTTAAGTTTGAGACCTACAAAGACGGCGTGGTCTTCGCCGCCGCCGTCGGACACATCGCCGACAAACTCAACCACCACCCCGACATCCTCATCGGCTACGCCAAAGTTGCCGTCTCCGTCAACACCCACGACGTCGGAGGCTTATCCCCCTACGACTTCGAACTCGCCAAACGGATCGACAGCCTCTAACCGCGAAACAGCCCGTCTGGGTAACCCCTGAGGATGCCCGCGTCCCGCAACTCCTGCACCGCGCTCTCAGCCCAATGCTTGAACGGAACATCCGGGAACCTTGGAGCGCCGCCTGCTTCCTGAATAGAGCTTAAACGGATCGCTTCACAATAAAGATCGAGCAGTCCCTTAAGCGGCTCCTCGCAGTCCGCTACCACTTTCAGAAGGGCAATCTTTGCAACCCCTTGCTTGGCGATCTCAACCTGATACTTATCGACGAGTTGTCGCATGCCCAAGATCAGCCCAGAGCCGACGATGCCGCCGCTGAGGAAAGTCGTTCTCCTTTGGAGAGTCCTCAAATCCATCTCCAACTTGCCCTGCTCGATCTGCCGTTGCAAACGCAAGGCGTCTTTCTCGATGTTTCCCGGCAAAGCCAAAATGGTCTTGACGATCCCCTTCGCCGACTCCTCGCGAGAAGGCTTGCTATTCCTAAGCGCTTGCGGGCCAAGGTGCCACCCAACCTCTCGTAACTCGCTCTCGAAGCGGTCCAAAAAGTAGGTTGCCGGAACATCCGGGAAGTTGTCCTGAGCAACCGCCACCATCGGCAAAACCAACGCGCATAGACATCCAATCAGCTTCACAACACCAGTCTAACCGGGATGAACAGGGAGGGCAAGCACTGGGCGGTCATTCAAAACCCTTCCGTGGTCCTCGGTGTCCTTCGGTGGTTCCATCTTCCCCTTGCACAATTCTCAGAACCATCGCAGTCCATCTGCGCCCATCTGCGTAAATCTGCGGTTAACCCTCCCCCAAGTCGCAACGCAGAAACAGGGCCAAAGTTTCAGTGGCTCCATCCCGATGGACAACCGGCCACATCTCCTTTGCGCCCCTTGGTTTCTTTGTTTCTTAGCGGTCAATTCAGAAGAGACTCGCCATGAACCACCGTGGTTTACATTTGAAAGCCCAAGCTCACGTTGTGCCGCTGTGCCGTTGTGGTTCCTTCCCTCAACGCCTTTAAACCGCAATGCCCCAATGCCGAAACGCCAAACACTGCCCCCAACGCCAAACACCAAAAACCCAACACCGATATGTAGACAAATATATACTATAATATCCCCATGTCCGAGATGCTGAAGACATGCCTGACGCACCTACAGAACAGCCAACGACTGCTCGAAGAAGACCCCGAATTCCGCTTCGCCGTGCACGAACACCGCGCCACCCGGCACCACTACGACTTCAGTCTGCAAGTCGGCGACATGCTGCTGACCTGGGTCCTGCCCGACGGCCCCAGCCTGAACCCCGACCACAAACAGAAAGCCCAAGAAACCGACCTCCACAACCCCCGCTATATCGCCAATGAGCGCTACATCCCCGCTGGCCACAAAGGATCGGGGCCAAAGATGCTGTGGGACCAGGGCGAGTATCGCTTCGACGGCGCAACCTATCTGGAAGCCGTCCAAACCCTGCAAGATGGCCACTTCGACTTCATCCTACAAGGCCAGAAACTGAAAGGAGCCTGGACCCTCCAAAGAATCTCCGGTAAGTCCTGGACCCTCGCCAAGAAGCAAGACGAACACGCCTCCACGCAAGACGTGCGACGGCTCGACCGCTCCGTCATCTCCCAAAAACGCCTAAACGACTTCGAACTCGGCCCCGCCGCCTGGGTGGAACTGCCCCACTTCTATGTCGCCCAGCATCCCCAAGACCGCCCCGTGGTCGTGGTCAAAGAGGGCCACGTCTTGGACCTCAACCCCCATGCCGCAACTCGAAAAATATCGGTCGGGATGACGGTTCGGGCCGCCAAGAGCATCCTATCCGAAGCCGAGTACATCGCCTGGCGAGAGGAGGATTACCGGGCGCGGCAGTTGGAATGGTTGGATGCCTGCCTGGAGTTCACCGACGCCATCGAGCCCGTGGAACAGCATGGGGCGTTTCTGGATTTCAAGCTCCATCCCGATCCGGTGAGCGTGGCGGAAGACCTCGTGCGCGCCCTCGCGGAGAAGACCCGGCTCTCCCCAAGAACCGGATTGGCAAAAGCCAAGTGGATCGCCCGCCTCGCCGCCGAGTTGGACGATCGCAACCAAGCCCTTCAAGACCCCAAGCGGTTCATCGCCAACCTCCCCATCGCCCTGCTCGCCCCCGCCCAACAGGAGCATCGGACGAGGCTCCAGTTTCTGGGCTATTCAACAATCGGGCAGGCGGCGGAGATTCCGTTTGGAGTGCTCCAGGAGCAGTTTGGCGAGCAGGTCTATGCGATCCACCAGGCGGCGCGGGGCGGCTACTGCGAGCCCGTCAAGCCGATCTACCCGCCCGACGCCCTCGCCGACCGCTTCGCCTTTCCCGGCGGCACCGAGTCCTGGGAGACCATCCTGGAGGGAGCGCAAACTTGGAGCACTCGCATTGGCAAGCGTCTCCAACGGCAGTCCGTGGAAGGAGCCAAGGTTCGCCTGACTCTGGAGTTCGAGGAAGGGCCGCCCAAAACCCTCGCCCGCACCTTCGCCAAGCCCGTGAGGTGCCCCCGCACCGCGTTCATGGCCCTGCGACTGATGCTGGAGGGCCAGATCGACCGTCCTTTGACGGCGATCCGAATCCTTCTCCCCGAGCTTCGCAAAGTCCAAACCTACCAGCCCAGCCTGTTCGATGCCGCCAAGGTCGAAACGCGCATCCAACCCGCCCTCAACCATGTGAGAACGGTGTTTGGCGACAAAGCGATCGAACTGGGAACCCAGCGTGAAGAGCCGCGTCGAGTCAAAGTCCTGAGAATGTGGAAGCATGCCACCGGCTGGCAATGAAATCCTGGCCCGGTGGCGGGAGGCCGGGGAGTGGTGGGAGGGTCAGCCTCAGCGCGAGTTCTGCCGCTACCTGGATGAGAAAGGGATTCGGCGGGAAAAGTCGCGGGAGTTGCCCTGCCTCGCCGACATCCGCGACGAGCCGCCCTCCCGGGTTCCCCAGCCGCGCGACGATAAGGTGGCGAAGGCCATGGGTCATCTGCCCTCTTTCAACCCATCCCAACTCCGGGGCCTCGTCCCCCAACAGCCGTTTGCCGCCCTCCACATCGTCAGCGGACACGCCTTGGGCCGTAGCACCATCTCCAGTGCCGAGATTGTCAACCTCGAAGCTGCCCGACGCTACCAATCGGTCCTCCTTGCCGACCCGTTCTCGCTGGCGGGCGCGGTGGAGTTTCACCGGAACGCCAGTGAAGCAGGCTTGCATCCCCTGATCGGAGCCTCCTTCGAGATGGATGAGGGCGGCGAACTGGTCTTGGTGGCGCGGAACCAGGTCGGATATCGAAACCTGTCCCGCCTCGTCACCGACTGCTGCCTAAATGAGCCCCGCCTCTTCCCACTCTGCACCCGCGAGAGGCTGATGCGCCGTACCGAGGGCCTGCTCTGCCTCACCGGAGGCGACCTCGGGCCGATCAATCGGTGCCTGGCGAAAGGAAACGAGCAAGCCGCGCGAGGTTGGCTGGACTTCCTCCTCCACCTTTACGGAAGAGAAAACACGTTTATCCAGATCGAGCGTAGCTATCTCCCGTGGGAAATTTCGGTCAATCGCAAGTTGCTGGAGCTTGGCGAGAAATTTGGGGTGGTGGCCGTGGCAGGCGGGCCGATCACCCACCGAACCCTCGGCGATTTCCCTGCCCAGGATGCCATCGCCTGCGTAGAGACGCTCTGCCTGATCGAGGAGTTGGAGGGCCGCAAGCCGAGGCGGGACCCTTCCCAACCCCAAATCCTCCTCCCCCCGCGAAGGGCTCTCAACGCCGAGCGATACCTGCGCACGCCCGACCAGATGCTCCGCCTCTTCGCCGACCGCCCGGATCTGGTCCAGAACACGTTGCGGGTGGCGGAAAGGTGTGAGGAGAACGTCTTCCCCGGCCGCACCGACCTCCCACCCTTCTGCGAGAACGAAACCGAGATGCTTCGGATCAAAACCTACGAGGGCGCGGCACGGCTGTTTGGAAGCGTGAACCGCAAGCAGATCGCCCGGTTGGAAATGGAACTGAGGCGGCTTCAAAAGAACAGGTTCGAGGGGCACTTTCTGATCGCGTGGGATATGTGCCAATGGGCACGGGAGCAGGGGATTGTCCTGAGCGGGCGTGGCTCGGTGGTGGACTCTTTCGTTGCCTACTGCCTTGGCCTTTCCCGCATCGACGCCCTGAAGCACAACCTCCACTTCGACCGCTTCCTGCCCGAAGAGGCCAAGAAGCGACCGGACATCGACATCGACTTCGAAGCCAAACGCCGCGACGACGTGCGCAACTACCTGGTCGGCAAGTACGGGAAGGCCCACGTCGCGACCGTCGCCGCCATCGGAACCTACCGCACGCGAGGGATCGTCCGAGAGGTGGGGAAGGTGATGGGCATTCCCTCCGAGGACCTTTCCTATCTGGTCAAGCGTCTCCACGGAAGCGTCTCGCCCGATCGCTTGGAACAGGAGATCGAACGCAAGCCCGAACTCCGCAACAGCAACATCCCCCGAGAGCGGTTCCACTGGGTTTTCCGCCTCGCCAACCTCATGATGGACCTCCCCCGAAGCCTGCGATCCCACTCCTCCGGGGTCGTGATCTCCCGCGAACCAGTCTGCGACGTCGTCCCCGTCACCCATTCGGCGGTGGATGGAGTGGACATCATCCAGTGGGACAAACGGAGCGCGAAGGGTTTCTTCGACAAGTTCGACGTTCTCTGCCTGCGAGGCAACGACGTGCTGTCCGATATCCAGCAGAGGATCAGAGTGCGGTCGTCGGAGTTCAACGTCGAGACGTTGGATGTGGAGGATGAGGAGGCTTTCCGCGCAATGCGGGCTGGCCAACTCATCGGCATCCCCCAATCCGCCTCCCCCGCCATGCGTCAAGCGCATATCCGACTCAAGACCAAGAACTTCCGAGATGCGGGAATCGTACAGGCCGCGATCCGACCGGGCGTGGGGGGTGCGGTGAAGCTGACGGAACTAATCCACCGGCGCAACGGCAAGGACTTCTCATTCAACCATCCCGAGTTACAACGCATCCTCCAACCAACCTACGGAGTCATCGTCTTTCAGGAGCAGGTCGATATGCTTCTCCAAACGTTCGGAGGCTATAGCTCGGACCAGGCCGAGGAGATTCGAGAGGCGATCTACCAGAAGCGGCAGGAGTCCTACGTTCAAGGCATCCGCGAAGCGGTCCTGGAAAAGATCGTCAGCCGAGGCCACCCTCCCGAGATCGCCGAAGAGGTCTACGGCCTGGTCGCCCAGTTCCAAGGCTACGGCTTCGCCGAGGGTCACGCCCTCGCCTTCGCCGACATCTCCATCCGGTCGATCCACTGCCAACAGAACTACCCCGCCCCCTTCTTCGCCGCCCTCCTGGACGCCCAGCCCGCCGGCTACTACGGCCCCTGCACCTTGGCCAACGAGGCTCGGAACCGGGGGGTGAAGGTGAATTCGGTGTGCGTCAATCGGAGTCAGGCGAAATTCACGGTCGAAGATGTGATGTCAACCGAAGACCCCAAGCTCGTCCTCCCCCAGGGCGCCATCCGCGTTTCGCTTTCGCAAATCAAAGGTCTTTCCAAACAGACGGCGGAGAAGATTGTCGTTAGGAAACCTTATGAATCCTTCTTCGATTTCGTCGCAAAAGTTAGGCCTCCTAAAGATGAGTTGGAGTGCCTCATTCTATGCGGCGCCCTGGACTCCCTCCACCCCAATCGCCGCTCCCTCCTATGGTCCATCCCCCGCGCGATCCGGTATGGCGACTTGAGGCAGGGTGATGGCGATCCTTCTCGGCTGGAACTATCGATCCCGGAACCTGATTTGCCTGAGGATATCGAGGATTTCACCTCGATGGAGAAGGCGATGTTTGAACGTCAGGTACTGGAAATGGACACCGAGCGCCATCTGATGGCCTTCGAGCGGGAGCGGGTGAGGTCGAAGGGAGGGGTGACGGCGATGGAGGCGGGGAGTTTGCCGGATCGGTCGAAGTATTTTGTAGTGGGCAATCCGATCCGGCTCCGCTTCCCCCCGACCTCCAGTGGGAATCGGGTGATGTTCTTCGACCTGGAGGATGAGACTGGCCTGTTGAACGTGACCTGCTTCAACGAGACCTATCTGAAGTACGGCCACGCCGTCATCTGCAACCCCTATGTCACCCTATTCGGCGAAGCCCAGAATCGCGACGGCCACACCGCATTCCTCGCCAGCCGCATCCTGCCCTACCGACCCTCGTTGAAGACGTCGGAGGAGAGCCAGAAGAAGATGTTCGCGATTGCGGATTTTTTGGTGAGTTGAGTTTCCCCCTCCTCCACGTGGTTCATCTTGGAGGAGAGGGTCGGGGGAGGAGGTTTTGCTTGTAGTTGCCGCGATGTTTGTATCCAACCACCAAACTCTCGGCATGACGGCGGCACAATGCATCCGCCGCCTACAGGTCTGCGGCAACTACAAGTTCAAACCCCCAACCTTTGGGGAGAAAGGGGAGGTTAGCCAAGCGGCAATCTCACTAATCTCCTGCCGGGTGAGATTGTGTCCCGCATCCAGCCACAGGTGGGTCACCTCCGCGCCGCCTTCGCGAAGCTGTTTTGCGAGGTTCTCGGCGTCGGAGACAGGCAGGATCGGGTCGGATTTGCCGGAGGAAAGGAAAACGTGCTTCCCTTCCAAGCCACTATAGACATGCTCCGGCATAGTGGTCATGGCCCTGATCAGGACCGCCCCTGAGAGCAAACCGGGATACAGGCCCATCAGCGAGTGCGCCATATTGGCCCCATTGGAGAAGCCAACCCCCACTATATGAGCTGAATCGACTCCATATTCCTGAGCCGCTTTTTCTACGAAGGCGCTTAACGCAGAAGTCTCTTCGCGAAGGTTGTCCAGATCGAATACGCCTTCGGCAAACCGCCGGAAGAACCTCGGCATTCCTCCTTCGAGAACCCGCCCGCGAACGCTCAGGATGCCCGCCCCGGGCAGGAGGGTCTGCCCGAGGGGGATCAGGTCGTTCTCATCCCCTCCGGTTCCGTGAAGGAGCAGGAGGGTTCTCTTCTCGTCGGTCGAGGGCGGGACGAATTTGTGGACGAACTGATCGACGGCGAAGCTCATTTCGACTCCGCCAACTCAACCGGCACCGTCACTCCGCTGGGCAGTCGGAGTTTGGGCAGGCTGGCTTCGATGCGCGATCGGATCGGCTCGTACATCTGGGGCAGTCTCAGGCTGGTTCCCAGGGCGGCGGGCTCCTCGTCCAAGGTCATTCCCGGCCCCATCGTCGCGATCTCGAACAGCACGCCTCCTGGCTCGCGGAAGTAGATCGACTTGAAGTAGTCGCGGTTCATGATCGGGCTGATGTGGTAGCCCTTCTCCTGAATCTCCTTGTGCCAGGCAACCTGAGTGTCCTCGTTCTCCGTTCCCCACGCGATGTGGTGGACGGTGCCAAAGCCGCCATGCCCATGCTGAACCGTCGGATCGACGACCAGATCGAGATAGGCTCCCGGCCCCTTGTTGGCCCCTTGCAGGCGAATCCGCTGGCCCTCGTCCCTCACCGGCTCGAAGCCCAGGGTCTCGGTCAACAGTTTCAACGTCGCTTCGGAGTAGTTCTCGGTGATGGTCACCGAGTGCATTCGGCTAATCGACTTCTCATGCGGCACAGGGGAACCTTCAACCAGAACACCTGGGGTGTAGGCGGGCGAAGCCACCAACTCCAAGGGTAGGCCGTCGTGAGCGCGGAAGGGCAGAACTTCTTCATCGCCCCGAGCAAACGGATTGTCGAAGTCCACGGCGTCGGCGGCAAAGCGGTCGATCCACCAGCCCATGGCGTCGGCGGGGATCGCAAGTCCGGTAGTCGTGACCTGCCCGGCACCCAGTTTGCCTTGCCGTCCTTGGTAGGGGAAGAAGGTAAGGCCGGAACCGGGGGTGGCCAGGCCGTCACCGTAGTACAGGTGGTAGGCCGTCGGGTCATCGAAGTTGACCGTTAACTTGGTCAGCCTCAGGCCCAGCAAGCCAGTGTAAAAGTCCACATTCGCCTGCGCATCGTGGGTGATGGCGGTCATGTGGTGGATTCCTAGAATTCTCTCGTTGGTCATTTCTTTACCTCTTGCTAGAGAATAACGACCAGGGAAGCCCAATCCTCCGAGGTCCTATCTGGGTTTTGTATGCGGGAATACAAAAAGTCGCCGAAACCACATCATCTGCGCATTTCTGTGGTTAAAACTTGAGCTGGCTTCTTCAAGAGCTTTGGCTAGAAGTCAAAGGACGGAACATCTCTTTCCGGAAGGTCCTCGGGTTCCACAAAAGTAGGATCGTCAATTGAGCCGCAGAGAGATAGGAAAACTCTCTTGCGCCGCTCGTCTACATCGGCAGTTGAGATCAAATGTATATAAACCGTCGTTCCAACAGGTAGCTCAACTTGCTTTTCCGGCACGAAAATTTCTCCGTCAAATCGAGCCCGAACAACCTTTGAGTGACTAAACATCTCCGTTCCACATTGTATTACAAGTAGGAACCCCCGACATCTTAGCGCAACGGCTAGCCAAGTGTCAGGCGAACGGATGTCGGGGGAGCTGTTATTACAGTGCCAGCACACCCTGGTCAAACGCCGCTACCGGCCCGAACGACCGGCGATGGATCGCACAAGGCCCATGCTTCCGCAACGCCTCTAGGTGCTCCGGTGTGGGGTAGCCGAAGTGCCGCTCGAAACCGTACTCGGGATGCATACAAGCCATCTCCGCCATGTACCGATCCCGGGCGGTCTTGGCCAAAATCGATGCCGCCGCGATGCAGGCCAGCTTTGCATCCCCTTTCACCACCGCCTGCCCACACCCCAGCAACGCCTTGGGCACCCGATTCCCATCCACAAAAGTCTGCGCAGGCACCACATCCAGTTTGAAGTAGGCCCGCTCCATCGCCGCCATGCTTGCCCACAGGATGTTCAACTGGTCGATCTCGTCCGGCTCGACAAAACAAACCGACCAAACCGCGCCCTCTTTGATCCGAATTTCCAACTCCAAGCGTGTCGCAAGGTCCAGTTGTTTGGAGTCGTTCAGCCCGCAAACGTCAAAGCCCTCGGGCAAAACCACCGCCGCCGCCACCACTGGACCCGCCAAGGGACCTCGCCCGGCCTCGTCCAGTCCGGCGGCGTTAGGGATGTGTTCGAGAGTCTTCATGGGAAGAGAACGTAACCCCAAAGACGGACTCGAACGCCCGAACGATCTTCGGTTTTGCCTCTTCAATGTCGATTTCCCGCTCGGCCTCTTGGCTTAGCGAGGTCACGCCGTGCGTCTGAATGCCGCAGGGCACGATCAAGTTGAACGGTGAGAGGTCGTTGTCGCAGTTCAGAGCGATCCCGTGGATGGAGACCCACCGCGACACCTTGATCCCGATCGCCGCCACCTTCCGCTCGTTGATCCAGACCCCCGTATTCACTGAAGACCGACGCCCCTCCAACCCAAACGACCGGCAAGCCAAGATCACCGCCTCCTCCAGATCGCGAAGCCACTTGTGCAAGTCCTTCCCGTGCCGACGGAGGTCGAAGATCGGGTAGATCACCAGTTGGTTTGGGCCGTGAAACGTCACATCTCCGCCACGATCCGTCCTTGCCACCTCAATCCCTCGCGCCTCATACTCCTTGCGAGTTAGCAGCAAGTTCTCCTCATGGAAGTTGGCCCCGAGGGTCAGCACGGGCGGGTGCTCCACAAAAATGAGCGTGTCCTCGCGCTCCCCAGCCTGTACCTGGGCCTGAATCCGCCGCTGAACCTCCCAGGCTGGCTCATACGCCAGCCGACCTAGCTCGAGAACGCTTGCCAAGGTTTGTCCACCGTCGGGTTTAGGGCTAGAAGAACGTTCTGCCCATCGACCTGGTTTGCCAGCGGGATGAACTCCTCCATCGGGAGACTGTTCGCGACCTCTTCCGTCACCGCGATACCGCCCACTGGAGCCGCCGCCTGAACGTGAGCGGCGATGTCGATCACCTCGGTGAATTCAACTTCGTCAAGGTCGCCCACGATCTCGCCCATATGCAGACCGATGCGGAGTCGGAAGGGAAGTTGGAGGCGGTTGTCCTCGCGGTTGAATCGCTCCACGTCAGTTTGGATTCTGGTCGCGGCGGTAAACGCTTCTTGGGCGCTGGGAAAGGCGATGACCGCACCGTCCCCCGCCGTGGAGTGAACCCGTCCCCCCACCTGGGCGCTGAGAGAGGTGAGGAGGTTTTGATACTCCCGGAACGAGTACTCCACCGCCAAGGGGTCGGCCAAGGCCTTCATCTCCGAGCTCTTCGCCGCATCCACCACCATGACACACAGGTAGGAGCGGCGGTCGGAGAGCTTCCACTGGATACGCACCATCTCCGCCAAGATCGAAGCCGGGTCGTTCTGGGCCAAGTTCAGCTCCTTGCCCGCTCGCCTCTGCACCAAGCCTCCCAACGCGCCAAAGAGCGACAACACGAGGTAGGCCAGCGTTGAAAACAGGATTGTGGCCGGTTGGAGAGCCCTCTCTAAGCTGGTGATCTTGAAGAACTGGACGCCGATAATCATCGGGGGGATGGACCCAATTCCAACGGCCAACGACTGGATGATCGCATACCAGAAGTTCTTCGCAAAGAAGCCCGCCAGAATGTATGTGAGGAACATCACCACAATCAAAACCAATGCGGTGTAGACAGTCCAACCGGGCTCCTGAGGACGGGCGCCCACGCCGCTCGCCATCTCCACGATCACGTTCAACGAACTCAGCACCAATCCGATCAGCAAAGCCCATAGGGGCCCAGTGCCCAATAGCGCTTTGGCCACCGGAGTATCGAAGATGCTGGGCTGGGGAGCCAAACCGTGGCTGGAATCTAGGCGTTCCTGAAGCTCGAAGTAGTGCTCCAGGAGTTCCTGCCGCGACATCCGGTCCTCTCGGAGCTTATGGCGAAGCATCTCCAGATAGGCGCCCAAAACCGCCGCCCCGCCACCAATCGCGGCGTAGATGGCGCACATGAACAGCATCACAAACGCGACGAGCAGCAAAAGACCGGAGACCGCCGACTGGTACCTCGCATCATCTTTGATGCCGACCCATGTAAGCGTCATCATGACGAATGAAAGCCCGATCCACAGGCCGAGTCCGCTCAACAGCGCGTATCGCACCATCCTCTTCTTGAAGAAGGTGATCATATGCAGACCAAACACCAGCAAAGCGCCCAGCGCGATCAGGATGCTGTCGAGACCCATCGTCCCGCTCGTCCTGGCCGCGTTGCGGCCAGAGATCGAAAACGAGGCATTGGGGCCGAGAAGGATTGCCACGAGCAGGAAGATGGCGGATGTGGCCAGCACAAACAGCACCGGGTTCTTGATCAGCCTCTCAAAAAACCGGTCGACCGACTGGTAAGCCCTGATGACGAAAGAAAAGTCGATCTTGGGAAGCCAGGCCTCGGGACGCCGGGCATTGCCTTGCACCCCGCTCAGCACGTTCGAAACGAACGCGGCGGGGAGGCCAAACTGCTCGGCAAGTTCACCCGGCGCACGCTGGGCGTCCGCTGGATTCTGCCTCAGATGAAGCGCAAGCTGGCGAGCCGCCCGCAGTTGCGCCTCATGCTGGCTGAAGTCGTTCTGCATCCTCGGTCCTAGTACTAGGAAACGATTTCATCATATCACCCGGTTGCAAGGGGAAAGGGCCGATATACTTAAAGAGCGAGTTGGTCGGATGGCGGCCTCGAGAAATCGGGGAGGAAAGTCCGGACTTCACAGAGCACAGTGCCTTGCGCAAGCAAGGGCGGGGCGACCCGACGGAAAGTGCAACAGAAACAAACCGCTGGGACGGTGTTGGGCTTTGGGCATTTCGGTGTTTCGGAAAATCCGTTATGCCGTAACACCTAAAACCCAACGCCGTCCCCAGCAAGGGTGAAATCGTGAGGTAAGAGCTCACGCCGGTCCGTCGTAAGGCGGCCGGGGGCAAACCCCACTGGAAGCAAGGCCAAATAGGGACGGGATGATGCGGCTCGCGGACCGTCCGGGTTGGCCGCGTAGATAAATCGCCATACAAAAACAGAATCCGGCTTATAGACCAACTCGCCCTGGGACGCTGGGATCGCCGAATTTATTCGGCACGTTTGTACCAGCCGCCTACTTGTACAAGCAGACGTCCAAGCCCGCTCTGGTACCCCCAACTGGTTACAACTACAAGCGTGCCGAATAAATTCGGCGATCCCAGCAGGGTAACGTCCTTAACATGACTCGGACGGGACTGTTCTTCGTTCTCCTTGCCCCTGCCCTCGCGCTCGCCCAACCCAAGCTGACCTCTCCCAAAGAGTTCTTCGGCCATGAGGTCGGGGCGGACTACTACCTTTCCAACTATAAGCAGTTCAGCGAGTATTGGAAGAGGCTGGATAAGGAGAGCGACCGGATGGTGGTCCAGTCCATCGGCAAGACCGAGGAGGGGCGCGACCAGTTGATGGCGATCGTCACCTCCCCCGCCAACCACCGCCGTCTGAAACGCTACCAAGAGATCGCCAAAACCCTCTGTCTGGCGGACGGCATCTCTCCCGAGGAAGCCCGCAAGTTGGCCAAGGAAGGAAAAGCCGTGGTATGGATCGACGGCGGGCTCCATGCCACCGAGACCCTGGGCGCCCAGCAACTGATCGAGACCTCCTGGCAGATGGTCAGCCGCAACGACGAGGAAGCCCGGCGCATCCTCGACAACGTCATCATCCTCTTTGTCCACGCCAACCCGGACGGGATGGACCTGGTGAGCGACTGGTACATGCAGGAGAGCGACCCGACCAAGCGCAATATGCGCATTCCCCGCCTTTACCAAAAGTACATCGGGCACGACAACAACCGCGACTTCTACGCCGCCACCCAGAAAGAGTCGCAGAACATGAACAATATCATGTACCGGCAGTGGTTCCCGCAGGTCATGTACAACCACCACCAGACCGGGCCGCGCGGAACCGTCATGTTCGCGCCCCCCTTCCGAGACCCCTTCAACCATCACATCGACCCCCAGGTGATCTCGGGCATCGAACTGGTGGGTACGGCGATGCAGAATCGCTTTATCGAGGAGGGCAAACCGGGCGTCACCCAGAGGACCGGGGCCAGCTACTCCACCTGGTGGAACGGCGGCCTGCGCACCACCGCCTACTACCACAACATGATCGGCATCCTCACCGAGACCATCGGCTCCCCCACCCCGATGTCGATCCCGTTCGTTGCGGATCGCCTGGTCCCTAAAGGCAACCTCATCTTCCCCATCGAGCCTCAGCCCTGGAAGTTCCGGCAGTCGGTCGAGTACTCGGTGACCGCCAACATGGCGATCCTGGATTTGGCCGCCAAGAGGCGGGAGGAGTTCCTGTATGGGATTTACTCCATGGGCAAACGCCAGATCGAGCGGGGCCGGAAGGACACCTGGACGGACTATCCCAGTCGCGTGGAAGGGGCAAGGTCTTTGGCCGATTTGAGGAAACCCGAGTTGAGGGATGCGAAGGCCTATGTGATTCCGGGCGACCAACACGACATCTCTGTAGCTAGCAAGTTAATCGAAGCGCTAGAGCATAACGGAGTTCTCATTGAGCGTCTGGACGGGAAACAGGTGATCAACGGAAAGGTGTATGAAGATCAAACCGTTGTGATTCGGACGGCGCAAGCCTATCGGGCACATATCCTTGATATGTTCGAGCCTCAGGACCACCCGAACGATATCCCGATGCCCGGTGCGCCGCCGATTGCCCCCTACGATAACGCTGGGTATACCCTTGCGATGCAAATGGGCGTCCAGTACGATCGTATTCTCGATCTCCCGGCACTTAAAACAAAGACATACTCCTCGCCTACGGCGAATCCAAACCAGATTCAGGGAGGCGGTAGGCGACTTGACGCGCCCATGAGTTGGAGTTGGATATACGAGGATGCGTTTAGAGTTCTTAAGGCAAATGGGAGCATTGCCGTTTGGTTTGGTCAGGACTCCAAACCGCGACTGATTGACATCTCGGGGGATAGCCAGATCCAGAACGCCCAACTTAAAGCCTCCCTTCCCCGCATCGCCCTCTGGGATCGCTACGGCGGTTCCATGGAATCCGGCTGGACGCGCTGGATCATGGACCAGTTTGGGATTCCCTACAAAGTCGTCTTCCCCAAAGAACTTGAGGAAGGTAACCTGAACGCCAAGTTCGACGCCATCGTCTTTGTGGACGGCTCGATCCCTGCCAATGTGCGGGAAAGTCAGCCGACAAGTACGACGGGCATCCCCAGCCAGTACCACTTCATGCTCGGCAACGTGAACGCGAACGCTATCGCCAAG
>CAZCSP010000034.1:10195-46836 GCA_964501275.1 uncultured Fimbriimonadaceae bacterium | reverse complement strand
ATCGGTCAGGTTCGTCACCTCCATCACGCCCTCACCTCCATCACAACTCACAATCCACAGACCACAAGCCACATCCCTAGGTCCCCTCGCAAACCCTCCCCAAAACCGGGTACAAATAACTCCCCCGCTTGCCCAGGTGGTGAAATTGGTAGACGCGCTGGCTTCAGGTGCCAGTCCCCGCAAGGGGGTGAAGGTTCGAGTCCTTTCCTGGGCACCACCCATTAGATGGGCAGTACCCCGCCCTGACTCCCAGTACAGCCTTGTGACGAGGTCAGCGGATGCCTAATTTCTCAAAATTCTGCTGGAGACGGGCCGACCTCTCTCCCGTCCACCGGTCGATCACGCGCAGGTCGGGACCGATCAGATAAGTTGGTGGGATACGCTTGGACCTTGTAGGCAGCTGCCAAGTCGACAGCCGTTCCTTTTGAGATGATCGAGGGAAACGAGAACTTGCCAAGTTTGTAGTAACCGACGACCTCTTTGACGGGATCGATCGGGTTGACTCCGAGGATCGCCAATCCCTTCCCTTGGAGCTTTCGGTTGAGTTCGTCGAGGTGAGGATATTCGATCATGCAACCGGCACAGCCATAGAACCAGAACGTGATCAGCGCGGCCTTTTTGCCCTTTACATAGTCGCTCAAGCGGATCTCCTTGCCCGATTCCGTGGGCAGGTTGAAATCCGGCGCCTTCGTCTCGGCGGGAAGGAGCAAACTGTCGTAGTCCACCGTGGCGATCAACTTGGCGTCTTTGGGAGGACTCCAGGCAAAGGAAACTCCTTTCTGCTTTTCAAAGGCGAGGTCTTGGAGCCTTGTCGTGACATCGGCCATCGGCAGTTTCATGGTCGTGCCAAGAAGGCGTTTCGAAGCTAGGTCGAAGTGGTGGGTCAGGCTGAAGTGCGTCGATGACACCCCAAACTTGCCAAACATGGTGGTTCGCGCCGGTAGCTGGTTGACCGTGACCGCAAGGACATCCACCCCGTCGAACTTCGTTCGCCGCTCTGAAGCATATTCGAAGTCGGAAGGTTTCCCAAAGAAGGCCTCAAAGCCGAGGAGGAATGGCGACACACGAGGCAGTTCTGGACTGGCGGCGTACTTGTAGTAGCTCTTGGACTCCGGCAAATAGTGCCACATGTTGTGTTCGTTGCTGAAGGTTTCCTGCTTCTTGCCGACGATTCGAGCTTTGTTGGGCTTCTCCATCTGGAAGGCCACCTCGTCCCCAAATTCTCCACCCTCGACCTTGAGAACGCCGGACATGAAGCGGGCCTTTTCCAGGCGATCATTCCACTGCTCCAGCATAGCGGGGCCAAGTTTTTCCTGAGAATAAACAAGTGAGAAAAGAATCGTAGACAATAGCATGGCTGTTTTACGGATGGCGTTAGCATGGGAGTTCCCGCTTACGGGCAAGAGGTTTACAATGCCTCAACAACCCCTACCGCTTGAGTCTGTTTCCAGGTTTGCTCTTAAGAAGGAAGCGGCAGGCGATGTTCTAGAATCCTGTGAAGCACTTCGCTCATCTCAGCGGCAGTGTTAGGTTTTAGCACCAACTCCTGGATGCCCAAATGCCGCGCTTGTTCCAAGTCGTCGGGACGGATATAGCCAGTGACCATGATAATGGGCATATCGGTGCGGATGTCCTGCATCTTTTTCACCAGGGCTGGCCCGTTGATGTGGGGCATCGACATATCGGTGATTGCCAAATCGAACGCGCCAGGATCGGACTGAAACACCGAAAGCGCTTCGGACGGATCGGTAAACCCCACGACGTTGTAGTTCAACCTTCCCAGCATCCGTTTCATCATAAAGACCAGAGCTTCGTCGTCGTCCACATAGAGGATTCGTTCGCCCTTTCCTGCCACGGGAATGGTAGAAGGCATATCTGGAACCGGAGCCTTGGACTTAACCGAGGGAAGGTACACGTGGAATACCGTTCCTTTGCCGAGTTCGCTGTAAGGAAAGATGGCCCCGCCATGACGGGCTACGATGCCGTACACGACTGCCAATCCGAGACCAGTGCCCTCTCCAACATCTTTGGTAGTGAAGAACGGCTCGAAGATGCGCTGCATCGTCTCCTCGTTTATGCCACAGCCATTGTCTCCGAACGACAAGCGAACATAGCGACCCGGAGCAAGGTTCATCAGGCTCTTCGCCGTCTCGGGGTCGAGATCGATCTGAGTCACCCATATCTCAAAGGTGCCGTTGCGACCTTCCAGGGCGTGGAAAGCGTTGATGCCGAGATTGAGCACCATCTGGTGGATATCCGTCGCATCGACCGACACAGCGGGAAGGCCCTTGGGGGCATGAAGGCTGACCTCCATCGTGGCCGAAATCGTGGCCCGCAGCAGGCGGGTTGCATCTTCCAGAACCGGGGCGATATCCATCGTTTTGACATCCGAGTCTCCTGCGCGACTGAACGTTAGTATCTGGCGGACGATGTAAACGGCCTTCTGCACAGACTTCTCGACCTCGGCAAGACTAACCGAGGCTGGGCTGTCCCTCGGCGTATCCTCTTTGGCCAAGGCGATGTTGCCAGAGATCGCGGCCAGCACGTTGTTGAAGTCATGCGCGATGCCACCGGCAAGCGTGCCGATCGCCTCCATCTTCTGAGCTTGGCGAAGCCGGTCGTTCAGTTTCTTCTGCTCCGTCATGTCGCGGATGAAGACAATGAGCGACGTCCCCTGTGGAGCGACGTGTGGAGCGATAGAGACTTCGATGGGAAACTCCCTTCCGTCCTTAGCCACGCCCGTTGCCTCCAGGCGATTCCCATCCTGGACGGTTCCTTCCTCTAAAAGTTGGCTGACGGACTTTGCGTAAACCTCCCTATAACGATCCGGAAGAACGACACTCTCAAAAGAATGACCTTCCGCCTCTTCTGGCGTCCAACCGAACTTGTGAGTGGCGCTCGGATTCCACAAGGTAATACGCCCATTCGCGTCATACACGACGATCGCATCCATGGCCGAGTCGATTACGAGCCTGCGCATCTCCTCGCTTGACTGCAGTTGGGCTTCCGCCGTAAGGCGCTGCTCTTCCTCTTGGTTTGCCCGCTCTCGGGCATCGAACTCCCGAATCCTCGCTTTCCGAAGCTTTCCCCCGATGACGCCAACCAGCAAGACGTAAAAGGGCAGCCCGATAGCGGCGCTGATGAGCCTCTTGACGTTTGCCGGGGTGTATTCGAGGATCGTTCCAGGATTGGAGTAATCGGTCAATAGGTAGCAGAAGATAACGGCTGCACACACCAGTCCCGTCCTCAAGCCGGACCAATGGGTCACAAACATCGCGGCGAGGGCTAACAGCCCCGCCGGATTCCTCATACGTCCAAAGTTCGATGAGACGAACTCGATGAGAACGATGCAGACGACGATTGTGATCAGCCCCTGCCATTGACGTGCCGGACTTGGGTAGCTCGGCTTCCTCTCTTCCCTCTTAAGGCGCGCAAACATAGGCAATCCAAAAAGGGACTACAGCCCTTCCGCCTTTAGTATATAGTGAGTCCTCAATATTTGCCCTTCCATTTTTGCTCTCTTTGCCAGGGCGCAGAGTCACCGAAGCTGGCATCCCACTTTGCCCGCTCAATAGGGCCATTGGCCATATAGCGGGAACGCCGATTGTAGAAGATTGCGGAAGGGGCAACAAGAAACCCAATCGGTCTCCAAGTCTCGGATGGTGTGCCGAAAGAAAGGGCGAGAGCAATCACATTCGAAAGTTCTTAATGACATAAAAGCCTCCAACCGCTAGCTGGCGGCGCAAGCCGCCAGCAGGGGCTAAAGTTTTCCTATGCGACAAACGCCCGATAGGTCTGCTCCGTGTCGCTTTTGACGGTTTCGATCACGGGCGCGAACTGGTCGGGCTCCACTTTCAGTCGCTGAAGGACGTACTTGTCTAGATCATGCTGGGGGCATCCCTCGAAAATGAAAAGGCCCAGTTCGTTCACCATCCAACTCGCGAGGTGGGCAAGGTCGGCAAAGGCTTGCACCTTCGGGTCGGCGTCAAAGGGCGCGTGATGATAGCCGATAGCCTGGCATATCTCGGCTCTGAAGTTGTACTCCTCGCTTAGCGCGCGCCCTGCTTCGGCGTGGCTGAAGCCCAGGTAGTAGCGCTCCATATCCACGATATCGCTTACCTCCGATCTTTGGGCGACCTTGACCACCTGCTCCATTCTGTCGGGGACGAATTTCGCGATGGCGATATAGCCGCAGTCTTGGAGTAGGCCAGCCATATAGTGTGCATTTTCGTCCCCGAAGTTAAGCCTTTCCGCCAACTTCCTCGATAGCAGGGCCAGCAAGAGCGACCGTCGTTGGAAGTGCTCCTTGGTAATACCTTCCAGCAGGTTTCTCTTGGATATAGGCGAAAGGACCATGATGGTCGCCAAGATGGACTGGAGTTGCTCGGAGCCGAGCAGCTCAATGGCGTGTCGGACCGACTTCACCTCGTACCCGCCAAAGGCCGCGGACCCGGCCACGCAAGCGACCCTCAGGCTGAGTTCGGCATTGCGACTGACGAGCCCTTCAATCTCGGTAATCGAGGCCCCTCCGGCGAGTTTATCAAGCAGTTCAGCCGCGGCCATGACCACAGGATCGCCATGGTCTCGGCGGCGGATCAGAATCCGCAGTTGTTCCAAAGAGAGTCGTCTAGGGGTCCCAAATTCCCCAGGCTGCCTTAAATCCATCTCCCATCTCCTTGTGCTTGGCGTTGCCGCCTAGCAGCTTCCCCTTCCTCGCGTGAAGGATGATCGTATGTTAATCTCATCAAGCGGTCTTCTCAGTGACTTCCTTATGCAAGTCCCTATTCCCATCTAACCGATAGGTTCGAATCGCTTTTCATCTGATTTTATCCTGTTAGAACCAAAATGTAAACATTCTCAGATGTATTAGTTCGGCGCTAACGTTATGGCCCAGCAGAACTTGGTACGTCCGAGAAGAGAATCCGATGGGTTGACGGAACGTGCTTTCTTTTGCCTCAAGGTGCGCCGACCGTAAAACTTGGCCGGACACCAACCCAACCCTGAGCCTAAACTCACCACCAAGCCTCCGGGTTGCAAGGCTCCGCCAAACCGAAGCTCCAACTGATCCGTCAAGCTTGTGAGGACCAGAGGATGTTGCTGACACCCATATACCTGCTCATCTACCTTGCTCAACCGACGCCAAAAGTCGAGCCTCCGATCTCCATCTCGGTAGCCTCCGTCGTTCAAGCAACGCGCCACATCACGTCAGTCAAGGTCGAGGTCCGCAACCTCACCGCTAAGTCCGTGGCTTTCGCTTCCAATCCAAATAGCCTGGCCGTATCTTTTTGCGACAACCAGAAGCGACTCATCGAAGACCTCAACGATAAACGTGACATCAACCTCGCCCAGACGACGTTCAGGGACCTGATCACCCTTGCTCCACGGAAGGCTATGACCCTAAACCTGCCTATCCGAACCAAGATGCAACACCGGGTCCCGTCAGGCGAGTACTGGGTCTATATTGCCTTGCGCCCCCTTTCAAGCGTCAGTCTGGAATCCATCAAAAGCTCGGGGAACTTCGCCAAGCTAAGGTCTCGGCTGTACACCGGTAAAGCGATCTCAAAGCCCATCGCCATCAGGCTCGGGCATCTAACTGAGTAGCTTGTCAAGCTTCATTTGGCGTCTTTTTGGGGTCCCTATCGTTAGTTCACCCCGACGGGGTTTGGCTCGACAGCGAAGGGTTGCGCGGCCCTACTTTCCTCAAGTGTTCTCGTTCCTCAAACCAGGCCGCGCTACCCTGGTAAATGCCGCCAAAACCTCCCCAACCCTGAAAGGGTTGCACCATACAAGCTTGTGGAGTGCAGCCCCGTTGGGGCTGGAGAGGTTGGGCAGCGATTACCAGGATGGCGGCTTCGCCTGACCCTTGGCTGTCGAGCATGATCCCTTCGGGATGAAGGGACGCGAACTGCTGAAAGCTGTGAGCGAGAGGAAGCGTCAACGAAAACGCATCAAATGAAGCCTGCTGATTCTGCGTCTTTCTGTGGCCCTCTGTGCCTTCTGTCGTTCCTTCCCATCTGTAGGTTGCGTCCCAACCGGACGGAAGAATCTCCTTCGTGTTCTGGTGCCTTGGTGTTTTTCTCCAATGCCAGCAACCCCATCTGCGGTTCCACAAAGAAGTTGGTTGACAAAACGCGCTTCCCACCGCAAGAGATATAAAGGCAATAACATGGCACTGATTAACAGTGCAAACGATGCATACAATGCAAACCCATAGCCACGACCGTGTTAGACTGAACCTGTGCTCCGCCACGTCTTTCTCGTTCTCATCCTCTGCCTAAGCGCCTGGGCGCTTTGGCCCCGGGATGACAGGAAGACACAGACCGAGGACGGGAAGCGGGAGGCGCCTCGCAAGTACACCATCCGCGTCGCCCCCGGAATCTACATGCCGGGCCGCCGCCCGATGAATGTCGGCCAGCCGCTCCAAGGCCTCGCCCAGGTCAAAGCCGATTTTGAAAAGCTCTTCCCCGACACTCGAATCGAGTTTACGGAAGCCCCCGTCGGGTCGCGGGAGTACCTGGTCACCCAACTCGCGGCGGAACAGGCGCCGGAGATCATCAATGTCAACGTCGAGGACGTGTGGCAGGATGTGCAGAAGGGCTGGTATGTGGCCCTCGACGACTACCTCACCGCCCCCAATCCCTTCATCCCCGAAGGCAAGCCGGGAAGCAAGGAATGGTGGGACCTCTTCAAGTACCAGGCGATCAGCCGGGGCAAGGGCGCACCGGACGGCAAGATGTACTGCATCTCCTACGACATGGTGGAGACCGGCATCTTCTACAACAAGGACATCTTCCGCCAACTGAATCTGGAAAACCCGAAGACCTGGCCCGAGTTTCTGGAGATGCAGGAGAAAATCAGAAAGGGAGGCAAGATTCCAATGCTGGCGGGCCTCAGCGAGATGGCGGACTGGGGGATGGACTTGATCTTCGATCAACTCTACGGGGAGCTCGTCCCCGGCATCGACATCGTGAAGGACCCCATTCGCGAGGAGTACATGGATGGCTATCTGGATTGGGATGAGATCAGCTTTCTCTTCCAAAAGGGCTTCTTCACCCGCCGCGACCCGCGCTTCGTTGAGGTCTTCCGCGAACTCAAATCCTGGAGAAAACACTTCCAGAAGACGATGGGCACGGACCTCACCAAGCTCTTCGTCACCCAACAGGCGGCGATGTGGTGGGCCTCCAGCATCTCTGTCAACCGCATGGCCCGCGACCCGGACGTGAAGTTCGAGTGGGGCGTCTTCTACCTGCCCCCGATGCCCCGGTCCCACAACCGCTTCGCCGACGGCCACGACCAGGTGGTGATCGGCGGCTCGGGAACCCAGTTGGAGGTGACCAACAGCGCCTTCAACGACACCGGCGACCCCAAGACCTCGGAGAAGCTCAAGCGGGCCATCGCCTTCCTGCAGTTCATGTGTACGCCCGAGAACTCGGACCGGGTAGTCAACGAAATCCTGGCCTTCCTGCCCAACATCGTCGGCTCGGAGCCCAAGCCCGAACTCCTGCCATTCCACGAGTTCCTGCAGCGCCCCTACACCACCACCAAGTGGCTCTTCACCTTCGACCTGCGGTTCAACGAAATCTACCGCCGAATGCTCGACCTGTACCTGAACGGCGGCATGGAAGAGGACGAGTTTATGGCGTGGATGGAATCCAACCTCCGCACCGCCAGCGAGACCGTCATCCGCCGCAAACAGATCGACCTCTCGCCCTTTGAAGCCAAATGGCGGGAACTCCAGCCCCTCCGGGACAAGATGAAGGACCTACCCCGGAGCGCAGAATGAAGCTGAAAGGCATCGCCTCCAAGGCCGCGATCTACGCGATGCTGACGCCCACCTTCGCCCTGCTCGCGGTCTTCAGCTTGGTCCCGTTCCTCTGGGCGTTCTGGACCTCGTTCTTCGACTACGAGGTCGGCGGCGAGTCCCGCTTCGTGGGCCTCGCCAACTACCAGGAGTACCTCACCGACCCCACCCTGCTCTCCAGCTTTGCCAACCTGGCCTTCCTCACCGCGTTCGGTCTCCTGACGGTCACTACCGCCCCGCTCATCGTCGCCAAGCTGATCTTCTCGCTTAGGTCGGAAAAGGCCCGCTACCTCTACCGCGTCCTCTTCCTCATCCCCATCGTGGTCCCCGGCGTCGCCGGGCTGATGATCTGGCAAGGGATCGTCTACGGCGATACTGGATTCCTGAACGAACTCCTGCGCCTGGTCGGTCGCGAGGACCTCACCAGAGGCTGGCTCTCCGACCCCCGAACCGTCCTCTGGGCCATCGTCTTCATCGGCTTCCCCTTCGCCGGAGGCATCAATATCCTCATCTACTACGCGGGCCTCGCTGGGATATCCGAGAGCATTCATGAGGCCGCCGAGTTGGACGGGGCCAAGGGCGTCCGCAAGTTCCTCCGCATCGACGTCCCCTTGGTGTTGAGCCAGATGAAGCTCCTGGTAATCCTGACCGTCATCGGCACCATCCAAGGCTTCGAAGGCATGTTCATCCTCACCAAAGGCGGCCCCGGCCTAAAAACCATGGTCCCCGGCCTATGGATGTACATGAACGCCTTCAGCTTCCAAAGAATGGGCTACGCCTGCGCCATCGGAGTCATCCTCTTCCTCATCATCCTGGGCCTGACGATTCTGAACATGAAGTACTTCCGCTCGTCAGAGGAGATCACAGCGGAAGCAACATGAAACAAATCGCCATTCTCATCGCCCTCATCGCGAATCTTTTCCTTTCCGGCTGTGGGGGCCAGCCCGTGGGGTGCGGTGCAGGATACACGGAGGCTCCCAATCCGAGTTACGCAGGATTCTACGAGGGAACCTACGACTCCCAATCCGGCTCCGGCTCAGACCTCCAAATCGAGTTCACCCTCTCAGTTGAGGGAGTCCTGGCGGGAACTGTAACTGAGCCGTCGTCGAGCCGAACAGCGGTTGCTACAGGAAGGGTCTTTGATTACCAAAGCGGATGCGATCAGGCAATCGGCATCGAGATCAGTTTCACTTTTTCTGGTGAGGAACCTCGCCAACTCGCCGGTTCCAGGTCGCGCTCTTGGACTCACCCTTGGACATTCAAAGTCGCATACTCCCAGGTCGACGTCTCAGGCGGACACGGCTCCGGCAAAGTCACGGTCACAAGGAACACGGACTAACCTGCTGTAAAATGCTTCCCATGGAATACACAGTCGTCCTCCAACGCGAGGAAGATGGAGGCTACGTGGCCAAAGTGCCGTCGTTACCGGGATGCGTTAGCCAAGGAGATACATGGGACGAAGCAACGGCCAACATTCAGGAAGCCGTCGAACTGTACGTGGAAGACTGCGTTGCCATGTCTGAACCCGGAGTCACCCCAGCACCTCAACGCCAAAACACCGTAACGCCGTTTAACCCATGAGACGACGCCGGGGTCAGTTCCTTCTCCATGCGACGCTCATATTCATCCTCTCCCTCACCCTCCTCCCGTTCGTCTTCGTCATCAACAACTCCCTGAGAACGAACTCTGAGATGAACCACTCGTTCTTCGGAACGCCCAGAGCCGCCGCCCAGGGGATCGAGATCACCCGAGAACGCCTAGCCGGCAAAGAGACCTTCACCGTCTCGGAGACCCAGGAGAAGGGGGCACAGGTCAGTGTTCTGGGTTACTGGGACGCGATGAAGACGATCGCCAGCCAACTCACCGACGGCTACCGCTACGCCTGGGAAGTCCTGCGTCCCTACACTTTGAACACCGTCCTCGTCTGCCTCGCGACCGTTTTTGGGGTGATCTTCGTCGGCTCGGTCTCGGCCTACGTCTTCTCCAAGTGCCGCTTCCCCGGTAAGAAGGCGCTCTTCATGGCGATCCTCAGCTTCATGATGATCCCCGGCGTCCTGACCTTGGTGCCCAGCTTCATGTGGGTCAAGCAGTTGGGCCTCCTCAACTCCCACTGGGTCCTCATCCTGCCCTACATCGCCGGAGGCCAGGTCTTCGCGATCTTCCTCTTCAAAAGCTTCTTCGACGGCCTGCCCAACGAGCTTTTCGAATCCGCCAAGATGGACGGCGCAAACCACCTGACCCTCTACTGGAACCTGGTCCTCCCCCTCTCCAAGCCGATTATCTCCGTCGTCGCCATCACCAATATCTTGGGAACCTGGAACAACTTCCTCTGGCCCTTCATCACCAACTCAGACGAGAAGTACCACGTCGTCTCCTCCGGCCTCTTCATCATGCGGGGCACAGCGGTCTCCGCCAACTACGCCACCATGTTCGCCGCATACGTCCTAGCCAGCATCCCCCTCCTGATCCTCTTCTTGTATGCCACCAAGCCATTCATGGCGGGAGTCACCAGCGGGGCGTTTAAGGCGTAGATAAATACAGGAACTGAACCTATGCCCTCAACATCTGGACATTGAGCGGCAAAATGGTATTCTGTACTTAAAGGAAAATGCCATGAGCCGCACCCAGGCCACTGCCGCCACCGTCACCATCCCTGGCTCACTGGTGCAAGCCTACACCCAGGACCAGGACCCTGCCGGGTTCGAAAGGCGGGTGCTGGAAGCCTTGGTGGTAGATGCGGTGCGCCGTGGCCTCATATCCCGAGGCAAGGGAGGGGCGATTCTTGGCCTCAGCTTTGGCGAGAGGGAGCAGTTCTTTGCAGATCGTGGTGTAGTCTACGATTTCACACCTGAAGAGGTGATGGCCGATCTTGTTTCGCTCCGCAAGGGGCTCGGCAAACCGTGCTGATCGTTGCCGACACCGCGCCGCTTAACTACCTCGTCCTTATCGGGAACATCGGTGTCCTAACGTCTCTCTTCGGTGAGATCATCATCCCTGAGGCTGTTCTTTCCGAACTCACCGCCGAGAAAACGCCACCACCGGTTCGTGCTTGGGCAAAAAGCCGCCCTGACTGGGTGCTTGTCATGTCTTCTTCGCCGCTACCCGATGAGGGCGACATCGATTTGGGCGAGTCCGAAGCGATCTCCCTTGCAATCACCTTGAAAGCACGATTGCTGTGCGACGACCGAGCTGCCCGCGAAATAGCTATTAAGACAAAGGTGCCGGTAGTAGGGACACTTGGCATTTTGGTGGAGGCACACATCGATTCGTTGCTGGACATTGATGAGGCTTTGGTAGCATTGGCCGCCACCAACTTCCGCCGTTCTGAGGGGCTTTTTGAGACCATTGCCGAACAGGCCAAAGCCCTCAAGCTGAAGCTTGGACCCCAATGACGGTTCACTCAACGAAGTGATTCGAGGAGTTCGATTCGGTCTTGGTTCATCCGGCCTATCTCCCCCGAAGCTAGAACATGATTTGAATCCGCTCTTCCAGGGTAAACGATGCGTAGTGGGCCAGACCGTCCGCCTCCGGCGCCTCACTACTCCGGTACACCTTGGCGGGCATTTCAGCCTCAGTAGTTGACTTGACGGCGCTCACTCCTTGTCAAACAGAGGCTTCAAAAAGCTAGGGGGGTATTGAATCTGGCCGTTGTCGGCGGAGAAAATCGCATCGGCCCGCAACCTTGGTTCGATAAATCCAAATTCAGCCGCCGGATCGGCGCGCCGGTTGATATTCCGCGCAAAAAGATTCACCTTCTCCAACCGCGGCCAGGCTCCAGCGACGGCCTCCGAGATAAAGCTGAGGAGTTCGTCGCGACTCCGGTACGGTCCGCCAAGTTCGCATATCTGGAAAGGCAGCTTGTCGTTGTACTTGGACATTAGTTGATAGTATTTCGCGTAGGTTGGCTTAAGGCTGAGGTCGGTGCGATAGATCGTCCCCCCGATACGATCCCAAGGCACAAACCCGCCCCCGTTGGAAGGTCCAAGGAACATCCACCGAATAGCGCTCTGCTGCCGCCGACTCTCCATAAAGACCGTGTTGATCAACGGAGAGAACACCAGTTCCACGTTTTGAGGCATGTACTTCTTGAACCAGCAGGCCGCGTTGTAGAACTGATACGACTTCGTTTGCGACCCAATCGCCGAGTACTTGCTTTCAAAGAGATTGGCTTCGGACGCAAACCGGACCACCACCTTGATCTTTGCATCCCTCGCCGCCTCGAACGCCTTTCGCAAACGCCGCATTCCCGGCGAGTCATGAAAGACGCCGTACCCATCCGGCCCGATCGGTTCAATGGCAACCGTCACCTCGCCAAACTCGCCCGCCCTAAGCAGCCAGCCCTGCAGATAGGACGCACGTCTCTCCCACCGAGGGTTCCCGATCGAGAAGTAGTTCATATCCATCAGGTCCACGCCGTAAACGTTGCGCACGCTCTGGCGATACTTCCGATAGGTCTCAACATCGTGCAGATAGGGGATGGAACTGGTCTTGATTCCCGCCACTAGCGCAGCCTCGCCCGCAAAGGCGCCAAACGAGATACGACCGATCGAAGGAGCCTTCGCCTCACCCTTGAGCAGATCAACGATCCGGGGTTCGCCCGGCTTCTTCTCGTCGGAAGTTTTCGAGGGAACAGACTTCGAGGGCGGGCTGGGCCTAAACTTGATGGCGACGACCACAAGGGGGATGCTGGCGAGGGCCAAAAGCAACAGCGCGATGACGATTGGCGAAACCGCTCTCCTTCTCGAAGCGGGGCGCACCTTGGCCCTCAAGGGGTCCGACGAATCTTCCTGACCATGCAGGCAGGAAGCCAGAGGAGTGCTCGCCCCACAAAGACCAAAGAAGACCATACCGACTCTAGTGTTCAACGTACTGCCCCCCAAAAAGCTAGCTTTGCCCCAGATAACTTAAGCTCCGGCCTTAACCTATCCTAAGTTAGTCAGAATCGCGCGCCTGTCAACAGGGCCAAATCCTTCGGTGGCCCTCTGTGCTTTCCGTGGTTTTCAGATTGGGGAAGGATGGGACCACCGAAGGGTTGCTGTCGAAAGGCCGATTATGTCCCGTCCGCATAAGGAAGCCGCGCAACATCCGCCAAATCCTGCGGTCGCCCCGATGCCATCTTGTTCATCTTTAGGGTTCTGATGCTTAAGGACCTGGTCGGCACAGAGTCAAACATCCCGTCTACCGCATCGCTCCAGGCATCATCCCACTCGACTCCTGAAATCCAGTTGAGAACATCGACTCTGCGGGGTGGGACGCCGAAAGTCAGGATTGTGCCCGCCTCAGTGAAGAAACCTTCGTCCAAACCGCCAATAGGAGCCCTGAATTGATTGAGCGCCTGAAAGAGCTTCGCAGAATTTTAGGGAGAGGCCGATGCAAAGATATCCAAGTCGCCTGTATATCTCGGGAAGCCATGATGCCCCAATGCAAACGCACCGATAACGATGTACTCAACTTGGTTGGCGTTTAGTGATTCGAGGAGTTCTATCCAGTCTTGGTTCATCCGAGATGTCTCCCCGAAGCTCGAACATGATTTGAATCCGCTCTTCTGGAGTTAACGATGCATAGTAGGCCCGATCGTCCGCATCAGGAGTTTCAAAGTTTCGGTATATCTTCACCGGCATTCTCTCTCGCATCGCTCCACCTATTTTGGCAGAATTCGCCCCCTACGTTTCACACACGTTCCCTCTGAGGCGTGTGACGCTCATTACCCCTCTTACCGGTGGTCCTCTTCGTCCCTCCGTGGTTTTCTCCACAGACGGGCAGAGCATTCCCTTCTTGCCTAGTTCCCTCTTTCCCTTCCTCCAACCCCGGTAAACTCCCCGTAATGCGCATCGCCGATTGGGCGCGCCGCGTGACCAAAATTCCAGCCCTTGCGGAGGTCCTGCAACCACTCGAACAATCTGCCGAGTGGCGTTCGGTCGCGCCTGAGGCTCGGCCATTTCTGGTCGCGGCGCTTTATCACCAGAACCCGACCAAGCTCTTGGTCATCGTCCCCACCTATGAGCGAGCCCTCGCTTGGCAGGCCAAGTTGGAGCTATGCGGAGTCCCCCACGACGCCATCTCCCAACTCCCCAGCGGCATCTCCACCCTCTTCGAAGACGCCGCCCCCGAGCATGTGGCCCTCTCCGACCGTCTGGGCGCCCTAAAGGCTCTGGTCTCCGATGAACCCGCCATTATCCTCACCACTCCCCAGGCGGCCCTGGAACGCACTCTCCCGCGAGATGTTTTGGTGGATGCGTTCATTAACGTGAAAGTGGGCGACACGGTGGATTCCGACCGCCTCCTCGCCCAACTGGTGAACCTGGGCTATGAACCCCAAGAGCCTGTCCGTCTCCCCGGCCAATACAGCCGAAGGGGCGGCATCATCGACGTCTTCGCCAGCGGCCACGACCTTCCCTACCGAATCGAGCTTTTCGGCGACGAGGTCGAGAGCATCCGCCTCTTCGACCCCAATAACCAGCGTTCCGTGGGCCAAGTCGAAGGCTTCTCTCTGGCCCCATCCCGCGAGACCCTCTACACGGAACTCGACGAAGGGTTGAAGGATATGCTCCTCAGCACCGCTGAGCGGGAGGCCTCCTTCCTGGAGGGCGAGGCGGGACAGCGGCTGGAAGAGTTGGTGGCGGGCGACGCGGAGGCCCTCTCCCAGAAGGTCTATTTCGACCGCTTGGACCTCTACCGCCCCCTCCTCCACCCTGATTCTGGATGCGCCATCGATCTATTGGATGAGAACGGCGTTCTGATCCTGGACGAGCCCTTGGAACTCGAAGCCATTGCCGTGCGCTCGGAAGAAGAGCTGGCCCAAGCCCTGTCGGCAAGGACGGCGAGAGGCGAAATCCTCCACGCCCCCGCCCACGACTTCATGCTCCCCCCCGACCATCTGGCCAGCCACGAGAAGACCCTCTCCGTCACCTCGATGAACGCCCTACCGAGTTGGGTGCAAAGCAAGTCGGCCCAGGATGTCAACGCCATCTCTCTGGAGTCATACCGAGGTCGAGCCGATGCCCTCGCCCTGACCCTGAGGAACTACAAAAAAGACGGCTTCACCCTCATCATCTCCACCGACCAACCCAACCGGGCGCAGACGGTGCTGGGGCAGGCGGAAGTCTTTGTGGATGGAAGTGATTCTAGTGATGGAGGTGAGGGCGTGATGGAGGTGATAGACGTGAATACACCCCCATCACCTCCATCACGCCCTTCACGTCAATCATCCCCATCATCCCAGATCGCTCTCGGCAACCTCGGTGGCGGCTTTGTCTTTCCCGACCTCAAACTCGCCATCGTCACCGACGCCGAACTCTTCGGCGTCGCCCGCCTGAAGCTCCCCCAAAAGCGCTTCATGGAGGGAGCCCCCATCGCCACGGTTCTCGACCTGCGTCCCGGCGACTATGTAGTCCACATCAACTTCGGCATCGGCATCTTCCGCGGGTTGGTCAAGCGCGAAGAACACGGCATAGAGAAGGAGTTCCTTTACATCGAGTACCAGGCGCCCGACAAGCTCTTCGTCCCCGCCGACCAACTCGACCGCATCCAGAAATACCTAAACCCGGGCGATAGCGATCCCAAGCTAAACAAGCTCACGGGAGGTGAGTGGCAGCGCACATTGGGAAAAGCCAGGGAGGACGCCAAGGAGTTCGCTCGTGAACTGGTCAAGCTCTATGCCCAGCGCAAGCAGGTAACCCGGCGTCCCTTCGGCCCCGACTCCCCCTTCCAGCACGAAATGGAGTCCACCTTCCCCTGGGTGGAAACGCCAAGTCAGATGCGGGCGATCAAAGACGTCAAACTCGACCTGGAAAACCCCTACCCCATGGACCGCCTGGTCTGCGGCGACGTGGGCTTCGGCAAGACCGAAGTCGCCATCCGCGCCGCCTTCAAGGTCGTCCAGGACGGACGCCAGGTTGCTGTTCTCTGCCCTACCACCATCCTCAGCGAACAGCACTTCCGCAACTTCCAAGAACGCCTCGGCTCGTTCGGCGTCAGGATCGACATCTCCAACCGCTTCCGCACCGCCACCGAGAAGAAGTCGATCTACGATAGCCTGAAGCTTGGCCAATTAGACATCATCATCGGCACCCACGCCCTGCTCGGCAAAGGCATCGAGTTCAAGAACCTGGGCATCGTCATCATCGACGAGGAGCAGAAGTTCGGGGTCAAGCAAAAGGAGATGCTGAAACAGCTCCGCACCGAGATCGACGTCCTCACCCTCAGCGCCACTCCCATCCCGAGAACCCTCAGCATGGCCCTGATGGATATCCGCCAGATGTCCCTTATCAACGACCCACCCCCTGGCCGACTCCCCATCCGAACCTTCGTCCGCCCCTATGCAGGCGAAGTAGTCCGTGAAGCCATCCTCCGCGAACTCGCGAGAGGCGGGCAAGTCTTCTATGTCTACAACCGCGTGGACTCCATCGGCCACGTCCTGGAGAAGCTGAGAAAACTGGTCCCCACTGCAAGGATCGGGGTCGGGCATGGGCAGATGACGGAGGCCGAACTGGAGCCGATCATGGTGGGCTTTATCAAAGGCGAGATCGACATTCTGCTCTCCACCACCATCATCGAGAACGGCATCGACATCTCCAACGCCAACACCCTGATCGTGGAGAACGCCGACCGCCTGGGCCTCTCCCAGCTTTATCAGCTAAGAGGCCGCGTTGGCCGCTCCGACCGCCAAGCCTACGCCTACTTCCTCTATTCCGGCGCCCTCGACCAAACCATCAAGGCTGGCCTGGTCGACCATCTGGCCCAATCCGGCCCCAACACCCAACACCAAACGCCCAACGCCCCTAACAAGAAAAAGACGGTCAGCGAAGGCGCGGTCCAACGACTCCAGGCCCTCCAGGAGTTTTCCAACCTCGGCTCCGGCTACTCCCTCGCCTTCCGCGACCTTCAGATTCGCGGCGCGGGCGAACTGATCGGGGCCAAGCAGAGCGGCACCATGCAGACCATCGGCTACGAGCTTTACACTCAGCTCATCAATGAAGCCGTCGCCATGCTGAAGGCGTCGGTGGATGGGGACCCGGTTCCAACCGCCGAAGGCGAGCATCTGGAAGACCTCACCCCCCTCCCCACCTTCGACCTCCCCATCATCGCCCTCATCCCCGAAGGCTACATCAAGGACGCCGCGCAGAGGCTGTACTACTACCAGCGCATGATGTCCGTGCGAAGCGAGACCTCGCTGGGCGAGGTCCAAGGCGAAGTCGAAGACCGCTACGGCCACCCACCCGAGCAGGTCACGAACGCCTTTGCCGTCATGGGCCAACGCCTAAGAGCCCGCGACCTCGGCATCTCCAAACTGGAAGCCGCCCAAGGCCGCCTGAACGTCCAATTCACCGACCGAACCACCATCCCACCCCGCGTCTTCTCCATCCTGGGTAGCAGACAAAGAGACTGCTACATCACCCGAGATTCCCTCATCTGGCCCTACTCCGGGAACGTCATCCTAGCTGTAGAAAACCTCCTGGCCAAGTTTGAGGATAGCTATGAGCAGGTGCGGAGGGAAAGAGAGATGTTGGAAGCCTAAGTCGTAACCTGCGTCCTGGTCGGCACGTCTTAGCATCGTAGATATTGGGGTTCTATTGATGACTGTTTTTGCTCTCGCCGCTATCGTGGTTACGTTACAAGCCGGAGACATCCGCCCACCCCTCAAAAAGGCTTGGAACTATGAGCCAACTTCATATTCGGGCAATGTCTCGGTCTCGGGAACACGCATCTATTTTGGCAACTGGGACGAGTATGGGTTGCTCGATGTCAAGACCGGTCGGAAGATCTGGGCGAAGCCGGTTCCAAACGACATGGGAGAGTCCAACGTCTGCCTAACGCCTAAGGGTCTCCTCGTTTCCATGGGGGATCGGAGCAAAGGTTCCCTGATCCTGGTTCATCCCGATACGGGCAAGCCAATCTTCTCCCTTCCCCGCAAGGGCTACGCCAGCGAGCTTGCGTTGGCTGGCACGAAAGCCTTTGGGAGCGAAGGCGACGACATCGTCGCCTACGATTTGGAGACCCGAAAGAAAGCATGGCAAGCAAAAGTCGCTTCGTCCGGCGACAGCATCGTATCCATCGAGGCAGCGGGAAACGTCGTGCTCTGCTCCTTCTGGAAGGGAACCGTCGAAGGCCGTTCCGCGAAGAATGGAGCTCTTCTTTGGCGTCGCAAAGACGACAAGGTGCGGTGGTGGATGCTGACTTCCAACAGCAATCTGGTGCTGATAGGGGCATCCAACCGCCCGCTGACGGCCCTCAGACTGACCGATGGGAAGCCGCTATGGACCTGTCCTGCCGTCGTCGATCCGAACTCGGCGGCGATCATCGGCGCCCGAGCGCTCGTCCCTACCTCCAAAAAGGGGCTGTTTGCGATCGACCTTAAGACCGGCCGCGCCGTGGGCTCAACATCCACCGAACAAATCTGCAACTACCCGTTCGACAAAGCCCCGGTGGTCAATGGCATTCTCTACACGCGTGCAGGCAATGAAGTCTTGGCTATCACCTCCAAGCCGGCCGTTAAATGGAACTATACGATTGAAGATGCGGGAGCGCCAGTCTACGTAGACTCGAAAACCCTTGTGCTGACCCCCATGGATACTCGGGTAGGCGACCTCAACTCAAGTGGCGGTTCCAACTTAACCTGCGGGTACGTCATGGGACAGCCTCCTGCCCTGCCCGCCTCCAGCGAAGCCAGAAAGACCCTGGCGACAAAGCTTGTGAAGGATTACGCCAAGCTGACTGTCGATCAAAGGCGAGACCTTGCTAAGCTGGGTCGCGACGCGTTTGAGCCCCTGCTGAACGAGGTGGTTCGCCTGGGAGACGCTTACACTCAAGCGAGTAAAAGCAAAGAAGGAAATACCTATCCGATCTACAGCGCTCTCTCCGACCTTAGCCAATTGCTGGTAACCGTTACCATTCCTGCCGATACAGATCGCCTTCTCACCCTTATCAAGAACAGAAAGGCGGGAGAGACCCTGCGAGGAACCATACTCGGCATTCTGGCAAGGCAGGGAGATCGCCAAAAGCTGGTGCCCTACTTCATAGAGGCGCTGTCGGAAAAGATGCCGAGCTTTATCCTCTACGAAAGCGAGATCGGCTACGCGTTGAACGTGATCGGCGACTCATCGGACCCGAGGGTGATCGACTTTCTCATCAAGAAGTTGGAAGACCCCAACGCAGAGTACGCCGTCCGAAACCTTGCCTACAGCAACCTGGGCCGCACCGGAGGCGAGAAAGGCAAGGAAGCTGTCTTGGCGGAAACGAAGCGAACCAGACAGTTGAAACTCGAGCCGCTGGTCGAGAGGATGCGATTGGAGAATGCATCAACCGCCCCAAGGTCTTCGCCCCATATCCTCGACACGAAACGGGCTGACGATGGCACCGAATGGGCGCTCATAACGAGCAACGTTCTCGGTGGATATAGCGACTTGTGGATTGTAAAGAAAGTGGATGGAAAATGGACATCGCCCATTTTCACGGGGATGAACCCGGATCCGGTCAGCGGTTTCGTCAAACCCAAGCCCGCTGAAGCAAGATTTAAAGGCTTCACCGCAAAGGAGCTGGTCGAAGGCAAGTGGTTCGAGGCGTTCGTCGGCGACGCCTCCCTCCTCAAAGATTCCGATGGCGATGGCCTTTCCAATGTCGCCGAACGCCGCCTCCAAACCGATCCCAACAAGGCGGACACAGACGGAGACGGTATTGATGACCAGCTAGACCTGTGGCCAAACGTCGGAAGGAAAGCGGAAACGGATGAAGAGAAGGCTCTTGAAGCGGCCTTCGAGGCCCGCTATCACTTTGGCAGTTGGAATGGAGTTGCGGTGATCAGCTTCCCGCCGGGGGTGGAACCTTTTGAGATGGTCGGGAGGAAATCTCCCACATTGGTGGACAAGGGAGACGGCTGGGCGCACCCCATCCGCCAACTCTATGAGCGAGGCGGCATCTTGCTGGGCATCGATAACCGAAACGAGAAGCTGAAAGGTCTTGAGAGATTGCTGACTTGGAACGCCGACAAAACCCAGGCGACAGTCCGCATCTCAAGCTACTCTGGCGGCCTCTCCGGAGATGGTTACGTTATCGTCGTGCAGAAGTATCGCTCAGAGTGGATTGTGATTTACATGGGCATGGAATACATCTCTTGATGGTCAAAAGCTCACGTTTGCGCACAAGCTAAGGCGGAGGAGTCGTGCCCCCGCCTTGATTCTGCCTCTGTTGCTGCACCTGCTTGATGCCGTCTTCAACCTGCTTACGCAACACCTCTGGCAACTTTTCCCACGCCGTTGGCCTCGCCTTTTCATCATAGTCCGGGATCACGAACGGCGTTTCCTTCCAGAGGCCCGGCCCGACAACGATCCGGAGGGAGAGGAGGCGATCCGTTCCCGGCGCGAATCCCACCAGATTGCTTATCCCATAGCGCTGGGCCACCTGCGGATTATCCAGCCCATCCACCACTGCATTCGCAAGCGTCCAGGGATTCAGGCTCCGCAGGATTTTGACTTTGCCGTTTTTGTCCTTGCCGTACGCCACGATCGTTTCGGCCGAATTCACCTTGGACACCACCTGGGTATTCGGCGGCAGATTATTGGGAAAGGCGTCCGTCGGCTCTACGGGGGCGTGATTCAGGCTAGAGCTATGCCGATCAATCCGCTCTTCGCTTTGGATGACGTCGCGATAGATGATCCGCTCGACGATCTGCTTCTGGACCGCCGACATGCCCGCATAGTTTATCGATCCGCCCGCCTCCAAATCTTGCCGAGCCTTGGGCGTAAACGAGCCGTAGAGGCGCATGCCGTCCCACGATGTAAAGTCGGTGGTGCCCATCAAGGTGTTGTCCACCATCATGACGAACGCATCCGCCAACCCACCCCGGTTGAGCCGCCTTGATTCAAACGCATAGGTTGCATAGTCGCGCATATCCAGGCGGCCTTTTTCGATTACCGACCGGATCATCTTGCCCATCGCAGGCCGCCAGGTGTAGTCCAGGGCTGACTCCCATCGGTCCACTGGAACGAACCGGTGACAGTTTGCCGTGGCTTCTAGGTGGAGCGTCCCAGACCTCACGAGGTTATTCACCGACTGCAGAACCCGAACCTTGTCGGTTCCGCCCCACATCGCCATGATGAATGCTTGATCGGGAAGAACGGCGACGACGTTTACACCTCGGTGGACCGCGTAAGACGCGAAAACATCGCCGGTAATCCACTGCAAAGGCTCCCGCTCATCGACCTTACCTACCAAATCAAGAAGCTCTGAACTCGGTGCATAAGAGCGATCCTGAGACCAAAGCGAACGGATAGCGTCTGCGATGATTTGCGAGTCGCGGGAGAAGGTCACGAGCGGGTCGTTCGCCTCCGTCTCAATCCCTTCTCCGAATGAATTAAGGAAACTCCGTGAGGCATCCGCCACAAAGAGCTGGCACAGGGTGTGGCGGGTCAGCCCCTCTGTCGGGCCGGTCAGGTTTACAATGAACAACTCTGCTCGTTCGCCGCGAATCACCACCAATTCGGCATCTAAAGCGGCCTTCTCGGAGATTCGTGTTTGGGATCGAGGATCGCTCACCGTTCGGCCACTCCGATCCTCCGGGAAAGGGTTGGCGGTGGCTGCGTCCACCCAAGCGGTCTGCTCTTTGGCGAATTGGGTCGCCGCTGTTCGAAAGGCGGCTTCATTCATGTTGCCTTGCCGCTTATTGGCGCGGAAGCGAAACACCCGGCGCTCGAATGGCCCAATGGAGGCCAGATCATTTCGGTCGCAAGCCAAGAGCATCCGACGCATCAGCCTCGCCAACGGTCCCATGTCGGCCAACTGTTGGTACGTGCGTTGCCGCACCCGCGCCGCTTGTGGGTCAGTCCTTACGCTCTGTTCATCCGGCAACTTCCTCAGCCCATCCGCCAGAGCCCGCGCATCGAACGGCTTCTCCAACTCCTTCTCCATCTCCGCCAAAGCCCGGTCGACTTCCTTGCGACGGTACTCCAGGTGTTGCTTCCAAATCTCGTTCTTCTGGACCGGAGTTCTCTCCAGGATGAAGCCACCGTCTTTTTCCACCCAAGTGCCCACCACCGCCTTTGCCAGTTCATTCCGAATGGCCTTGGAGTCAGCCTTGGACATATGAACGAACACCACCTCATGGGCGATCTCGCCATCTACCGCCAACTTCTCCCCCGACGCCTGTGCCAACTGGGCCACGACGGCGCGCAGGTTATCGGCTCCAGGTTTAAAGTCGAATGTACTTGACGGGGAATTCAGCAAACACGCGGCGACAAGACAGGAAAGCATGTCCGCATTCTACAAGTGATTGACAAAAGCCGCAACTGCCTATAGGTCCACTCGAATCTTCCGTCCGTTGTAGATCGTGAACTCCAAGCGCCCGGGCTTGAACTCAAACTGGGGGTCCTTTAGCCAAGTACCCTCGGGATGGCAAGCCCACCGGCCGGGGGTACCCGCCAATTCCTTCTTAGTCAGGACGTTGACAGGCTGGAGGAAGGCGACGCGTCGCCCGGTTCCGTCGAACACCTCCAACCCATCGAAGGGATCGTAAATCGCGAAAGCCGAGCCATCACGGTTCACGATCAACGTCTGGTGATGTCCAAACTGTCCCCAACGAGAGACGTAGCGAGGCTTGTCGGAGCCTTTCTTATAGATCATCACCTTGCCTGCGGGGGTGGATACAACCGTCGTGCCCTTGTCGCCAGAAGAAGCGACTCGCGACTCCAAATCGATCGCGCACTTGAAAGAGCCAGCGGTGAGACCGGTTGCAATGAGAGTCGTGAGCATATCTTGTATGTGATTCTAATCCCGGAAAGGGTTCAGACTATGAGACCATTCTAATAAAACAGCAAAGGCTCTTGGAGGCGGGAACCTCGCGCGTAACCTCTCTTAGCCTCAGCCCGTCAATACAGCAATGCTAACCCTTGCCTTGGCCGCCACCCTTCAAGCGAGCCTCTTCCAGTTCGACTTGGGCCCGGTTCACTTCAGTTTGGGGTTGGATCGCAAGTGGGAGCTTACGGCCAAGTCTGACGAGGTCGATATCGACTTGGATCGCCTGGTCATCCGCTCCTTGAAAAGAGGCAATCAATGGTCCAGCGGCGTGCTGCCGTTCCGGGACCAAGGCGTGCTGCCCCAAGGCCAGTGGTCCAAGTCGGTTCAGTTGGAGATTTGGCCTCCCGAGTGGCGCAACGCCAGCGAGATTCGAGTGGAATTCGAGGCGCGCCGACCCAACTACCTGTGGCACGAGCGGACGTCGGTCAGAGCCCTCGAAACCCCGTTCCAAGAACGCCCCTTTTCCACCGACCCAGGCCAGCGATACATCGTCATACCAACCCGAGCCTTGCCTCCGCGTTTTATTGATCAGGATGGGTTGCCCGTGGACGCTCTGTCACTGTCTTTTCGGGTCTTGAAACTCGTCTCATCAAATCCAGAGTCCCATGAATTTAGGGTGGAAGAGACCCGTCAGATGGTTCGCCTGCTGTCCCCAGAACCTCCCATCGCCCATGCCTGGCTGGATGGCGTCACGAGGCAGACCGCTTCCTACCATCGGAACGTGTGGCTGCCCTTCCACGGCATCATCTTTTCCGATGGCGGCTCCGTGGACTTGGCCGGTAAGCCCGCCATCCTGCGCGGCATCTACTCGCTGGCTAAGCCTCGCGAAACCTTGGTCACCACCTGGGAACTGAGCGCCGATAGGGAGCGCATCTCCTTGGAGCCGGGGATCGCCGTTCTGGGGATCGGAAGCGGTAAGTCGATGCAGGTCAAAGCCATCTTCATGCCGTCGGTCGATTACTTCGCCACAATCCTGCGCAATCAGGGTCCCCAGCAGGACTTTGCGAAGCTGAAGGCGCCGTTGTCCAGGCCGTTGTCCAGGCTGACGGACGTGTCCAAGGGGATGACGGAAGCCCAGGTCTGGTGGCTCAAGGGACCGCCGATCGATCGGGCCAAATCAGGGTCGGACACGATTTGGACCTATAGGTACGTGCCCGCTGTGCAATACACCTTTCGGAACGGAAAAGTGACCCGAATCGAAATCGGGAACCTGCCCTAATCCCAGCAACGACCCCCAATCTGGGTTCTCCAGTTTTGGCATCGATGGCGTATAACTAAACCATGAGCGTCGGCAAAGTGATGACCTACGAAGAGATGGCCCGCGAGTTTGCGGAGCAGTGGGTTCTCGTCCTCGATCCCGTAATGGACGAACAGAAACGGGTAGTCAAGGGGCGGGTTGGCGCGCATGGCCCGGACCGGGATGCGGTTTACGATGCGGGCAACACGACTCCCGAAAGCCATATCGCATTTCTTTGCTTCAAACCCATGCCCGCTCACTTTGCGTTCTAAACCGTGACCTATCCCATCACCCCAGAGGAACCTATCATCGTCCACTGTGAGGTGGTAAGTCCATCCAAAACCGTCTCGGCGAGCCTCTTGCTGGATACAGGTTGTTTGAAAACGATCATCAATCCGCGTCTGCTTGAGACAGCAGGCCTACAAACGGCTCCAGGTCAAACCATCGCGATCACAACCGCCAGCGGGATCGTGCAATGCCATGCGACAGTTCTGCCCATCCTATCCGGCTTGGGCGTTACGAGAATGAACTTCACGGTGCTGGCCCATGCGTTGCCAGTAGATGCCCCAATCGACGGACTGCTCGGGCTCGACTTCCTGCGCGATCTGAGGCTTATCTTGGACTGGAAGAGGCGGCTGATGGAAGTGGAAGGATAAACCACGCCGTCTTCTAGCGTATAACTAAACCATGAGCGTCGGCAAAGTCATGACCTACGAAGAGATGGCCCGCGAGTTTGCGGAGGAGTGGGTGTTCGTCATCGATCCCGTGGTGGATGAGGAGATGAACATTGTGAGGGGTCGGGTCGGGGGCCACGATAGGGATCGTGAGAAGGTATACGACGAGGCCCTTCGCGTTAGGCCCAAGTCGAGCGCATTCCTCTGTTTCATATCTCCCAAACCAAATACAGGATTTGCATTTTGAGGTTGAGGTTTCCGATTGGGGGACCAATCGTGCTGAGATGTCATCTGGAGGGCGAGTTGTCGAGCATTTACGCCAACCTGCTTTTTGATACGGGTGCGACCCGATCTATTCTGAGCCGTAAAGTTGTTGACCTGATCGGCCCATCCAATTGGCCTACCGAAGGTCGATATTCGATCACAACGGCTAGTGGCATCGTTCAGATGCCTGAGGTTCGGATCAGGCACTTCCAGATCGTTGACATGACTCTCCAGCAGGTGAGGTTTCTCGCTCATGAACTGCCTGGGACGGCAGGCATCGATGGCCTCTTGGGCTGGGACTTCTTCGCTGGAACCAAACTCAACATCGACTTCGACTCTGGCGTATTCGAATGGGTACAAGCATGATCCTTCCCCTCCTCGCCCTCACCCTCCAAGCCCCTTCCCTGACCCAAGTCTGGGCGACTCGGCTTCAGACGGAAATTCAGTCCTGCCAAGTGGGAGAGCGGCATATCTACTTTGGCGCGGCAGGCAGCTACGGCGTCCTAGACCAGGCAACGGGGGCGAGGATATGGGCCAAGTCGGTGGCTTTGCCCCAGCTCGGGGTCCATGTGGCAGGGGGCGACGGCACGCTCTTTGCCAGCATCGGCCAGGGAAACCTCGTCGCCGCCAACGCCTCCACCGGCAAGCCTATCTGGAGCCTGAAGCGCACCGGCTACGCCAGCCCCATCGCCTATGCCAACCAATCCCTCTATGCCGAGGTCCAGGAGGGCAAGCTGGACTCCATCAACGCCGCCGGAAAGCCCATCTGGTCCGCCAACCTCGGCGGCTCCCTCTCCGCCAAGCCGATCCGATTCAACCGTGCCATCTTCGCCGGACTCAAGACCGGCCAAATCTTCGCCTTTGACAAGGACACTGGGAAGCAGGTCTGGAAGTTCGCCGAGCGCAAGTCCGCCGTCCTCGCCCTCTTGGTCTCCGGCGAACGCCTCATCGCCACTTACGATGACGGCACGATCCACGGCCTCAGCTTGCAAACCGGCCAAAGAATGTGGGCGGTCTACACCAACAATGCCCTCTTCGGAACGCCCCTGCTAAGAGACGGCCGCCTCTTCGCCGTGAGTGCCAGCGGCCGCTTCTACAGCGTCGCGGCCGAGAACGGCCAAGAGCTATGGGTCCGTAGCCTGAGCTTCCAACAAAACTTCGGCCTCTCCCAACCCATGCCCTACCAAGAGGGCTTCCTCATCGCCGACAAATTCAAGTTAGTCCACCTGAACTCGGAAGGCGAAAAGCAGTGGGAGATTGACACCAAATCCGAAATGTCCGGCAACCAACCCCGCCCCCTCGGAGACGACCTCCTCCTCACCGGCTCGCACGAGTTCCGGAGGGTGAGGCTGAACTGACTCCCCTCCTCTTTTCCGCGGCCGCTAAACTTGTCCCTACCCCAAACCCGTAACGCGAGAAAAGAGCTCCGAACTCCCCCTCCTCCAAGTGGTTCGTCTTGGAGGAGGGGCCGGGGGGTGGAGGTTTCACTTGTAGTCGCCTCTAACTCGTAACTTCCGTTCCAACGTCAACGCCCGCCCTCTCCGCTCCGCAAAAACTGGGGATATGTCGACCCGCCCGAAAACCACCAAGGCACAAAGACACCAAGGAGTGTAAAGAGCCGGTCCAGACCTTTGCGCCCTTTGTTTCTTTGTTTCTTGGCGGTAAAAAAAAATCCTCGGCTATAAAGGCGGTATACCCATCTCGTGGCGCACCTCAAGGCACAGTGCCATCGCTTCCTTGATCGACTCCAACGCTTCTTCATTGGTCTTGCCCTGATTTACGCAACCAGGAATCGAAGGGCATAGGGCAACCCACCATCCATCTTCGCCCGGATAAAGCTCTACGTCAAAGACTCGGTCCATCAGTCAATGATACGCCGGCCCCGCCAAGGCGTCGATACCTGAACCTTCTAGAAGATTCATACCACATCCTGGCAAAAACGCCGTACACTTCTCTCATGTATGCGCAACTCCGGCGCAAGATGGCGCGGACGGGAACGGGCTTCAGAGAAACGAACATAGACCGCTATGAGATTTCATGTGCTCCTATAGGCGGATTGCAGGTTCGTTTCGAACGCGCTGACGGCACGCACAGGGAATACACGCAATTAGCAACGATCGACCGATTCCCGGAATCCCCGGAGAAGAGCATGAAGCGAGTGATGGAGATGAACAACCGTAACCGACAACGAATGGATGAAATCGTGAAACAAGCCCAGGTGGCTTCGCGACCACCTCAAAGTGGCCCGCCCATGCCCGGTCCAAGATCGTACTCGCCAGGAATGGCTCGCTGGCTCACCCAAGTGCGGCTACAAGAACTGCTTGCAGGCGAGCATCCTTATAGCTACTCGTTCAATAACCCAACCACATACACAGACGCTTCTGGGCTTAACCCCACCTACATAAACTGCCCGCCAGAGATTCAGCACTGGCTCAACAAGATTTGCCGAAATCTGAGCACACTTGACACTCGGGGAGCTGACGCGGTCGACCGTTGCATCAAAAGGCAGGCGGGCCGACATGGTCACAAATGCCCGGGTTTTTCCGGGATACAAAAGTGCATGATGGATTTCTGCAAGAAAGGACAAGTCACGTGCTACAGAGGAGACATTCCTGGGTATCCGGGCGCATCCGGCGTCAACTACAACAAGTGGCACTGTGCCCAATCTCTGTCAAATATGGGAAGCCCATACTTTGATATCTTTCAGGATTGGAAGGTAAAGATAGATGGAGGACAAACTGTAAGACTCGACTGGCTAGCACTATCATTCATACATGAAATGGCTCATGCGTGTAATATGAATCACGAATATGGCATGCAATGGGGCTACGGAGCACCTGTTGATCGGCAATGCAACGATTATCTGGCGTTCTGCCTGTATACTATCTTTTGGCAACCTCTGCCAGGAAAGAAGCCCTTATGAGGCCTGTCGTAAGAATTGTTTGTTTTTTATGTTTTGCACTCTGTATAGGTTGCGCACGACCTGTTTCAACATCGAACAAGAACCTCAACGGTACCTGGCTCCCCAAGGAGGGACCATCAGACTTCCTCGGGTTTGAGTTAATGTCGAATGGGAAAGGCACGCTTACCTCGAAGCAGATCATCGAGGAGAGAATCAGTCAGAAGCAGCCGTTCAAATATGAGTTGCAAGGCGACGTGCTTGCCTTTAAGTTTCTTGATGAAGAGGGAAATGAAGGTGCGTGGCAAAAGGTGGGCTTTACCCTCAATCAAGATGAGCTAACTCTTGAGCAGGTAATCCGACCCTTTGTAGCAAAGGTCTTTGTGCGTTCTGACTAGCGCAGTGAGTCAAAGATACAATGATAAGTTCCGGTAAGACAAAGGCGTGTTAAGCCCTATTAGCTCTCTTCGCATACCGCAGTCTGCCGGTCTCGCAAAATCAAGCCCGCCAAACCACCACTTCCAAAGCTACAATCACTCAAATGCCGAAAACCGTGGTGATCCGGAATGAGACGAGCGGTCGGTCGCGCCTGGCCAAGAGCTGGCCCCACATCCAAGCCGACCTAAAGTCAAGAATCGGCAACTTCGAGTACTGGCCAACCAAAGGCCCCGGCCACGCCACCGACTTGGCTCGCGAGGCGATAAGCCAAGGCTTCGAGCGCATCATCGCGGTCGGTGGAGACGGCACCATCACCCAGACTGCCAACGGCCTCATCGGCTCCGACGCCACCTTCGGCATCATCCCCAGCGGCACCGGCAACGACCTCTGCCGGAGCCTCGGCATCGGCGCATCGGTTGAGAAGGCCATTGCCGCGATCCAGGCGGGCAGGACGATTCAGATGGATGTCGGAAAATGGAAGACCGACCAGGCGGAGGGCTACTTCCTGAACATCGCCGGGATGGGGTTCGACGCGGCGGTGGCCGACCGGATCAACCAAGGGTTCAAAAGCCTCCGAGGCACCGCCGCCTACCTCGCCGCCGTCATCGCCACCCTCCGAACCTACCAGCCGCAGGAGTTAAAGCTAACCATCGACGGCACGGCGATCCAAGAGGAGATCATGCTCTGCGCCATCGCCAACGCCCAGTGCTACGGCGGAGGCATGAAAGTCGCCCCCATGGCCTCCCTCAGCGACGGCATCCTGGACGTCATCCTGGTCAAGCGCCTTGGCAAAGCCAGCTTCCTCCAAGCTTTCCCCAGCGTCTTCAAAGGCGCCCACATCGGCCACCCCGCCGTAGACCACTACCAAGCCCGAACCATCCGCCTGGAACCCCGAGAGGCTTCTCCGTTCCTCATCGACGGAGAACTAAGCCCCTGCCGGTGGGTGGAGATCGAGGTGTTGAAGGGGGCTTTGCGGGTGCTGGTGCCATAGCTTTCTTAGGGGAACCACAACGGTACAGCGGATTCACCGTGCCCTCACCTGAACCTGAAAGCCTATCAACCACAAAGAAACGAAGAAACAAAGGACGCAAAGTGGGGGTGGTGCCAACCCTTTGCGTTCCTTAGTGTTCTTCGTTACTTGGCGGTATTAACTTCACTTTCTCCGACCACACCCTCTTATCATCGGTCAGCACGATACGCTTCAGGCCATCCTTCAGAAGCATTTCGTTAAAGTTGATTAAGAGCGCCAGCTTGTGGCCAGTCAACTTCAGATAGGTTAGCACCTGTGCCGAGTGGATGGGGTGTAGAGCATCCACGGCTTTGGTTTCCACGACAAGACACTCGTTGACGAGTAGATCCATCGCATAGACCTTCCCAAGCCGCGCTCCCGCATACTCCAGGTGGATTGGCACCTCGACTCTGACTGTGCACCCTCGAAGCACCAGTTCCCTCGCCAGGCAAAGCTTATAGGCAGATTCGAGTAGTCCAGGGCCTAGCTCGCGATGAACCTGTATTGCGGCATCGACCACGATACGAGCCGTCTCGTTTTCTCGATCAAGCCCCATCACGCTCCTTAAACTGTTCCACATACTTCAAACAACAAGCCCGCACCCGACCCCGGATTCGGTTGATGTACGCTGCCCTCTGGGTGACCCCCACCGCCCCCCTTGCATCCAGGACATTGAACACATGAGAACACTTCAGCGCCAGGTCCAAGGCGGGATACACCAACGCCATCGGCCCCGTCTCGCGCTGAGACGGCGCAACGATGGCCTCCGCTGGCTTCAAATCATCGAAATCGTCCGACTCCGCCACAGGCTCGGTCGCAGTCAAAATCCCTTGCTTCGCGTCCCAATAAACCGGCGTCTCGATCACCCGCTTGCTCTCCGCCTCGAACATATCGAAGAGCTGGAACAGCATCTTGGTATCCGCGACCTCGAAGTTGTACACGTTGTTCTGCATCTCCAACTGCCAATCGACCTCTTTGTAGGAGAGCGTGTCATTCCACTTGAGGTCGGTCCAGAAGGAGGCTTGGTTGTCGCGCATCAGGCACAGGCGCTCCGGCCCATAGGTGATCTCGGCGCAGACCGGGTTGCACTCGATGCCACCCATCTGTTGGAAGAAGGTGAATTGGGTGATCTCGGCACCGTCCAGCCAAACCTCCCAACCCACCCCGCTCGCCCCCGCCGCCTGGCTCTCCCAGTCGTCCTCCACCAGACGCACGTCATGCTTGGAGGTATCAAAGCCCAAGGCATCCAACGAGCCCATATACAGGTCCACGATGTTGTCCGGGCTCGGCTTCATGATGACCTGGTACTGGTAATACCGCTGGCTCCGCATCGGGTTGAGCGTATAGCGTCCGTCCGCCGGACGACGGGAGGGCTGGACATAGGCCACATTCCAAGCATCCGGCCCCAGGACGCGCAAAGTCGTCGCCGGATGCATCGTCCCCGCCCCGACCTCCGTGTCATAAGGCTGCAAAATCGCACAACCCTGCTCGGCCCAATAGGCGTTGAGTGTGGAGATCAAATCTTGAACGGTCATTTCGGGTCTGAGGATACCGGGATTCCTTGGAATGCTTGATTGCTGGAATGCTGGATTGCTAGATTGGTTGCGTCCGAGCCCCCTTGAGGGGGTTGGGGGTGGCTCCCAGTTCTCCATTTGTATGAGTTCGACCTGGTTTGGTCTGGTTTCTGTACTACACACGGAGAACCTAGCCGCACCCCCAACCCCCTCAAGGGGGCTCAGACGCAACCATTCAAGCAATCAAGCAATCTGAACGGGTTGAATCAACGGTTGAACCTTCAGGAACGCCTCAACCACTTCTGGGTCCAGTTGGGTTCGGGTGTTGGCTTTTAGTTCTTGGATCGCTTCCTCTTCCGATTTCGGTTTGTTCCAACCGGCATTGGTCGTTAGGGCATCGAACGTTTCTGCGACGGCGATGATTCGGGAACCTAATGGAATGAGGTTTGCCGCCAGACCGGTCGGATATCCCTGGCCGTCCCAGCGCTCATGGTGGTGGATGATCATCGGGAGGGCGGGTTTCAGCCAGTCAAACTCTTCCAATAGCTCCAAGCTCAACTCGGCATGGAGCTTCATCGCCTCGATCTCCTGGTCGTCCAACCGTCCCAGCTTGTTCACCAGCCGTGAATCCACCTTCACCTTGCCGACGTCGTGCAGGGTAGCGGCAAACCTGAGGTCGAGGAGGTCCTGGTCGCGCAGACCCATCTCGTAGCCGGTCGCGACGGCATACACCGCCACACGCTCGGCATGTCCCCTCTCGCCCGGCCCATGCAAATCCAAGGCCTTGAGCAGGCTCCGCACAATCTCATTCTGCTCACGAACCGTCATAGCCTCCATTGTCCGCCTATTGGCTAGCTCCTGTCAATCTTGCGGGGGAGAGGGACTGAGGGAATCAGGCAAAAAGGGAATTAGGGACGAGTAGCCAGTGATCAGACCCTCATTCCCTTCTTCCCTCATTCCCTCCGCCCCAGGTCCTACCGTTTCTAGCCACATCCTGTTAAAATGCGACCCATGGAAACGCCTCCCGCATATGCGCCGCCCAAGAAGAGCAATACCGGCCTCATCATCGGTCTCGTTCTCGGAGGAATCGCGATTTGCTGTATCGGAGGCGTGGCCGTTTTGTTCTTTGGCGGTCTGCAGTTGTTCAAGAGCACCGCTCCGATGGTGGAGTGCATGATGAACTACACGTTTGTGGAAAAAGCACTGGAGGCCTATCAGCAGGAGCACGATGGCAAGTTGCCTTCCGCGGCTTCTTGGCAAACCGATCTGGCTCCGTACATCGCAAAGGACCTGCCCAGCAATAAGAAAGAGGCGGGGCCTTTTAAGGTGATGGACCCCAATGGAGACTGGGGCTGTACGGACGGCAAGCTCAAGACCGGCATGGCCTTTAATACAGAGGCCAACGGGATCGCGATATCCAAGGCGAGGGCGGATGATATGGTCATCATCTTCGAGACCCCCCAAACGGGCCGCAACTTGGCCATGAAATACGAACGATTGGACAAGGCTTCCGGTCCCAAGATCATGGGCAGCCCGCGAGGATGGCTTACCATCCAAGGTGGACGCGGCGTCTTGATGGATGGCCAAAGGGCGAGTGCCGGCAACGATTTTAAGTTCGAGCCAGGGGAGTAGGTTGCCCCTTGCCGACGGATGACCAGACGTTCGCTTGGCAAGGCTTTCAGATAAAGCATCCTGAGGACTGGGCTCCGGCCCTTGTCTCGGGGAGTCGGCAGGAAGGCTACGTCCGCATCGCTTCGCCCGACGCCGCCAGTTTCCAGATTCGCTGGAAAGACATCAAGCGGAACGCCGACCTGCTTCGAAGTCTGGACGAATACCTCTCCAGGCTTGCCAAAGACGCCCGCAAGCTGAAGACCAAGTTCAGCAGCCAGGTTGAGCAGGTAGATGGGCAGTGGCGCTACAAATGGTCGGGGGCGGGAAACGGCAAGGGCGCGGTCTTTGAGGCGGGAGGAAGGGTGTTCTTTCTGGAGGCTTCCTCCACCAGCAACAAGTCCATCCAAACGCCCTTCCGAGACCTGCACCAATCGTTCCGACTGGCGGAAGGCCCAACGGAACTCTGGTCGCTGTTCAGCCTCTCCGTCCGACTCCGGCCCGGCCTGCTGGTGGACAAGCAAGTCTTCCACTCGGGGCGCACACGAGTGGAGTGGCGCGACCGGCAGGGACGCATCATTGCCGAAAGATGGGGGTTTGGCGAACAGATTCTGGCCAAACATACGTTTGAAGAATGGGCCAAGAGCAGCATAGGCATGCCAAAGGCTAAAGTAAAGGAAGTGGCGCAGGGCCTCGAACTGGAAACGAGTCGGCTCTTTCTGAAGACCTACGGTCTGGCAAAGTTCGACGCCGACCTGAACCAGCTGACCACCCTCAAAGTGGTCTGCCGAAGCGCCAAAGGGAGGCCGAGTTGGGACTGGCTGATCTAGCGAAGGGCCTCTTCGACCGCAAGGTGCGCATCGACTCCGCCGCCCTGCGCAAGACCAAGCCCACGCGCAACGCCTTCGTGAAGATGGAGGAGCTAGAGGACGGCTCCCTGGTCCTCCAGGCGCCCCTCTCCACCCAAGGCCGCGGAATCATGGGCCGGATCGCGAAGAAGGCGGGCAAGCCGGACATGAAGCACTTCGAACTGGAGCCGGTCGGAGCGTTCGTCTGGAATCTGTGCGACGGAAAGCACACCTTTGAAGGAATCTCGAAGAAGCTTCGCGAAGAGTTTAAGCTAAACCGCTTGGAGGCCGATGCATCCCTTTCCGCGTTCCTCCAAATGCTCTCCCAGCGGAAACTGATCACGATGATGATGGCGGAGAAGAAGTGAAGGATGCAGGGAATGAGAGAATGAGGGAAGGGACATGCAAAATTTGCGATCCGAGCCCCCTTGAGGGGGTTGGGGGTGTGGCCAGGTTCCCCATGCGTATCGAAGGAGTCCGGGCCGCGATGGATCAAACCTACAAACCGAGAACTGAGCGCCACCCCCAACCCCCTCAAGGGGGCTCGGATGACGCCATACTATTGCATAGCAACTTTCCTCCCCTCATTTCCTTCTTCCCTCATTCCCATCCTTCCGCAGGGGGAGGTTTGTGAGCCAGACTGAATTCAAGAACGTCGATCCTCCGTTTTGGGTGGCTTGGAACCAGGCTTTGGCCTCCATACGCGTTCGCTTCTTTCGCCATGCCATCACGAGTGTCGGCATTGCCCTGGGCATCGCTTTTTTTGCCAGCATCCTCACCATGCGACTCGCCGAGGGGCCGGACCCTAATGATCCGGGATCGGCGGATCGGTTGCTTTGGCTGGTGGGGACCTCCCTGGTTATGTGCCTGGTCGGGGTGACGAACTCTATGCTGATGTCGGTCACGGAGCGGTATCGGGAGATCGGGACGATCAAGTGTTTGGGGGCGTCGGATGGGTTTATTGTGAAGGTGTTCTTCCTGGAGTCGGCGGTCTTGGGGGCGATCGGGTCTTTCGCGGGAGCCTTGCTGGGCTCGGTTTTGATGAAGTTCGTCGTCGGGGCTTCCTTTGCGACGGTCGGCCTGGTGGTGCTTTTGGGGACCGGAACGGGGATCCTGATGACGGTTCTCGCCGCTATTGCGCCCGCCATCCAGGCCGCGAAGATGCCTGCGGCGGCGGCTTTGAGGGTGGACGTGTGATGTCGGAAACGCGCAACGTCGTCGTCCGCACGGTCGATTTGGTGAAGCAGTATGGCGAGGGCGAGGCGGCGGTTCGGGCGCTGAACGGGGTCTCGTGCGAGATTTACCAGGGCGAATACCTCTCCATCATGGGGCCATCAGGCTCGGGTAAATCCACTCTCTTCAACATGATCGGGGGCCTGGACAAGCCTACCGAGGGGTCGGTCTATGTGAACTCGGTGGACATTGCCCAGTTGACCCCGCGCGAGCTGGCCTTCCTGCGCTGCCACACCATCGGCTACATCTTCCAGACCTTCAACCTCATCACCGTCCGCACCGCCCTAGAGAACGTCACCCTGCCGATGCTCTTCGCCGGGATTACGCCCGAGGAGGCGGATGAGAAGGGGATGGCGCTGCTCGATCTGGTGGGCCTGGGGCACCGCTACCACCACCGTCCCAGCGAGCTATCGGGCGGCCAACAACAGCGAGTCGCCATCGCCCGTTCCCTGGCGAACAGCCCCAGCATCGTCCTGGCCGACGAGCCCACGGGCAACCTGGACCTGAAGACCGGCCAAGAGATCATCGACCTTCTCCGCCAACTCAACGACGAGCAAAGCGTCACCATCATCTCCGCCACCCACGACCACAAGATGTTAGACGTCAGCGACCGCATCTTCCATATTCGGGACGGGCAGTTGGCGGATGTGGCAGTGAAGGGCGAAGGATTGGAGGTTTAAGGATTTGCAGTCCTAGCCCCCTTGAGGGGGTTGGGGGTGGCGCTCAGTTCTCCGCTTGTAGGGTTCGACCCGCCTTGGTTTCGTTCTTTCGATACAAATGGGGAACCAGGCCTCACCCCCAACCCCCTCAAGGGGGCTAGGATCGCAACTGGCCCCATTGCAGCGGACTCTCTGTGAACATCTGCGGCTATCTACGGTTCGCTTAGATTCACCACAAAGGCACAAAGGCACAAACGCTTGCCCTCGGTGTCTTTGGGTTTTATGAAGAATGGAGGTGCGCCTAGAACTTGGTCCAGGGCCAGCCTTGGTCGGATAGGGAGTCGTCCCCGCAGCCGGGAATGCTGTCCAGGTTGATGGAGATTTCAATCAGCTTGGAGTTTTTGAAGATGTAGGTGTTGCGCAGAACCTGCCCTTCCTCCCGATTCTTCATCTCGACCTTCTTATACAGGGCACACCAGAACTCGCCGCTCTTGCCCCGGGTTGCGGTCTTGGTTGGGTTGCCCAGCTTGGCTTGAACCTCCCGACGGGTCATCCCGATCTTCAAGCCGTTCCCCGCCCCCAGCATCAAACGCTTCTCTTGAACCTGGGCGAAGGGCTGGTTCTCGGGCTTCCTGCCGAATCGGCTGGTGTCGTACCCCGCCCCGCCAACTACCCGACGGTCTTTGGTCAGGGTGATGCTGCGGTGGGCGCCGTCGCACTCCATCGTGGTGTAGGCAAAGTAACCACTCCCCGGATCGCGCCAGCACTTGTTGGCATTTTGCAGGCTGTTCACCGAAAGGTTCGCGACCGAAGTGGTCAGAGCCTTGGGCCAGCCCAGGATAGCAACGGCGACGAGCGTGAGCATGATTGCATTATGGACGCTCGATCAAAGCCCCTTCCTCCCCGAAGGTCGGGGAGGAAGGGGATGGAGAGGTTTGAACTTGTAGCAAGAAGAAACTTGTAGGACTACAGCCCAAATGACCGTAGTGAATACATGCCCATCGGCAACTACAAGTGAAACCTCCACCCCCAACCCCCTCCTCCAAGACGAACCACTTGGAGGAGGGGGCTTTTTCTCAGTACCGATAGCTGTCGGTCTTGTAGGGGCCGTTTTGGTCTACTCCGATGTAGGTTGCCTGCTCGGGAGTCAACTCCGTGAGTTGCGCATCCAGCTTCTTCAACTGGAGCCTTGCCACCTTCTCATCCAGGTGCTTCGGCAGAACGTAAACGCCCGGCTGGTACTTCCCTTGCTCCTTCCATAGTTCCATCTGGGCGATGACCTGGTTGGCGAAGCTGCTCGACATGACATAAGACGGGTGGCCGGTGCCACAGCCCAGATTGACCAGGCGGCCCTTCGCCAGAAGAATGATCCGCTTGCCGTCCGGGAAGATGATGTGGTCTACCTGGGGCTTGATCTCATCCCACTGGTAGTTGCCCAGCGAGGCGACGTCGATCTCGTTGTCGAAGTGGCCGATGTTGCAGACGATGGCGTTGTTCTTCATCGCCGCCATGTGGCCGTGGTTGATGACGTGGTAGTTGCCGGTGCAGGTGACGAAGATGTCGGCCTTGTCCTTGGCGTACTCCATCGTGACCACCTTGTAGCCTTCCATGGCGGCCTTGAGTGCCCAGGTCTGGGTCACCGAAATCGACCCGATCTGCGCCCTCCAGGC
>CAZCSP010000034.1:0-10185 GCA_964501275.1 uncultured Fimbriimonadaceae bacterium | reverse complement strand
TGCGCGCAGCCCTTGCCCACGTCGCCGTAGCCGGCCACGACGGCGATCTTGCCCGCCACCATCACATCGGTCGCGCGCTTGATGCCATCGACCAGCGACTCGCGGCAACCGTAGAGGTTGTCGAACTTGGACTTGGTGACGCTGTCGTTCACGTTGAACGCCGGGAACGGGAGCTTGCCCTCGCTATGGAGCTTGTAGAGTCGGTGGACGCCGGTGGTGGTCTCCTCACTCACGCCCTTGATCTCGGCCTTGATGCGGCTGTAGAAGGTGGGGTCTTGAGCGAGCTTCTTCTTGATTGAATTGAAGAGGCAGATCTCCTCCTCGCTGGTTGGGTTCTCCAGAACCTGGGGATTCTTCTCGGCGTCGGAGCCCAGGAGGATCAGGAGGGTGGCGTCGCCGCCGTCGTCCAGGATCATGTTGGGGGTCGTTCCGTCGGACCACTCGAAGATGCGGTGGGTGAAGTCCCAATACTCATCCAGCGATTCGCCCTTGAACGCGAAAACTGGGGTCTGCCCAGCGGCGATCGCGGCGGCGGCGTGGTCTTGGGTGCTGTAGATGTTGCAGCTGGCCCATCGGACGTCGGCCCCGAGGGCTCGCAGAGTCTCGATGAGGACGGCGGTTTGAATCGTCATATGGAGCGATCCGGCGATCTTGGCGCCCTTGAGCGGCTGGCTTGCGGCGAACTCGTCTCGGATCGCCATCAGGCCGGGCATCTCGGTCTCGGCGATCGCGATCTCCTTACGGCCCCAATCGGCCAGAGAGATGTCGGCGACGTTGTAGTCGAGGAAGGTTGGACTCATTTCGGTTTGCATCGTTTTCTCCTGGTTCTTGGAGGCGGGCGTTTTTGCCTTTCGCATTGCGGCGTTTCGGCATTTCGGTTTTGCAGGTTAGTCAGACGAATCGGACTTATCTGTCCCATCAGTCCTACCCCCGCAACACCGGTCTGCCCCTATGCCGTAGCGCCGAAAAACAAAAACGCCCGTCCCAAGGTTTTCTTGGAACGAGCGCCGTTTGATTTCGCTGAGCCTGGTTCCGGCGACCCGGAGTTGCAGCGCTCCTCAGCTAATCCTTATTATTCCACGATTTTCAGGTCTCGAAGGGACCTGAACGCAGGCTCTTCCAACTCCACGATCTTCAGCAACAGTTCCGATATCCCACGCTGAATCTCTTGGCAGTGAGGTTCTAGCTTTCCTGGATCGTCCAGGCTTGTGGCCAGGGCATCGATCTGCTCTCTCAACTCCGCCCTCTTGCCATCCGACTCCCTGCCTTGCTCCCTCCAAAGGCGGTCGTACTCTTGCTTCAAGACCTTGAGCGACTTCAGCTCTGGCACTGCGTCGGACATCGCCAGGTCGGCCACGCGAGCCCACAGGGGAGCGGCCTGGTTGAACAGGTTCGCCGCCTCGGCTCGTCCGATATCCCTCAGAAACTGGGCGTAGGTGGCGCGATCGGCAGCGGAGTCGGTGCCCCAGGCGCATATCCAGTCCCAGATTCCGGGCTGGCCGATGGAGCCAGCGAGGGCTTGGCGGAGGCCGGGGCCGGGTGGGAAGGTTTTGGCCCATGACTTGGGATTCTTCTCGTCGATCAGCATCTTAGCCATAAACCGCATCCCGGTCGCGCCGAAGTTGTTAGGGGAGCCGGCAGGCGGTTTGTCGAGAAAGAGAGCGGCGGCGGTGGCCAGTGCGCCCTCCATCCGCTTGGGATCCAGTTTCACGTCCTCGACGATCATCGTTCGCCAGCGGTCCTTCTTTACCCGCCCCCTCGCCTTCGCCATCTCCTCGCGAGACATAGGGAAAGGCTTCTCCGTGCCGTCCACCGCCAAGAAGCCATCGCCATCGCGGCCTACCACCAAGAGCGGCCTCATGCCGTACATCTCGTGGCTCTCGAATCCGAAGTAAGGCAAAGAGTAGCTGTCGGCCCAGACCACCGCCATGTTGCCCATATCCAGTTCCCTGGCCAGATTCTCCTCGCCCTTATCGGCGTTGGTCGTCTCCCTGGTTTCCCGCCGAATCCCCAGGTTGTCCAAAGCCCTCTCAAAGGGGTTGAAGGTATTGCGGTTCAGGAGGGCGACGTGGGGGAGGTAGCCCTTGTACTCGAAGACGAAGTAGCCAAACGCAATCCCCCCGCTGGCGCCCAAGACGAACGCCTCGTCGAACGGCTTGCCCGTCATCGGATTGGCATCGCCCCGGGCTTGGAGGATATTAGACAAGGTGCCGGTTTCGTAGTGGCGACCCGTGAAGGTTGGTGTTGTCACGAGAGGATTATGCGAAGAAAGTTTCTGCCTCTCCAAAATCTGCGACATAGTCGCGGGTGATTGACGAAACTAGGCGTTGCAAGCTTGAGGACGAGCGAAGCACGCTGCCATATAGCTGCAACGCCTTATTGAGGAGGTGAGATTCCGCTCTTTCGCGGGAGCGGAATCTCCTTTCTGGTTACTCTACTGTCCCACCGCAATTCCGGCGTTGTCGCTCGATTCAGGCGGAACCTCGGATACACGTTTTGTAGGCTGAGTCGCTGGAGTCGTTGGTGGAAGATTGGCCGTAGGCGATGCAACGGATGTGTCTGCATCCTTAGGCCCACAGCCAACCGCAACCAGGGTTGCAAGAGCCGCCACTACCCATAAGAGTGTCTTACTCATTGCTACTTGTCGTCCCAAAGATACTTGGACTCATCGTTCACGGCAACGGTGCTATTCACGACATCCTTGCTCCAGGTTGTTCCGGCGGCGAGGGCGCCTATCGACAGTCTCGCCGCATGTCCGTCGGCAAAGACAACGATTGTGCCATTGTTTGCTCTTACCGCGACGCCTCCCGTCTGTGCTCCAGCCTCATAACTTTGCCGCAAAGTGGTGTAGGTATTACCCCCCGTACCCCAGTTTCCAAAGCAATACTGAGGCAGGCTGTTGCAGTCAGGTGGATCGACTCTCGCCGCCCAAGTCATCGAGCCAGCTCCAAACCACCTTACGCTATTGTAGGCAAGAGTGCTTTCCGGTTGGGCCCAAGATGAGGTCATGAGAACCGTCTGAGCGACATTGGCCAGGGCGGACTGGCTCTTTGCGGTGTGGACGAATGTACCCGCGGTCGCTCCATCTGTTACGGGCGCAAGCCAAGTGCTGTTATAGCCGTAGGATGCATTCTTAGCCTCGTACAGGTACTTGACCTGCTGGTTGGCGAGGGCGGGATCATACTTGTAGGCTGGCGCCAGCGGGTCGTCCCACAAATCGTCGTTCTTCACGAACGGGGCAACGAGCTGCGACCAATTTTTCCAGTTCAGGCCGCCAAGCGTAATGCGGGCATCGACGCTTCGTCCGCCCCAACTATCGCCGAGTACAAAGCCGTCGTTATTCGCCGCCGCATACTGCAATATGCCCAAGCTCAACTGCTTGGCATTGCTAAGCGAAGCGGTTCTCTTTGCCGCCGCCTTTGCCTGTGCAAAGACAGGAAAGAGGATGGCGGCAAGGATTGCAATAATTGCAATGACCACGAGCAATTCAATTAGCGTGAATGCATTTTTTTTCTGTGTTGAATTCATTTCAATGTCCTCCGGACATACGTTAGATGTACGATGCGAGACAGGTTAGCTAGCCGCTTCCTCTGGCTTCACTCCGCCGGGCAAGCTGTTGTCAACCGGCTTTTCACCACATCCCACGAGTGCGACCAGTACAAGAAGAGGGATTAGACTTACTAGGTGCCTAATCTTCATTTGCTCTTGACCCACATTCGATTGCTCACCCAGGTGCCATCCGATGCTTGAGTTGCTCCCCAGATATCGTTGAGCCACTCTCCGGACTTGGCCGAGCCATCGCAAGCTGCCCAAGTAACAAACCCAGATGGGTAAGCATAGGAAGGCGCAGGCGGGAAGTAGCCGGTTCGAAGGGCATTCTTGCGCGGCAATGGCCCCGTCCACTTGGCTCCGGGAGCGCCGTAAAGGCATTGCGCAGCCGTGAATCCAGGACATCCGCCGAGCAGCGACAGGGCCAAACCGGTGCCGGTGCTGCCCATAACCATGTCATATCGGGAAGATTCTGCGATCATGATCTGATTGCTGATATCTTCGATCTGCGTCTGACTGATCGAAGGCGCATTCCGGAGGGTCGTTCCGTTTGATCCGCCCTCACATCCAATTCCAAATGGACCCTCTACATTGAAAGGCGTGCCTCCGGTGACGTTTGCATCGGTGACTCTGAAGTAGGAACCATCTGGAATCTGAGCGGTGGCTCGAGTGGACGACCGGAGAACGACTCCCCAGACTTGTCGATACTTGGCTTTAGCTTCGGGATCAGAGTTGGAGAAGGTCGGCCCTTTGGGATGCTGGAAGATATCTTGGTTCTTGATGTAGGGCTGAGTGTCTTCGTTCCAGGTGGTTGCGGGAACGCCCACAACCGAAGCTGAAAAGGTGGCGGCAAGCGGGAAGACATCGTCGTTGTCCGCTGAGTATTGAATGACAGCAAGAGCTTGCTGCTTCACATTGCTTAGAGTAGCCGAGTCTTTGGCTGCAGCCTTGGCTTGGGCAAAAACTGGGAAGAGGATCGCCGCCAAGATGGCGATGATCGCAATGACGACTAGTAACTCAATCAACGTAAAAGCTGATCGGCGAGATGAATTGTTGTACATACAACCTCCAATTCCGGCTGCGCTCCTGAGAGTTGGTTGTATGGCGATGAGATAATGACATTAATGCATGAATAGCGAGTCGGCGCGCACCGGTGCACTCATTAAAGCAGGTCTCGCGCCAAAAAGCAATAAGGGCGTAAAAAAATCGCAGAAATTCGTCATTTAGCGCAGTCCTGGGGCCCCTGGAAGGGCCCCAGGAAGTCGTCACGTCACTTGCCGACGCCAAACGACCGTTGTTGGGGAGTGGCAGAGCCTTGTCCGCGACTCATCGGCTCGCCTCCGATCATGTTCTCGGCGCCCGGATTATGGGCGGCCTTGTCGATGTCGGCCTGGGTGTAACCGCCATCGTCTTGGCTTCCGCAACCTGCGGAAACGAAAACTACCGCACAGAGAAACAAGAGCTTCGGACGCACCTTAGTTCACCCTGTCCGGTCTGAAGAAGCACTGGTAGGCATTCTCCGTGGCCGTTCCGCACAGCCAAATGGCGGTGGGAACGCCCGTTGCGTTCACTTGCCGGAATGGATCGAGATAGGCCGCGCCCCCGCCCGGGCTCAGGGCCGGTGCAATCGTGTTGCCCACCTTCTGGAACTTGGCTGAACTATCCACTCGCACGAACGGCAGCCCCCGAGAGTAGAGCCAGAACGAAGTGGCGCCGCCCCAGTTGGCCCAAAAGATCGATCCGTAGTAGCCAGCAAAGAAGGGCGCGCCCGGCGCTGCGCCGGGAGTAAATCGGCAAGCGGCCGAGTCAGCGCAGTTGATACTCGGTTGAGCCGAGAACATATTTCGGAACGACTCTTTGCCAAATCCGGGCCAAGCCAGCACAACGGCGGAGACGTTCTCCATCGAGGTACCGCTCAGAGCGTGGAGAAGGCCATTGTAGGAGAGACCGTTGTTGAAGCGCGTTACGCTCGGGTTATAGGCCGCTCCCAAGGTGGCGAAGTCGAATACCGTCTGGCCAGATTGATCGTATAGACCGTAATTCTTCATGTACGGATGAACGCTGTTCTGGACGACGGTTGCGGAGTGGGCTCGCACCTGAGGATCCTGGTAGCCCGCGTTGTTGATCGCATTCTCGGGTACAGGCAACACGGCTGATGTATCGAGTCCGGCTTGGGAACTGAAGGACAGGGGCAGAAGGTCGTCGTAGTCCGCCAGATAGATATTGACGGCGGTCCCAAACTGCTTGTGGTTACTGAGCGAAGAGGTCTTCTTCGCAGCTTCCTTTGCCTGGGCAAAAACAGGGAATAGGATCGCTGCCAGAATGGCAATGATCGCAATGACGACTAGTAATTCAATCAACGTAAAAGCTGATCGGCTATTGAAACGGTTCATACAACCTCCGAAAATCCGGCCCCGCGCCCTAATGAGAGATTGGTTGTATGGCGATGGATGAATGCAATTAACGACTGTTGGCGAACGGCGCGAACCGGTCAATGTGCATTAAAGCACAAATCCCGTGTTTTGCCAAGGGAAAAGTCAGGGTTTAGCGCAACGCCCACCTGAGAACAAAAACCCGATGCACGTTTTGCATCGGGTTTCTTCTGGGTTTTACAGCGACGGCATCAGACCGGTTACGAGTTTCATCGGCTTGTCCGACTTCCTTCTCGCCTGTTCCAGTCTGTGACGGATCAGTTTGTGGGTGCGGTGGAGGCGGGAGCGAATGGTTCCGACCGGCTTGCCCAGCATCTCGGCGATGTCCTTGTAGGGTACGTTCTCCACGTCCGCCAGGATCACCAGCGTCCGCTGTTCGGGCGAAAGCGAATCCAGGGCCATCTGCATTTCCTCGCTCAGGGAAGTGTTCATCATGGTCTGCTCCGCGTTCGGCGCGTCGTCGGCCATGTCGAAGTACAGATTGTCGTCGCCGCCGTCTCGCTGGAGAGGCGCGTCGTAGCTGACCGACTTGACACGTCGGCGTCGGCTTCGGAGTAGATCTAAGAAGAGGCGGGTGACGATTCGGAAAATCCAGTTCTCGAACGGTCGGTCGCCCTCATAGTCTCGGAACGAGCGGTAGGCACGGTAGAACGCCTCTTGAGTCAGGTCTTCCGCGTCGGCACGGGTCCCGGCAAGTCGATAAGCCATGTTGTAGACCTTTTTATAGGTCTCGTCCAACAGTTCATTGAATCTTGCCTCTTCATGCGGTTCGAGTCTAAAAGTGTTTTCAGCCATTTCATGGGGCGCCCTTCGGCGCGGGTTGGGTAGTGGAACGAATTCCACTATCTATTGGAACTTCGTAAACCTGGTTCAGGTTCCTGAGAGGGGACTATGGACTCGGATGTCTTGAGTCTGAAGTGAGCGTCGAAAGCCCCTATTTCTCTCGACCCTTCACTCGGTGTTCAGCTGCTTCGGTGGGTTCATGTTAAGGTTAACGCTTTGGGGCGGGAAAAAGTTCGAATATTTTCGAACAATGGGGGAGGAGGCGTTGGGTCTTAGGTGTTTGGCGCTGGGGGATCGGACGGATCAGACTTATCTGACGGATCTGAGAGATTGGTCTGATTGGGCAGATAAGTCGGATTTGCTCAAAGCCAATGCCGCAACACCGTCCCAAACAGCCAAAAGCCGCCGAGAGCGTTCACTCCTCGGCGGCTTCTCGATGCCATCTTTGGCAGGTTAATCCTTCATGTTGCGGATCGCCATGTTGGCTTGGAACTCCCACATCTTGAAGAATCCTTCGAAGAAACCTTCGCGCTTCGCGACTTCCTTGCGCTCTGCGGACTTCTCTTCCTTTTCGATCGCGGCGAAAAAAGGCCGCGCTGGCTTGCGTGTCCAGATTCGGACTGTGTTGATCATGTGATCGACCTCCTGTTCGTCGTGCCCACATCCCGTGGGCCGGGCGGACATTGAGCGATGTCGCGTGAAAGGTCAACGTTGAGCCGTCATTAATTATGAACCAGAGGTCTAGAATTATGAACCAGAGGTCTAGCTTTTTCAGGACACGTGGGCCTTATAGGGCAAACCCGCAATAAGCTGTCATTGGGTTCAAGATGAGAAAGATCGCCACCCTATTCGCCTTGCTTGCCATCCTCCTGTGCGGGGCATGGGGCGTGGTGCGAATGGCCGACCAGGCTCAGCACATTTCGGCACAGGACTTCTGGCCGGCAGACCCCGAGGCGATTTTCTTTCTTGCCCGGGCCGGTTGGCCCTGGGTTTGGCTTTGGCGATTACCCTGGCGTTGCTGATTGCGTGGGGAAACAGATGGTCGAGAGGTGAGCCTCCTCACTAGGATTCAATGAAGAACACAAACAGGTGGATTGGCTGCGCGGTTGGAGTTTTGATTCCACTGAGCCTGATGATCTATTACACAGATGGCACGATTCGACGACTGGGAACCGAGCCGTACGGACTTTCGGGAACCTGGTTCTACACCCTGATCTTTCCCTGGCCAATCTATGTGCTGTTCGGTTGGGCAGGCTACCGCATAGCTTCCAAGCTGGAGAAACCACCTAAGCCGCCTTCTGCCAAGTGAACCGTAGGCGGCGGATGCATTTTGCCGCCGTTCTTATACAATCTTTGCCGAGACTACAAACTTCGCCCTGACTGGAAAGTCCGGGCCACAGATACCCGGACCTGGAGGTCCAGGCTACTAAGCGGCTTTCTTCAAAACCGGCGGCAGGAGGCGGGGGGAGAGGTGGGCGTCGGATGCGCTGGACAGCACCACGGCGCGCTCCATCATGTTCTCCAACTCGCGCACATTGCCCGGCCAAGAGTAAGACTGCAAGATCGCCAAGGCCTCATCCGAGAGGTCCAGGGGGTCGCGGTCGTTCTCGCTGGCGTACTTCTGCAGGAACAATTCGGCCAGGGGGGCGATGTCCTCGACCCGCTCTCTCAGGGGCGGGATGTGCAACTCCACCACTTGGAGCCTGTACAGAAGGTCGAGCCGGAAGATGCCCTCGTCCACCGCCTGCCGCAAGTCGCGGTTGGTGGCGGTCACCAGGCGAACGTCCACTTTGGTAGGGCTGTTCGAACCCAACTTCTCGAACTCCCGCTCCTGTAGAACTCTGAGTAGCTTAACTTGTACCGACATCGGAATCTCGCCGATTTCGTCCAACATCAGGGTGCCATTGTGGGCCAATTCGAATCGTCCAACTTTCGCGCCGTTTGCCCCTGTAAACGCACCCTTCTCATAGCCGAAGAGCTCGCTTTCCAAGAGGGTTTCGGGCAAGGCTGCGCAGGAAACTGCTACAAACGGCTGCTTGGCACGGCTGCTCAGGGTGTGCAGGGCTTTCGACACCACCTCTTTGCCCACCCCGCTCTCGCCGGTGATGAGAACGGTCGCCCTGGAATCCGCGACCTGGGCCACGGTCTCGAAGACTTCCTTCATGGCGGGAGATTCGGCGATGAATCCGGGGCGTTGGGCATTGGGCGTTGGGCGTTGGGGTTTTCGAGAAGAGGAGGTCATGGCCGCCGCGACTACCTTCTTCAGATGGTCCAGATCGAACGGCTTCGTCACATACTCGAACGCCCCATCCCGGATCGCCTGGACGGCCTGGGGAATGGTGCCGAACGCGGTCATGATGACGACCGGAACGTCCGACTTCGATTTGATCTCGCGGAGCAGTTCGTAGCCGGTCATGCCGGGCATGGTGACGTCGGTCAGGACGCAATCCGGGGTCTGCTTGGCAAAGGCCTCCAGAGCCTCGCGCCCATCAGCCGCGACCAAAACGAAGTAGCCCTCCTTCTCAAAGGCGACCTGCAGAATGCGCCGAATATTCGGCTCGTCGTCCACCAGGAGCAAAGTGCGCTTCGCCATATCTAGGCCGCCCTCCTCATGGGGAATTCAATCTGGAACCTTGTTCCCTTCCCTGCCTGGCTCTGCACCCTCACCTGCGCGCCATGCGCATCCACGATCTTCTTGACGGTGCTGAGTCCCAGCCCGGTCCCTTGGGCTTTGGTTGTGAAGAACGGCGAAAAGAGCCTCTGGACCTGTTCTTGAGTCATGCCTGTTCCTTGATCCTCCACCCAGATTCCGCTCATCGAAGCGCCGACGGCCACTCTGCTTCCCGGCTCGGAAGCCTGCAATGCGTTCAACATAAGGTTCTGCAAAACCTGCTCCCACCGAAGCTGGTCTCCTTCAATGATCGGCAGTTGGACGTCGATCTCAACGTCTAGCCGAACTTGTTTCTCTTCAAATTGCCGAGCCATCAGCTTCACGGTCCGCTCAATGGCCTCCTGCAGGTTCACCGGCTCGTGCCGCAGATGGATCGGCTTGGCGAACCCCAGGAACTGGGTGCAAAGCTCGTTCAGCTTCATCGCCTCGTGCTCGATAATGGCGGTGAACTCGTCGGCAGCCTCGGGCAACTCACGGATCATCTGGGCGGCGCTCCGGATTCCGGTGAGGGGATTGCGAATCTCGTGGGCGATGGCGGCGGTCATCTGCCCGATCTCGGCTAGCCGGTTCAGCCGGTCCATCTCCCGCCGTTGCATCTCGCGCTCGGTGGTCTCCTCCAGAATCAGGGTCGCGCCGTTGGGGATGGTGTTAAGCACCGCCAGCCAGCTGCGCCCCGACGCCTCGTCGAACACCTCCACTTCCCTCTTCCGGCCTTTCTCCAGTTTGAGTTGATCCATGAATCGCTCAAGC
>CAZCSP010000033.1:0-47033 GCA_964501275.1 uncultured Fimbriimonadaceae bacterium | reverse complement strand
GATCTGTCCGATTCGGCTGATCTGACCGATTCCCACTTTTACAGCTCACAAGCCACATCCCAGACCCCCGCAATCCTCCCAGCCAGCAACTTGCACAGTTTCAGTCAGAGGACGCGAAAACTACCAGGTTGGGTTTCTTACTAGGATGGAATGCCTCTATCACACGGGATGGCGTCCCGGGGTTTGGAGAGTTTATCGATGCTTGCAGGCGAACATTTTGTGGCGGAAGGGCTGATCACTCAGGAAGAGTTGGATTTAGCTCTTCAAAAGCACAAAGAGCTTGGGGGGGCGGAGCCCGTCGCCCGAGTTCTGGTCAGCATGGGACTGGTTACGGAGAGGGACCGGGTCCGATGCCTTGGGAAGGTTTGGGGGATCCCGTTTGTGGATATCGCCGATGCGACTCCGCAGCCGGATGCGATGGAGATGATCTCTCCCCAGGTAGCCAAGCGGTTCAAGTGTGTACCTATTGAAAAGCAGAGCGATCGGCTGATGGTCGCCATGGTTAATCCGCTCGATATCTTTGTGATCGACGAGCTTCGCTTAACCACCGGTCTTGAGATTGAGGCGATGATCGCCATCGAGGAAGACCTGATGGCGGCGCTGGCCAACCATTACAAGGTTGATCTGAACGTCAACGATGCGCTCGCGGGCGTGATGAAGGACTTCGATGGGGAGGTCGAGGTTCTCAAGGATGGGGAAGAGGAGCTCAGCGAGGCCGAGCTTCGGGAGATGGGTGAAGACGCGCCGATCATCCGGCTCGCCAACCTGATCGTCAGCCAGGCCATCACCGATAAAGCCAGCGACATCCACATGGAGCCGATGAAAGACGGGATGCGGGTGCGCTATCGTGTGGACGGCGTTCTCGTGGATGGCATGAAGCTGCCCCGAAAGGTCTGCGCCCCGCTAACCAGCCGCATGAAGATCATGTCGGAGATGGACATTGCGGAGAAGCGCGCTCCACAGGACAACCGCATCAGCGCGGTGATCGGCGGTAAGGAGTACGACTTCCGCGTCTCCACATTGCCCCTGGTCTACGGCGAGAAGATCGTGATGCGCGTTCTGGATAAGGGCGGCATCAACGTCGGTCTTTCCAAGTTGGGCTTCTTGCCTCACAACATGAAGATGATCGAGGACATGGCTTCCCGGTCGTACGGAATTATCCTGGTCTGCGGACCGACGGGTTCGGGTAAGTCCACCACGCTTTATTCGATCCTGAACAAGCTGAACACCGGCACCAACAACATCATCACCATCGAAGACCCGGTGGAGTATGAGCTGGCTGGCATTAACCAGTGCGGCGTGAACGTGAAGGCGGGGATGACCTTTGCCGCTGGCTTGCGCGCCATGATGCGCCAAGACCCGGACGTGATCATGGTCGGTGAAATGCGCGACAAGGAGACGGCGACGATCGGTATGGAAGCGGCCCTTACCGGCCACTTGGTCTTGAGCACGCTCCACACCAACGACGCGCCTTCGGCGACCACCCGTTTGACCGACATGGAGGTAGAGCCGTTCCTGATCTCTTCGGCGGTGATCGGGGTTTTGGCCCAGAGACTGGTGCGGCAGATCTGCTCCCACTGCAAGGAGTCTTATTCGACCCAGCGCGAGAGCCTGCTGCGGTATGGATTCCCGCTGCCCGATGAGATCGGGGCGGATACGGGGGGCGAGATCACGCTCTTCAAGGGCAAGGGTTGCGACCACTGCAAGGGGACGGGCTACAAGGGGCGAACCGGCATCCATGAATTGATGATGATGACGGACGAGATTCGGGATGAAATTCTGAAGCGCGGACCGGCCCACTTGGTGCGAAATTTGGCAGTGCAGGGCGGGATGAAGACGTTGCAGATGGATGCAGTTTCAAAAATCTTGATGGGAGTGACATCGGTTGATGAAGTCTTGCGTGTGCTTTACGCGTAAGTTTGCCGATGATCTGTAAAGGAAGGTTTTAGATGTCTGCATTACCACAATCAGATCCGAATCATGCGCTGAACGAGCTGATGTCCAAGGTGGACAACTTGGCGGTGCTTCCGCATGTCGTCTTTAAAGTGCTTGAAATTACCGGCGACTGCGATTCGCCAGCCGTCGAAATGGAGAAGGCGATCACCATCGATCCCGGCTTCAGCACCAAGATTTTGACCTTGGCGAACTCAGCGTATTTTGGCCTGCCGAAGCGGGTGACCTCGATCAAAGAGGCGTTGATGTTCCTTGGGTTCAAGAGTGTCCGCAACTTGGCGATGACGGTTGGCGCCTTCGATATGTTCGTGGGCAAGAATGATGAGGAGTCGCTGCGGCGGCGCACCTGGTGGCGACACTCGGTAGACACCGCGGTTTGTGCCAAATGGCTATCGAAGCTGGCGCCCAAGCTGTCGGCAGACGAGGCCTACACTTGCGGACTGCTACACGTCTTGGGCCGGACCTTGTTGGACCGGTTTGGAGATGGCAACTACACGGAGTGTTCCCACCTGATCGAGTCGGGCGTCGATGTGGTTGAGGCGGAGCGGCAGATTTTCGGGTGCGACCATGTCGAGGTCGCCGTTGCTGCCACCCACAAGTGGGGTTTCCCGGAGTCATTGGTGCAGGGGCTGCGATATGTGGAGCAACCGCTCCCCGAGGACGAATTCAAGGTCGAGCGCGCCTCGACGGCTTTATCGAGCGCGATCGCCAAGATCGCCAAACAGGGGCGGAAGGCGGACGAACTGGACGTTCCCAAGTGGGCTTTCCCCTTGCTCCAGCTGCCGCCGGAGCAGGCCGAGACCATTGTCATGGACGGGGTCGCGGAGATCACCGCCGCCCAGATCGCTTTTTAGGAGAGAGGAATGTCAAACGGATTCAACTGGAATCAAGTCATCAACAACTCTGAGGCCGAGGCGGCGAAGACCGAGACGGCTGAACTTGTAGCGGAGCCTACTCCGGCAGATCCCGCGACCGAAATGGTTCTGGACCCGCGCACGGGCCAGTACATCGAGGTGCCAATTCCAACCGGCGACGCCCCGAAGACCGAATTAGAGGCGGAGGCGGCGAAGATTCTGGAGGAGCTGGACGACAGCGACGTGATGAAGAACTATCGTCCGGCGCATGTGGACCAGTCGGTTCACGATATCGACGTTAGCGACAAGCGGTACGACATCATGGAAGAGGTGGGAGCGGCCCACCAGGTGGAGGCCGATGCGCTTCCCATCAAAGACGCCCACATCGACGATATCCTGCGCATGGCTATCGAGCGGAAGGCGAGCGACATCCACCTGACGGTTGGTCTCCCTCCGATGATGCGTCTCGACGGCGAAGTTGTCCCTCTCCCGTACACCATCATGGAGCCCGAGGACACGCGTCGGATGATCTATGAGACGCTGACCGACGACCATATCGAGAAGCTGGAGAGCACCCATGAGCTGGACTTTGCCTACAGTATCAAGGGCTTGGCGCGGTTCCGTTTCAACGTTTACGTGCAGCGAATGTCCTATGCGGGGGCGCTTCGTGTCATTCCCACCAAGATTCCTACTTTCGAGCAGCTTGGTCTGCCGGCGGTTATTCGGGAAGTATCCAAGCGTGTTTCTGGCTTGATCCTGGTGACGGGACCTACGGGTTCGGGTAAGTCGACGACGATCGCGACGATGATCGACGATATCAACGACAACCGGACCAACCACATCCTGACTATCGAAGACCCGATCGAGTACCTGCACCAGCACAAGAAGTGCATGGTGAACCAGCGCGAGATGCATGCGGACACCTACTCGTTCCACAATGCGCTCCGCGCGGTGCTTCGTGAAGACCCGGATATCATCCTCGTCGGTGAGTTGCGCGACCTCGAAACCATCGAAGCGGCGCTTACCCTGGCGGAAACGGGCCACTTGGTCTTCGGCACGCTTCACACCCGAAACGCGCCCAGCACCATCGACCGTGTCATCGACGTTTTCCCCTCTGACCAACAGGATCAAATCCGCGTCCTCTTGGGCAACACCCTGGAGGCGGTTATCTCGCAACAGCTCCTACCTCGCCTCGGCGGCGGCCGATGCGCCTCCATCGAGATCATGCTCGGCACGGCGGCGATCAAGAACCTTATCCGAGAAGGGAAGACCCACCAGATGTACTCCATGATCGAGACTTCCCAGCAGCTAGGCATGCAGACCATGGACGCCTCGCTGGCGGCCCACTTCCGCAATGGCAACTGCTCCTACGAGGAGTGTCTGATGCGTGCGGTGGACAAGGAGACGTTTACCCGCCTGGCCAAGGGCGGGTAGGGCCTGCGTTTGGAGTTTTCCGAACACCTCTTCTGGATGTTTCCGGTCTAAACAGCGCCTCGGGGTCTTTCGTGGTCAGGTATTCCGGTGGCTGGCCATGCTTCGGTGGTCCTCGGCGGTTTCATCTTCCGCCAATTGAAAAAACCACCAAAGGGGACCCGGCAAACCCCGTGGCTCGATCCCGAAGGTTAAAACGCAGTTTGAGCACGATTTGAACCTGTCATCAATAGTCCGGGCTGGGCGCCAATCTATCCCTGCCAGAGACTAAAAGCCCTTGCCCATTGAGGGAGAAAGGGTTTGGGATAGAGGGGTGACGGGTTGTTGAACGCTTGTGATTCCCAGGTACAAGATTTCGGCCAGAGACCACCCCCTCCCTAAATCCCTCCCCCATCAAGTGGGAGGGACTTTTTGGTCTGTGGCTGCTTGGGAATCTAGTTTTCCCCTGCGCCAATTCACAATCGCCAACACGCTAAGGAACACCGCCAACGCCAATCCGGCAAAGCCAGGCAACAGTACAAATAGGGGGCTAACTCTGGTTTCGATCACTATATCAAAATGTGACCATTGTTCCAGGAAAAGCCCACGCTGACCTGCCATGAACTCCCCAAACCGGTCCCACTTCCAGGTGAGCCATCCAAATCCAAAGCAAAACGCCATCGCACCTGCCAGCCTTGGAGAAGTCTGGCGGAGGATGGCGAGGGGGCGCTTGGGGTTGTTGTTCACTGCTGACTTACAAGCACTCGGCTGGCGAACCTCCCCCCCGACCCCTTCCTCCAAGACGAACCACTTGGAGAAAGGGGGGAGTAGCTAGGAGGCCTTGCGAATCTGGTCTTCGGTCATCAGGATCGGGTCAAGGCCGCGCTCGATGACGCCTTCCGGCACCAGGACTCGGCGGACCCCGTCGGCGGTTGGGACCTCGTACATCACGTCCATCATGATCTGCTCGATGATGGCGCGGAGGGCTCGGGCGCCGGTCTTTCGCTTCATGGCTTCACGGGCGATCTCTTTCAGCGCACCGGGCTCCACGATCAGTTCCACATCGTCCAGTTCAAAGAACTTGGAATACTGCTTCAGAATCGCGTTCTTCGGCTCGCTGAGGATGCTGATGAGCGCTTCTTCATCTAGAAGGTCGAGAGTGGCGAGGACCGGCAGGCGGCCGATAAACTCGGGGATCAGGCCATATTTCAGGAGATCATCGGGTTGCAGTTTGCGGACCACATTGACGTCCATCTCGGCCTTCGACTGCGGACTGGCGTTGAAGCCCATCACATTCTCTTTAAGACGGCGCTTGATGATGTCCTCGATGCCCTCGAACGCTCCGCCGCAGATGAAGAGGATGTTCGACGTGTCGATCTGCAGATACTCTTGCTGAGGATGCTTGCGTCCGCCCTGAGGGGGAACATTGGCGTGGGTGCCTTCGAGGATCTTCAGGAGCGCCTGCTGAACGCCTTCACCGCTCACGTCTCGGGTGATGGAGGGGTTATCGCTCTTGCGGCCGATCTTGTCGATCTCGTCCACATAGATGATGCCCCGCTCGCAGGCCTTCTTGGGGTCGCGAGGGTCGCAGGCTTCGGCGGCTTGCCAAAGCTTGAGCAGGATGTTCTCCACGTCTTCGCCCACGTAGCCCGCCTCGGTGAGTGCGGTGGCGTCGGCGATGGCGAACGGCACATTGAGCATCCGGGCCAAAGTCTGGGCCAAGAGCGTTTTTCCAGAACCGGTCGGACCGACCATCAGGATGTTGCTCTTCTGAAGCTCCACGTCGTCGTCGCGGAACGGCGAATCGGTAATTCGCTTGTAGTGGTTATAGACCGCGACCGCCAACGCCTTTTTGGCGTGGACCTGTCCGATAACATAGTTGTCCAGGTGGCGGACGATCTCGGCGGGCTTGGGAACCTTGCCGCCGGCATGGGTGGTGACTGGAGGGCGAATGGGAGAAGTTGGGCTGGCCGCGACGTTGTCCTTCTTGTCCGGGTCGTTATGCAGGATGTCGTTGCATAGGTCGATACAGTCCGAACAAACGGCGCCGTGCAGTCCGACGATGAGCTTTCTTACTTGCTCTTTGGTCTTGCCGCACAGGCAGCATTGATCGCGTCTTTCCAATGTTCTAGCCATTCACACTCCAGATACTTGCTGTTATCGTACGCCAGGTTCGACTACGCGGTCAACTAAACCGTACGCGGCAGCTTCGGCGGAAGAGAGCCAGTGATCGCGATCGCAGTCCTTCCGCACCTTTTCCTCGGGTTGCCCCGTGTCGTTGCTTAGAAGGCCCATGAGCGTGTCCATCAGCTTGTTTGTTTCTGCCACCTGAACATTAATATCGGCGGCAGTTCCACGAAATCCACTGGAAACCTGGTGAATCATCACACGAGCGTGCTTCAAAGCCGATCTTTTGCCCTTTTTCCCGCCCGCGAGAAGGACGGCGCCCATCGAGGCGGCAACTCCTACGCAAGTGGTGGCAACGTCGCATTTGATGATCTGCATCGTGTCGTAGATGGCCAGACCTGCATAAACCGAGCCACCGGGAGAGTTGATGTACAACTCAATATCTTTGTCAGGGTCTTCCTTTTCCAGGAACAGCAGTTGCGCGACGATGAGATTGGCGTAATAGTCGTCGATCTCCGTGCCCAAATAGACGATCCGATCCTTGAGCAGCCGCGACCAAAGATCGTAGCTCCTCTCTCCGCGCGAAGTCTGTTCGATAACGTACGGTATGCCCACTATTTCCTCCTGTTAGGTGGCCCTGATTTTATTCAACCCGCCGCCTGTCGCCGGGACCAGACTAGGCTCCGGCGAGGGCGACTTCCTTGATATCGGCATTCTGAAGCAAGAACTCGCTGACTTTTCGCGATATCGTGCGATAAGTCAACTCTTCCATGGCATTGTTCTTCTGAAGCATCTCTAGCATCTGCTGGGGCTCAACTCCAAATTCTCGCGCCATCGAGTACAGTTCTTGGTTCAAATCGTTGTTGTCCGCCTGCATTTTTTCCGTCTCGTAGACCGTGCGGATCATGAGAGCGCGGATGACATGGATCTTGGCTTTCTCCCGCCAGGCTTCGACGAGGCCCTCGACCGTCATGCCGTTCTCGGCAGCATGGGTCTCCATCGTCTTGCCTTGCTCGCGAACCTCCTGCTCGGTTTCGAAGAGGCGGCGGTTGGCAAGGTCCTCCCACATATTGTCGCTGACCTCGACCTTGCTCCGCTCCAACAACCGCTCCAAAAGCTGCTCGGTGACCATCTCGCGCAGCATCTCGTTCTTCGCGCGAAGGATGCCCTCGCGGAGTTTGACCTGCAGATCATCCAGGTTGTCGGTCTTGAGGCTCTGGGCAAAAGCGTCGTCGATCTCCGGCAGGGTGACGGCGCTGATGGAGTTCAGGGTGACCAGGCACTTGTAAGGCTTGCCCGCCCAGTCCTTCTCCTGGAAGTTTTCGGGGAAGGTGAGGTCCAGATGCTTCATCTCCTCGACCTTCATGCCGCTGAGGGACTGGTCGAGCTGGGGGAAGGTCTTGCCGACGACGGTCATGAAGTTGCGCCCATCGCCCTCTTCGCCGTCCAGCTTGATGTTGACCACCGCCACATCGCCCTCTTCTGCGCCGCGATCCGTCACCGCGACTCGGGAGTGGCGCTGCTTGCGAAGCTCCTCGATCTGGTACTCGACCTCTTCCTCAGTCACCTCTACCTTCGGCTGCTCGACCGGAAGGCCCTTGTAATCGCCAAGCTCCACCACGGGAGGCAGAGGCACTTTCACATTAAATTCGCAAACCGCCTCATCCCGATCGATCTTCACGAGTTCGACCTGCGGGCGGGTTCCCTGATCGGGCTTGAGGCTCTCCTGCTCGATCGCCTGCTTAAAAGCGCTGCGGACGATCACTTCGGCGGCCTCTTCGCTAAGGCGACCGGGATCGATCATCTTCTCGACCATTCCTTTGGGCACGTGGCCAGGTCGGAAACCTGGAATCTTCACATCTTTTGAAATCGACTTCACGGCCTTCTCATAGCCGGACTTCACCTGCTCGGCGTCGCAAACGACGTTCAGCTTGACGGTGCAGGGGTTCAAATCTTCGCGGGTTACTTGCATGGCGGAATAGAGAATTGTACCTTGGGTCGTGGCATGGGCATCCTGCCCATGCGTCCCATGACCTGCTAGGTCATGGACTCCGGTTGTGGCATGGGCAGCCTGCCCATGCGTTCCCGGACCTGCCAGGTCAGGGATTCTGTAGCCACCGAAAGTCTGTACCCCCTAAAAACGAGGGCGTCTTTGGGGGAGCGTTGTACAAACCGCTTCCAACTACAAGTGAGCCGATCTGGAGATCGGCGGTCCATCGCACCATCGCCCTATCAAACTACAAAGCTTCCACCAAAACCGCCGTCGCCTCTCCGCCGCCAATGCACGGAGAACAGACGGCATATCTCCCTCCCCGACGCTTTAACTCATAGAGCGCGGTGAGGATGAGGCGGGTGCCGGTCATGCCGATGGGGTGGCCGATGGCGACGGCGCCGCCGTTCACATTCAGCTTTTCATGCGAGATACCCACTTTGTCCGCGACGACCATCGCCACCACCGCAAACGCCTCGTTGACCTCGAACAGGTCGATATCCCCGACGCTCAACCCTTGCTTGTCCAAGAGCTTCTGGATCGCAAAGGCGGGGGCGGTGGTGAACCATTCGGGCTCCTGGGCGTGTTGGGAGTAGGCCACGATTCGGCCCAGCGGCTTGGCACCTCGACGATTCGCCTCTGACTCCGAGGCCACGACCACCGCCGCACCGCCGTCGTTGATCGAACTGGCGTTGCCCGCCGTCGTCACGCCTTCCTTGTCGAATGCCGCGCGAAGCGAAGGCAGTTTGGCAGGATCGCCCTTGCCCGGCTCCTCATCCTGAGCCACCACCAACGGATCGCCTTTCCGCTGGGGAACGGAAACGCCCACGATCTCCTCGCTCAGCCGACCGCTGGCCTGGGCATCGAGCGCCCGACGGTAGCTCTCCGCCGCAAAAGCGTCCAACTGCTCCCGCGTGACGTTGAACTCCCGTGAGGTCTTATCCCCCACGGTTCCCATGTGGACGTTATGATAGGGGTCCCAGAGGCCGTCGTGGATCATCAGGTCGAGCAGGGTGCCGTTGCCCATGCGATACCCGGACCGGGCCTTGTCCAAGGCGTAAGGTGCGTTGGTCATCGACTCCATTCCGCCCGCGACCACCAGCTTGGCGTCTCCACACTTGATCGCCTGGGCCGCCATCATGATCGTCTTCATCCCGCTCCCGCAAACCTTGTTCACGGTCGTGCAGGGGACCGAGTTCGGGATGCCTGCGCCCAGAGAAGCTTGCCGTGCGGGGGCTTGGCCTACCCCTCCCGTCAGGACGCTGCCCATCAGAACTTCGTCCACTTCCTCCGGGCTCGCTCCCGCCCGGCTCAAGGCTTCCTTGATCGCAATGGCCCCAAGCTGAGGTCCGGTAAAGGTGGCGAGACTGCCCGAAAAGGCTCCGACTGGCGTGCGTGCTCCGGCGAGAATGACTGCGTTTTCCATAGGCTTGTTGAACTCCATTGTCCGCGTGGGATCGAGTTCTGAGAGTACCAGGATGTGGCATGGGCAGCCTGCCCATGCGTCCCCTGACCTGCCAGGTAAGGGATCCGGAGTAGCATGGCCATCCTGGCCATCGGTCCCCAGATCTTCCAGGTCTGGGATCTGCGCGCCTGCAAATACATCTGTGAACATCTGCGCCATCTGTGGTTCCCAAGAAATATAGCCTTGAAGCAACTACAAGCCGCCATGACCTAGCAGGTCATGGGACGCATGGACAGGCTGTCCATGCCACACACAAACCCGTACAACGCACGGGAAAGAATGGTCATGTACATGGCAATAAAGAACACGTTGGACGCTCTGGCAGCGACTCCTGGCGGGGCGTCCGACTGAAAAGCCTCGCAATCGACAAGGCAAACCACTTCGAAAGAGTGGGACGCAAAGCCTAGGGTCTAATCGGCGCGGGAGACGCCGAACGATCGCCTGGTTACCGAAATGCGATTGACGGAGGATCTATTTTGGTTGAAGGGAAAAACACGGGCGCCAAACTTGGCATTACCGGGATCATCGCGGCGTGGGCAGTCACAGCCAGCGCTCAAACAGCAGATTGGAAAGCGGACGAATCCGTTCGCCAGCAGTTGCAACTCAACCAGAAGCAAGGCTGGACTTCGGTCATTCTGAGACTGAAGGACGGTCTGAAACCCGAGCATGAGGCCGCGTTCGCTCGACTGAGCGCCGACCCATACCGACGCCTCAAGTTCATCGACTCGGTCGCCGTTCGCGTCCCCAATCGCAACCTGTCCGAACTCGCCAACCTCCCCTTCGTCGAGCGAATCTCCGCCGACGCGACGGTTCGCAAGTACGACGAGTTCTCCACGGGGAACAGCGGCGGTACGGTCGCCTATGAGCAATATGGGCTGACCGGCAAGGGGATTACCGTCGCCGTCATCGACAGCGGCATCGACGACCACCCCGACCTGAAAGACCCGAAGACCGGTAAATCGCGCGTCATCGCCTCCACCAGCTTTGTGAAGTTGGGCGGCACAAACGACCTGAACGGACACGGAACCCATGTCGCGGGACTGCTCGCGGGCAACGGAACCGCATCCACTGGCAAAGGCTTCACCCGCAGCTTCTACGGCGTAGCCCGAGGCGCAAACCTGGTCAACGTCCGCGTCCTGGACGCCTTGGGACGAACCAACGTCAGCACCGCGCTGGCTGGCCTGCAATGGGTCATCGACAACCGCAAGAAGCACAACATCCGCATCGTCAATATGTCCATCGGCCACGCCGTGAATGAGAGCTACACGACCGATCCGCTCTGCATCGCAGTCGAGAAGGCGTGGAAGTCAGGCCTCGTGGTGGTGGTTGCCGCTGGCAACGACGGTCGCAAGGCCAACCTGCCGATTCCGCTGCCACTCTATGGCGACGATAACGAGGGCTATGGCACCAGCTACGGCTCCATCAGTTCCCCAGGCAACAGCCCCTTCGCCATCACCGTCGGCGCGATGCGTTCAGTGGATGGGAATCGCAAGAACGACGCCATCGCCACCTACTCCAGCCGCGGTCCCAGCCGTCTCGACTACGTCGTCAAGCCCGACATCGTGGCCCCCGGTAACCGTGTGATCTCGCTGCGCAAGCCGCTGAGCACCTTGGAACTGACCAGTCCCGGGAACACGCTGCCTCTGCGCCAGTACCGCCAGAACCCGCCCCTGCTCGCTTCCTCCGACTACATGGAGCTTTCCGGAACCTCGATGGCCGCCCCGGTGGTCGCTGGAGCCGCAGCTCTGCTCTTGGAAGCCAACCCCAACCTGACCCCCGACACCATCAAAGCCCGCCTAATGGCGACCGCCGACAAGTGGACCAACAAGAAGGGCGAAGGCGACGTCGCCGCGTTCGGCGCTGGATACCTCAACATCCCTGCCGCCCTCAAGAGCAACCTCTTCGCCACCACCTACGCCCGCAGCCCCTTCCTGGAGAAGGACGCCAAGGGCCAGTACGTGATCTCGAACGACGGCCTCCTCGACGCGCTCACCATCTGGGGCACCGGCCTCCTGGGATTCGAGTCCGTCTGGGGCAACAAAGCTGTCGGCGGAGCCGTGCCCGCCTTCAATGGCCGCGCCATGTGGGGCATCAACGAAGTCTGGGCCGACCGCGCCATGTGGGGCATCGACGACTTCCAGATCAACCTCGGGATTATCACCCTCTTCGGCGAATAACGCCAATCTACTCAAGATCCTCTCACCCCGACTCAGCGTTGAGTCGGGTTTTTTGTTGAGTTGCCCATCACGAGACGTTGCTGGAATCCACGACAGTTCAAAGGTGTGCCAATACCCTGAGTGCATGAATAGATGGACAATGGGACTACCAAACCGTCAAACGGCTTGACATCCGAATCGCAAGCCGGTAATATTCCGCACCTACGCGACGCTTGCTGATGCGCCCGGCTTTGAAACTTGGGCGTCGCTGAAAAACTTCAAACGTTAATCTCGAACTCCCCAATGGCGGGTTGAAGTTCGCTATCCTGTAACTGCCGACTTGGCTGGCACCCAGATTGGCCCGGACTGCGCCTCCCGGAGGTCGCCATGTCGATTCAAGTTCAAGATGAGCCAAATGAGTTGTCCGTAGCGAAGGCTGCGGAAAACCTGATTCAGTTAGAAGCCGACTTCCTGGAGGATGGGAAGTTCGGCCGCCGGACGCTGGAAGTCGATCCCGTCCACGTGAAGGTCCTGGAGGCGAACGGGGCCACCTCCTTTCAAATCCCCATCGCCGAGATCAAGACCGCGCGCAACGAGCCGCTGGTCGGCGGAGGACGTCTTGAAGTCGTGGCGAAGACGGGCGAGATCATCCCGATCATCTCCTATTCCCTGACCGTCGCCGCCAAGTTCAGCGAGGCCGCGCGAGGGATCGAGCAGCTTGCCAAGAGCGAGCCGCTGATGATCAACCTGAAGCAGGAGAGGTTACGGTGCGCCAAGTGCAACCGCCTCCTCCCGGAAAAGGACGGCGTCTGTCCAGCCTGTGTAAATCGCGGCAAGACGCTGATGCGCGTCTCCCGCTTCATGCGGCCCTATAAAAAGCAGGCGATCATCCTCGCCACGCTATCGCTTGTCACCACCCTCCTCAACCTGGCGCCGCCCTACTTGCAGGGCACGATGATCAACTCTGTGCTGATTCCCCGCAAGGATTTGGCCCTTCTCTGGACTCTGATGGCGACCTGGCTGGGAGTGGTGGTCGCCGGCGCGTTTTTGCACATCCTCAGCGGCCGGCTCATCGCCTTCTTGGGAGGGCACATCGCCGCCGACTTGCGCGCCGCCGTCTATCGCGCCATCGAGTTCCTTCAACTCACCTACTTCGACAAGAAGCAGGTCGGGGCCATCGCCAGCCGCGTCACCCAGGACACGGACCGCGTTTGGGGATTCCTGGTGGATGGACTTCCCTACATGCTCCAGAACGGCCTGATGATGATCGGCATCATGGGCTTCCTCATCTGGACCAACTGGGTTCTGGCCATCGCCATCCTCGCCCCGATCCCCATCGTCGCGGGCATGGCGCTGTGGTATTGGCGGCCGATGTCGCAGATGTTCCACCGGGTCGGGCAGAAGTGGGCGCGGTTCCACATGCACCTCAACGAGTCCCTCCACGGAATCCGCGTCGTCAAGGCGTTTGCCAAGGAGGATCTGGAGTTTGAGAAGTTCCGCAAGCGCAACCATGAGTTGCGAAACGCGGGAGTCGAAGTCGATGCCCGCTGGTACACGCTGTTCGGCATCATGTCGTTCTTCACTTCCCTCGGAGTCCTCATCAACTGGGCAGTCGGGGGATACATGGTGTATCGCGGCGACCTGCTGTTCGGCGACTTCTGGAGGGTGAACGCTTACCTGGCGCTCCTCTACGGGCCGCTCCAATGGTTTGCCCAGGTCAACCAGTGGTTCTCCCGCGCGATGGCGGGGGCCGACCGGATTTTTGAGGTCATGGATACCGAGCGGGAGAGCTATGGCGACGACTCCAAGCACATGGATATCCAGGGCGAGGTCCAGTTCGACAACGTGCGCTTCGGCTACGACAAGTCGAACCCGGTCCTCAAAGGCATCAACTTCACCGCCGCTCCGGGGGAGATGATCGGCCTCGTGGGCAAGTCGGGCGCGGGCAAATCGACCACCATCAACCTCATCTGCCGATTCTACGAGCCCGACGCGGGAGCCATCCGCATCGACGGCGTGGACTATCGCGACATCTCCCTGCAAGATATGCGCAACCAGATCGGCATCGTTCTCCAGGAGCCGTTCCTCTTCAACGGGACCATCGCGGACAATATTGCCTATGGCAAGCCGGGCGCGACGTTCGAGGAGGTGGTCACTGCCGCCAAAGCCGCCAACGCCCACAACTTCATCCTCGGCAAGCCGGACGGGTACGACTCGATGGTGGGCGAGAAAGGGGCCAAGCTATCGGGCGGAGAGCGCCAGCGCGTCAGCATCGCCCGCGCCATCCTGCACAACCCCCGCATCCTCATTCTGGACGAGGCGACGTCGTCGGTGGACGTGGAGACCGAAAAGCAGATCCAGGAGGCCATCGGGCGGCTGATCCAGGGCCGAACCACCTTCGCCATCGCCCACCGCCTATCCACCCTGCGCAACGCCTCCCGCCTGATCGTCCTGGAGAAAGGCGAGATCGCGGAGATCGGGACGCACGAGGAGTTAATGGAGAAAAAGGGCCACTTCCACAAACTGGTCGAGACCCAAACCGCGATCAACGAGATCATCGGCATCGGGGCGGGAGGATAGTTGTGAGCGGGGGAGCGGAGGAGAGAAGAAGCGGAGCAGGAGAAAGCCCCCTCCTCGGTTTCCGCGGCAACCCAATCGAACCAGCCGATGGCCCAGAACGCGAGAAACTGAGGAGGGGGTTGGGGGCGGAGTCTCTATTGCGGGTGCGGTTTATCGACGAACTGCCGGTGATCGAGACCGAGCGGATGATCCTGATGATCGCGATGAGCGACCATGTCGGGCAGATCGTGCGCTACCTTCAGCGAAACCGTGAACACCTCCGCCCCTGGGAACCCCTGCGAGACGACTTCTACTTCACCGACGCCGCCTGGACCGGAGCCCCTGAGCGTGACCAGAACGAGGCCAGAAGCAAAGCCGCCTACCGCTTCCGTATGCTCCTGAAGCCCTTAGAGTGCGACAATTCATTGCCGCACTCGCCCCGCGACGATTTATCGTCGCCGCTTTTGAACGAGACTGGTGGTAATAGGCCACCTGCAAAAGCGGCAATGAATTGCCGCACTCTATATGACGCTCTGCAGGGGGAGTTCATCGGCACCATCAGCATCCGGGATATCAACTTTTGGCCCTGCAACCACGCGACCCTCGGCTACTCGCTCGACCACTCGCTGGAGGGTCAAGGCCTGATGCGCGAGGGAGTGGAGGCCGTGATCCGCTTCGCCTTCGATACCCTGAACCTGCGGCGGATCGAGGCCTGCTATATGCCCGCCAACCTCCGCTCCGAACGACTTTTGACCGCCCTCGGCTTCCAATTCGAGGGCCTTTTGCGAAGCTCCATGGAGGTCGATGGCGTCTGGGAAGACCACAAGCTATGCTCACTGATCAACGAAAACTGGACGAGAAAATAACGATCCGCGAGCCGCGATTGGAGGACGACGCGGACTACGCGCGCCTGCTCTCGATGGCGATGGCCGCGCCTTACGACGTGCCCCTCCTGCGGGAAAGACGGGAGCGTTGGGCGCAGAAATATTGGTTCGTTCGGATGGCGGAACTCAATGGACGAGTGGTCGGAATTTTAGAACTGAACGACGCCGGGGGCCCGACGAGCGCGACCATGCGGATCGTGGTGGAGCCGGAGCTGCGCGGGATGGGCATCGGATCGCGTCTGTTCGAGGAGATTCGGGAGCACCCAGCCTACACGGATCGCAAGGTCTTCGCGCAGGCTCGGGACAACGATCCGGCCTCCCTGCGCTTCCTCCAAAACTTGGGATTCCAGCAGGATGCCCACGTCTTTGAGTCCTGGATCAACCCGCAAGAGTTCGACCTCGCCCCGTTCCAGCCCTATATCGACCGGGTTCGGAGCAGCGGCCTCCGCATTGCTACCCTGGCCGAATTGGGAGACACCGAGGAGAACCGCTATCGGCTTTGGGAGATCGAGCACGTCACCGACTTCGACATCCCCGGCCTCGATCCCGACCAGCTCACTACCTGGGAAGACGCCCGCCAAAGCTGGTTCTCTGCCAGTTGGTACAACCCCGCCGCCAACGTCCTGGCCCTGGATGGCGAGAAGTGGGTCGGGTCCTCGTGTTGCGCCGAACTGTCGCCGGGAGTCTGCTGGTATGTCCAACACACCTGCGTGCTCAAGGAGTACCGACGTCGAGGTATCGCGACGGCGGTGAAGGCCCTCGCGACCGAATACGCCAAACAGCGCGGCGCCACTCACCTCCGCGCCAACAACCACAAAGAGAACACCGCCATGCTGGCGATCAGCCAGAAGTTCGGCTTCCAATCTGAGCCAGGATGGCTGGAGTGTTCGCGAAAACCTTTAGGAGAGAAGGATGCAAACTAGCACGTTAGAGATTTTCTACCAACCCAAAGACCGCCTCCGCCTGACGGTGAAGGAGGATCGTTCCTATGTCACGGTCAAACCCGCTTGGTCGGCGCCATTGACCCGACCCGGCAAATACCTCGCCCTGCTGAACGGCAAAGGCGAGGAGATCACGACGATCGCCAATCCCGACGACCTGGATTCAAGCTCCAAGGAAGCGGTTTTAGAGGAGCTCCACCGCCGCTACCTCACCGCCACCGTCCACAAGATCACCCACGCCAAGACCGAGTTTGGCGCTGGCTACTGGCACGTGATCACGGATCGGGGAGAACGGGATTTCGTCACCCAAAGCCTCCAAGAAAACGCCCACTGGCTCAGCCCCACTCACTTGATGTTGTTGGATGTGGATGGAAATCGGTTCGAGATTTCCAATATGGAGGATCTGGACGCGAAGAGTCGGACGTACTTAGAAGCGATGCTGTAGGTAAGCTGCCCTTCCTCCATTCACGGAACCAGATGAGGCAAGCCGCAGGATGAAGCGGAAATGGAGAAGGGGGCGTGGGGTGGAGGTTTCACTTGCCGCAAAGTCCACAATCTAGAATCTGAACTCGCGGCAGGGACGGCGGCACAATGCATCCACCGCCTACAGATCGCTTCCGATTACAAGGCAGGGACGGCGGCACAATGCATCCGCCGCCTACAGATCGCTTCCGATTACAAGTTCAAACCCTCCATCCCCAACCCCTTCCTCACCAATATTTGGTGGAGGAAGGGGCTTTGCTATTCCGCCAAGAATGGGTACCGATAGTCGGTTGGCGGCACAAACGTTTCTTTGATCGTCCGGGCGCTCAGCCACCGATACAGGTTGAGGATCGATCCTGCCTTGTCGTTGGTGCCACTGGCTCTGGCTCCTCCAAAGGGCTGCTGCCCCACGACCGCGCCCGTCGGCTTGTCGTTGATATAGAAGTTTCCGGCCGCATTTCTCAGCTTGCTTGTCGCCAACTCGATAGCAGCTCGGTCGGTGGAGAGGATCGCGCCGGTCAGAGCGTAGGGCGAGGTTTCGTCTACCAGCGTCAACGTCTCCTCAAACTTGTCGGCATCGTACACGTATAGGGTCAGAACGGGGCCGAAAATTTCCTCGCACATCGTGGTGTACTTGGGATCAGTGGCCTCGATGATGGTGGGCTGGATGAAGAAGCCCTCCGACTTGTCGTAAGTCCCCCCGACCAGGAACTTCTGTCCGTCGGCCTTGGCTTGGTCGATGTACTTGGCGATGCTATCGAAAGCCTTCTCGTCGATCACGGCATTGACAAAGTTCGAGAAGTCCTCGACCGTGCCGACTTTGAACGAGTTCACCCCCTCGACCAGCTTTTGTTTGACTTCCTCCGCCATGTTGGATGGAATGTAGGCGCGGGATGCGGCGGAACACTTCTGCCCCTGGAACTCAAAAGCCCCCCTTAATAAAGCGGTCACCACCACATCGGGATCGGCTGATGGATGGGCCACCACGAAGTCCTTTCCGCCCGTCTCCCCAACGATGCGCGGATAAGAGCGGTAGTTGGCGATGTTCTCGCCGATGGTCTTCCACATCCGATTGAACACGCCCGTCGAGCCCGTGAAGTGGACTCCACCGAAGTCGCGATGGCTGAAGCAGACCTCGCCGATGGTCGGTCCATCCACATAGACCAGGTTGATCACCCCATCCGGCAGACCGGCCTCCTTTAGGATCCGCATGAACATCTGGGCGCTGTAGACCTGGGTGTTGGCGGGCTTCCAGACCACCACATTGCCACACATCGCCGGAGCAGTCGGCAAGTTTCCTCCGATGGCAGTGAAGTTGAAGGGAGTGATGGCGAGGACGAAGCCTTCCAGCGGGCGGTACTCCATGCGGTTGTGCATCAGAGGGCCGCTGATCGGCTGTTGGCGATAGATCTCATCCAGGAAGTGAACGTTGAAGCGGAGGAAGTCGATGATCTCGCAAGCGGCGTCGATCTCGGCCTGGTAAGCGTTCTTGCTCTGCCCCAGCATCGTCGTGCCGTTCATGTAGGAGCGGTACTTGGTGGCGATGAGGTCGGCGGCTTTGAGGAAGATCGCAGCCCGACTCTCCCAACTCATGTTCGCCCAGGACTCCCGGGCTTTGAGTGCGGCGTCGATGGCCTGGTTCACATGGCTGGCGTCCCCCGCATGGAAGTGGCCCAGGGTGTGGGACCTCTCGTGGGGAGGATGCATCGCAACCGTCTTCCCCGTCCGCACCTCGTCTGCACCAATGTACATCGGCACATCGACCTGCTGGCCCTTCAACTCTTGAAGCGTCTTCTTCAGGGTCGCTCGCTCCGGGGAGCCGGGTGCGTAGTTCAGAACGGGTTCATTGGCGGGAAGCGGATAGCGAAAATTGCCGATGCTCATGGGATGAGAGTTTACCGGTCGCCGCCTTGTGGCTTGGGCCAGAACTCATCGTTGAACCCCGCGTCATACTCCTTCATCCGCTTCTTCAAGAGCCCGATCTTCGCCGCTAGAATCGGGTCCTTCTCCGCTTGGTCCATCACGAACTTCGTGCTGACGATCAGGTGGGCGAACAGTTCGGCCTTGTCCTCCTCTATCGCCGAGGTGCCGTAGAGAGTGAGGAAGCCGGGGATGTCTTTGGTCAGGTTCCCCACGCCGCTCGTCCGCATCTTCGCGCCGCCTTCGCCATACTTGAAATCTCTGGGGTTCAGGGCCGCCCACTCGGGATCGATCTTGAGCTTGCCCATCCGAAAATCCATCATGTGGAAGAACTCGTGGTGGATCACGCCTCGCTGGTAGCCTGGTGAATGGGCGCCCAGCGCGGGGTCGAAGTACATCGCATCCAGATCAAAAGCAGGAACCGCCGCCCGGATTTGACCGTTCATACTCAGCTTCTCGGCAAAAACGACCTTGGATACCTTGGCTTTCGACATCAGCCCGCTCGGATACCGCGACCACTCTTTGATCCAAAGCGGCGCATACTTCTCCATCGCTTCTTTCCCCGCCACATCCCCCTCGATCTTGTAACCTCGGGCCTGATCGGTAAAGACCGCCTGCCTTAGTTCAACCCGATGCCCATACCTCGCCTCGATCTCTTTGAAGTCCGAGGAACTTGGGAAAAGGCCAAGAAGGGCGATGAGGAGTGCGGCTTTCATGTGTCCAATCATACGCCAGGTCGTGCTACCAGAACTTCCACCATGGCTTATGGGCGACAGGTTCGGGCGGGGAGGGAGGTTTGGGGCCACTCTTCCATTCGGCATATCGCCTATCGATCAGCGGCCTCAAGGTGTCAAAGTTCTCCCAGGTGTCGGAGACGTTGTAGAGGGAGGGCAGGCCATTGGCAAGGACCTCTTCGTAGTCAGTGAGATACTCGCCCGACTTGGATTGGAAGTAGGCAAGCGTGAAGGCGTTGCCTTCCTCATTCGCATCTTGATCTGTAAACTTCTCGTCGATGACGTTCATCACAAAGGCGCCGGGAGTCATCTTACGTGCTTTCAGGTCGGCGATTTCGCCAGCCGAATCTTCAAGTAGCTCGTCGCTTGCCATCCCGTTCAGGATCAGCCAGGCCAGAAACATCCCGAAATGCGTAGCGCCCGCTTCATCGGGCAGACCTTCTGGGAAGTCGCCGTCATAGTGCCAAGAGGCGTCGTCGTACTTCATGCACGCAGTATAGGCAAATTGGCGAATTCATGCAGGCTGGTACTTGAACATGTCTGAACCCTCGTGTACAAACGAGAACCACACCTAACGACCTACAAACGGCAACCATCCAAAGAGTGTGTTCATCCAATCTGGCTTCAACATGAACACAAGCCAAATGATAGTGTTGAGCCATGAAGCCGTTGCGACGGCTCGCTGTCCGATAACGGTCCGCACATTGACTGGCGTTTCTTCTCGGAAGCTTCTCAAGGCAAACCCAATCGGAGCATGCGATACAAAGAGAGTCGCAACCCAAAAGATCCAGTTGCGACCCTTGGGATACATCTGATCCGCAACTCCAATCACGAAAGCGATCCATATCGATATCCCCAAAAGCAACCCGAGGACAGAAATGCATAGCCCTAGCCTCATTTTAGGACTACGTGGTTGCCTATCATCAGAGGCTAGAGATAGCAAATTGCCGGGCAATGCCAACACAGCAAGTAGTGCGCACCAGATGAGGGAGGCTACGAACCCGGCCGCAGTAAACATTAACCCACTGACACATCCCATCTCACGTTTTACGCGTTTGTCTGTTGCAGGGTTGCAAGCCTGATCGGTTGGGATCTACAACGCGTTATCCCACAAGTCGCCAACGTGGTCCGAAAGCAGATCGACTCGGGCGTTGGTTTTGCGGAGGCGGTCGCTCATGACTCGGCTGATGTTCGCCAGCACCACAAAGCCCCAAGCCCGATTCTGGTTCATTAGTTGACGCATCTCCGGGATCGGGATCACGATGGCGGATACATGCCCCACACAGGTCGCATTGGCGGTGGAGTTTTGGGCGTCAACCAGGCCCATCTCGCCCAAGATGCTCCCTTCGCCGATCTGCCCTAGTTCGTCGCCATCGCTCGTGGTTACCCGGATACGCCCAGAGAGGATCACGAAAAACTTGTCCGCCGGGTCGCCGATCTGGATCAGGCATCGCCCAGAACTGTAGGTTTGAACTTGCGAGATCGCGGCGATCTGAGCCATGGCGTCCTCGCCCAGACCCGACACCAGATAGGTTCCCTTTAAAGAGGTGGCTTCAACCATGCGGCAGATTCTACAGCATATCTAGGGATGCTACTTGGCCTTCGCATACTCCACCGTCAAGTACGGCGTCAGCTTCATGCGGAAGCTCTTCTTGTCCGCCGCGACATCGAACTTGTCCACCCGCTCTTGGGATACCTTCTTACCAGACTCCTTCTTGGTCCGCAGGTGCAGGCGTCCGTTCTGGCTTGCCCAGATTCCTTCCTCGCTTTGGCCGTGGTCGAGGGGCAAGAGGTAGGTTCCGTCTTTGCGCAGGGTGAGAGTCCAGGGCCTCCTCTTGAACCGGTCGATCTGCGCCTGCATCAGCTTCTGGAAATCCTTCGACTGTTTCGTCAACCCTGCCTTGTCCACGATCATCCGGGCCTTCCAGCCGCCTACCATTTCGGGCGGCTGTTGGGCGTAGGCGACAGCGGCAAAGACGAGGAGAGGCAACCAGAGAATCCGCATAGAAGGAGTACGCACAAGTTCTTGACGAGTAGCTCCAAGCTCCGTTCCATTCAAACGCCTCGACCAACCGTAATCAACGCCTGCACCTCGCCCAGTCCACGGCCCCCTCCCATGCGTAGATTCACTTCCTAACTACAGCCGGGTGAGGTCGTTCGACTTCGCGGCATAGGACACTCTATAAAGGCAAAACACTCTGGCCGCTCTTGCTCACCATGACGCCGTGTACAAGTTTCAGTTGAATGATGAAAAGACCTCCATGATCAAGTATTCAGGCGACCGGCCATTCTTCGGCGGTTTCATCTCCGTCCATTGAGAGAACCACCGAAAAGCGCGGAGGGCCACCGAAGCGGCGGCTCGATTCCGAAGGTTCAACCGCAGTTGGCCCACGATTTGAACCTGTCATCCATCATCCGGGCTAAAAGTCGGGTTTGGTTTGTTTTAGGATTTCTAGGAGGACTTGCTTGGTTTCGGGGGTTAGATGGGCGTAGTCTTTGGATGGGTTCTGCCCGGTTAGGATCGCTTTAAGGCGTTGGTATATCTGCTCCTTCAGGGCCGTCGGCAGGCCCTCGAAGGCGGGGGAGTAGATCATGGGACTGAGGCGGTACTTGAACATTCGTTTGTCGAACTCCAGGTCGTAGAGGGAGCGGCCTTTGTCATCCTTTATCCCGGCCTTGGCGAAATCCCTGGCGAAGGTTGTCGTGCCTTTGATCGGGTCGGTCAGTTCGATCTCATCAACTCCAAGTAGGCTATCCAAAAGGAATCCGGCCAGGGAGTCGATGCGGTCTGGAGAAGGGTTGGCGCCCATATTACGGACGGCCATTTGGGCACGTCCGGCCCGGTTTTGGAACTCCATCTGGTGTTCGGCGACCATGAGGGCCATGATGTCGGAGTGCGGGGTCAGGTATTCGCTGGAGTCGAAGTATCGCCTGAGGTCGGTTTTATTCGCGCCCGCTTCCATGTCGAGAGCAGTATTCACGTCCTCACCCCGGGCGATCGCGTTCCCCATGTGGCGGTCCTCGCCGTGGGTACCAGAGACGTACCAACCTCCCCACCGATCCTTTAGCGGGGCGCTGGGAGTGGTGAAGCGGCCACCTGAAGTAAAGATCGGAGAGCCGTCGGGGTCGGGATAGACGGAGCGGATGATGAGGGAGGGGACGCTGCGGGCGGTGCGTCCGCCGTGGCAGGCCACGCACTCCTGGGGGTTCATCTGGAACTCGGCCTGGGGGGTGCGGGCGTTGCGGAGGGTGTACATGTGCGTGCCCTCCTTGGCGTCCACGCTGGCGATCTCGATCAGGTCTCCACCGTTCACCCAGCCCACATAAAGTTGGTCGTTAAAGTAGATCGCCCGGGGCTTGCGGGGAGAGATGTAGTAGCCCTGTTGACTGGTTTTGGAGAAGACCAGCATCTGGGAGGACCATGGGATGTCAAGGCGGGTGAGGAGGTCCTTGAGGTAGCCATGCTCGGGCTCAAATTTGAGCTGAGTCTTGCCAGCTTTGAGGTCGGCGATAAGCGTGGCGATGGGGTCCTGCTCGTGTTGCCTCTGGTTGGGCGCCGCGGCATAGGCGAAGACGGACAGGCTGGCGGCCAGGGGCAGGAGGCGTCGCAGGGTTGAGCCGGACATGTGTATAGGATAGACGGCTTTGGGCGTTAGGAGTTCTTTTTGAGGGCGGAGTTTGAAGTACTAAGTGCGAAGTTCAGAGTGCGAAGTTTGGGGTCAGTGTGCGGGGCGGGGAGGGCTGGACGACGGACTGATTGGGAGCTTGGAGATTCTTAACCCGCACTTCGCACTCAGAACTTTGCACTCCTACCCCCTGGAATCCCGACTTTTTCGTCAAGATTTAAAAGTGGCCGTTAGATTTGAAGGTTCGTTTGCTTCTGCGTTCTCCCACAATCTAACTATGAATCTCGCGTCCGGGCGGAAAGCGTTTACTCTGATTGAGCTTCTTGTCGTTATTGCGATCATTGCGATCTTGGCGGCGATCCTGTTTCCAGTGTTTGCACAGGCCAAGTCGGCGGCGAAGAAGACGGCCTGCATCAGCAACGCCAAGCAGGTGGGATTGACGTATAACTTGTACGTCGCCGATTTCGACGACCGCCTTCCGGCCAAGTACTACAACAATCATACGACCCGTTGGCCGCTGTATGTGATGCCGACGTATGCCAAGAATCGGGAAGTGGTGTTTTGTCCGGCAACCAACGATGACCGTAAAGAACTTGGGCCTGCAATGGAGGATTATATGTATGGCCTCACGCCGGGGTACGGGTTGAACTTCTGGTACCTGTCCGTGAACCCTGAGCCCGGCGTTGGCGAGGTTTTGGTGGGTCGGGCGATGACGGAGATCGAGCATCCGGCGGATACCGTGATGTTGGCGGAGAGCACCTTTATGGATGGCGGTATGCAGCCGAAATTCGGCTACTTCTACATCCTTCCGCCCAGCCACTGGCTCGGCTCGCCACCTCTCACCTGGGAGTCGTATGGCTATACCTGGCCCCGGCACAATAATCGAGCGGTCACCGTTTTCCCGGATTCCCATGTGAGGGCCTTGCCGGTCGTTGGCGGAAGAGGGACTTTGGCGGATGAGGAGATTTGGGACATCCAATGAAAGCTCAGGCCACTTGGAAGCACTATGTCGTCGCGGGCGTTCTGGCTTTAGGTCTTTGTCTTGGCCTGTGGTGGCGCGTCGGCGGCGACCCGGATCAGGTGGATGCGGGGGTACAGGTTCAGCGGGGCGAATTGGCCAGCGACGAACCCAACCCGGACGCACAGATGATGATCGAGCACAGTCGGCGACGGTAGGGTGGATCCAGTTTAGAGTTCTCTTAACCTAAACATCGGGTGCCTCGTACTTCAAACCCTGAACGGTAGGGAATGCCGGCTTTCTTCTTTGAGGAGCTCTTTTCATCATTCCTCACCAGAGCGCCCGTCTTCGTGAGCGAGTCGCCACCCAACCTGTAGTTTCGCCGATCGTTCGTCGCGAGGCGAAGGACCTGGCAGTAATTTGATCTTGCTTGTACAGACAAGAGGCAACTCTGATCATGTCCCTCGATTCGCGACAAGCAACGGCTTTAGGCAAAGCAAGATATGGCTCGCTCGGGATGCCGAGCATCCTAAAGCGGAGGTATGGATATTTGTAAAAAGACCTCTAGGAATCCCCAAGAAAACGAGGCGTTTTCGGGGGAGAGGTTCTCTACTTTTTGTGTTTAACGGTGACCATGATGTGAGTTTCCTGGTCTCCGTCCTTGGTGACGGCGATGGTGGCTTCGGCTCCGCTCTCCAATTGTCCCGTTAAGCTAGCGGTTTGCATTGTTCCTGCGGTTGCGGCCGACTTCACGGAGTTCTTCACCTTGTCGTTGTAGAAATCCACCACTTTGGCGGGGGCGTCTTTTGAGTTGCGGATCGAGGTGACGACTTTCTCCTTGTCATTTTCGATGATGCCGGACATACTCCCGGCGGGTTCGACGCTGCCAGGGTAGTAGGGGAGTCCAAGGTCGCCTTCACCCACCGTATCCACTCCCATCTGCACATTGCCGCCTTTGCCATCGCTCATGGTGAGGCCGCCTTTGCCGTCTGTGTCGAAGGTGGCGGTGGTGCCGTCTTTGTCGGTAACCGTCATGGACGTGCCATCTTGGTTGGTCGAGACCTTGGAGCCATCGGGGCCAGCGATTACCACCGTCTCCTTTTTGCCGCACCCAACGGACCCGACGGCGATAATGAGAGCAAGAGTCAGAGATTTGTTCATAGTTGATTGAGGGACGTACCGCAGGCGGGATAGGTTGCATGAGTCAAAAACTCATAGATTTGCCAGCTGCAACCGAACGCATCTGTGGCGCCGAGAGGTCTATGATAATTGGTTAAAACCTAAAACCGGCCAGCGGTTCTGGTCGGGTGTTTACGTTTCGGGGGGTTAGATGAATCTATTTTGTTTTCGCTGCAGATTGGCCTGTTTGGCGTTGGGGTTGGCGATTGTTGGCAGTTCGGCATGGGGACAGGTGGTTCCGCAACTGTCCAGCCGGCCGGGAGCCGCATACACTATGTACTTGAACTTTGGCGGGTTCAATTTTACAGGCACATGGGGCAACACTGGCAAGGCGCCGGGCAACGTGCCTGCCTATAGCGTTGACGGAAACACGTCCGCGTTCAGTGCTACGGAGATCACGAACATACGCAAAGTCTGGGCGAGGGCCGCAGAAAAGTATGTGGCATTCGGCGTTAACGTCACGACTGTGGATCCGGCAATCGCCGCCGGACAGGCGGGTAGCCACTTCCAGAGGCAGGCTTACTACGACAGTACGGCACGATTGATCCACACGATCATCGGCGGAACCAATGATTGGTATGGCGGTGGGGGGGGCGTCTCCTATGTGGACGTGGCGCGAAGATCCTATGACCCGACTCAGGCAAACGGAGGAGCGGGAGCAGGTTGGAAGACGAACTGGGCCTTCACCGGGACGGGAGGTTTGTTTAACTGGGCCAGCAGCCTGCAGTTCTTAGGCGAGGCGACGGCGCACGAATGCGGCCACGCCTTTGGATGCAGCCACCAGAGCGACTTTAGTGGCAACGCCAAGATTAACGAGTACAGCGAAGGGAGCGGTACCAACAACGGCTCTTATGCGCCGACGATGGGTAACTCCTACTACGCCCAACGGGGAACTTGGCGAGTCGGGGACACAGGCTCTACAGGCAACCGGCAAACTCAGAACGACGTCCATGTGATCGCCGGGAACCCTGGGCTGAACTTCATCGATGACGGTATCGGACACACATTCTCGACCGCAACTCCGATGGCGATTCTTGGGAACACAGTTGATTTCACCCAGGCCAAGGGCTACATCCGCCCCACTACCGAGAACAATCCCAACCCGATCGGCGAGAACAACTACACTCAAGACATCTTTGCCTTCCGGTCCCTGGGGGGCGATATCACGCTTCGGTTGAACAACGGCAGCCAATACCTGACGCCGGGAGTTGCCGATGAAGGGGCGACTCTGCGGAGCAAACTGCGGATTTTCGATCGCTTTGGCAATTTAATGGCGATGGGGACGGAAGATGCTACCACCATGTTCTCCACCTACTCGGCCAACTTGGCGGCGGGAGACTACTTTGCCCAGGTGAGCAGCTTCGGTGGCTTCTCCTATGGCGGGCAGTACAACAGCGCGAGCTACTTCGACATGGGCTCCTATTTCCTGACGGGTTCTGGCGCTCTAACCATGGTTCCTGAACCGGCGACTTTGGCGGTGGTTGGTCTGGGCGCTTTGACTTTGATGCGGCGACGTCGCCGAAAGTAAACGCTTAGAGCCCGAGGCCAGGTGGTCTCGGGCATTTGCATGGAAGTAACGACCGCCGGTCACTACGCGTCGAAACGGGTGTATGTCGATTGCCGCGATATTTCTTTTCGCCTTAGCGCATGCTGGCTTGGGGCAAAAGGTGGACCCCAAGCTTCAAGAGATTCTTTCCCGGATTGATCGCCCCTACCCCGAGGACCGAAAGAACCTCGAAAAATATGGGGACCAAGCGTTCAAGCTGCTCCTTCCCATGGCAAAAGTGCGACTGGCGGAGTATGCGAAAGCCAGGAAGGAAGGAAATCGAAAGGCAGAAGACGCCTGGGGAGATCGGGCTCGGGCCGTGGTGTTGCCTTTGATCGACTGCGCCGGTCCAGGTCGAAGCCCCGAGATGGCGGCGCTCTATGAGAAGTATCCCGAGTGGCCGAGCCACTTGATTCTCCCTTGGCTGGTCGATCACGGGAAGCCACAGGCGTACTGGAGTTTGTTCCAGAAGACGATCGCCAAGGCGGCAAAGACGCCGAGTTCAGAACTGGGAAACTATGAGGAGTGGGCCGTTGTCGGCTTGGTAAAGTCCAATCCCGTTCGAGCTGTTACCTATCTCGCCCCGATGCTGGCTGATCGAAGCGTCAACGGGCATTTGAGAAGCCAGATTTATATGTCTCTTCCGCCGACGCGCTTGCCCAAAGCCTTGGATGCGGTGAGGCGGGCAAGGGTTGGCGAGCGAACGATCATGCCTCTGATGCAACGGGTGAAGCTACCGGCCTACAAGGCGCCTCGAACTGTGGAAGGCGTCATCCTGCTTGAGTGGAATGCACTGGGAAGTCCGGAGGACGTTTGGGCGATGCAGTGGGATGGCAAGCGTCTGAGCAATCCTGTCTTCACTGGGCGGAGCAACTACTGGCCAAGGCCCAATAGTGGAAGGTCTACGCCTGAAGCCGACGAGCATGAGAAGGATATGGCCGAGTTTAAGAAAGGGAAGTCATGGGTCAAAGACGCGCGTCTGACTCGGGACTCCGACGGCGACGGCTACACCGATCTCGTTGAAGAGTGGTACGGCTTGAATCCAAACTCTCGGGACACCGACGGCGATGGCATTGCCGATGGAATCGACCGAAACCCCTTTGCGGGCCGTCCTCCCACCACCGAAGAGGAGCTTGCGGTGGCCGCGGTCTTTGATTGCTACGCCATCAAGTCGGAGAGCCCGGTCCTCAACGCCTTTGTGACCTTGCCCCAGGGGATGAAGCCGATCGAATTGAATCGGTGGACTGGCCTTGTGTTTATTAAGGGCGCCGGGTTCAAGGAGCCCACGCGATCCAATGCCTTGTCGGGCAAGTGGCTTGCCTTTCGCGAGGTCAAACTGAGTGCAGACCAAAAATCGTGCGAGGTCAGCATGACGGATTCCGGCAGTTGGTACACGCATATGGTCACCTACAAGCTCGAGAAGATTGGCAACGAGTGGTTTGTTATGGGGGTTTTGAGCCGAGGTTCCATGGTGTCTTGAATGTCATAATCTGCCCCATGAATGCCCTCGATCTGATCGCTTACAACACTCGTCGCCAACTCGACCGGTTCTTTGAAGCCTTTCACTCGATTCCCGCCGATAAGCAGGACTGGTCTCCCAACGGTTCTTCGCGAAGCGCTCTGGACCAGCTTCAGGAGGTAGCCGTTGTGTTTGAGGGTATTCCCGACGCGGTTACCAAGCGCGAACTGGTGATGACGGATGAGGACTTTGCCAACTACATGACGGAGCGCAAGAAGGTTGCCGATCCGGCGCAATTGGAGAAGATGGCCCGGGAAGGCACGGAGCGGTTGATCGACTTCGTTCTCAGCGTCAAGGAAGATGAACTGACCGACATCGTGAAGATGCCCTGGACGGGAGAGTTTAGAGTGTGCGACCTGCTTGGCTATCACAGCTGGAACATGGCCTATCACGAGGGGCAGATTTACTACATTGGGACCTTGTTGAGTTCGGAATAGCCCTCAATAGGCCCTGTGGTAAAGGCAGTAGGTGTAGCCGACGGTCAAGCCTTGGTGCTTCTCCAGAATCGGGTCGCCGACTTTCTTTCCAAACTCCAGTCTCACGACGGCTTCCAGATCTTCGCGGGTTTGGAAGCGCCATTCGGTTTCGATCCTTCGGAGTTGGAAGCCGTAGCTTGCCCAGAAGGTTTCTTTCTCGGCTTGGGTGAGGGGTTCGGGGCGGGTTCTTTGGCTTAGCCAGGAGGCGAATTCGCCGTGCTCGTAGTCGTTATCGATGATGAAGGCGGTCCCTGCGGGGTGCATGATTCGGTCGAGCTCCATGATGCCGGGGACGCAGTCGAGAGGCCAGAAGTAGGCGAAGCGGGAGTGGTAGATGCCGACCGACTGGTCGCGGAAGATCGTCTGTTCGGCGGAGCCGGTCACGATGGAAGCCTTGGTTAGCCCCAGGTCGGTGATCCTCTGCATCGCCATGAGGCGGGAGGAGTCGTGGGGCTCGACTGCGTAGACGTGGGCGGCTTCCTCGTGAAAGAGGGGGATGTAAAAGCCGGTTCCAGCACCCATATCTACCACGATTCGGTCCTTCCAACTCGCGATCTCGCGCATTGCCTGCTCGATCAGGCCATCTGGGTCGGTGGCGCGATTTTCGATTTCGTAGATTCCTGGATCGGTCTGGATGTTGGGCGCATGATGGACGCCGGGCAGGAAGTCGTGGGCGGAAGGCACGGCTTTCACTGTACCTAGACCGAAATTGACGCAACGATCCTGGAAGTCTACCGAACGATTTGCCTCTCTACAAATTGGCTGTGCCGATCTGGAGATCAGCGCTCCAATAGGATCGCCTCATAGGCTCTGACCAGGCCTTCGTGGCGATCCTCTCCGCTGTCTATTTGGTCGATGTAACCCCAGGCAGCCATTCGCCAGGGGTCGAGGTTGAGGCGTCGGGCGAAGGAGGCGAGGCGGGTTTGGATCAGGGACTCCAGACCGGCTTCTTGCTCGATGAGGTTTCTCAGGAAGGCGATGGGCTCATAGGCAGGGTCGCCGCAAAGGCCCTTGGGGTCGATCGGAATCCAGCGGCCCTGCTCTTCGCTCCACAGGATGTTGAAATGATGCAGGTCGCCGTGGATGAAGACGGTCTCCGGGGTCGTCTCCAGAAGCTGGTCGAGGAGGGGGTGTTGGAGAGTGAAATAGACGCGGAGATCGGGGAAGCCGGATGGATCGATGCGGCCCTGCTGGGTTTGGATAAGACCAGCAGCGACCCCTCGACATTCTGCTTCCGAAAGCCCGCTCTGATCGAGCGTGTAGCCTGGGATGACACGGGACATCAGGATCGTGCCGGTGGATTCGTCGGACTCAAAGATATCCGGTCCGCCCCATCCCGCCAAGGCGAGGGAGGCTCGGTAGCCCGAAGTCTGCTCCTCTCCCCGCCAGGGGTACTTGAGGACGCGGGTTTGGTCGGCGTAAACGTGCGAACACCAACCGCCGGGCATCTCTTCAGTCGGCTCAAACCCCCACGCTTCCGCCAGCCTTGCCGCTGGCTCCGTCATCTGGATCGCCAAGTTCGCCTCGTCACGATCTTTCCATTATTGCTCCTATGACCCGGTATTTCAGCTGCGGATTCTCAGGTTCAAATTTTTCGAAAACGCGACCGATAGTAGGTTCAAAAATCTGTAGCTGGCTCAGGTTCCATTGAACCGAAATTTTTATGCACTTTTTGCTGCAAGTCATACATAGGGCGGTTTTTGGGCGTTTCGGTATTCCTGTCTATGAGCTTCTCGTTGCGATCCATGTTCTCGCAAACGCCAAGGGACGGCGGCACCCCGATCTTCGATTCCCGGCGGCGGGATGTTCGACAATACATCCTTTGCCCACAAGTTTCCAAATCCCGCGCTCCCTCATATATAGAGCGGAAAAGCGGTTTTGTCAACCAACGATTTTTAGGCATTTTGATTGCCGGGATGCTTGAAGGCTGGACTGGTGGGATAGAAGCCTCAGGGTTGCGGGTTTGTGGTGGGCGAAGTCCAACGGCCAAAGCGCCCTGAGGCAAAAAAGTTAGACAATCCCCTCAAGCAAATCCACCCTGCGTTTCCAACTGATGCCCGAGCCTGGGCCATTTCTGATCATGGCCGCATCGATGTAAATCTCCGAGCCTTGGTTCGGAGAGAGAGCTTCAAGTAAGTGAGTGGCGATCTGCTCCATCTGCCTTGCATCTGAGGGCACTCGGTAGGAGAGTGTTCGGGCCTCTAAGTCGTCCCCTAACCCCTCGTTAAAGACGTCATCTTCCAGGACTGGAAGCTCAAAGGAGTCCATGACCTTGCGGAAGGTCTGTTCACGTTCGAAACCTGATTGGATTGGAAAGGTGCTGTTGATCTCATGTCCGCCTTCATAGTGAACGCCGATCGAGAATCCATCGGCCTGATCCTCTTCATTGCCCAAGAAGATGTGATCAAACCGGTCGCCTTTAAGAAGTCGCTCGCAAACGGCTCCGATCTTGGATCGCGGGACTTTGCGGGCTGTGGATTGGCCCGTTCCAAAGGCATTGAAGCCGTTCGAGTGGCCGATGTAGAGCGTGCCAAAGCGGGCAACCGCGAGGAAGACGGCAATCAGCAGGACTCCAACCCCGATGACCACGAGAATCCACATCATTGAAACCTACTACGGTGTGCATCCCCGAAGGGATTCAAGTGAGCGGCGTTTCTCCACCCCCAAACCCCCTCCTCATTTTGTCGCGATACTTGCCGGGTGCAAGGACGACCCGGTGGCCGCGCAAAACGAGGAGGGGGCTTAGCTACTTCAACTTATCCCAATTCCGCATCGCGTTAAATAGCAACCCATAGCTCCCCACTGTCTGCATCCGCCACATCGGGTTGTGGCTGAAGAGGAGGACATTGCCTTTGCCGACGGGGCATTGGACCAGGGCGGCTTTGTTCGCCAACTCCTCTGGGCTCACGATCATGCCGGCAATCAGGAGTTTGTCGGCGGCGGCGAAGCGGAGGAGGACCTTCGGCGCGACCGGGCGCACCTGGGCGCTGGGGCGTTGCTCGGGAACGTCGCCGGGAAGAGTCTTGGGCGTGTAGGGTGGGCGGCCCTGGATCACGTCGGGGTCGGTGAGGGAGCCTCGACCACTGGGTCTCCCGCCTCCCGCCTGGCCCTGTCCACCACCTGCTCCTCCGCCCCCACCAATCTGCAGGATGGGCAGGGAGTTCATGTTGAAGTAGACCCCCACCGACTCGCCATATCCGGCCAAGATCGGGTTGTCTTTTGCCTCATTGGTCGTCATGTAAACCCCGCCGGGAGCGTTCAAATCTTGAGGGCGGAAGACGCTGACGCCGCTCACCAGGCCGTAGTCGATGGGCACCCGGCACATATTCCCGACACAGACCAGCAGGCCGCCTTCGGTGACGAACCGCTTGAGGTTCACCATCCCCTCCAACTCGATGCCGCCGCGAATATCGTCGCTGGTGTTTGGGCCGCCGAGATTCGGGTACTCGGGGGTGGGTTTCCAGGGCATCGGGTCGCCGACCATCGGGCGTCCGTTCACGATCGTTTGGGCGTCGCCCCGAGCCTGAGGCATCAGGATGACATCGTACTTCCGGCGAAGCTCCGGCGTATCGCGAAGCTCGTGGACCGAGACGTAGCTGTACTTCACCCCAAGCTCATCGAACGCCTTGCGGAACCAGCCCTCATCCTGGGTGGATTGCCAGGTGTGGACCAGGGCGATGCGGGGGAGGGCATTGACCTGCATGGCGTTGGCGAGTTGGTTGTCAGCCGGACCAACCGGGCGATAGATCTCCATCGGAACCAGAATCTTGGGGTCCTTGACGCGGGTGACTTTGAGGTCGAAGAGCGGGCCAAACTGCCAGCCGGTGTCGTCGTAGGATCGCGGGTCGGTGGGCTTGTAGTACTGCTTGTCCAGGAGCATATCGGCTAGGCGACTATAGGGCTGGTCCATCCGAACCACCAGCGACCCGGCCGGCATCTTGCCTTCCGCGACCTCGACTTCCGCCGATAGCCGATGCACTTCCACGCCCTGGTTCATCAGAATCTCCGCAAGCTTGGCCTGGTTGGCTTTCTTGGGATCGTCGCCATGAAGCACATAAGCGGCGGGTCCCTCGGCGGTGGCCTTGGCGACGGATCGCTTCGACTTGAGATAGAAGTTCCGCATGAACTTCTCCTTCTCGTTGGCGATCTTGTGGAGTCCATGCAGGAGGCCGCTCTGGCTGAGATTGACGTTGTTGCGGATGGACCAGCGAACGCGGGGGAAGGGTGGGTTGGGGCGATACCAGTCGCGGGCGGATTGGGGGATAGACGAGCGAATCCCGGTGTCCGCCCCGCCGCCGGAGAAGGTCTCGTAGAACCGCCCGATCCCGTTGTGCCCGTTGGCGACGGTGAACCCATAGCTGGCGGCCCAGCCGTCGTAGAACCCGTGCGTCCAGACTCCGGGGACGCCGCGCCGAGTGAGCTCGTTGACCTCGTTATAGGCCAGCAGGTGCCACTCGTCGATCAGGATCGGGTCGTACCAGGGGTTGTAAGGGCCGGTTCCGGTGCTGACGTAGAGGTAGGGAACCGACTCGTGGAGGTCATGAAAGACCAGCGGCTTCAGGTCGAGCCAAGTCTTGGTGAGGGCTTTGCTTAGATTCAGGCTGAGCACCATGCCGTCGCGGTTGTCGTCGTGAGCCACATACTTGCCCCAATAGATCAAGGGAATCTCTGGCTTGTCGGGGTTGGCCTTCCGATAGCGATAGAGGTCCACCACTCGCTCACGGCCATCCACATCCAGAACCGGGGTCAGCATCACCACCGAGTTCTTGCGGATGGTCTGGATGAACGGGGTCTCGCTGACGATCAGGCGATAGGCGAGTTCCAGAAGCATCTCGGGCGGCCCGGTTTCGGTGGCGTGCATCCCGCCCGTGGCCCAGTACATCGGCAGGGCTTCGTCGATCAGCTTGTCTGCCTCAGCCTCCGACTTGATCTGGCGTGGGTCGGCGAGGAGGTGGTTGACTTGACGCAGGCGGTTGAGCCGATTGAGATTGGCTTCATCGGAGATCAACGCCACGATCATTTCTCGCCCCTCCTCAGTCTTGCCCAAACTCATGATCTTGATCCGCTTGCTCGCCTTCTCAAGTTCCCGAAGATACTCATGCCCCTTGGCGGCATAGGTGAGTACGTTGGGTGTCCCGATCACATAGCCCAGGAACTTCTCCGGCGTGGGCACGGTGCGGCTGGCGGGCAGGTGGTCGATCAGGTCGGTCAGGAAGAACGGCTCGGTGGTGTACTCCTTGATCTTCTTGGAATAGCCCTCATCGACTTGCGAGAGGCCGAGAGTGGCGAGGACGAGAAGCGTGGACGAAGCGAACGCTCGATGCATGGATGCGTAGTTCGCGCTACCCGTGCCGAAGTCCTTCAAGGATCGGGACCATTTGGAACTCATCATGACCCTTCTCAGTCTCGTTAAACAGTTGAGGGAGTGATGTGTATGATTAAGAATGGAGTATTGGCCCTTGTCCTGGGATTGTCAGGAAGCGTCTTTGGGCAGACGATCAGTGTTTTTGTCAACGGAGAGCAGGTTCGATTTGCCACTGTGCCTCCCCAGAGGATCGACGGGCGAGTGCTCGTCCCTCTTCGAGGCGTCATGGAGAAATTGGGCGCCTATGTGAGCTACCAGGCCTCCACCCGAACCGTCCTCGCCCAACGCGGCGACGTAGACCTGCAATTGACAATCGGCAAGCGGACGGCGATGCTCAATGGTCGGGAGGTCACGCTGGATGTGCCCGCCATGGAGTATCGGGGCAGTACCCTGGTGCCGCTGAGATTCATGGGCGAGGCGCTGGGGGTGGATGTGCGCTGGGATCAGGCGGCTTATGCGGTGCGGATCAGCACCGAGACCGGAGCCGAAACCAACCCCACCGATCCTCCGACCACCGGGGGAAGTGCCAATATCGACATCGAAAGCTTCGATGTGTCGGCGGTAACCGCCATGCGGGCGGGTTCGACAGTGGAGTTCACCCTGCGCGGTACTCCCGGAGGAACGGCCAGCGTCCAGATTCCGGGCGTGATCAAGGACGTGCCGCTGAAGGAGACGACGCGTGGCGTCTACACCGGCTCCTTCACCGTTCCCAACGTTTCGCGAGGCTCTATCACGGTCAGCAAGGCGACCGCCATCGCGCGGTTGGCGGTAGGGAAGGAAGAACGGCTGATCCAGGCTGCCACCACGTTCCAGGTGGATAACCAGCCCCCCGCGATCACCGCCTCGACCCCCGACACCAACGGCCGCGTCAACACCCTCCGCCCTAGCATCACCGCTGTCTTCGACGATCAGGGCGGGACGGGAGTGGACTCGAATGAAGTCCGCATTCTCGTGGATGGCCGGAACGTAACCGCCGACGCCACTATCACCTCCAATCTCCTTGCCTACCGGCCTGCCCAAGACTTGGCGGTCGGCAAGCACGAGGTTGAAGTGCAGGTGCGAGATGTGGCGGGCAACCGGTCCGCAAAGACTTGGTCGTTCAATATCGTGGACAAGGCCAACGTGATCACCTCGTTCAAGCACGATGCCGCCAAAGAGATTCAGCCGGGCGACGAAATCACGTTCACCCTTGCGGGAGAACCCCAAGCTGATGTGACACTGCAACTGGGCGATCTTCGCACCCTCAAGATGGCCGAGTCCCCCGCCGGAACCTATACCGCGAGCTATGTGGTGCGGCGGACGGACCGCTTGGATGGAGTCGTCGCTACCGCCCGGTTCAAGAGCAAGGCGGGAGAGACTTTCACAACCGACGTGACCCTGGGCACGAAGGTGGCAAGCGACCAGCCCTTGGGCAAGCCGACCATCACCTCGCACGAGAACAACGCGACGGTTGGGCGAAATGCGACCTTCAAGGGCAAGGCCGATCCTAAAGCCAAGGTGCAGATTAGAATCGAGTTCACCCAGAAACTCTTGGGCGCGATCCCGATGAGCGGCGCCATCGCTGAAATCGAGGTCGAAGCCGACGACAAAGGGGACTGGACCACTAAAGAGTTGGACCTGGATACCGGCTTGGGTCGCAGCAACATCACCTACACGGTCACCGTTACCACTCTGGGTGCGGAGGATAAGACCTCGGAGCCCGTGAAGATCACGCTGAAGAGGTCCTAAGCCATGATGAGAAAGCTAATAAGCATTTTCTTGTTGGCGCTGGGGGCTCTCGCGATGGCGGGCGGGCCAAACCCGGTGGTCAAGGTGAATGGAAAGGCGGTGGACTTCAAGGGCACTTTGCCGCAGACGGTAAGGGGTCGCATGATGGTCCCGGTTCGTGGGGTATTTGAATCTATTGGAGCCAAAGTGCAGTACAACTCGGTGCTCAATAGAGTGAGCGCCAGCCGGGCGAACGAGAGCATCGAACTGCGGGTGGGCGACCGGACAGCGAATCGCAATGGGGCCGAGATCGACCTAGATGTCGCCCCTCTGATCATTCATGGCCGCATGATGGTTCCGCTCCGCTTCATCGCGGAGTCGCTGGGCGCGGAGGTTCTGTTTAGCCGGGAGACCAACACGGTCGATATCCTCACGGACGGGGATTTGCCGGGAGTGAAGCCGCCGCCAGGATCGCCATAGCCCAGCCTGCCAAAAAGCAAACGCCGCCGACCGGGGTGATGGCCCCCAGCCATTTCACCCCGGTCAGGCTGAGCGCATAGAGGCTTCCACTGAAAATCACCACGCCCGCGCCAAAGAGGAAGCAAGCCGCTTTCAACTGCTTCATGTCGGGGCGGAAGTGCCACAGAGCGGCGACGAGGATGAGGGCCAGAGCATGGAAGCCCTGGTAGTGGACCCCGGTCTGAAAGACCTCCAGTTCGTAAGGCGTGATTCTCGTCTTGAGCGCATGGGCGGCGAACGCTCCCAGAGCCACGCTCAAAAAAGCCAACCCCGCCCCAAAAACTAAAAACGTTCGCGCCATGTCTCTTCATTCTGAAGTGGTCTCTGGCATAGATACAACGGTATCGCCGGAAGTGTAAGCTGGCACTATGAATCAACCCGTGCCATCAGCTCCATACGGCTTCGCGCTCTGGCTGGCCGTGACCATTGGCGCGGCGGGGTTGACGTTGCTGGTGATGCTGCTCCTCAGGCGGAAGCGACTCCCGCACCACATGTTCACCTCCCTGCTGATCCTCAGCCTCCTCTTGCTGGCCGGTTCCATAGGATTGGCGGTCTTGGTGAATGCCCGCTCCCCCGACACGCCCCGTGTCGGGGGTACGGAGTCCGCGATCTTCAACTGCCTCAGGGTGCGCATACCGCCAGTCTGGCTTACCGCCAACCACAACCCTGAGGCTTAGACCGCCGACTCGTAGCCTCAGGGTTGCGATCAGTGGACCGCGATGGTTTGAGGAAATCGCACCCTGAGGCAGACAACTTTCCGGCTCCAGAACGTCCCATTTGGGGCGAGGAAAAACATTTTCTGGCTCCAGAATGTCTTTTTCTGCGCCCAGATTTTTCTATTCGGGCGGTAAAACGCCCCATTTGGGAGCCACTGTGAGCCAGATGTCGCGACTTTTAAGCCAGTTTGCTCCCCCAAAAGCGCCCCGTCTCTTGGGGGAGAGGTCTAGGCCTTGGTTTCCCAGCCGTACTTCACGTATTTGTTTTCAAACGATCCGTCGTCGTAGAGGTCGATGAGGGCGTAGCCGTAGGTGCATTCGTAGTAGTCGCCGCCCCACCATGCGCCGCAGACCGCGCCGTTGCAGAAGTAGTTGACGTCGTTGTAGACCACCTGGTCGATCAGATGCTCGTGGCCGCTGACGCATATTTTCACGTTTGGATGCTTCTTGAAGGCGTCTTTGATGCGGCGGGCGTCGATGTGGAGCCAGGCGCCGGGGATCACCCAGTTGCCGGTCTTCTCGTTCTCGCCGTCGAACATGCTGCACACGCCCATGATTGGGATGTGGGTCATCACGAAGATCGGGGTCTTGGCGGGCGTCTTGGCGAGGTCGTCTTTCAGCCACTCGAACTGCTCGTCGTCCAGTCGGGCGATGTAACCGTTCCCGTTGTCCTTGGTGGGGTGGGTGCTGTCCAGGATAATGAAGTGCCACCCGGCCTTGTCGAAGCTGCGGTATGGCTTCTCCATTTGGAGCAGTTCCATCGCCCACTGCTTGCCGAACTTCGCCTCGGAGGAAAACTTGGCGCGGTTGTTCCAACCCCAGACGTCGTGGTTTCCCAGGCAGTGCTCCACGGGAACGTCGGCGTTGGCTTTCACCACGTTGAGGAAGATATCCCACTGCTTCTGCACCCGGTCCTTGTCCTGTCCCAGTGAGTCCATGATGAGATCGCCGCCCGTAAGGATCAAGTTGGGCTTGTCCTTTTGCCCCTGGGCATGCTCGATGCACTTTTGAAGCCCAAGCGCCGCCTGCCGCTCAGGCTGAACGTGCATATCGGTCATGTGGGCGATGCGCAAGGCACGCTTCTTGGCAGGTTTGGCTTCCGCAAAGGACGGTAATACTGAGGCCGCTGCTGCCGCACCCACGGACCCCACGATCAGATTACGCCTGGAAATCGTTCGCTCTTCAGACATGATTTCATCTCCTTCCAAAAGGCTACACAATCTGAGCGCACTTTTGGTTAAGAGTTGGGTTTTGGTTTAGAGGTTTTTTGGGGGATGAGGGAATCAGGGAATAGCCGAGGAGCGGGGGTAGCGGAGGAGCAAGGAAGTTTGCGATCCGAGCACCCTTGAGGGGGTCGGGGGTGTGGCCAGACTCTCCATGTGTATCGAGGGAGCCTAAGTAAAGATGGTTCCAGTTCTACATGCGGAGAACCATGCGCCACCCCCAACCCCCTCAAGAGGGCTCGGAGCGCGAACTTTACAAGTCCCTGCCCTGAATCCCTTCCGCCCCCCTCATCCCCTTCTCCGCCCGGATATACGCATATCCGCCTGCCAAGAGCGCCACTCCGACCCCCAGGAGAACCGCGACTCTCAATTCAGCTGTGGACGTGGCCATATCAACCATCAGGACCTTGCCTACGGCGCTGAGGAGGACGGTGAGGGCGGCGTAGCGGTAGTGCTTCAGGTTGGCAAGGAACCCGATGACCAGCAGGATCGAGCCGAAGACGATCCAGGAGATGGTGACCCCAAAGCTCGCCAGTTTAAAGTCGGAGGGGAGGGCGATGAGGATGCTGGCGAGACGGGAAATCGTGGCCCAGCCCGCCAGAAAGGCCAAGGCGAGCCGGGGGTCGTTTGCCCTCTTGCCGACTCCGACTGCCGACGCGATGGCAGCGGCCAGGAGCGCGGACAACATCCCGGGTTCGCCATCGACATGGCTCTTCATACCATCGAATAGCAACACAAAAGAGATGGCGGCACAGATGGTCAGCAGGGCGGAAAAGGTGTTGACTAAGTCTCGTTTGGTGAAGGCCGCGGCCAATCCGCACACAATCGCCAGACCAGACTGGACATAGACCGCCACCTCCCTCTCCAAGCCGAACGGAGCCAGCACGACCGCCAGTACGCCAGCCACCCAGAGAAAGGCGTTTCGGATGTGGGTCTCATTCTGATAGGCAAGCCCCATCGCCGCGCAGGCTCCTGCCGCGATCAAGACGTGGTAAGAGCCGAAGATTCCCCATTGGATGGCAAAGGCGATCAGCGACGCGATGCCGATCAGGAACCCAACCGCCGACTGATCTTCCGCCACGGATATTTTTTGCCGACTCTGCAGGTAGGCAGTCAGACAGACGAAAGTCGAGAGATATACCGCCGCGACCCTTGCCGACCAGACGACGTCGGTCTGGATAAGGATCGGCATGAGTGCTATACCCGACCCAACCCACAAGCCAATCGCCGCCGATGGCAGTTTCTGCCGGATGATCGTCAAGGCCGAGACCAGTAGAATCGCGCCGTGGAGCGTGAGGCTGAGGGCGTAAGCGTCTTTGGAGAGGGGCATCACGGAGGCGAGCAGGCCGCCGATAATCCCGATCACCAGGAACGAGCGGGAGCTCCGCCAGAAGGCATAGGCCAGGTTCGCCAAACTCCAGAAGATGAAACACGCTACCAGCGTCTCACCCGAGTACAGGTCTTGGTAAACGTGCCCTCCCGCCAAGGTCAGGAACATGCCGCAAGAACCGATGCCGGTCAGAATCTGCCCGAAATCCTCCCGTTCGTCCCGCATCCACTGTCCGATTCCGACAAAGGCCAGGCAGAGAACGACGGCTCCGGTAAACAGCATCGGCGGGGTGATCCAACCCTTGGTGACCCCCAACCCGATAAGGAAGGCAATGCCCAAGACCAGCAACCCTGCGCCGATCCTGGGAAGCCACTGCGCGCCGAGCTGATACTCGCTATCCACTTGGGGATGCGGAGGAGTTTGCGGGGCTTGTGGCAGGTCGTACTGGGGTGGCGGCATTTGGACCGGAGGCGCCTTGTAGACGGGCGGCGGTACCATTGGTTGGGGCTCCAGCATCTTCACCCTGGCTTCCAGGGCGGTCAGTCGCTGTTCAAATAGATCCAGTCGTTGCTCAGACATTTATCACCTACCCTTAGGATCGCCTACCTTGGGCGAGAAGTAAAGGAAAGTCGGAGAGAATTCGGACTGCAAGGGGTCTGATCGCCAGAGGACCTAAAAGCGACTCCAACATTTGGGTCTTCGGGAAATCTGTGTTAAGGTTTTTACGGGAATCTGAATCTTTTTGAAGCTTCAGCCAGTTCTCGCACGTCTAAAACGCTAGAAATATGCTGATCAACGGCAAAGCCCGAACAGGCTATCTTGTGCAGCCGCCCTCATGGGGGGAATCGATGATACGTCGAATACCCAGCCACGTCGGTGAGGCTCGCACACGCCTGTGTGCGAGCCTTTTTTGTTTTGAGAGGGATGTTTCAACCGATAGGAGAAGAAATTAGGTGGCGACTCACGAAGTCCTTGTACTGAATAGCAACTACGAACCGCTCAACGTCTGCAACATGCGACGCGCGATCGCATTGATGCTGCTTGGCAAAGCCGAGGTTCTCCAGCAGAGGGAACAGCCTCTGGCGACCGTTCGCGGAATCCACTCCGCGCCGTCGGTGCTCAAGATGCGCTATCAGGTGAGGCGACCCATGCCTCAGCTTCGACTGTCGCGACACTCCATCCTGGCCAGGGACAACTACACCTGCCAGTACTGCGGCTCCCGGAAAGAGTTGACCATCGACCACGTGGTTCCCCGCTGGGCGGGCGGTCCGCACACCTGGGACAATCTGGTGGCGTGCTGCCGAAGGTGCAACCTGAAAAAGGGCGACAAGACCCCGGCCCAAGCGCACATGAAGCTTGCCCGCAAACCCAAGCGCCCCCACTTCATCCCCTATCTGTCGCTGCCTCTCTACCTGAAGGCGCAGGGCAGGGAAGACTGGCGGATGTACCTGCCGTTCTTCGAAGAGTTTGCGATCGAGGCATAGTGTGGCTTGTGGAATGTGGCCTGTGGGCGTGTAGGTTCGACCGAGCATAATAGGACCTATTCGTCCCCTAGGTCCTATCTGGTCAAGCCACATTCCACAATCACAAGCCACATGAGAAAACGCTCCTTCCCCGACAAGCCATTCTTCAGTTGGATGGCTTGGGGGATGTTGCGGTCCTGTAAGCGGCGGTGGTTTCTCCACAACTTTGGCCGCGACCTGCCCGAACCGTTGGGCAAACGCTATCTCATCGAGCGCAAACTGAGCTACTGGCAGGCGTTCGCCGGACAGTTGGCCGACGACGGCGTCACCGAAGCTATCCGCCACTTCAAAAAGCACAGGGTTTGGCGGCAGGACATGGACTCTTGGCTCCATAAACAAGCCCTAGAGTATGTCAGGGACTCCCAATCTTATACAGATGCCGCGGACCAAGGCTTGGACTTGCCTTACGTAAAACGGCAGGTGCTAGACCGGTACTTCTACAAGAACATTCCCGACAAAGCGGAGCATAAACGCGTCTTGGAGGATGCCCGGCAGGCGGTGCGCAACTTCTACCAAACCGAAATCCCCGCCCGAATCGAAGCCACCCCGCCCCAGGCTCTGATGTGCGACCACAAAGACGGCGACTTCCCCTGGGCTGAGCATGATGGGGTTCCGGTCTATGCCGTCTACGACTTTGCCATCCGCCTCCCAGACCGCGTCACCATCTTCGACTGGAAGACCGGAAAAGTGACCCCGGAGAAAGAAGCCAACGCACTGGAGCAACTCCACTGGTATGCCCTGTACGCCATGCAGACTTGGCATGTGGAACCTGAATACATCCGCCTCGCCCCCGTCTTCCTCTCCGCGAACTATGGCTATGCCGAAACGCCGCCGAACCCTGCGCGTCTGGACAGCATCCAACAGGAATGGAAGGAAACTCACACCAGCATCAAAGCCAAAATGAAGGCAAGTCCCTCCCTGGAAAGCCTCCAAGAGGAGTTCCCGATGACGGAAAACCTGCGGGAATGCGCGGGCTGCGTCTTCCATTCCTGCCCCGGATACCAAAGGGTCCGGGACGCCCGCAATGCAAATCCGGTAAAATTTGCAATTCTGGGAGAGAACGATTAGAATGCAGGGGCTTAACCATCCACGGAAGGAAGGTTTGAAATGAATGTTTTTCAAATAAAAGGCGGCAAACGCTTGGAAGGCGTCGTCGATGTCGGGGGCAGTAAGAACACCGCCCTCGCCATCATGTCGGCAGTGGTGTTGGCGGAAGGGAAGACCATCCTCACCAACGTCCCCCAACTCTCCGACACCCGGATCAAGGCCAATCTGTTGGAGCGTTTCGGCGCGAAGGTAGTTTGGAACGGCAACCGGGTGGAGATTGATTGCACAAACATCTACCCCGGCGAGACGGACGAAGAGACGGTCCGCGCCATCCGCACCTCGTTCTATCTTCTCGGTCCCCTGCTAGCCCGAACCAAGCGCGTGGAACTTCCAGCGCCCGGCGGATGCAAGATCGGGGCGAGGCCCGTTGATTTTCACTTGAAGGGCCTCCGCGCTCTCGGCGCAACCATCGACCTAGTGGATGGCGCCTATATCGCCGAGTGCGACCAGTTGACAGGCGCGGAGATCTACTTTGACTTCCCAAGCGCCGGTGCTACCCAGCACCTGATGTCGGTCGCCGTCCTCGCCAAGGGCAACACCACGATCCAGAACGCCGCTATCGAGCCCGAGGTCACGGCCTTGGCCGACTTCCTGAATCGCATGGGTGCGCGGATCGAGGGCGCAGGCACCAGTTCGATCACCATCATGGGTGTCGATAAGCTCAAGCCGACCGAGTTCCGAGTCCCCGCCGACCGGATGCAGGCCGGAACCTATCTCCTGGCAGGAGCCATTACTGGAGGCGACGTGACGGTGCGAGGCATTCTGCCCGAAGAGCAAACCGCCGTGGTCAACAAGCTTCGCGAAGCGGGCGTGACCGTGGATGAAGGTCCCGACTGGGTGCAGGTGACGGCGAACCGGCGTCTGAAAGGCATCAACGTGAAGACCATGCCCCATCCGGGGTTCCCGACCGATATGCAGCAGCCCATGGCCGCCGTTCTGACCCTTGCCGAGGGCACGAGCGTAGTGGAAGAGACCATCTACGAAAGCCGCATCGGGCACATCCAGGAGTTGAACCGCATGGGCGCCAGCATCCGAAACGAGGGCCGGTCGGCGATTATTGCCGGGGCCGAGAAGCTGCGAGGGGCGGTGGTGGAAGCCAGCGACCTTCGAGCGGGCGCGGCGCTGGTCCTTGCCGGACTGGCTGCCAAAGGGGAAACCACCATCAAGAACATCCACTTTATCGACCGAGGGTATGAGGCGTTTGAGAAGACGCTAAGCTCTCTTGGCGCGAACATCCACCGAGTCCAAATCCCCGACGACGCCCCACTCCTCTCCACGGATGGCGGCTCCTATTAAGGTGAGACTAGCCGCTGAAATTGGAATCGACCTAGGCACCGCCAACATCCTAGTATTTAGACGAGGCAAAGGGATCGTCCTGGTCGAGCCCACCGTCGTCGCGATCAACTCGACCAACGGCAAGGTGCTCGCGGTCGGTAACGAAGCCCGCGATATGCTGGGCCGCACCCCCGGCAACATCACCGCCATCCGCCCCCTGAAGGATGGCGTTATCGCCGACTACACCACGACCTTGAAGATGCTGGAGTACATCATCAACAAGTCGTGCGGCACACGACGCATGTTCAAGCCCACCACCCTGGTTTGCGTCCCCAGCGGAGTCACTAATGTCGAGCGCCGCGCCGTTATCCAGGCGGCAAAGGAGGCAGGGGCAGGGATCGCGATGACGATCGAGGAGCCGATGGCCGCCGCGATCGGCGCGGGCCTCCCCATCGCCGCGCCCGGAGGCAACATGGTGGTGGATATCGGCGGAGGCACCACCGACATCGCCGTCATCTCCCTGGGCGGAATCGTCCTCTCCCACAGCTTGAGGGTAGGCGGCAACAAGTTCGATGAAGCGATCATCCGCCACATCCGCAACGCCTACAATTTGATGATCGGAGACCCCACCGCCGAGGAGATCAAGATTCAGATCGGCTCTGCATTTCCCTTGCCGCAGGAGTTGCGTATGGATATCCGGGGTCGAGACCTGGTGGCGGGCCTGCCCAAGACGGTGGAGATCTCTAGCGAGGAGGTTCGCGAGGCCCTGAACGAGCCGGTCCGTCAGATTGCGGAGAAGCTTTGCAGCGTGTTGGAGGAGACCCCTCCTGAACTGGGCAGCGACATCATCGAGCGCGGCATCACCCTCACGGGCGGTGGGGCGCTTTTGCGCGGTTTAGACCGTTTATTGCATAGCGTGACCGATATTCCGGTCCGAGTGGCCGATAATGCACTTAACTGCGTCGCAGTAGGAACGGGACGCGCCCTTGAAGAGATCGACGCCATCCGCCAGAGCGGAGCGGTGACGACCATCTAAAGGGCAGGGAAGGTAAAGTCAGATGATGAGATGGGTCTTGGCGTTCGTATTGGTAATGTCGGTCGCACTGGCAGGGCAAGGCGGGGACAAGCCGCACCTGAAAAAGGTGAACGTCGGGGCCGTCGATGAGAAGTCGCCGGTGACCCGTTCGGAGGCCGTCGCCGTCTTCACCAGGGCCAGAAAAGCCATCGCCGCCGCCCGCATCGCTCAGATTCCTTCCAAGCCGACGATTGCGAACGGGAATCAGCCCATCACTCGGGAAGAGGTCATCTCCGAGATGGCGAAGATTTTTGAGGCCTGCAAGAAGTCGGTGAAGTTTGTGCCCAACAAGTCGAAGTTCGATGCTTCCGTCTTCAAGGTATCGACGCCCGCCGCTAAGAACTCGCTGACGACCCTCGTCTCCTGGGGCATGATCGCCCCCGTCGGCCCAGTAGCCACCGGCCCCAAGCCCAACTTGACGGTTCCGCAATTCGGGGACGCCGTCGGCTTCTTCCTAGCCAGAATCTCAGACGTAACCCACATGCCGATTCCGCGTTGGAGCCCAAACCTGATGCCGATTGAGGATTGAGGGGTTAGTCCTGCCAGACGTAAACCGCACGTTCAGCGGCTTGCCAGCCATCTTGGTTGCGAATGTTCTGCGCTGTTTGCTGCATGGAGTTGACTGGTCGGTAGATGCGCGAAATGCCAAGTTTTTCCATTGCGTTCGCAAAAGCTGCATGGGCGTCATCAGATGCGGGCCACAGCGCTTTGCGCAGTTGAAGGATAAATGCCGATTCGTCAATCATCCATCCATTTGGAGTATGTTGCATATACATATAAACTGTCATTTCTTTGGATTGATTAGGAAGCTGGCAAGTAACTTTGTAAGTTGCGGTTTGATTTGTGTTTTGTCGGCTTGGTTCCATCCTGTAGCTTGATGGAAATCCTGAATCATATTGGTTAAAAACAGCCTCGATCAGCCCACCAAGCTGGTGGGCTGTGAGATTGGGTTCCTTTAATTGCGTATCAAGACCGGTAGCGTGGAGAGCGCCCCACTTCCTGTTGAGCACATAGCTCATACAGCGGTTCGCCACACGATCTGGGTGGATAGACCATGTGTGATAAATCCACACACCTAACGCCATACTTGCCAACCCTAGGTTCAGATATAGGCGACGTAATCTAGTCACAGATTCTGTTGTTCGGGTTGGTTGGCGAGGGTACACAGTTTGATCCAGGATAGGTGCCGAGAAGAATCCTTCCGCACAATTCAGTTCCGTTGCAGTTCACCTTATAGCAATAGAAAGCACAACAAGTATCTTGAATCTCTTGAGTGCCGCAACAGAGGCCCTCCCACACAGTTGTGGGGGTTTGGTGGCAGAGGGGCAGAATCGACTCGCACTGCATACCTCCAGGAATGCTACATGCACTGGATATTCTGGTGGCTACGAGGGCGCCGAATATCAATGTGATTGCGCAGGAGATAAGGTTCGACATTTTCATGGGTATCACCTCAGGTTAGGGTGTTGTGATGGAAGCAGTCTCGCACCGGGTTTTCGACCGGACTCCACGCTTCCGTCGACTTTCAATTCGATCTTGAATGGGTCCATCAAGTGTCCGCCTGCATCTGCTTCGCGGGGGTAGTAGTACATCACGTCGTGCATGGTGCAATAAACGATTGGGTAAGAACTCTCTTTTGCACTCAGGTCCCTTAAGCGATCCTCGAACCACGCCTTGTCGTCCCGCATGGACTGGCGGAACGCCATGATTTGCCAGACGTAGGACGACCCCCAGGGCTGTTGGCGGTCGTTGGGAAAATCGGGACAATAGAGAATCGACCAGTCCTTCAGGTAGGCCTGCAAAGCCTGCACTGACGGAAAGATTGCCAGATCGGTGCCAGGCAACCTTGGCGACTCAGAGTGATCGGCGCTATACATCTGAATCGACTGGTATATCTGTCTCAGGTTGGTGATACAGTGCGCCTGCCTTGCTTTCTCTCGGGCAGGCCCACTTGCGACGAACACGATGGCCGCCAAGATGGCAACGATTGCGCCTACGATCAAGACTTCGACGAGGCTGAAGGCTCTTCTAAAGTACATCCGCATGAGAGGTCGCTCCCAGATGAGGTGGAGCCGTTTGGCTTGCTTTGCTTGAGAGGTCGAAGCAATTGATAGCCCGACGGATCGATCGCCAAGGCCGTTCCCCAACCATAAACACAAATAAGCCACAGCCAAACGCAAGTGAATTTTCTAAACGTTGCTGATCTCATGGGTTTATGTTACAGCAGGTTTTGGTGAAAGCATTTTTTTTTTGACTTTTTTCGTTGGAGGAGTGCCATTGAACTCAACGTTCACTTGTTTTAGCCCTGGTAAGGCGTGTACCTCACACTACTTCCTCAGAGCAACCGCCTGGTTTGCTACTGGAGTGGTCTCGTTTTTTGAGACACTAAGCAGCGTTGTTCTTGTTTAGTCTA
>CAZCSP010000032.1:0-51534 GCA_964501275.1 uncultured Fimbriimonadaceae bacterium | reverse complement strand
GGCGATGCAACGATCCCACGATAAAACGATTCCGCGATCCTGCGATTCCGCGATCCGACTACAATCTTCCCATGTCCAACCTTCTCTGGGGCATCGACTTGGGCGGGACCAAGATCGAGTGTGCGGTTCTTCAGGGCGAGCAGGTTTTGGCTCGCCACCGTATCTCGACCGAAGCCGACCAAGGCTACAGCCATATCATCGAACGCATCCAGACGGTCCTGCAAGAGACGCAAGACGTCGTGGGCGCGAGGCCGGTGAGAGTTGGCATCGGCACCCCCGGCACCCTCGATCCTCAGTCGGGCCAAATGCGGGGTTGCAACATGACCGCCCTCAATGGTCGCCCGCTTCTGGACGACCTCCAAGCCCGCCTTGGCATCGAGGTCAGAATCGCCAACGACGCCAACTGCTTCGCCCTCGCCGAGGCGGTGATGGGTGCGGGAAGGGGACATCGGGTGGTCTTCGGCGTCATCATGGGCACCGGAGTCGGCGGTGGGATCGTGGTGGACGGTCTGGTGCTGAGCGGCTTGCAAGGCATCGCTGGAGAGTGGGGCCACAACTTCCTTGACCCTAGCGGCTTACGTTGCTATTGCGGTCGGAGCGGATGTGTGGAGACAGTGCTGAGCGGCCCGGCGGTGGAGAGGTTTTACGAAGGCCTAACACTTACCCACAAGCCGCTCAAAGAGATCGTCGAACTCTATCGAACGGCCCGCGATGCCGAGAAAGACTATGACTCTGAAGCCTACATAGTGGTAAAAAACCTCATTACCCGCTTCGGCCAAGCCATCGCGAGCGTCGTCAACATCCTCGACCCCGACGCGATCATCCTTGGCGGAGGCGTCGGCAACATCGATGAGTTCTACACTCTGGGCGCAGAGGCCGCCAAACGCCACATCTTCAACCCGAATCCCCAAATTCGCCTCCTGCGCCCCTTATTGGGCGACAGCGCCGGAGTATTCGGGGCGGCATTGCTGTAAAGGAAGAAAAACGGACGACTATGTCAACGAAGAAAGCTGCCCTTGCCCGCCCTGGGCGGTCTCCAGGTAGGCGGCGGCTTTGGCTTCGATGATGGCTTGGTAGAAGTCTTCGGCATGATGCAGAACGGCGGGGCTGGCCATGGCTCGGAAGCGGCCCTGCATGAAGTTGGGCGTTTTGCCTCCGTCTTCGACAGCCTCCCACACCGCAAGCTGCAGCGCCGCGCATTGGTCGGCGGTTTTGGCAGAGTTGAAGTGCTTGGCCACGATGTTCCCCGCCAGCGCGACGTTGCCGCCTACTTTTTGGGAGTTCACGGGGCGGACGGTGAAGAACTGACCGGCGGAAATCGGTTTGTTCACCTCGGCGCAGACCGACTGCCACGATCGGTTCTGCTCTCGGAAGTTCAGCTTTCCAGCAAAGGTGTTCTTGGCGCGCCCATCCACGATCACGGTCACGCTGCGACCAAGGCCGCTCTGGGCGAATTGGACCCGAATCGGTTGATTGGGCAACTCAACCAAATCGGTCTTTGCCTTTACCTCTTGTTGAAGACCGCCTGCCAGAGAGACGGCGACGCCGATAGCCAGACACAAGGTGCTCATAAATGTTCCTCTTGTGTATCAATATAGGTCCCACCCTCCGAAAAGTGCCCGCAAGCATTAAAAGGCGAAGGAAATTGCGAAATGTGGGAAGGTCCCATTAAATGGGGACATTGACGCCGGTGCGCTCGTCCATACTAGTAGTGAAAGCGAGTTCGATTCCTCGATGCGGTCCGAAACGATAGTGGTTGCGATGCGCCTTCCCCCCAAACCCCACTATGTCAAATCTCTCAGGTGCCGAGGCAATACCGCGCTACCGGCAAATCCTTCGTCAAGAACTTCCAGAACATTATCTAAAGCCAGATAACCGCCACCTTGTGTGGTTTTTTCTCCACCTTTCTATCGTGGGCGTTGGCCTGTGGCTTATGTCCGCCCACTTCTCCTGGTGGCTTGCGCCGATTTTAGGGCTCGCCATCGGCCACTCGGTCGGCTGCTTGGGATTTGTGGGACATGAAATCTGTCACGGCGGGGCGATCAAGAACCAGAAGCTAAGGCATTTCCTCGCGGGGATTGCCTTCTCACCGTTTGGAATTGGTCCCTACCTGTGGAGCCGTTGGCACAACGCCAGCCATCACGGGCACACCCAGCATACGGAGCTTGACCCTGACCGGCTGTTTCTCATCGACGAGTACAAAGAAAACCCGGTTCTGAAGTGGCTCCACCGGATGTCGCCCAAAGCGCGCAACTTCGTGATCTTCTCTTTTTTCAGCTTGATGATGACCCAGCACAACATCACCATGGCGATCGCCTACCTCAAGGACCCGCAAAGTTCACCCCGCGACCGGGCGGTGATCCTCTTCCAGTTCTTCTTGCCGAAGATTCTATGGATCGGCCTTACGGCTTGGATGGGTTGGGAAGTGCTGTTGCTGGGCTATGTGCTGCCGCTGCTTATTGGGAACGCCATCGTCATCGCCTACATCTCCACCAACCACTTCCTGAATCCATTGGCAGATCACAACGACGTTTTGGCCAGTTCGCTCTCCGTGAGCTTGCCCAAATGGCTTGAGTGGGTAGATGCGCTGCACTGTCGGTTTGGCGCCCATGTGGCCCACCACCTCTTCCCCCACGCTCCTTCGCGCCATGCGCGAAAGATCGAGAAGCATATCGCGAGGCTTTGGCCGGACCGATACCATGCGATGCCTTTGACCAGAGCGCTCAAGCTTCTGGGGCAGACGCCTTGGGTGTATGCGACCGGGGGCCAATCCCTAGTCAACCCGGAGACGGGCGACGAAATGGGGACCTTGGGACGAGGGCTGACTAAGCAGGATCGCTAGCCGCTTCTTCTTTCGGGGTGGCGGCAATATCATCCTTCAGCCGGAAGAGCGTCCATACCCGCTCTTCGGGAATGAACTGGCGATGGCCCATGGAGTTGGACAGGATGATGATCCAAGTCTGAAGCGGACGCGAAGGATCGGGTCCTTCGGCATCCTTGCCCCGGGTTCTACGCTCGACCTTCCATTCGGTACCCGTTTCGATTTCGATCAGTTTGGTCAGAGACTTCAGGTTCTTATTCATCTTCGTTGGCGCGGTTTGCGAGAGTCGGGCGACCAGCCCGTGTGACTTAAGCCTCCGAAGAAAAACGCGACAAATCGAATCGGAGGAGGTTGCTTCTTAACCGCTTTAGGTTCATTGTACTCTACCGGGCTTAATCTGGCTAGTTTGGGACGGTGTTGCGGCATTTCGGCACTACGGCATTGGGGTCTCATGGTAGCCCGCAATGCCCCAACACCGAAATGCCGTCACGCCGTCCCCACCGGCTCCAACTCCGCCGTGAAGTGCCTCAGGTAGGGAGCCTGCTTCACGATCCTCAGCCCCTTGGCCTCCGACCGTTTGTCGTACATCTCGGCGATCACGTCCGCCACGTAGTTCACATGAGCCTGGGTGTAGACGCGGCGGGGGAGAGCGAGGCGGACCAGTTCTCGATCTGCTCCCATCTCCACCCCATCCACGTTCCGCCCAAACATCACCGACCCGATCTCCACCCCGCGAATCCCGCCCGCCAGGTAAAGCTCGTTTACGAAAACCTGCGCGGGAAACTCGGTCGGGGGGATGTGGACATAGAATCGCTTGGCATCGATATAAACCGCATGGCCTCCCGGCGGCTGGACGATCTTGACTCCTTTGGCGGTCAGCTTGTCGGCCAGGTAGCGGATCGTCGCGGTTCGATATTCCAGGTAGTGCTCATCCAGAACCTCGTCCAACCCAACTGCCAACGCCTCCAGGTCACGTCCGGCCAGGCCACCGTAGGTAGGGAAGCCCTCGGTGAGGATCAGGATATTTCGGGCCTGCTCTGCCATCGCGTCGTCGTTCAGGGCCAGGAAGCCGCCGATGTTCCCAAACCCGTCTTTCTTGAGGCTCATGGTTGCGCCATCGGCATAGGAGAACATCTCCTGGGCAATCGCCAGGGGCGTTTTGTCGGCGTAGCCTTCCTCTCGCTGCTTGATGAACCAGGCGTTCTCGGCGAAGCGGCAGGCGTCGATGATGAACGGCTTCCCGAACTCGCGCAAGGTTGCCGAAACCTCGCGGATATTCGCCATTGAAACCGGCTGACCGCCTCCGGTGTTGTTGGTGACGGTGATCATGCCGAGAGGCACTTGGGAGGGCGGAGGGTTGAGGGGGGAGGGGGGATCAGAAGGGACCAAATCTGCCCTCGACCCTCCGCCCTCCGCCCTCAAAACTTCCCTGAGCCTCCCCACATCCAAGTTCCCCTTAAACGGATGCAGGCAGTCGGGGTCGCGGCCTTCTTCGATGACCAGGTCCAGTGCTTCGGCTCCCGTGAACTCTACGTTCGCCCTCGTCGTGTCGAAGTGGTTGTTGTTGGGGATCGTCTTGCCGGGGCCGCCGACCAGCGACATCAGGATCTTCTCCGCCGCCCGGCCTTGGTGGGTGGGAATGACGTGGCGGAACCCGAATATCTCCTGGACCTTGGCTTCAAACCGCCGGAACGAGCGCGACCCGGCGTAGCTCTCGTCCCCGGTCATGATCGCTCCCCATTGGGCCGCCGACATCGCGCTGGTCCCCGAGTCGGTCAGCAGGTCGATCAGCACGTCGTCGGCGTCGATCAGGAACGGGTTGTACCTGGCGTCGATGAGAATCCGCTCGCGTTGCTCACGGGTAGTAAACCGAATCGGCTCCACGCTCTTGATGCGAAACGGCTCGATGATCTCGGGCATGGAGGGATTGTGGCATGGGGGGAGGGAATTAGGGGGCTCGGAATCTTCCCTCATTTCCCTACTCCCTAACAAAAAAGGCCCCGAGCCGAAGCCCGGAGCCGTGATGTTTACCGTCCCGTAGGAAAGTCTTAGCGAAGCAGAGACAGAACGGACTGGGGAGCCGCGTTCGCCTGCGACAAGACCGAAAGGCCGGCCTGCTGCAGAATCTGGAGCTTCGTGAAGTTGGTCATTTCCGCCGCCACGTCGGTGTCCCGAATCGTCGACTCAGTTGCCGCGAGGTTCTCTCGCGCCACGCCGAGCGAGCGGATGTTGGACTCCAGGACGTTGCGCTGGAAGCTACCGATCTGACCTCGCGACTTAGAGACCGAATCGATCGCCGCGTCGATCACCTTGAGGGCATCGGCAGCGCCGCTGGCCGTCGTGATGTCGAGGTTGGAAAGGTTCTTGCCGGAGACGACGCCGCCGCCGAGTTGGCTGGCCGCAAAGTTGCCGAGCGAGAGAGTTGTCGTCTGGCCCGCGTTCGCACCGATTTGGAACGAACTGGAACCAACGATGACCTGTCCGATCGTCGCGTTCTGAACAGAAGCAGTGACGTTGCCAGCAGCGGTCAAGCTAATGGTGTTGCCATCGGCGTCGCTGAGGGTGAGACCGCCGTTCCCGTTCTGGCTCGAAGTGAACAGAGCGGTTGCCGAGCCCACCTGGACCGTTGCCAGCGCATTCACGCCGGTAGCCGAGGTGGAACCTGCGCCGAGGTCGCGGATGACGCCGTTTGCGTCGGCGAGGTCGATTCGAGCGTTCGACCCGTAGGCGGTCGAAGCCAGAACGATTGCGCCGCCACTGTGAGTGGCGGTGACACCTGTCTGGCCCTGAGACGCATTGATCAGATCGATGGCTTCTTGAGCGGTCGTCGTCGAAGAGGTCGTGAAGGTCACGCCATTCAACGAGAATGAGCCAGCGCCGACGGTTTCGCCAAGGGTCGCCGTAACGCCCGTGATGGACGCCTGAGTCGCCGCTTGGGTAAGCGTCGCAACGACCGTCGTGTTCGCCGTAACCGCGGCACCGGCAAACTGGCCGCCGAGATTGATCGCGCCAACAAGCGACCCTGCGGTAACCGACGCATTCACGCCGGAGCTACCGTCCAGAAGCTTCTTGGTGCCGAATTGAGTCGTCTGAGCCGTTCGGGTGATCGAAGAAACGATCGAAGAAAGCTGGCTCTGGTTTGCCTGGATAGCGGAAGAGCTGAGAGTTCCGGTGTTACCGGCAGCCACCGCCAGACCACGAGCGTCTCGGAGAAGTCGGTTGACCTCGTCGAGCGCGCCTTCTGCGGTCTTCGCATAGTTGATAGCGTCTTGAGAGTTGCGGACAGCCTGGTCGATACCGCTCAGCTGAGCACGAAAGTTCTCCGAAATGATCAAGCCGGCAGGATCATCTGCGGCAGAGTTGATTCGAAGACCGGTGGACAGTCGAGTGATCGACTTGTTGAAATCCCCGGCGGTTTGTCCAACGTTTCGTAGGGCGTTCATCGCCGCAACGTTCGTATTTACGCGAAATGACATTCGTTCCTCCATGAATTCGGCCTTGCGGGCCGATTGAGCGCGAAAGCCTGCCATCCCTCCCCGGGCTGGCGAGCCGAGTCGTCCTGACTCTATTCCGACATAGCAATGCTAGGCACTCTGTCCAAGACCTTTGCTGTTCGATCTACCGGGCGCACTCAAACCCGGTACGACTGCTATGTTCCGCAAGACAGCCGTCGGGCATTCGGCATTTTTACTAGGATCGGGGGAAGGTGTTGGGCGTTAGGTATTAGGCGCTGGGCGTTAGGTATTGGGCATTCGGCGCTTCGGTAGAAACCTAACACCGAACACCGAACACCGAACACCGAATGCCGAATGCCGAATCCCCGACACCCAATACCTAACGCCCAATGCCCAATACCCTCCCTGCCGGGTAAAACCTGCAGGATGGTTAAGCCGGTTGTTGTGGTGGGTGCGGGGCTCGCTGGGTTGGTGTGTGCGCGTAGGTTGCATCAGGCGGGGGTTCCTGTTCTGATAGTCGATGCGGACGAGCGCCCTGGAGGGCGGCTGAAGACCGACCATGTGGGCGGCTTCCTTCTGGATCGAGGCTTCCATGTCCTGTTCACCGCCTACCCCAACGCCTCTCGCGAGCTCAACCTTGCCGCGTTGAAGCTCGGGGAGTTTCGCCAGGGCGCCTATATCTTCCACGGCTCGGGCCTGCACCTCCTGGAGCCTCAGAGCTTTGGCCAGATGTTCCGGTCCCGGTTCCAGATGCTCAAGGACAAGACTATCCCTTTGGCCGACAAAAAGCTATTGGCCAAGTTCAGCGCATCGGAAGGGCAGATGTCGCCGCGCCAGGCGTTCGCCTCCGATCCGATGTCGGGCGAAGAGTATCTGGAGAACTACGGATTCGGCGAGGAGATGATGGAGCGATTTTTGCGACCGTTCTTCGGCGGCATCTTCCTCGACAAGGAGTTGGCCGTGGACTCCCGCCAGCTTCTCTTTGTCTGGGCAATGATGAACCAGGGCAAGACGGTGGTGCCTGCCCAGGGCATCCAGGCGATTGCCGACCAGATCGCCGCCGACATCCCCCGCTATCTCTTCCGATTCGGGAACCGCGTGTCGGAGGTGATCCGGGATGGCAAGGGGTATCCGACCGGGGTTCGCTTCGACACCACCGAGGTGTTGGAAGCCAGCGAAGTGGTGATCGCGACCGAGGCTGATGAAGCTGCCCGCCTGCTGGGACAGCCCACGATGGACGGATATCAGTCGTCTACCTGCCTGTACTTCGAGACCCCCACGCCGATGGTCGATGGGCCTTACCTCGTGGTGAACGGATCGGGAACCGGCATTGTGAACCACGTCGTCCCGGTAAGCAGCGCCGCCCCAACTTACGCTCCGGCGGGCAAGCACTTGGCTGCGGTAACCGTACTGGGCAATCCGGGCCAATCCGATGAAGAGTTGGCGGAGATCGCCAAGAAAGAGCTGAACGAGTGGGTTCCCGACAAGGGGGCCTACATGTGGAGGTTCATCCGCGCCTACCGAGTCCGCTACGCCCAGATGGCCCAACCAGTTGGGTTTGTGGAGAAGCTCGGTGGCAACGTCACCAGCCAAGACGGGCTCTATCGGGCGGGCGAGTTCACCGAGAACTCCAGCATCGACGGCGCGATCCGTAGCGGCATGGAGTGCGGGGCGCTCATCTTGTCCAATCGCGAGGCTGCGGAGGCGGCTTGAGGGTTGCCATCGTCGGGGCCGGAGTCGCAGGCCTCGCCGCCGGAAGGACGCTTGCCAAAGCCAAACACGAAGTCGTTCTCTTCGAGAAATCCAGGATGCCCGGCGGGCGACTTGCCACCCGGGCGGTAGGCCCGTTCCTCTTCGACACCGGCGCCACCAGCATCGCGCCCAGGGGCATGGGGATCGAACGGGTGATGCTGCACGAATTGGACACCTCGGAACTGATCGAGGTCCAGAAGCCGATCTACACTCACGTCAATCTACGCTCGATGCCCGGCGACGCGGCTCGGAATAACATTCCCCGGTACGCCTATCGAAACGGCAACAACCATCTGGCAAAGCTCTTGGCCCAGGGGTTGGACGTTCGGCTGAACACCACCGTGGATCACCTCGGTCGGGAAAATGGGCGGTTTGAGGTGGAGGGAGAGATTTTTGACCGGGTGATCCTGACCCCGCCTATTCCCCAGGCATCGCTCTTACTGTGGTCCCTGGGCGAGAGTCGCCCGGTCGCCAACGTCCGGTACCGATCCTGCCTTTCGATCATGCTCGGATTCGACAAGCCGCTTCCCGAGACCCCCTACCACGCATTGATCGACGTGGAGCAGCGCCACCCCCTCACTTGGGTCTCACTGGAGTCTGTGAAGTCGCCAGAGCGCGCTCCCGAGGGGCAGAGCGCGATGGTTCTGCAGATGAGCCCCTCCTACAGCCAAAGCCACTACCAAACTGAAGACGACCGGGTTTTGAGGGATATTCTGCCCTGGGTAGGGCAACTGTACGGGGCTGATTTCCTGGCCCCTGTCGCCGTGGACACCAAGCGTTGGAAATACTCCCAGCCCGAAACCGTGGCCGTCTTCGAGTCCGTCAATCGCAACCCGAACGGCGTCATCTTGGCGGGCGATGGGGTGGCGGCGGGTCGGGTGGAGAAGGCGTTTGAATCCGGCTTGATGGCTGCACGTCTGATTTTGGACGAAGCATCATGAAACTACCCTTCTCTCTTCTCGCAGTCTGGCTCACCGCCTTTGTTTCTGCCCAGGTGAAGTACACCGTGGAGGTGGGGGGAAAGAAAGCAGGCACCGCTTCGCTGACGCAACGCATCGGTGCCGATGGCTCGAAATCGGTCGATCTGCGCATGGACTTGAGCATTAACTCCCAGAAGTTGGCCATCCGATCCCAAAACACCTACGACAAACGGGGCAACCCCACCCGCAAGTTTATGGATTCGAACATTCCGGGAGGCGCTCTCCAGAAACAGGTGGTCGCGACGTTTAACGACCAGGGAGCGTCAGTAGTTCAGATCGACGGTGGCAAACGGACCACCCGCGAAGTCTCTCTCGTCGCCACGGCTCCCCGTGCGAACCCCAGCGAATTCTGGTTCCTGCGAGATCGGCCGAAGGAGGGCGATGAGGTGAAGTGCTACCTGTTCAACATGGACAGCCTATCCTGGGACCTGCGCACCGTGGTGTATCGAGGCCAGAAGAGCATCAAGGTGGGAAACAAGACCGTCGTAGCGCATGAGATCGAGACCATTGGAGACCGCCCCGCCAAAGCGTTCTTGGACGACGAAGGCCTTCCTTGGCTGATGGAAGCGGGCGCGGCCACGCTAAAGCGCGTTGGTAGTTAACGAGCTTCACTCCGAGCTACTTTTCTAGGCGATCAGTACGGCAGTTTGGCTACGGCCTTTGCAATGAGGGCGAGGGCGATGCAAGTCATTGAGATGAGGCCGGTACCGCAGGCGAAACCGGCGAAAAGGACGGGGGCGTATCTCCGCCAATTGGTGTCGCCGTAGCGCTTCGCGAAGTAGCGTTTCCCGAGAATAGCCCCCAGCAACTGGGGAACCGTGTTGGCGGGAAAAAGACCGATGCCCCCGGCAAAGCCATAGAAGGTCAGCAAGGGGATGCGCAGGGCGGCGAAAAGCCCATAAATAGCCAGACCTCCCACCGCGCCATAGCCCATGTAGAGCGGCTTGATAGCGGCGGCAAACCAGTTTTCCCCCGCCGTCGATGGGTCGTTGATGCGCATGATGACAGCCTGCATGGTTCCTTGCGGAGGCCAAAACTTCTGGATATAGGGAAACTGGCCGCTGGGGAGCGGGTTGGAGTTCCAGAAGAAGGCCCAGAAGAAGAAGCTGGCGACCATAAAAATGGGGAACATGAACAGCTCGGCCTTCAGAATGCTGGTGAATTTGGTCCCGGTCAGCTCCACCTCGCGGAAGCGTTGGGCGGCCCAACCGTGGTCGGCAAGAGGGATTGGGGCGTACCACACATCGACCCTTTGATAGCCCGAGGCCACGATGCTGGCTTCCCGGATGTAGGGGAAAGCGACGCCCCGTCCGGTGAGGCCGATCATGCGGGCGGAGATATAGCTGTTGAGCGGACTCCAGAAGAACCCGAAGAACACGAGAATCCACAACGGGAAGCCGGGGACCAGCACTCGACAGAGGATCACCATGAAGGTCACGGCGAAGAGCCAGGCGCTGATGGATATCCAGAGCGACACATCTCCGCGTCCAGGGGGAGGAGCCAGACTGATCTTCCGTTCGGCACGGTGACGTTTTGCCTCGCTGAGCGCCTTGAAGACCAGGGAGAATCCGATGAAGGCGATGGCGATATTGACCCCGATGCCGATAGACAGCCAGAAGTCCATGTCGGTGGCCAGCTTGGTGTTCAGGGCGTCGCTGCCCAGTTTGTAGTGAGGCAGGAGGCCGGCGTTGTAGAGGATGGGGTTCATCACCACCATCGCGAGAACGCTCGCCGCACATGAGCCGACGACGATCTCAAAGGGCAGGACGAACCCCATCATCACATTGCCCAGGCTGAAGGAGATGCCGACGATGGCAGCCGGTAGAAAGCCTTGGACGGTGGTGGTGTAGTCCTTGAAGGGGATCGGGAAGATCACCAGCGGCTCCGAAAACAGGGTTCCGGTGACCACGGGCAGGCCGATGTAGACCAGGCCGAAGATGAGGCCGACGACGGTTCCGGTAGAGAAGATGCTCCACCGCCAACTTTCCGTCCCGGCTTCGGCCAGGGCCGTAGCGCCCGAAGCTGCGACCGGTGCATAGGGGAACGGCAGCTTCTCGATATCGCTGGTCACGCGGAAGAGGGTATAGCCCATCCCCATCCAGCTCAGGCGATTGCAGAACTCAAGACCAACAAGGATGGCAATGGGAACAAACCAGTCAGGATGCCACAACTCCCGTTGATAGATGGCTGGACTGGCTCCATTGGGGACAGCCCAGCTAGGGATTTGACTGGCAAAGGGGGCGGCGGCGGGCGAGGTGGCGAAGTAAGCGTTCCATATCAGGTTGGAAAACGGCCCTCCTCCCAAACCCTTTTCGATGGCGATCACCGAGGTGAGGGCAGAAGCGATATAGAAGAGGATGTAAATCTCCTGCTTCTTGAGAGGTTGGAAGCTGCGACGTGCGACCTCAGCGAAGAGCACGATGGTGACCCACTCCGCGGCATCGCCCACTCCTTGGCCCGCCACCAGGCCCAGGTAGAGGCCACCGGGGAGCATGAAGAACGCAATGAACAGCGCGCCGATCATCGAGCGGATAGTGAATCCGTCCTCGAATTGGACCTCGGCAGGCGGAGGCGGCTCCGGCGAATTCTCGTCCGGCCTCAGGACATCGCTCATCGCCATGAAAGGATTCTATTCGGTTTCCGTTTGGGAAAGTCCTGCATGAAGGGGACAGGGGCAAGGAACGGCTCAACTGGTATCCTGTCCCCATGGCCAAGCTGGGAATTCCGACTTTGGGTTGGCTTACGTCTATCTTGCTCAGCCTGGTCACCCTGTTCGTGTTCGGCTCACTGCAGGACTATGGGCCGGACTCGACCGTTCAGAAGTTCCATCGAGCCGCGGCGGCGAGGGATGCCGAGAGCGCCAACCGTTTGGTGGCGCCCGATTTCGATTCCTCCTCTACTCAGGAACTTTGGGCGACCCTGGTGTGGTTGATGGCGAATGGGCGGACGGAGTACGCGATCACCCACTATCAGCGAGAAGCGAACAAAGCTGGGATTGTGGTTCGGTATCGACTCCCAAGCGGGGAGATGAGAACCTTGGTTTGGGATGTGGATCGGACTGATGGGAAGTGGGTGATCGATACCCGGCAGACCACGTTGGCGGCACGATACTTGCTCTTTCCCCGCCGCTAAGGTTTCGCATCATTTGAGGTAAAACGCATACGCATGAAACGGTCAGGCCGCGTCAGCATCATTGTCATCATCACGGTCGTGCTCGTTGCGGGCGTTGTGGGTCTCTTCCTTCTCGCTGGCGAATCTCCAACCGGCGTTGGCACGAGGTTCCTTACTGCGCTCGCGAATGGGGACGCCAAGACCTTGGCGGACCTGAGCTACATGGAAGGGAAATCGCCGGCCGAAATTGAAGGGGCATGGAAGGAAACCTATGAGTCCAGCAAGTATTGGCTCTTTGCCTATAAGGTGATAGGCTCCACCGAGCAGGATTCCTCCTCTGCGACCATTCGCTTGGACTGGGTGAAGAACATAGCCAACCCCTCGGCGTATGCCGAAAAGTTCGAATTGCCGATGGTCAAGGTGGACGGCAAATGGAAAGTGGACGTCCGAGCCATTAGCCGAGAAATGTATCCCAATCTCCCCCGGTAACCTGGCCCATGAGACGCAAGGCCAGCGAAACGAGGCTTTATCGCAAAGAGATGAACGATCGAATCCTGGGGGCGGGATTCAGAGAATTCAATAAGTTCTTTGCGATTGACGCCAATGCCTACGAGGACGGCGCAATTCCTGCGAAATACAAGGAGTTGATGGGGCTGGTCGGTTCGATGGTCCTTCGCTGCAACGACTGCATCTTCTACCATCTGGACCGGTGTATCGTGGAAGGCTGCACGAAGGAGGAGTTGCACGAGGCCATGAACATCGCCCTGGTGATCGGGGGTTCGATTGTGATTCCCCACCTCCGATACGCATTTGACGTCATGGACGAACTGTTCGCCGAGCCAAAGGCATGATTCGCATCGTCTGCATCATCCGTCCCCACAAGCTTGAAGCGGTCAAGTCAGCGATTGCCGCTATCGGGGTTTCCGGGCTTTCGGTCACCGAAGTCAGGGGAACTGGCAATAGCGAGGAGAAGGCGGCCTTTTTTGGCGGAGAGCAGCAGTTGATTGCGCTGCCGATTCGGTCGCGGATCGAAGTCGTTGCCCCCAACGAACTTCAGGAAGAGATCATCGACGCGATTCTCAGCCAAGCTCAATCGGGAGAGCACGGCGATGGGAAAATCTTCGTAGAACCGGTGGAAGACGCCCTTCGAATCCGCACTGAGGAACGCGGTTCTGAAGCAATTTAGCTTCGAAACGAATGCTTTGCCGTCGATATCCGTCATACTTTTTCAGACAAGGGACCTTAGAATCATGACTGCTTCTTTAATTGCAATGGCGGTGTTGAGCCTCGCTCAGGCTGGCGCGCCTATCATAAACGTCGATGTCAAAGATCGAGAAGCCATTTCCGGGGAACGTAGTTTCCGGATAACCGTCGAATCCAGCTCGCCTATCACCCAAGTTGAATTCTACGTCGGCTCCGACCTTCGCGACACCGATACCAGCACTCCGTACGAGTTCAAGATCGATACGCTTGAAGTCGACGATGGCGATCTGAAAGTGACGTTCGCCGCCTACACGTCGGACGGAAAGTCCTCTAAAAAGCCGCTTACCCTCAAGGTGGATAACGGCGTGGCCAAAGGAGCGGACTTCCATGTGGAGCAGGGCGAGGAGTTTCTGCGCAACAGTAAGTGGGACGACGCCATCACTTCGGGTCGGATAGCGCTGAAAGCCCAGAGGAATCACAACCCGGCCCGAATGGTCCTGGCCCGCGCCTACATGGGCAAAAATATCCTTGACCGTGCGCAGAAGTTCGCCGAGGATATTGTGGACGACGATCCCAAGAACCTGGCGGGCTTGGAGTTGGTCGCTGCCGTAAAGCTTCAGCAGGCCTTCCACACTGTGAATCGGAGCGGCAATGCCGCGGACACCCAGAAGATCGTCGCCGAAGCCCTCAAGGGAGCCGCCGAGGCCCGACGCAAGAGTCTCGACACCCAGGTGGATAGTTTCGGGTCGATCACAGACGCCAACCGCGTGCAATACGCCGACCTCGCGATCACGGCTGGCCGGTTCTCTCTCGTTCCCGCCGTCCTTTCTGCCGAGTTTGCGAAGGACATTTCCAACACGGGTCTCGGCAACCGGTTGGCGTTCGCCCAGATCAAGATGGGCCGGTTTGCGGAAGCCCGCGCCAGCCTCAAGGATCTGAGCAAGCGCGATGCGATGGACGGGTACTCCTATGCTCTCCTCGCGGTCATCGAAACCGAAGCGGGCAATAGGGCCGCGTCTGAAGAAGCTATGAAGGAAGCGGTGCTTTCCGACGGCGAAAACCTCGGCGTCCGCACCGCCCAAGCCTACATCGCTATCAAGAGCCTGAATACCAGCGTCGTCGGTAAGTTGGCGACGGATTTGGCTCGGGAGCAGGGCCAGTTGACGGAGGTCAACTACTTCCTGAGCGCACTGACCAACCGCCTCAAGGAGTTCGAACAGAGTCGCCGTTACTATGAGCGTGCCGTTTTGGCCGAACCGGCCAATGCGGATATGTACGTGGAACGTGGCAACGAGTCGGTCCACATGGCCCTCTACGGAGGGTTGGAGAAGAAGGATGCCGACGTTCAGTTGGCGAATGCCAAGATTCTGTACGACACAGCCCTAGCCGCCCAGCCCAGTTCCTTCCAGGCGCTGACCGGCCTCTCGATCATTAGCCTGCTCCAAGGCAATGTTCGGGATGCGATCAAGTTTGGCGAGGCTGCGGTCGCGGCCAACGCCAATTATGGAGGCAGCTACTATGCCCTCTCTGCCGCCTACAGCGAGGCTTCCAAGACGGCTGAAAGCTCCCAGAAGTCGCGGCTTATCGCGGAGAGCCAGAAGGCCAACCTGAAAGCTGGATCCCTTGACAAGCCCAACCTGGGTGGGCGCGAGGTGCCGGATGGCCGGGCCGCATTCCGATACTTTGAGTCGGGCGGGCGAACCTTGGTCATGACGGCGCCCCGGTAGGACGCCCATTGCCTTAGGGTCAGGACTTTCCTGACCCTAAGGGTATACTTATGAAATCGTCGGGGCGTGGCGCAGTTTGGTAGCGCGCTTCGCTGGGGGTGAAGAGGTCGCAGGTTCGAATCCTGTCGCCCCGACCAAAAAAGCTGGCCCCCTTTGGACCGCCGATCTCCAGATCGGCCCCCGCTTGTATTTTGCTTCTCCGTTCCCTCTTCGGTTTGTGCATAAAATCCAACGTCTATACATCGTCGGTAGCACGGCGTCGTGGTGAGGTCCTTCGACTCGCGACAAGCAGTCGGCTCAACTACAAGTTCCTTCATGCTCGCTCAGGATGACGCCGTACTACAAGCAGCGTGTAAGCACAAGCCTTGTTAACTTGATCCACGCAAGAGGCGTGGATTACCCGAGGCCATCCCCAAGTGAAAAGCCACGGTCTCCCCAACCGTCATCATCCCCTCCAAATCCCCCGCAAACCCTGGCTGCACATCCTTGCCCACTGCCGCAAACGGGACGTACTCTCGCGAGTGGTCGGTGGAAGGGTCGGTGGGGTCGTTGCCGTGGTCGGCGGTGAGGATGAGGAGGTCGTCGGGCTTTAGCTTTTCCAGAATCTCCGCCAGCGTCACATCGAACCGCTCCAGGCACTTGGCGAAGCCGGGTGCGTCGTTGCGGTGGCCGTAGAGCATGTCGAAGTCCTCGAAATTCGCAAAGATGAACCGGGCGTCCGACTCCATCGCGATCCACAGCGCTTTCTCATGCTCGGCGTTGCTCTGGGTTCGGTTCACCTCGCGAAACCCTCGCCCCCCAAAAAGCTCCGGCACCACGCCGATCCCGTAAACGTCCCCGATCTGGTCGACTAGGTTGGAAGGCGCGGGATAGGGGAAGTCCTTGCGCCTCTCGGTGCGGGTGTAACCGTCCCGCTCATTCCCAATAAACGGCCTCGCGATCACGCGCTGGACATGGTTCGGTTCTGTGCAGAGCCGCCGCGCGATGTGGCAATACTCATAAAGCCTCTCGATCGGCACCACTTCTTCGTGGCAGGCGATCTGGAAGACCGAGTCGGCGCTGGTGTAAACGATCGGGAAGCCGGTGTCGACGTGAAGCGGACCCAACTCCTTGATGATCGTTGTGCCGCTGGCGGGGCGGTTTCCGAGGGTCTGGGTTCCTATCTCCCTTTCAAACGCCTTGATGAGAGAGATTGGGAAGCCCTCGGGATAGGTAGGGAACGCATTTTCCGTCACTACCCCCATCATCTCCCAATGCCCCGTCACCGAGTCCTTCCCCATGGAAAGCTCTCTCAAACGCCCGTAGCGGGCTTTGTTGGGCCTGACCCCGGTGTCGATGCCTCCCGCGGCCAAGAAGCCCAGGGAGGCCAGATTAGGGGCATGAAAGCCGCCAACCGCCTCCCAGACGTGGAGCAGAGTCGAGGGGTTATCGTGGTCGCCGAAGTCGGCGGCATCGGGGGCAGCTCCGGCTCCGACCCCATCGAGTACGATGACGATGGCACGGTTCATAGCGGCGTTAGTTTTCCAGCTTTGCGTCCAAGGTGATCTCTAGATTCAGAACCTTCGAAATAGGGCAACCGGCCTTGGCGGCGTTCCAGGCTTCTTCCACCTTCTCCGCATCCGCTCCATGTGCCCGAACGGTAAGTTCCAGGTGGGATTTTGTGAGAGTCAGGTTCTCCATGGTGACCGTGGCTTTGGTCTCGATCGTCCCCGAAATGTCTCGCTCTCCAAGCTGGGCGCTCAGGGCCATGGAGAAACAGGCGGCGTGAGCCGCGGCGATGAGTTCCTCCGGGTTCGTTCCCGGCGCATCCTCAAACCGCATTCTGAAGTCGTACTTGGTCTCGTTCAGAATCCCGCTCTGGGAAGAAACCGAACCGTTGCCGTCCTTAAGTCCGCCGCTCCAAACGGCTGTCGCATATCGTTGCATCTGTTCTCCTCGATCTGAAAGTTAGGGTGGCCCTTAGCTTACTTGGGTTGGAGGTTTGGAGTGTTGACGGCGTGTGATTTGAAATGGGCAGGTTGTCACTCCTCCTCTGTTTGAGGATGCTCTCATCCATCAAATTTTCTTGCTGGATAAAGAGATCATCGTTAATAGCTGCATTAACTACTTGAGGATAGCAAGCGGGTGTCCAGAGCTTGGCTTCCACTTGGAGGGAGTGGTTCTAGTCCACAAATATGAACTCGTTCGTCATCATCAGGGCCTGGGCGAGTAGAGTCAGCCGAGTCACGGGAGGACCAGGGGGTGGCCCGAAGTTGGTGTTGGCGTTCCAGGTCTCCTTTCCATCGACGGATTGGATCATCGGCGACCAGGTGAACGAGTCGAACGCCTCGTTGCCCAGGCAATCCACGACGAAGTCGATGGTATCGCCTTTCTGAACCGCAAGGCTGGCTACCTCGGTGCGTACGGCGTTGCTCTTGGCTTGCCACTCACCCAGGACCCCGCCTCGGCTTGACACCACCCGGCCTCGCACCCCATCGCCCTGGGGACTGGGATGGTTTAGGTTGCCGCGAATCTGCACGGTCATGGTCGCGGGAGCTACCCACCGTCGGATCACGCTCCGCTCCAAGCCTCGACCGGGATGCCCGCCCTGGGCGTTGAGCATCAGGTAGCCCAGGTTGGGATCGGGGAAGGCGGGACCGACTCGGTAGCTGGCGTCGGCAAAGTGGGCGAATGGCGTGAACGACGCCACCTTGCCTTGACCCGCGTCAAACGCGCCATAGCCATACTGCCACTCGCTCTCCGGTCTCGGGACGAGGGTTCCGCTCCCTGGCTTCAGAAACGCCAAGGCAACTTTTGCCTCCTCCGGATCGGGCAGGCGTCCAAAGAGCTGACGATAGAGCCTGCGCACCCGTTGGGCGTCGTCCTGGGAATCCCGGATTTCGGCTCGCTCCGCCACCATCCGCGCCTGCTCCACCAGGAAGGGCGAGTTCATGAAAAAGAGAGCCTGTTGCGGAACCGTCGTCTGGAATCGGCGTGGGCTGGTGGAGTCAGGCGATGCGAAGTCGAACGTCTTGAAGATGCCAGGCAGGTTCTGGCGCTCGATGAACCCGTAGACGGAGCGGCGTGGCACATAGGGCCCATTCCAGAGATCAAACGACTTCCCGCCAGCCTTGCCCAGTTCCAGCCTCCCGGTGGCAAACAGAACAGAATCCCGCATCTGCTCCAAATCCAACCGGCGGCGATTCATGCGGTTCCAAGTCCGGTTCTCGGGATCGACGTCGTATATAGCCTTCGAAACACTGGAAGACTGCCGATAGGTCGCCGAAGTCACGATCAGGCGGTGCAGCTTTTTGATGGACCATCCGTTTTCTACAAAGGTCGCGGCCAGATAGTCCAGCAGTTCAGGATGCGTCGCCTTCTCGCCTTGGAACCCAAAGTCGGATGGAGTGCGAACCAGCCCCGCGCCAAAGTGATGTTGCCACATGCGGTTGACAAAGACTCGGGCGGTCAGCGGGTTGTCTTTCGAGGCGATGGCTTGGGCAAGCTCCAAGCGGCCGCTTCCTTCTTTCCAGTGCTCGCGTTCTGCTTTGCTTAGGGCGGATAGGAAGCGTCGGGGGGCAGGCTCGCCCGGACTGCCCGGATTTCCACGGCGGAAGACCACGCCATCCCTTGGCCGGGCCGCGTCGGTCATCGCCATCGCAAACTCGGGCAAGGCGGGCGCATTGCGGCGAATCTCGCTTGCCTCCTCCTGCATCTTCTCCAGCCGGTCCTTCTGTCCCGGCTCAAAGGCGGTTGCCAAGGTCTTGAGTTGGGCGGCATTGGGCAACTGCTCTTCGCGTAAGCCCTGGAGGACTTTCTTGACCTCGGCGGAGGGTTCTGCGCTTTTGGCCCTCTCTCTCAAAGCCTTCACCTGAGCCACGATCAACTCTCGCACGTTGCGCTCAGCGGTTTCCAGGCGACGGCTATACAGTTCCCAAGGGTCCCGGATGGCTTTCTCGGAAATGGGGGCCGTGGTCTCCAGCGAGGATGCGAAGATGGCGTAGAGCGAGTAGTAGTCTTGGGCAGGAACCGGGTCGAATTTGTGGTCGTGGCAGCGGGCGCAGGAGACGGTGAACCCGAGGAAGCCGCGCGTGGTCACGTCGATCCGGTCGTCGATGATGTCGTGCTGGTTGTTCAGGAAGCGACGCCCGACGGTGAGGAATCCGAGAGCGGCGAGGGGGCGCTTATCGTCGCCATTTTGAACCTCGGGCAACCGATCCGCCGCCAACTGTTGGACGATGAACTGGTCGTAGGGCAGGTCGCGGTTGAACGCTTCGATCACCCAATCGCGGTAGGTGTAGGCGTGAGGATAGTTGCGATCCTCCTCAAAGACGTAGCCCTTGGTGTCGGCATACCGGGCGACATCCAGCCACAGCCGGGCCAACCGCTCGCCATATCGGGGAGACGCCAAGAGTCGGTCCACCGCTTTCTCGTAGGTGGTGGGAGACTTGTCAGCGAGGAAGGCATCGACCTCGGCGGCGGTCGGGGGTAGGCCAGTCAGGTCGTAGCTGAGGCGGCGTAAGAGCGTTCGCTTGTTGGCTTCTGGTGCGGGCGATAGCTTTTTGGACTCCAATTGGGAGAGGATAAAGGCATCGACCGGGTTCCGCACCCAAGCCTGGTTCTTCACCTTGGGCAGGGCGGGCTTCTTTACCGGCGCAAGCGACCACAGGGTCTGGTTGGATTCCGACTTGGCGGTGGTTGCTCGGGGCCAGGGCGCGCCCATCTTCACCCACGCCTCCATGTTGGCGATCTCTTCGTCCCGCAGCTTCTTGGCCATCGGCATCTTGATGGGGCCAGTGTGGCGGATGGCTTGGATCAAGGGGCTCTTGTCCGGTTCACCGGGCACGATGGCGGCTCCTTTGTCCGAACCTTTCTGTAAGCCAGCCAAAGTATCCAGCCGCAACCCGGCCATCTGCATCTTCGGGCCGTGGCAGGAGTAGCAGTTGTCGGCGAGAACGGGTCTGACCTTGGACTCAAAGAAGACGATCTGGTCGGGAGTGGGGGTCTGAACCCAGCCAACTTGAGAAGTCCAAGCCACCGCAACCGAGAGCCAGCCAAGGCTAAGCAACACAAACCCAATCGGCGCTCTCGCGGTCGGAAGCTTCATAGACGGATCTTCGGTAAGAATAACATAAGGAACTTCCCACGATGCTGGCTTGGCCGCCTGGACGCTTTAGGTCTCCGGCGCTTTGTAGCCTTGGACTCCCGAAATGTGGTCGATCTCCTGGTCCACATATCCCACCACCCACTCCAAGTCCGGGTGGCTGAGGAACTCCTCGGAGCCGTGGGCGAACGAGATTGTGTCCACTGGCCACCAGTTGACGGAGTGGATCATCGCGACCATTGGCCTCGGCTCAGTGGTTCGGTTCGGCATCCCCGCATGCCACATTCGCATATCCCGAATAACCACGCTGCCTGCTTTGACCGTAGGCTGGATAGGTGGGCACACCTGCCTTCGCTCTTCCAGCCGAGCCTCCGATACCTCGATGTCGCCGCTCTGGATCGCGATCTCCGGGTCCACATGGGTGCCCGGCCATATCTCCGTACTCCCGTTCTCTGGCTCCATATCGACGAGCGGCACATTTACCACCAGTTGGGCAGGGGGCGGCGCGAACTCCAGATTGGGCCAAAGCTGGCCGATATCGGCGTGGACCGGCTGGCGAGATTCGCTGGGAAGAGCCGTGTTTCCGCTGTAAAATCCATTGCGCATCCCTGCTCCTAAGATGCCCTTGGTCACCGAGATCACCATGTCGTTCACCAGAATGTCTCGGAAGAGGAAAGGCGGGCGCCGGGGCGGATCCTGCTGAACGTTTCCTTTGGTCCAATTAAACGGAGCATCCTTTCGGTTCAGAAGGGCTTCTAAGTCGATCAAGGTCTGCTTCTTCAGACCTTGGATCGACTCTCGGCTGACGACATCTTTCAGAACCACCACGCCATCGACTTTCAGGGCTTCAATGGCAGCGGCGAGTTTGGAGGCCTCCAGGCTCCCGCGGCTTAGCTCATCGGGCGAAACATCGATCTCTACGATCCTGGCGTTAACTGTGGTACTCATGGGCTGCTCCCTCTATTGTCCCTCGATTTAGAACTGCCGAGGGTGGTGGAATAGCGCGATTGGTGGCCCCAAATTAACATCGTTACTATTTTCCGAAGATTTTTTTGCTTGGTCATCGAGTTGGTCATGTACGCTACATCTTAATGAGCACACCGCTTGTCGCTGTCGTAGGCAGCACCAACTTGGATTTGGTTTTTGTGAGTCCCGCTCTTCCCCGCCCGGGGGAGACGCTTCTCGCAGGAGACTTCGCCACCCATCCGGGGGGCAAGGGCGGCAATCAAGCCGTCGCTATCGCCAAACTAGGCGGCGGCGTATCTTTCGTAGGCTGTATCGGCAACGATGCCAACGGAACCGTACTACGGGCCAGCCTGGAATCCGCCGGGGTCCTGACGGACTCGCTGGTGGTCGACGAATCCAAGCCCTCGGGAACCGCCGCGATCTTGGTGGACGATCAAGGTCGGAACATGATCGTGGTGGCTCCTGGTTCCAATCGGAACCTAAGCCCGGATCATGTTCGTCATGCCTACGCCAAGCAAAAACCCACCGTGGCTCTGGCGCAGCTCGAAATCCAGTTGGATACCGTTCTGGCGGCAGCCGAAGCGGAGATGTTCGTCCTGAACCCGGCCCCCGCCTGCGAGCTTCCTGACCATCTCCTGGCCAAATGCCATGTCATCACCCCGAATGAGACGGAGACCGAGTCGTTGACCGGCGTCAATCCGACCGACGAGGAACGATGCCGTGCGGCAACCTGTGCTCTGTTGGAGAAGGGGGTGCAGAACGTCGTGATCACTCTGGGCGACCGAGGCAGTTATTGGGCAACCTCGTCTGGAGGCAAGCACTTCGCTCCGCCGACCGTTAAAGCCATCGACACCACCGCCGCCGGCGATGCTTTTAGTGGGGCGTTAGCCTGGTTTTTAGCAGAGGGTCGAGACTTCGGTAACGCCATCGCCCTTGCAAACTGCGTAGGCGCCCTTTCCACCACCAAACCCGGAGCCCAAGCCTCCATGCCTGATCTTGAGGCTCTCAAGCAGTTGGCAGGAAATCTGTACTGAAGCTAGGGTCCAATGAACGCGGCGTTGGCCATGGAGTTGAAGGTCTTGCGGACTCGGTCGGAGAAGCTTTGGGACATGAAGACGGGGACGAAGCCGGTCTTGGGATCGGCCCAGAACTCGGTGCCGAATGCTCCGACGTGCCCAAACGCCCCGACCGACTTCAGGTGGGCGGTTCCCCCGGCATTCCTGACCACCGCAAATCCCAGCCCATAGCCTTGGCTCTCGCTTCCTTCCGACAGCTGCGCCCCGGTCTGCGGCATCGTCATGGTAGAGATGGACGCGGGCGATAGGAGGCGAAACCGGCCTTTCTTGCCGCCATCGACCAGGCAGGTGAGGAGCGTCGCCATGTCGGAAGCGGTGGAATACAGACCCCCAGCGGGATTGGCGTTTTTGGCTCCGGGGCGCAGGGGATCGTCGTTCAGGTTGTTGAGCTTGCCGTTCTCGGCATAGTACATGTGGGTGAGGCGCGATGACCGGTCTTTTGGGAGAAAGAAGAAGGTGTCTTTCATTGCGAGCGGGCCAAACATCTCGGTCTGCATGAAGTCGTCCAGCGATTTGCCCGAGACCACCTCCACGATTCGACCGGCGGCGGCAAAACCGGGGCCGCTGTAGGAGATTTGGGTTCCGGGTTCGGAGATGAGCGGCTCCTCGTGCAGTTTGTCAGCATACTCCTTGAGGGTGACCTTGATTTTGGCCTCGTCGGTCAGTCCGCCGGGATCGATGGAGCTGAACCCGCCCGTCATCGGATAGCCGAGTTGGGTTGCGATGGGCGGTACTTCTTCAGTACGCCGCACGGGTGGGGGTAGCGATTCGGGAAGATGGGGAGACAAGGTTTGAAGTGGTAGAAGGGCGCTTATTCAATGCCTAGCCCCAATACGGATTAGATAAGGGATACCTAATTTGTATTGAGTTTGATGGCGGTCTGGGGCGTGCGACGATGGGATAGCCTTTGACCTTTCTCTTGAGGGCTCGTTTGTTGGTCCTTCCCCGACTATTGGAGTTTTTCGTGCGACAGACTTCGTCCAGAATCTGCCGCATCCAGATTTGGACCCTCTGAGGGGAAAGGGCCGCCCTGTTCGGGAGGGTTCTTTTAACGATACGCAACGCGGCGGAGAAGGATATCTCGTCAGATTCGCGGGCTATTTCGGAGAAAGCGATCCCCCGACTTGAGAGAGCCGGGGGTATCAACAAGACCGGGACGGTCTTGGAAGCCACGGGCGGGGACGCCCATGCTACGGACCTTTGGGAATCTCGAACCCGTAGTTCTTGCCCTTCTGACTGCCAGGAACTCCCGTCGCCATCCAGACCGGCTCTGGGGCTCCTTTGAGGAAGTGATCGAAGAACTGCTGCATTCGGATCGACCAGTCTTTGCGGTTCTTCCTTTGCACCAGATTGTGGTCTTCTCCGTTATAGACGGCCATCCAGACTGGCTTATCCAAGCGGCGGAGGGCGGTGAAGTATTCGATGCTCTGCCACCAGGGCACCGCACCGTCCTTGTCGTTGTGCATCATCAGGAGGGGCGTCTTCACCTTGTCGGCGAAGAAGACCGGGGAGTTCTCGAAGTAGCGCTGGAACGAATTCCAGGGCGTGCCGTCGATGCGGCTCTGGGTCTTTTCGTATTGGAACTGGCGAACCAGGCCGGAACCCCAGCGGATGCCGCCGTAGGCGCTGAACATATTGCTCACCGGCGCGCCTGCGCAGGCGGCGGCGAACATATTCGACTCGGTGATCATATAGGCCACCTGGTAGCCGCCCCAGCTCTGGCCTTGGATGCCGACCTTCTTGGGATCGACGAAGCCTTTTCGGATCACCTCCTGACAACCGGGCAGGATCGCGTTGATGGCGCTTTCTCCCGGATAGCCGATCTTGTAGGGGATGTCGGGCACGAAGACCACGTAGCCATTGCTCACGTACATCGCGATATTGATCGTGCTGGCGCTGGGCGCTGGGCTTCGGAAGGCGTGAAGACTGTCCGAGTTGCGCTCATAGAAGTAGGCGATCATCGGATACTTCTTGCCGGGCTGCATATTCTCGGGTTTGTAGAGGAGGCCTTGAAGATCGATGCCGTCTAGCGAGGTGTAGTTGACCAACTCTACAGTTCCCCATAGGTAGTCCTTCATCTGCGGGTTGGCATCGCTCATCCGCTTCGGACTGCCGAACTTCAGATCGTCGGCCACCCACACGTCGGGAAACTCGGTGAAGGTCTGTTGGGTAAATGCCACCCGATTCGCCTTATCCGCCTTATCCGCCATCGCGTACTGCTTGTTCCCGTACAGAAGCTGCTCCGGGTAGGTCTCCATCGAGTCCATGAAGAACCCGGAGGCCTTGCTGGTCTCGTTTTGGCCCCTAAAGAACTGGGGCTGGCGAGGGTCCACGAACCGCTCGTCGGGGTCCAGGTTCTGGCGGCGAAGCGAGGTGTTGGTCTTTCGCCCGTACTCGTTGGTGAAGTTGACGGGAGCTTTCCTACCCGTGGGGTCGAGCGCCCACATGTCGAAACGGTCGTAGACGAAGAGCAGTTCGTCGTCCTTCGCCCAACCTGCCGAGCCGTAGGCTCCGGCGGTGGCGGGGACGTCGTTCAATTCATCCCAAGTCGGATAAGGGATCCCTTTGGAGGCCTCCACAATCTTGCCCGAGGCGATCTCGTAGGTGAGCCACATCTGCGCGATCTCATCATATCCAGCGATGTACTTGCCGCTCGGCGAGAAGCTGAAGAAGGTGTCCGCCTTGGTGAAGATCTTGCGGTTTTGGCCGTTGCGAAGGTCGATCAGGTAGTAGTCGGCACCGCCATCACCCCAGGATTGTGCTTTTCGATACGGTTTGTCCACCCGGGCGAGGGCGTAGTTGCCATCGTTCCGTTCGGAGATCGAAACGTTCTCGAACTCTTCGTTTTGAATCTGCAAAATCCGGCCCGAATCTAAATAGGCGAGGGCCATGTAGGTGCGGTTATTCTCGGCGTTAGCCTGGAGGAGTTGTTGGGGCTGGAGGCGCTCGTCCTTCCAGTTCCAGATGTCCACGCTGACCTTCTCGTCCTCAGGCGTTTCATCTTTCACTTCCTCCGGAGCCTTGGGCACGGTGGCAAAAAGGACGCGGCCTCCCTTCTCAGAGAAGCTCAGTGTCGCCCGCTCGCTTACGACCCATCCGCTGGGAATGCCCGTGGTTCCTTCTTTGGCCAACAGCTTGGTCTTGCCGTCCTTGGGGTCGAAGACGTAGAGGGCATGGCTCGGTTTCTTGGCGGCGTAGTCGTCCTTGTCGGTCACGAAGGCGACCCGCTTCGTGTCATCGTGGACATCCACCTTGGGATACTTACCCAGGGCCTGGACGACGGTGGTCTTCTTGTTCGCCTTGAGGTCGTAGAACACGATCCCATCGCCCGCGCCGTCTTTGGTGCTCACCACATAGACCAGCACCGTCCCGTCTTTGGTCCAGCGAGTCGTGACGATGTTCTCCAGCCGCTCCTCATGACCCGTGGCGAGGTTTCGCAGCACATACGGGTCTCCCGCTCGGTGGTCGGCCTTCTTCTTGGGCTCGTCCTTCTTCTCTTCCGGCTTGGCTTCTCCCGGTTTTGCAGGAGTGGCTGGGACGGGGCGAGGGGGGTCCGGCTTGTAGAGAACCCAACCCGAATCCTCGGGGGCCAGGGAGAAGCTTTGGACAGTCTGGATTTCAGTCTTGGCCCCGGTCTCTAGGTTCACAATGGCCAAGAGGTTCTTGGGCATCTCCTCGGGCCGCTTCTTTTCCCGTTGGGCCTTCTTGGTGTCCTCCAGCTTGGGCGCGACCAGCCCCACGGCAAACTTGGAATCGTAGGTCAGAGCCAGGTTGCCGCGCTCGATCAGAACGTCTTTCCCCCCGCCCAAGGCCTTAATATGCTGGATCGCATCCCCCTCCTGGGGCACGATGCGATAGGACAGCCACTTGCCGTCGTTGGATATCTTGGTTCCCGCGATCGAATTCCAGGAGTCGTAGACGTTGGCGTCGAGAGGCTTCTTCTGTGCGATTGCCGCGCCGACGCTGATCGCCGCAAACACAAAAACTGCGAAGGTCTGAAGTTTCATCTTGATTCGGGCGGTTTACCCGATTCGAGACGCCGCCGTTATCGCTTGTACTCCGCCCAGAGCCGTTCGAAATCGGTGACGAGCTTCTGCATCGCGTCGAACCCGCCTTGCCAAAACTCCTTGGACTTGAGATCGACGCCGACTGTGGCCATCAACTCTTGCGGGGATCGAGAGCCGCCGAGTTTTAGGAGGTCGATGTACTTCGTCGCAAAGCTCGGCCCCTCGACTTTGGCCCGTTGGTAAAGGGACAGGACGAGCAGTTCGCCGAAGGAATACGCATAAACGTAGAACGGCACGGAGACGAAGTGGCCCACATAGCTCCACCAAGACCGGTGCTGTTCGCCCAGCTTGACCGAATTGCCGAACATCGCCTGGATTTCGTTTTGCCAGAGATCGCCGAAATCGTCAGGGGTTAGTTCACCTTCTTCCCGCCGCATTTCATGGCACTTCTGCTCAAAGGAAAACATGGCGGCTTGGCGGAAAACGGTCGCGAAGACGCCTTCGATCTTGCCGGCGTAAAGAGCCAACTTGTCTTTGGGAGTAGCGGAGGCTACTAGTTTCTCGAAGACCAGCATTTCACCAAAAGTAGAGGCGAGCTCGGCCAGCGGGAGGGTGCCGTGGAAGTTGAAATAGGTTTGCGCGCGGCTGAGGGAGGCGTGGACTCCGTGGCCCAACTCATGGGCCAAGGTCATCACGTCGTCGGCCATGTTCATATAGCTTTGGAACATGACCGGATGGGTATCGGGAGTATTGTAGGAGCAGAAGGCCCCGCCTCTCTTGCCCTTTCGCGGTTCGGCATCGATCCAGTTCTTGTCGAAGAACTCCCGCGCCCGCTCCTCCATCTCCTCGCTGAACTGGCCAAAGGCGCTCAGCACAATCCGCTTGGCTTCTTCCCACTCCACCGGCTCCTCCGTGTCGAAAAGTGGCGCATAGCGGTCGATGTGGGTGAGTTCGGGCAGGCCGAGGATTTCTCGCTTGACGTTGTAGAACCGCTCGACCAAGCCATAGTTGGCCCGGCACATCGAGACCACCAGATCGACCGTGTCCTTGTCCAACTCGTTCGCCAGGTGGCGGCTATGCTCGGGGTAAGGATGCTTGCGGAGGCGGTCGCCCACCGCCTTGTCCTGGATCAGATTGTTGTAGGTGAAGATCAGCACCCGCTCCATCTCTTGGAGACCTGCGCTGAAGGCATCGGCGGCGGCCTGGCGTACGTCCCTTTCCGGGACACGCAGGAGGTTGAGCAGTTCCTCTTGGGAGACCTCTTCTACGTCTGTCGCCCCTGGCCTTAGTAGCTTGTACAAATGATTCGAGGTGACCTCCTCGAACAGCCGCTCCCAGGCTCGGTTGCCGGTGTTGGCGGTCTCCTCCAGGATGATCTCCTCGGACTCGGTCAGGCGATGGTCTCGGAAGCTACGGGCGACCTGGATGTAGTGGACGAAGTTGGCCAGTTTGGGGTCCCCGATGATCTTGGCGATGGTCTCCTCGGGAGCCGCCATCAGTTCCAGGTCGAAGAACATCACCTTGACGCTCAGCTCGGTGCTCTTCTCCATCTGCTTTTGCATAAACGCGCCGAGGGCGGGGTTCCCGGTGTCGGCGGCGAAGAGGAGGTGGGCGAAGCCGATGGGTTTCCCGGCTTCATTGGCAAGCTTTTCGTAGTCTTGCAACGCCTTCGCCAGGGTGTCGGCGGTTAAGTCCTCGGTGTCGATCTTGTCCCGATAGTTCTCCGCAAAGGCATCGGCCATCGCGTGCACCGCCGTCCAATTGGCCTCGATCTTCGGATCGTCGATCCCGGAGAAGAGCGCGGACAGGTCCCAGCGGACTTGGGGAGGGGCGGGCGTGGCGGAGGCTGACATAACGTTATTATGTACGCTCTGAGGAAACGGGGAAGTAGGAAATAAGGGAATCTGAGAGGGAGTTAGGAAAGGAGATCTGCATCACCTTCGGTGGTTCTTTTCAAATGGCTGGGGATTGAACCACCGAGGACCGCTGAGGACCACCGAAGGATGGCCGACTGCCTAGGAGATCATCTGCAGAGCCAACTCGGCGGTTTTGGTAATGGCGTCGTCCGGGCCAAGGACATCGACCAACTGGTTCAGTTCTCGGATTTGCTCAGATCGGACTTCTTCATTTGTCAGCAGTCGATCCAGCCAGGCTCGCACTTGCTCAGGATAAACCCCATGCCCGTCCGCCAACTCCGGCACGATCTCTCGATCCTGGATGATGTTGGGCAAGCTGATGAACTTCGGCTGCTTCATGCGCAGGAGCTTGGCCTCGCGACGCATAGCGGGGGAGAGTTGGTAGACCACCAGCATCGGACAGCCGCAGATGGCGGCTTCCAGGGTCGCGGTGCCGGAGCAGATGATGGCGGCTTTGGCGCGTTTGAGGACGCCGTAAGTGTCGCCGGTGGTGAAGATGTCGTTGCGTCCCGGGGCGAGTCTGGCCCACTCCGACTTGACATGGTCGGCATCAACCGAGGGGGCGAGGGCGAATTCGAGTCGGTTGGGAAGAGGAGGTTTAGGAGCCTGAATTTCCTCCCTGCTCAGTCCTACCAAGTTCCTGCCGTTCCATTTACCCGTGACGCCCTGTACTGCCCCTGCGATCAGGGGAAGCGTCATCTCCAATTCATGCTTGCGGCTGCCGGGAAGAACGGCGACTGTTTCCGAAAGGGCGGAGGGCGGAGGCAGGAGGGCCGGTTTATTGGCGATGAGCTGCTTGATTGGATGGCCAAACCAATGCGCCTTTGCTCCCATCCGATTGAGGATCTCGGCGGACCATTCAAACGGGGTGACAATCTGGTCGGTGATATAGGGAAGGTCTTTGCCCTGCTTATCGCGTCGCCAAGAACCGGGAGGGACGAAGTACAGCACCTTCCATCCGCATTGCTTGGCGTACCGGGCGAGGCGGATGTTGGCAAAGCCGAAGTCGATGGGGATGAAGAGACCGGGCTTCCCCCACCTCAGTAGTCTCTTCACTTTGAAGTATTTGGGCAGTATCCCAAAGCCCACGCGAATCCCTTGGGCGATGGAGATCGCACCCCATTGAGAGGAGTCGGCGTGGAGCGTCACGCCTTCCGCTTTAAGTTTGGGGCCGCCGACGGCTTCGAATGCGAGGTCGGCCCACCCTTGCTTCTGTCCCTCATCAATATCCGCTACAAGAGAGTCGACTAAACTGCGGAAGCTTGTGTGATGAGGCTTCAACTCACCTGGGCCGATTGCGTAGTAGTCAGCTAACTGGAAAACCAGTTCGTCTAACTCTCTGTGCTTCGGTTCTTCAAGTGATGTGATGGAGGCGGAAAGGTCGCTGACGCGATCTATCTGCAGCCATCGCATGAGGTTCCTTTCGGTCCAATCGATCCCCTTTGCCGCCTGCCGAAGCTCGCGCACCAACGCCGCGCCATAGGCGTCGCCCGAGGCCTCGCCGGCAGAGAGGAAGATGCGCATAGGCTTCAGTATAGAGTGCGGCAATTTATTGCCGCTTTGAACTGCCCAATTTATTGGGCTGTCAGGACGTTTTGCGGTCCGATGAATCGGACAGGGGAAAGCGGCAATGAATTGCCGCACTCTAAAGTAGCTATTCAGCTGTTAGATGCGTCTACAGTCCGATGAATCGGACAGGGGAAAGCGGCAATGAATTGCCGCACTCTATAAAAAAAAGCTATGGCTGGTCGCCGCGGCCGTTTTTGCCTTTGAATCGTCGCAACTCAAAGTCGATCAGCTCCTGGACCTCGGGAGTGATGTTGATTTCGCGGCGGACCGTCTCGATGGCGTTGGTCAGGCCTAGCTTGGATTTGTAGAGCAGTTTGCAGGCTTTGTGCAGCGCCATGCGGCCATCCGCCGAAATGCCGTATCGCCGCAATCCAACGGCGTTGATGTCTCTGACTTCGTAGTCGCCCCGCCCCTCTACGATCATAAAGGGAGGGACGTCGCGGGTGATGGATGACATCCCACCCACCATCGCGACCTTTCCGACTCGGACCCACTGGTGAAGCCCGACCATGCCGCCTACCGTCGCCAGGTCTTCAATGGTGCAATGGCCCGACACTCCGACGCTGTTCGCCATCGTCACGCTGTCCTTCACTACCACGTTGTGCCCCAGGTGGACGAACGCCATGAGATAGCAGTTATTGCCAACCTCGGTCGAGTGACCCTCGCCGGTGGCGCGGTGGATGGTGACGTACTCGCGAAAGAAGTTGTCATTCCCGATTTTCAGGTAGGTTGGCTCGCCCTTGTACTTCCGGTCTTGAGGGTCGCCGCCGATGATGGACCCTTGCCCAAAATAGTTTCGCTCTCCAATGGTGGTGCCCGTTTTCACAGTGACATGGGAGTCCAGTTTGCTGCCAGAGCCGATCACCACGCCCGCTTCCACGTTACAGAAGGGGCCGACGGAAACGTCCTCGGCCAGTTCTGCACTGGAATCCACATATGCGAGCGAGTGAACGTGTGGCAATTAGCTCTGCTTCTCCAGGAGCTTGAACATCATCTCCATTTGGCAAGCGACTTCGCCGTCTACGCTTGCGACCGCGACAATCTTCCCGATCGAGCCACGCAGCCACTCGCAGGTGACATCCAGCTTTAGCTGGTCCCCAGGAACGACGGGACGCTTGAATTTGACCTTATCGATCGAGCCGATCACCGGGATCATCCCGCGATACTTCTCACCATGCAGAACCATCATGCAGCCCGCTTGAGCCAGGGACTCGATGATGAGAACGCCGGGCATGATCGGCAACCCTGGGTAGTGCCCTTGAAAGAACGGCTCATTGATCGTGACGTTCTTGATGCCCACGCAATGCTTCATCGGCTCCATTTCCAGGATTCTGTCGACGAGGAGCATCGGGTAGCGATGCGGAAGACTGTTGAGAATCTCTTCGATTTTGAACAAACGGGCTAGCCTCTGGTGATTATTGGCGCTAAGGGTACCCGGCGAGGGGGTGATGCGTGATGGAGGTGAAGGGGCGAGGTTAGCTTGATCCCCGCCCCCTAAACCTTATGGATAAATGCCGCGCTTGATCGTTGCTTCCGCCACACGCTTGACGCCGATGATGTAGGCTGCGGTGCGCATGTCGGTCTTATGAGCCTTCATGGTGCCTTCTACGGCGGCGTAGCTGTGACGCATGATGCGGGTGAGTTTATTGTTGACCTCATTCTCTTCCCAGAAGAAGTTCTGGAGGTCTTGGACCCACTCGAAGTAGCTGACAATGACGCCGCCTGCGTTGGCCAAGACGTCGGGAACCACGAGGATGCCCTTATCGGAGAGGATGTGGTCCGCGTCCGGGGTGAGGGGGCCGTTTGCGCCTTCGACAACCAGCTTCGCCTTGATCTTGTCCGCATTGTCCTTGGTGATCTGGGCGGAGATGGCGGCGGGAATCAGGATATCGCAATCCAGCTCCAGGAGCTCCTGATTGCCGACCGGCTCGGCTTCTTTGTACTCACGGATGCCTCCCTCCCGGCCTGAATAGCGATGCACCAGTTCGGCGATGGGAAGGCCCTTGGGGTTATAGATGCCGCCCAGAGCATCGGTCACGCCGACGACTATCGCGCCCGCTTCCTCAGCCAGCTTGGCGGCCACCGATCCCACGTTGCCAAACCCCTGGACGACCACTCTGGCTCCGTTCAAACTTATATTGGCGGACTTTGCGGCCTCCTCGGCGGCAACGATCACGCCCCGGCCCGTCGCCTCCACCCGTCCTTCCGAGCCACCCAGTTCGATCGGTTTGCCCGTGACGCACCCAGGGACTGTGTGGCCCGTATGCATCGAGAGGGTATCCATGATCCAGGCCATGACCTGGGCGTTCGTGCCAATGTCGGGAGCCGGAATGTCGCTGCGTTCGCCGACTAGGATGCTGATGTCGGAGATGTAGCGTCGGGTGAGCTTCTCCAACTCGCGCTTGGAAAGCTGCTTGGTGTCCACCTTGACCGCACCCTTGGCGCCGCCATAGGGAATGTTGACGACCGCACACTTCCAAGTCATCCACATGGCCAGCGCGGTGGTCTCCTCAACATCGACGTCGGGATGGTATCGAATACCGCCCTTCGTGGGGCCGCGGCTGGAGTTGTGGTGAACCCGATAGCCCTCGAACACCTGAACCTCGCCATTATCCAGAACGACGGGAAAGTGAACGACGAGTTGTCGGACGGGTTGGGAGAGGACGGCGTGAAGTCCTTCATCCAAATCAAGATATTTGGCGGCGACCGCAAGCTGGGCGCGGGCCATGTCCAGAACGTTAACGTGTTGGCTCATCCTTTGTACCAGTGAATCCCATCCTTGGCCGCCCTACGCGACTTGTGGACCGAGAATCTTTCTCAGCAACGCGTGAACGGGCACTGCGAGGACCCCGTTGACCATCGCTGACACTATTGTAGCCCCCAGGAAGGCTGTGATACCTGAGGGTGGGGCGAAAAACATCAGGATCAACTGGGCCACGATGGTTACTGCAAATCCATTGACCGCCGCGGCGATGAAGTTGGGGTCTAGCCCAAAGGTTCTGGACCAGGCGTCGAGGAAGCCGACGATGGTGCGGCTGAAGATGAATTGCGAGAGGTTGGCCCCCGTGATGGCGCCCGCTGCCAACCCGACAAGGAACCCAAGGAGAGCCCCTCCCATTCGGCTGGTATACATGCAGAGGCAGGAGAGAGTGATCAGCAGGAAATCGGGGGTGGCACTCAGGATGTCCACCCGGTGAGCGATGGATTGCTGAAGGACCGTGCTGACCCAGATGGCTGCCAGGCTGACGATGATGCCTCGAAACCCCTTCACTTCAAGATCACCACCTCCCGCAGATTTCCCAGCGCCACGTTCGGAAAGACCTCGACCCGTTTGGACCCGGTAACCGAGTCATTATAAACCTGGTTCACCCTGCCGATCGGGATGCCTCGGGGAATGAGGCCGCTGAATCCCGAGGTGGTCACGAGATCGCCGTTGGCAACGGGCATGGTGGAGTCGAGGGTCAGGACCAATACCGTCGCGTTCTCGCCCTTGATAAGCCCGGCGGGGGGAGGATTTCGGCTGATGACCAAGGCGCCGATCTTCCGGTTGGGGTCAGACAGCAAGCTGACTTGGGCTTCGGTATCGCCCACGGTTTGGATGGTGCCTACCAAGCCCTCACCCGTAACTACCGCCAAACCTGGCTTCAGCCCTTTGTCTTTGCCGACCGAGATCGTGATGCGATTCTCGTTGGCGAAGTACCCGATGATCGTTGCTCCGACTTTCTGTCGGCCAGGAATGTCCTCCAACTCCAGGAGACCCCTAAGGTTGTTTACCTCGTTATTCAGTCGGGTGACGGTCTCGCCATACTGGCGCGCAATGATCTCGTATTGCCTGATCTCCCGATTCTGTCGGGCAAGTTCAGAGGCGTTGAAGATGCCTCCAAAGAAGTCCGACGTCGCGTTTGCCTGCTCCGAAAGGAACCTAGCGGGAGCGTTGGTGGTAGAACGAACCAGCGACGAAACGGGATCGATGGCTCCGTTGTTCCGCGCGCCGCTCTGCATCCTCCCCAGTCCTGCGCCCAAGACGCAGAGGATGAGAAGAACGATAAAGTCGCGGCCGGCGGAAGGTTTCACGTCTTGGAAGACTTTTCAAGCATCTTGCGGATCAGGGGGTTTTCGTGGAGACCTTCCACCACAATTCCGGTTCCTTTCACCACGCAACTGAGAGGGTCGAGAGCGATGTGCACGGGCATCAAGGTTTCCCGGTGAATGAGTTCATCCAAACCTCTCAGCAGCGCTCCGCCACCGGCAAGCATGATTCCGCGATCCATCGCATCGGCAGCGAGTTCGGGAGGAGTTGCCTCAAGGGTCAACTTGACGGCTTCGACAATGGAGTTAAGGGGCTCCTGGATTGCCATGCGCACCTCCTCGCTGGAGATGGTGGCGCTGCGAGGCAAACCGGTGACCAAGTCGCGCCCTTTGACCTGCATTTCAAGCTCGGTTTCCAGGGATACGGCGCTGCCAATCTCAATTTTGGCCTGCTCCGCAGTCCGGTCGCCGATGAAGAGATTGTAGGCGCGGCGCACATACGAAGCGATCGCTTCATCCAACTCGTCGCCAGCCACGCGTATAGATCGTGAATGGACGATTCCGCCTAGGGAGATCACTGCGACCTCAGTCGTTCCACCACCGATATCGACGATCATCGAACCGCTGGGCTCGTCTACCGGTAACCCGGCTCCAAAGGCAGCCGCCATCGGCTCTTCAATGACGTAAGCCTGACTGGCCCCCGCGTTCTTGGAGGCTTCAATCACTGCTCGACGTTCAACCTCCGTCACTCCACTGGGGATGCCGACCACCACGGTTTTTCTCAAGAGGAAACGATTGCTGACCTTGCCGATGAAGTGCTGAAGCATCTTCTCGGTCTGGTCGTAGTCAGCGATCACGCCGTCTTTAAGGGGCCGGGTGGCGACGATGTTGGCGGGGGTGCGGCCAAGCATCCGTTTGGCCTCTTCGCCGACCGCAACGACTTTGCCGTCGTCCTTGTTAATGGCGACGACGCTGGGCTCTCTCAACAGAACGCCCCGGCCACCCACATGGACGAGGGTATTGGCAGTGCCCAAGTCGATCCCGATGTCTCGGCCAAAGTTGTTAATGAAGCGGTGAAAGGCGTTCAATCGGTAATTACTCTTCATCAACGTTGATCTCCCCAGTGTTCAACCTCTTTGCCAAGGTCTCTTGGGAGATCGCCGACAAGATGATCGCTGAATCTGTAGTGAATATGACAGACTTTGTGCGACGTCCTTGGGTCGCATCGATCAAGTTGCCCGATTTGCGCATGGCCTGGATTAACCGTCGCAATGGCGCAGACTCGCTGCTCACCATCGCGACGATCTTGTCGGTCATCACAAAATTGTAGAACCCCACGTTCAAAACAACAGGGGTAGGCATAGGCGCTCCAGAGAAATCAGATTAGCCTAGAGTGTGGCCTATTTAGCGCGGAGGACGCAATGACAGGGTTTACCTCGCTCCTGCTACACCTGCAGGACCCATCGGGCGACCACCGCCCATCGGACCGGGAGCACCCATTGGACGTCCCCCTCCCATTGGGGCACCAGTGCCTGAGCCCGAACCCCCTCCCGGCAGAGCATTGACCATGACTACGTCGCCCTGAGGCAACGTCGGGGGCGTTAAAATGACCTTCTCAGGAGGCGCTATGGTCGCTGGTTCCCGCTTGGTGCCGATGCAGACACCGGCAATGATCAGCGCCAATACAATGGCGACGATGGAGATGATAAGGTCATTCTGGTTCTTCATGACAGTCTAAGTCTCAGACGCGATCTGAATTCCTATATGTTACACCCTAATGGCGGAAGTGGCGAATCGAAGTGAAAACCATCGCGATTCCCAATTCGTCGGCCTTGGCAATCACATCGGGGTCTTTCTTGCTTCCGCCTGGTTGGACGATGGCGGCGATCCCAGCGGCAGCGGCGGTCTCCACGCTGTCGGGAAAGGGAAAGAAGGCGTCGCTGGCCAAGACGGCCCCCATCGAGCCCTCCCCCGCCTGGTCGAGGGCAAGTCTCACGGATTGGACGCGGTTCATCTGACCCGCCCCGACTCCCAAGAGCCGGTTCGACGTGCCCACTACGATGGCGTTAGACTTCACATGAGGGATTGCCGCCCATTGGAATCGGAGCGCCGCCATCTGATCGGGCGTGGGTTGCTTTTGGGTCACTACCCGCCACTCAAGCTGAGGGTCTTCGTCCGTGTCCTGGATGATGGCTCCACCCCTGATGGACTTTACGCTGAGGGAGGGCGATTGGGGCGGGAGAGGAGCGGCAAGCAAGCGCACATCCTGCCCCCAGCCAGAGCGGTTCTTGAAAATTTCGACGGCTTCATCGGTGAAGCCGGTACCGATCACGACTTCCAGAAAGTTGCCCTTCTCGGTCATGGCCGAGGCCGCTTCGGCATCGATCTCGCCATTGAAGGCCGCAATGCCGCCAAACGCGGAGATCGGATCCGACTCCCGGGCGAGGCGATAGCTGTCTCCAAACGAGGAGCCATGCGCTGCGCCGCAAGGATTGCCATGTTTGATGATCGCGCAGCTCCCAGTTGGCAGATCAGCTACTAGCTCCCATGCGCCGTCGGAGTCGTTCAGGTTGTTGTAGCTAAGCTCCTTGCCCCACAGCTGTTTTGCTTGGGCAATCCCCGCCTGCGCTAAAGGATCGAGGTAGAGGGCGCCGCTCTGGTGGGGATTCTCGCCATACCGGAATCCGAGCGACTTTCGGTAGCCGATGGTCAGTATTTCCGTTAGTTCATCTTCGCCTGCCTCCTCGGTCAGGTAGCGGGCGATCATAGAGTCGTAGAATGCGGTGTGTCGGAACGCTTTGGCAGCTAGCTTCCGCTTAAGTTCTTGGTCGTCTCCATCGGCCACTGCCAAAACGGCATGGTAATCCCCTGGATCAACCACGACATAGAGATTGGGATGGTTCTTCGCCGCCGCCCGAATCATCGCGGGGCCGCCGATATCGATGGATTCGATGGCCTCCTCAAATTCATGCGGGCCGCTCACCGTCTTTTCAAACGCATAGAGGTTCACGCAGACCACATCGATCCCAACGATCTCCGCGCCCTCCATCGCTTCGCGATGCGAGTCCAGCCGACGATCCCCGAGCAAGCCGCCATGAACCAGGGGGTGCAAGGTCTTCAGGCGGCCATCCATCATTTCGGGAAAGCCAGTCACCTCAGAAACATCCTTCACTGCCAGGCCCGCCTCTCGAAGAGCCTTGGCGGTGCCGCCTGTACTAACGATCTCAAAGCCCTTTTCCACCAAGCCTTGGGCAAAGGGGACGACACCGCTTTTGTCCGTAACCGAAATCAGAGCCCGCATCAGAGTGTTCCACCCGTGCCCGCACCAGGGGGAACGACGGAGGGCGGGTCCGTATCGGGGGGCGGAGCCATAGGTTCTGCAACCTCCACCTTGACGCTCTTGGAGACGGACTTGCCGTTAGCGTCGATGGCCTTGATCGTGAAAGTAGTCGTCTTTTCGATCATAAAATCTTGGGAGCCCGCAGAGTTAGGAGCGTCGGGCACGATGGGTTCAAAACCGCCCGAGATCTCAACTCGAGCTGCGTTGGAGACCTGCCACTTGAGCGTCACATATCCTCCACCGGCATCGAGTTTGGGCGGTGAGGCAGAGAAAGCGAGAACGACCACCCGCGCCCGGTCGATCACCGTAACCGTCGTTTTGGCTGTGGACACTCGCCCGTCCTTGTCGGTAGCGACGATCTCGTACTCGTTCGGCCCTTCTTTGTTCGGCTGAACGGTGATCGACTTCAGGGTAAGAACAAGTTTCTGGGGGCCGGGTTGGAGATAGGCGTCCACTGCATTCTCTACCGAGTAGTCCAACTCCACCGCCTCGCCCAGGTTGATCGTCTTCTTCCGGGGTCGAATGGCGACTTTGACCTCGGGCGAGGGAGCGGGTTTCTCAATGGTCAAGGTTTCAGAGTCCACCTCGCTCTCCCGCTGATCACGAATCGCCTTGGCGGTGAACTCCACCGATCCTTCGCTCTGGGCCACGTAGTCCGTTTCGCCAAACACCGGCGCTTCGGAGACCAAGGGCTGACCGTTGACGAGAATCTGGACCGAGTTGGCGTGTTCTCCTCGCCAACTGACCCGGATTGTTTCCCCGACGGTGGCCGATCGCTTGCTGATGCTAAGGGTCACCTTGGGCGGCTTGGGAATCAAGGCGATCCAGGCGCCAATGATCAGCACCGTAAAAATGAGGAGGCTGAGCAGCCCAGGGGTGACGAAGGGACGTTGCTCCAGTTGGGCCTGGGCAGAGGCCAAGACGCTGGGCGTTTCGATGCTCCTCCCCGAAACAGAGAAGCCATGGAGCCGAGAACTGCTGAGGAATGGCGTGGAGGTCGGGGTGACTTCCAATTCGACCGTCTTCTGTTGTCCCGGTGAGACGCTGATCTGCTCGCTTTCGAAGTCGTAGGTACAGGCCTCCTCGGGGTCGTTTCCAAAAAGCTGTAGGGTGTGCTCCGTGTTGCCCAAGTTCAAAACCGTGACGGTGAAGGCGTTCTGCTTTCGAGTCGGCGAGAACATTCCCTTCTTGGGACCGATCTCCATCGTCAGGTAGTGGAACGGCTTGACCTGGAGGGCACCCTGAGCGGTCCTTGCCTCGCCGGAATTCAGAGACCGAATGCGAGCCACGAATGGGTAGTTGCCCGCCTGGCTTTCGCTGGAGCGGGGAACTTTGAAGAAAACCTTTTCAACCCGTGTCTCGCCCGGATCGACGACGAACTCGGCCTCCGGAACCGCCGTCCACTCGGGGTCGAGGCCCTCCATCTGAAGTTCATAGCGGTCCGCCTCGGCGCCCTTGTTCACCACTTCAATGGAAACGGGCACCGTTGCGCCGGGCTCGACCGCAATCAGGTCGGTTGTCAGGCGGACGGTAAAGCTCATCGCCAGTGATTTTAGCAGTAAAGCCTCTTCTTCGGCTTGCGCGGCCTATGTATGAGCTGACCAGAGACCTATGGAACGCTTGGACACAGCGAAGCCGAAGGCCCGGATTCGGGTTTGGCGTCGCCCCAACGGCTGGAGCAAAGCACGATGCGCCCCCTTTCGGTGGTTCTCGGCGGCTCTCAGTGGTTCATCTCCGTCCAATTGGAAAACCCCCGAGGACCGCCGAGAACCACCGAAGGGGCGTCTATCATCCAGGCTTTTTGAACCGATCCACTCGATAGGCCTAAGCCAAGCCTCGACGAACAGAAGCTGGCACAGAAGGAAATTGACGAAGACGATCCACTTAACTGAAAGCTCCAGATGTGAGGCGAAGGAGAGGACGACGAATATCGCTATCCAAGAAAGATCGACATAGTAGATCGCAGGTTGCCAACGCTTCTTAAGAATGAGGCTGATCATCATTCAACCCCAAACTGCTAAATCCCCCAGACCCGGTAGGCCAGGGAGAAGAGGGAGCCTTTGATCGACTTGGCGGTCTGGTCGGTTAACTCCTGCACCGACAACTTCTGCGCCTGGGCATCTGATTCGTCGATGGTGAGAAGGGTTTTGTTGTTGAAGAGAACCGCGCCCCGGCCCGCCGAGACTTCAATCATCTGGGGAACCTTGTCGAAGAAGCGGTCAAACTTCTTGGCGGCGGCATCGGCCCGGCTGATGGCATCCGAACCGGCGAACGTGTAGAGCTTGCGCCCGTTGAACCAGGCTTCCACTGTTCCGTCCTCGCCCGGCTTCACAATGGTCCTGAAGGAGGTGGTCACCGCGCTCCGGTGCACCGGCAAATTGAACTTCGTCATGTAGGCCAGGAGGTTCTGGACACGCTCTTTGCTTGGCGGGTGAGTTCGATAAATGCCCCAGTCGATGCTTCCTCGCCCCTTCTCGTCTCGCGCCAACCGCTCCATAAACGTGACGCAACCGGTCGGGTCGTACTTGCTCCGCATCATGAATTGGAGCCCGCCGTAGTCGGAGGATCGCTCCGCGTCCTGACTCCATCCACTACCGATGGCCTGACTAAGAAGTTGAGTCCCCTGCAAAATATTGGCCGCGTCGCGAGACTTCGACCAGATAGCCGCGAGGGCCGCCAGAAGAGTGGCGATGCTTAGCTTTTCCGACTGGCGCTGGAGCGTCCAGACGTGACGAAAAGCGGCATGGGAGATTTCATGGCCCATGACCCCCGCCAGCTCGTCGTCGGACTCCACATACTTGGCCAAGCCCTCATAGACGTAGATGATGCCACCGGGGAGGGAGAAAGCGTTGACGTCATCCCCTTGAACGACCTTGAATTCGTACTTGAACTTTGCCGGACGCTTATCGCCCCAGGTGACCTCGGCTTGGAAGGAATTTGCGATCTCAGCCATCTCGTCGCCTACCCGCTGGACCCGCTTAACCATCGCCTCGTCCTCGCTCGCCTTCAGTTCCTTATCGATCTGCTGGGAATACTCCTTGCCCAACTCCGCATCGCGGTCGAGGTCCTTCTGCCGTTTTTCATCGATCTGGATTCCCTGAGCATCCTGCCAAGCCTCGGCCACGAGCCGCTCGACCCTCGACTGCGGTTCGCTATGGGCATGCCCATGCGGACACGCCCCGGCGCTTTGGATGGAGATAGCGAGAATAGCGGCGTTCAACATGCTGTTTAGGTGAGACGATTCAGGTTCCTTTCAGTTTTGTAGTCGGTGTAATAAGTCCCTATGGGAAGACAACCATCGGCTTCAGGATTTCTCCCGCCTTCATTTTCCCATACGCCGCCGGCAAGTCATCGATTCCGATGAAGTCGCTGACTACTTGCTCGGCTTGGATAGCACCGCTTTCGATCAGTTCCTTGGCTAACCGGGTGTCGTCGGGGCCGCAGGAATAGCTGTGAACGATCTTGAGGTCTTTAAAATAGGCAGCTTGGGGAATCTTCAGGCCCTGGTCGGGGGGCAAGGGGGCGAACATGACGATGGTTGCTCCTGGGGAGGCGATCTGGAGAGCAAAATCAAAAGCCGCCTGCGACCCCGGACAAACAAAAACGGTGGTGGCATTGGCATCCGGCCAATGCGTCCCAAGACCTTCCAGGTCTTGGCCCAGGCTTGTATCAAATCCACCCAATCTGGCATTGATCCCCAATTGCCGCGCCGCTCGAACCCGGCTAGGGTTTATGTCAACGGCAAGGCACCTGGGAAGCAACAGTGCGTGCATCAGGCCCATCACGCCAAGACCGATCACGGCTGTGGCATTGGCATCCTGCCAATGCGTCCCAAGACCTTCCAGGTCTTGGTCTGAGCTTGTATAAGAACTACCCAGTTTGGCCTTGGTACCCAATCGCCGCGCCGCCAGAGGCCGGTCGATTGTGGCATTGGCATCCTGCCGATGCGTTCCAAGACCTTCCAGGTCTTGGCTACTTGTACTTGATCGCAAGCCTGGAGGAGGAAACTCCTGGTCGCCTTCCTCGGCAACTCCAACCCATCGCCAATCCGAGAGTCCTGCTTTCGCAGGATTCTCCAATGTATAGCGAATGCACCCTGCCAAATCCTCGGCGTTTCTAACCAGGTGGTCATAGGATTCGACTGGCCACAGCGTGCCGGTCTTGCCGAGGAGGGTATTGATCTCGTTAGCGGTGAAAGATTTCCAGCTATGCAGAATTTGGTGCAGTTCATATCCGTTGTGCGGCGTCAGCACCGCATGCACATGATTTGGCATCACGCTCCAAGCCAGGAGACGGTATCTCTCCCCATCAAAGAACTTCAGGGCATTCTGAACGATGTCGGCGCACTCGGGTTTCTTTAGGACACATTCCCCGACGCCCGCGTCCAGGAAGGCGTTAACCCTTTCGGAGTTCAGTTTCAGATACTCCATCTTGTTCGCAACGCTGATACGGCCCAGTTTGAATTGCTCTTCCACGAGGGAGCGATCCCTTGCCCATTCCTCCTGAACATCTTTTGGCACCGAGTCGGCGAGGCGGAATGTAACGAAGTAGGTTGCATCCGACTTTGTCCAGTGGGGCAGATAGCCACCCCTTTTCTTCTGAATCTCTGCAGGATTGGGTGGCGACTCCAAGTTTGGTTCGACCTGGAAGGTCGAACGACGCATTGACTGGAAGTCAATGCCACAGCTTTTCACCACACAAGCCAACGGCTCGATCAATGCCGCATCCACCGCCCTCATCTGCCCCACCAGCAACGTGTCGTTCAGATTCTCGGCAGACACTCCAAAATACTCCGCCATGCCGCCCGGAACCAGCTTCGTCCGCTTCCACTGCTCACAATGAACGTACAGCCCCCGAGCGCAGAGTTCGCACTGCAAACAAGGTGCGTGGTGGTGGGGAAAGACCCGGGAGCCGACCGGAAACCGCTCATCCTGGGACTCCACCACGATCCCCGCCACCTCATGGCCCAGGACATGGGGGATCTTGCGGTCCATGTACCAGTCCATGAGCTCGCCGGAGCACAGGCCGCAGGCTTCCGTCTTGACCAGCAACCCGCCGGGAGGACACGCGGGGATGGGTTCGTCGACGATCTCGACCACCCCCGCCCCCATGTATCGGGCCAGTTTCATGGCTTGAAGACGTACTTCAATCCGCGACCTTCCCGAAGGTCCTGGAAGGTCTGTTCGCCCTGACTCAGCTCTCTCTCGCCGGAGATGAGGGCCGACAGGTCCATGCGGTGGTCGATCAGCCAGACTCGGGCGGTCCTCACTGCGTTGGTGCCGAAGTGGAAGGGGCTGACCAGCGTGATCTGGTCGTAGTGGAGTTTCTTGGTGTCGAAGGAGGCGGTGGTTCCGCTGGGGCAACCGCCGAAGAGCATTACCGCTCCGCCTCGGCGAGAATAGTCCACGCTCTTTTCCCAGACGTCGACGTTGCCCGTGCATTCGATCACCAGGTCGAAGTTGCCGGTCACATCGCTCAAGAGAGTGGGCATCGCGCCAAGCTTTTCGCCGACATCCAACCGCGCCCGGTTGCGCCCGGCGAGGGTCACGTTTTCGATGCCAAGCAAACGGAGCGCCGCCACGAACATGAGGCCGATAGAGCCAGGCCCGATGATCAGGACGCGGTCGTCGGCATTCAGCTTGAGAAGTTCGATCCCTTGAGCCACACAGGAGAGCGGCTCCAGGAGGGAAGCCATCTCGAACGACAACTCGGCGGGCTTGTGGAAGACGTTCAGCTTGGCGATATGGGCGGGGATCAGCAGGTACTCGGCGTAGCTCCCCAAAACCTTGGTTGCCATGATGCTCTCGCACAGGTTTTCCTGATTTCGGCGGCACCAAAAGCAGGTCTTGCAGGGGGCGGAGTGGACGCCCATGACGGCATCGCCTACCTGGAATCTGGCCCCTTCGCCCACGGCTTCAACCACGCCCGAATATTCGTGGCCAAAGACGCCCGGCATGGGAATCTGGGGATGGCCCCGCAGGTATGCCTTAAGGTCGGTACCGCAAGTGGTGGCCGCCTTGACGCGAATCAGCAGTTCGCCAGGTCCCGGTTGAGGGACTTCAAGCTCCTGAAGGGACAGGCGCCCCGGCTCTTCCAGAACCAGTGCCTGCATCGTGGCCCTCTGCGAAGGGCGGATCGACTGTAAATCCTTTTGTAAACTCAAACCTAACTTCTCGTTCGCCCCTTTCTTGGACTGGTAACCTAACCACTCCCCTAGGGATTAAAGCACGATGCCGACTGTAGAAACCACCTGCCTCATCAACGCGCCTCTGTCTAGAGTCTACGAGATTGCGAAAGACAGCCGCTCGTTTCCCGAATATATGAAGGATGTAAAGTCGGTTACGCCTATCGAACAAAGTGAAAACCGCTTCGTTTCCGACTGGGTGGGAATCATTCCGACCTTCGGCCTGAAGGTCCGTTGGACCCAGGAGGACATCTGGGACGACTTGGCCCACACCTGCCACTTCAAACAGTTGAAAGGGGACTACGACATGTTGGAAGGCGTCTGGACCTTCGCCGAAGAAGACGGCGGAACGCGGTTCAACCAGAGCCTGGAGTACGAATACAACGTCCCGACCCTGGGGCCACTGGTGAAGAAGGTGATCCACTCGATCGTGGTGAAGAACCTGGAGAACATCAACGAGGCTTTCAAGAAGCGGGCGGAGGGCTAGGTTTCCCACTCCTCTGTCGCTCGGAAGATTCGTTCGGGAATCATACTTTAACTATGGTCACGCCCCTTGTTTCAGACCAACAGATCGAAGCGGCAATCCAGCTCCGGCAGACTTTCGATCCGGGGATGATCGTGGACAGCACCCTATACACTCTGCGGGAGAAGTTGCCCGAGATTGACCTGAAGGCGACGGCTATCAAGGTAGCGACCCTCAATACTCTTTACAGCACCAATCTCTATGCGATCTGGCGAATGGCCGAGCATATCGTACAGGTTCTGAATAGCGGGCAGGTCTCTGGTGGATCGACGCTTGTCGAAGCCATTGCTCAGTTCGAAGGCCGATATCTGAAGAGCTTTGCTTCGAAGTACGTGCACTTCTTCTGTGACCCCTCTGTCCCCATCTACGACTACTATGTCGTGCGATCTCTGGGGCTTGCCCGTCAGTCGAAACGCACTCAACCTAACAGCTACACGGAGTTTGCAGGGTGGGTCATGGAGGTAGCGCAGCCTCATTTAGGCCCATTCACCTTGAAGCAGATTGACCAGTACCTTTGGCTCGCAGGAATGTACTCATGGTACAGAGCCAGAGGCGGGAGCCAACTGAGCGGCGATATCAACCGGCTCTTTCAGAGTTCTGACGCAGCGATTTGCCGCCAACTGGACTTATTGTTAAGATTTCCCCAAGGCCAGGGTGGCTAAGCCCATCGATCTTCGCCTTCACGTCCTCACTCATCGTGATCAGCTTCAGACAGTTCCCGCTGAAGCTACGTCTATGAACCATCCACATCGCCAAGGCTTGCTAAGTCCAACAAGTCTTGAGGGCGACCGCTGGCCCTCTTTGCCTTGATCAGCCACTCCTTTGAGATACAACTCGCCGTGTACTTGCCGAGGGGCAGGGCCACCCTTTCTTGGTAGGCCGCGTCAAAGTCGACACCGGGGATCGAAGTGAGAATATCAACTCTCCACGGCGGGATTCCAATGTGAAAAACAAAGTCCTCTTGGAGCAATTCTTGGGGTTTGATGATGCCTACCGACGCTCCAAACTTCTATAGGGTCTCATAGAGGCTGAGATAGTCGACCGAGGAGACGTGAACCAAAACGTCCAAGTCCTTGGTGTACCGAGGCTCGCCGTGATAGCCCACGGCGATTCCACCCACCACGAGATACTTAATCTCGGAGGCGTCGAGAGCCGCCAACAGTTCGATCCAATCTTCGAGACCCGACCCCAGGATGCATCACCTCATGATAAAGATCGCGCAACTCAAAAATCGCCCGAACCCGCTCTTCCGGCGTTGCAGTTTCCCAGAAGCGGCGATCAAACGAACGATCCCCGTCTGAGACCCAACCAGTTCCACCGATCATGCGATCGCTTCTTGCCACAACTCCTATTATGGGGCAGATTGAATCGGGGCATCACCTCTGAATAGTGTGCCTTAAGGACTGTTTGTTTCTGGACCTTGCCAGTATCCAACCGGAACTCGAAGCTTTCCATCATTGAGAACCGGCTTTGAGACGAGTGCATCCTGAGGCAGGCAACAGGCACCGGTCGCATGGTCTCTCCAGATAGAGCGATTCACATATTTGTATCGATCATCCGCATCACCGCAGTTTCCAGAGGGGCGTCTTGTCGGACAAAATGTTGGCGCCCTGGTTCTCAGGAGTCTGAGTCACACCTTGCTCCACGAGGTGATCGACCTCAACCCACGGAAATGTCGATAGAGCCATGATTCTCGTCCAGCCAGGACTCAAAATCAGGCTGAGCCCAGCGAGGCACTGGCCAAACGTTCTCAAAGGCATCTAGGAGCGGCAGTGCTTCCGCACCGAAGTGCCTAATCCAACCTTCCCGGTAACCCTCTTCCAACTCAATCCGCTCCGCTGAAATGCATATGATGTAATCATTGACCCACCATCCGCCTCGGCGTTTCGCCTGGCGCTTGAATGGGCGACGCCCGTTCAAGTGCAGTTCAACAACTACACGATTGGGTTCAAAGAGTTTCACATCAAAGAAAGCGACGTCGAAGAGGTTTCGGAACAGATTCCGCCGACTTCGTTGGACAAGCTGGGTACCTCCGTTCTCAACGGTACGCACTGCGTAGAACTCTGTGACTCCCTTGAACGTGAGCGTTACCGGGAGTGACGGCATACGATCCGACCATCTGATAAGGCCCGCAAAACCGGCCAGTCGTTCAATATCATAGTGATTGAGGATCAACCCAACTTCACAGCCTCGGTACCACCCGTGGATTACGGATGCGTCGTTCTGTCCAAGTCCAAAATAGCGGCGAAGTCGATTTCCTTCTGGGAGGCACTTGGTCAGACCGGGGGAGTCCAGAGGTTCAGGAACGGGCCAATCATCTTTTTCTTCAAAAGCCTGTCCGACGCGTGGAAGCTTCCGATACTCCGAAAAGACACTGCGCTTTGCAATCCGCTTGGGAGGCTTGGCCATTTCTATAATCCTAGCTTAGGCCAAATCCCATCGATCTTCGCTTTCACGTCCTCGCTCATCGTGATCAGCTTGGGATAGTTGCGGTTGAACCCATTCTCCCCCGGCCACTTGTGGGTGCAGTCGAAGCCGATCTTGCCCCCAAACCCTTCTTCCAACGAGGCATGGTCCAATTGATCCACAGGCCCTTTGCTCAGCAACGTATCTCGCAGCGGATCGTTGTTCGCCCCTAGCCTGAACAGAACCTCCCCGATATCCTGCACATTGCAGTCCTCGTCGAAAATGAACACCATCTTGGTATAGGACAGCCCGCCCAATCCCCAGATCGCGTTCATCACCTTGTAGGCATGCCCCGGATACTTCTTCTTGATCGAGACGAAGGCGATGTTGTGGAAGCCGCCTTCGACCGGAAGGTTCATGTCCACGATCTCCGGCACGGTCAACTTAATGAGGGGGAAGAAGATGCGCTCTACGGCCTTGCCCATCCACCCGTCCTCCATTGGCGGCTGGCCAACGATGGTGGCGGGGTAGACCGCCTTCTGCCGCATGGTTACCGCCGTCACATGAAGCACCGGGAAGTCGTAGGCAAGCGAGTAGTAGCCGGTGTGGTCGCCAAAAGGACCCTCCAGCCGACGCTCGCTCGGGTCCACATAGCCTTCGATCACCATCTCGCAATCCGCCGGCACCATCAGATCAACCGTCTTCGCCTTCACCATCCGCACATTCTCGCGACGCAGAAACCCCGCGAACAGCATCTCGTCGATCCCCGGCGGCAGGGGCGAGATGGCGGCGAAGTTATAGGCTGGATCGCCCCCTAAACAAACACATACCTCCAATCTCTGACCCTTAGACCCCGCATCCTCCATCTGCCGCATCCCGGTCTTGTGCATCTGCCAGTGCATCCCGCAGGTGTTCCGGTCATAGAGTTGGACCCGATACATCCCAACGTTCCGCTTGCCGGTGTTGGGGTCGTGGGTGAAGACCAGGGGGAGGGTGATAAAGGGGCCGCCGTCTTCGGGCCAACAGGTGAGGATCGGGAGCTTGGTCAAATCCACCTCGTCTCCCTGCATCACAACCTCCTGGCAGATCCCGCTCCCCACCTCCTTGGGCTGGGTGGGCTTGACCTCCTTCAGCATCGACATCCCAAAGCGGGCTTTATCCAACAAACCTTTGGGAACGTCGGGTTTCAAAAGGTGCGCAATCCGCTCCGCATGTTCCTCAAAGTCTTCGCAAGACAGCGCCATCGACATCCGCTTGCGAGAGCCCATGGTGTTGATGGCGACGGGGTATTGGTAAGTGGCATGACCTGCCAGGTCATGCGTCCCTTGGGCAGCCTGCCCAAGGCTCTCCGGATCCCCGACCAAGCTGGTCGGGGGACGCATGGGCAGGCTGCCCATGCCACCGCCATGAATGCTCGGATGCCCCATCACCGCGCTCATCGGGTCCGGAGTTCCCAGCCGATGCCCCGGACCCTGCACATTCTCAAACAGCAAAGCCGGTCCCCCCGCCTTCATCACCCGATCCGCCACCTCGGTGATCTCCAGGTACGGGCTCAGTGGCTCCTTAATCCGCCGAAGCTCGCCCTTGGATTCCAGAACGTCGAGGAAATGTTGAAAGTCGCGATACGCCACGGCCTAGAGTCTACGGATTTCAGGCAACCCATGCTTCGCAACGGCGTAAGATTGAGTCGTGAAGCTCAAGACCGTTGGCCTGTTTGCTGCCGCCGCCATCCTGGTTCTCGGCGCGCCTGTGCTTGGCGCAAAGATTCTGACCTGGGTGGCAGAGCGGGAATGGGGGCAGGTTCAGGCTGAGGCCAAGGCTATGGGTTTGCCGCTTACCATCGACGAGGCCCTCAGAGACTACCAACCGGGGCCGGATGACCGGAATGCGGCTGAGGGTGTGAAGGAAGTCCTCCGTGAGATTCTTGCCCCACCCAACGCGGGCAGCACCGAGTTCCAGGGGCCTTTTAAACCGGAGTACAAACGCGAAAAGGACACGAACAGACTACTGAGCGCCCTCTTCAAACCGGGAGCCAAGCAAGATTGGACAGAACTCCGAGAGGCGGTGAAGGTGCTTGACGATCCCCTGGCGCGCTTGGAGAAGGAACTGAAAAAACCGGATTGGCATTTCAATCGGGATTGGCAAAAAGGCATGGCCCTGCTCTTCCCCGATGCCACGCACCTGAAGAACCTGTCTCGGAGGCTTCATGCCAAGGCGCTGGTTGCGATGCATGACGGCGACTTTCCGAAGGCCCTCCAGAGCGTAGAGGCCCTGCTGCGACTGGGCCGCCACTATCAGACAGAACCGGCGGTCATCCTCGTTTTGGCTGGAGTCACCATTGAGTCGATAGCCTTCCAGGCCGCGCTGGATTTGGCCAGGCTACACCCATTGAGTTCCTCCCAACAGGCGGCCCTCAGCGACTTGGTGCGTCCTGGGCCAAGCGAGGTCGACTGGAGACGAATCTGGTTGGTGGAGGGAACAGGATCGTTGGCCATGATGTCCCTGTTCCTCACGGAAGATGGCCTACGGGAAATCGGCTTTAAGGAGGGAGATGGGCCTGCCCCCTTCTCCTATCGGAAGTACCTGAAGGCAAAGACGGAGGTTGTCAGGATTCTCATGGAAGCCGAGAAAGACTGGGCGGACGAGCCCAAGTCTGCAGAGAGAGCTGTCCAAGTGGCGACCAAGCATGCCCAAACCCTCAACGATGTGTTGTCCCGATTCAGCGAGGTCTACGACATGCTATCCGGCGGAGGCGCCGGCAGCCATCCCTTTGAGCGTTCCATTATTGCTCGCAAGCGTCAAGAGGCCACCCGCCGTCTCACCTTTCTCGCCCTCCAAATCACCGCGCAGCCAACCGGGAAATGGCGACTCCCAACCGAAGCCTCCCAAGAAGCTTGGCTCGACCCGTTCTCCGGCAAGCCGATGATCCTGGCTCAGGATGCCAAGGGTTTCCGTCTCTACAGTGTCGGCGCGAACGGTGTGGACGATGGTGGCAGCGTCGAACATGATGTTAACGACGAGCGGTTGGACATCGTGGTCAGCTTCCCGACTCGGTGACTTGAGAAAGACTGAAATCGTATGAAAAGGTCGTAGAATAGAGACGTGGGGCAAGAAAAGTTTCAACTGGTTGATCGAGGGTTGGATGGGGCTTGCCATCTGTTGCCCCTCGCCGGCGTCGTCATCATTCACTTCTTGTGGCCCGTGTGGATGGGTTGGGTGGTAATCGGGTTAGCAACTTGCCTTGCCATCGTATCGATTACAGTTTTCAGAGGTCGCTTAGCCAGAACGTACGACAGTCGGTTTAGCGCAGAATCGTAAGTCCCAGACATCTGCCTCACTAACCACAAAGACACCAAGAAACAAAGGGCGCAAAGGGTGCCTCAAGCTCTTTGTGCCCCTTTGTGTGCTTGGTTACTTGGCGGTCAAAAAGCAACTCTAGCCTACCACCCCTCCTTTACCAAGTCCTCCTCAAAATGCTCCCGATCCTCGGCGTCGGGAATCTCTACTGCCTTCGCCTGCGCCAACCAATCCGCCGCCAAACCTGAGTTCCCGCGAGTCCGCTCGATCCTTGCCATCTCCAGGTAGCCATAGGCCAGGTAGAAATCTTGTAGGCCGTTTGAAGCGCAGATGGCCACGACCCGCCGCGCAAACCGTTCCGCCTCGGCCAACCTGCCCAGAACCAGGTAGGCGTGGGCGATCATCCATTCGCCGATCGCCAGGTTCGTCGCGTCGCCTACTTTCGACCAGTGATAGAGCGAGGCGAAGGCGGATCGTTCCAGTTCGTCGTCACGCTCCGGGGAGGCAGGGCTCTCCAGGAGGGTCCAGCACTGGTTGTAGAGGGCGACGGCGAGTTTGCGTTCGGTCTCGGGGTCGATGATGTTCATGGCCTGGCCCTATCGAATCGCCGCGACTCGCACCCCGTCGATCTGCATGATCTCCTGGACAATGTTCATCGACTCGCCCACGACTTGAATCTCGGCGCTGGTTTCGGGCTCCTTGCCAGATACGACAACGCCCTTGATCACCGCTCCCGGACGTTTGTGAATCTGCTCGAAAACATCCACCAGAGCCGCCGCCTTGTCCAAGGTGACCGTTAAGTTGTGGGTTTGGCTCTGGGGGAAGAATCGCATTTCAAACTTGGCTACCAGATAGAGGGTGAAGAGGCTCAGGAAAGTCGCCACCACAGCCACCGCCATAAAGGAGCCGCCCAGGCTGACCGCCATTCCGATCCCCGCCGCTGCAAAGAGGCTGGCTGAGGTCGTCAAGCCCTTCACATCGACCCCCGTGCGGATGATGGCCCCGGCACAAAGAAAGCCGACGCCCGTCACCACTTGCGCCGCCACCCGACTCGGATCGCCGCCATTGAAGCCCCGGCTGATCTCGGTGAAGAGGATCACGCCGACCACCAACAGGATATGCGTCCTGATCCCCGCCGGATGGTCCCGCAGTTCCCGCTCCAGCCCGATAAGCCCCCCCAGCAAGGCTCCAACCCCCAGCTTGGCCAAAACCAAGACCGCACTCTGGAACTCCAGTTCCGTCAGACCAAACATGCTTCCATCTTGAACGATTCAGCAAATCTCCAAGCAAGGCCACACCACTCGAAGCCGCATCCATCCAAAGATAGGATGGCGGGAAAGGGCGTGAGGCACTACAATATCCATCGCCTGGAGATCGTGGTCACCGACATGCCCGACTTCGGCGAGGAGCATTCCTGATGCTTGCTATGTTATCGACTATCGCCGCCATCGCCATGACGCCCCAATCGACCGCCAAGATCGAGGACCTCGGCTTTATGTCGGGGGCTTGGAAGTGCGAGATTTGGGGAGGGATTTTTGAAGAGTATTGGACTCCGCCGAGAGCAGGGGCCATGCAGGGAAGCGGAAGGCATATCGCGGACGGCAAGACGGGCTTCATGGAGTTCATGTCCATCGAAACCGGTCCCACCGGGCTGACGATGTACATGATGCTCGGTGCGCCTAGCAAGGGCGACAAGAAGCCGGTGCTGTTCAAGCTGGCTTCGTTCGACGGCAAGGTCGCCCTCTTTGAGAACCCCAAAAACGCCTTCCCCTCCAAGATCGCCTACGTGAAGGAATCCGGCGGGATGTCGTGCTGGATCGAAGGGGTGCAGGACGGGAAGAAGACGCGGGAGGACTTCAAGTTCAAGTCGATGATGTCGGGCGGGTTGCCCCTTTCTCCCCGAAGGTTGGGGAGAAAGGGGTTGGGGATAGAGGGGTTTGAACTTGGAGTTGGATGAATCTCTCAGAGCTTGTGTGTCAACTTGCTCATGCTTCAGAACAGCGTCATCCTGAGTAGGCTGTCAACCTTCATTTGTCATGTTATTGATGTCATCGTTTTGGGGCGAGGCTTGAAAGCGCTTCTCCACGCC
>CAZCSP010000031.1:0-53486 GCA_964501275.1 uncultured Fimbriimonadaceae bacterium | reverse complement strand
TCGTTGCTATTCGTGCTCTGCATGATTTCGATCGCCGCGATCCTGTTTTGGGCGTATCCCCTGATGCCTCCAGGTCTGATAGGTACCGTTGCAACGATGTCCGCTTGGACTTACCCTGTGGGGCTTGCCATCTTGGCCGCATGGCTGGCTACATACCGACGGGAGGGCATCCTAACCTTGGTGCTGTCGGGGATCGTGTTCTATGTATTGGCAGTGCGGATGAAGGGCCTGTTAATCTATCCCGGTACATTCGAGTACTGGAGGTTTTCGGCAACGGACTTTAACCGGGGCATTTGTATCATGGTTCTGATCGGCCTGCTGGTGGGCGGCGTCCGGTTGCTCTTGGCCAAACCGGCGAAGCCCAAAGCCGCGCCCGCTGCCTACAGCGCTTCATTGCGGGTCCTGTGGATCGTCGCCACCGTCTTATCCGCCGTTGCGGTATATCTCACCCTCTTTAAGGCACCGCCCAACGAGACGTTTGCGTTCAATCAACCGATAGGAACGGCCATTGTGTGGGTCGGAGCATCGATAGGAGTCCTCGCGACCAAGATCATCGAGCGCAACGAGCAGATCGATGCTACTCTCCGCCACTCCATGCGGTAGACCTTTTGCGGTTTTTGGGTTCAAATGGGTTCATTGGGCAAAAAGACCGAGAAATCGACGTCGATTGAAGGGTATATCACGTCCTAGCTTTGGGACGGGCGTAGAAAAACATACGTTCGTCGCTGGTGTCCTCGACCAAAGACGTTCGTCGACCAGCCTACCGGCAATCGGGTGGCGCTTATGTGGACGACATTTGAACCTTGGCAGTTGGGCCAGCTCCAACGCCTTTCGCAATCGGATTCGGAAAGAGTTGAGACCGTTCTCAACACGATCTGGAACAGCTATCCCAACCTGCTCGCAGACTTGGCGGTCGCCGCCGTGGATCAGGAACAGCTAAGCGTGGAGTCCTGCGCCAAATTACTGAAAATCGAACCGGCCGAGGTTGAGGAGCGCCTGGTGGACTTCCGCCAAAAGAGCGCCCGGTTCGACTACGAGTGGGCGGTGGTTGTAGATCACGGCTCCACTGTGGCCAAGCTGGTGGATAGTCGAGTGGCCGTCTGGGAGATCGTTCGGGAATACCGGAAACTGGGCTCGGTCGAGCGTCTCACCGAAGCCTTCCCCTCCCTCCCCAAGTCCGAACTCGCCGCCGCCCTCACCTATGCGGAACAAAACCCTAGCGAGATCGAAGACCAGATCAGCAAGTACGAGAGCATCCTGCAGAAGCGGCGCGCCGAGTATCCGTTTGTGAAGTAGGCGGACGGGGGTGCGGCATTTCGGTTTTACGGCGTTACGGCACTTCAGTGTTGTGGTCTTGGCTTTTGCCCAATCAACCATAACGCCCTAACTCCCTAACGCCGTAAAACCGCAATGCCGTAACGCCAGCACCCCTTACCGCCGTCCCAACAACACCTCAAACGCCACCACTGCCGCCGCTACGTGAACGTTCATCGACCGGCCCTTTCCTGCCATTGGGATAAACACCGCCCCGTCGCAGTGCTTGAGAATCTGCTGATAGACCCCGATCTGCTCATTTCCCAGGACCAGGCAGACCTTCTGGGGATAGGGGTATTTCATGTAGTGTTGGGCGTCGTCCGTCACCTCGACCGCCACCAACGAGTAGCCCTCCTCCCGCACCGCCAACGCCGCCTCCTCATGCCCGGCGAAGTACCGAAACTCCACCCGGCGGTGGGCGCCCATGGAGGTCACGCTGACCTGGGGGTGGGGCGGGACCACGGTCTTGCCGGTACAGATCAGCTCTTTGATCCCGCAGGCGTCGGCGACCCGGAACATCCCGCCGACATTGTAGGGGTCGCTCCAGTCCTGGAGCATGATCGCCAGTTCGATGGGGTTCCAGTCCTCGCGAGAGGCTTTCATCACGTTGCGGATTTTGGTTTTGGAGCGAAGTTGGCGCATCGGACTAGAAGTGCAGGTTCTTCAGGTGGAAGGCGATCCCTTCCTGAACGTGCTCGTCCCAGTATGCCCAGTTGTGGTCGCCGGGAAACTCCTCGTATTCGTGCCCAACCTCCAGCTCCCGCAGATGGCGGTCGAAGTCGCGGTTGGCCTCCAGCAAAAAGTCGTCAAGGCCGCAATCGAAGCGGATTAGCGGCATCTTGCTCGGCCTCATTTTGCCGACCAAGGCATGAAGGTCGTTCTCGCCGCCCACCGGGTTGGGGCCGAAGACTCGGGCGACTTCCCGCATGAAAGCCTCGTCGCGATCAGGGATATGGTGGGCCATCCCCATCGCGCCTGAATGCGAGACTGCGGAGTGAAAGGTCTCGGGAAACTTGAGAGCCAGCTTGACCGCCCCATAGCCGCCCATCGAGAGTCCGCTGATACACCAGGGGCCTTTGGTCGGAAAGGTCTTGGCGATGATCTCGGGCAATTCTTTGCCAATGGCCGTCTCATAGGCGTAGCCCTCAACCGCATCCGTATACCAACCCCGCCCCCCATCGGGCATCACCACGATCAGCGGGAGGCCTTCGACATAGCGCTCAATAGAGGTTCGGCGCATCCAGATCGACTGGTCATCGCTGAGTCCGTGAAGCAGAAACATGACATGGAACGGCCCATCGAGGCTGAAGTCGGGCAAGATGATCTCGGCCTGCGTATGTTTCTGTAGAGCGGCGGAGAAGTAGCGCAAGGTTGCTTGAGGCACGGATCAGGGGTTCGACGTGCGTCTTACTTTTCCCTGCTTGTATTGGCCCACTCATAGAAAACGCCCCGAGTCGATCGACTCGGGGCGTTTCGTGGCTATATGTGGCGCTGGCCTTAGTTGCCTTTGCCGTTTCCGTTGTTGCCAGGCAGGTCCTTGTTGGTCCTTTCAGATTCCCGCGGATTGGCGGCGCCTTGGCGGTCCGCTTCGGTGACTTCCTTCACCGTCACAAAGAACACAACCTCAGATCGAACCTTCGTGTTGTTCGTTCGACCGAACAACTGGCCGATAATCGGCAGGTCCTTCAGGATTGGGATACCACCGTAGCTCTTGCGATCTTGGTCTTGAATCAGGCCCCCGATCGCGATGGTCTCGCCACTCTTGATCTGCACTGTACTGTGAGCCGTCCGAACGCTTGTCTGAGGTAGCTGGCCACCTCCAGGCACGGTGGTGAACCCTTGCAGAATCGATAGAATTGGGTTGAAGTCCAGAGTGATGTTCCCTTCACTGCCAACTTTGGCCGCCAAAGAAAAGTTCACGCCAACAGGCAATTCTGCGGTAACCACGGTTGTGCCGTTCTGGCTGGCCTGGATCGACTCGACATACCGAACTACATCACCGACGAAGATGCTCGAGAGGACGCCATCGGTGAGCAGGATGTTCGGACGGGCCAAGAGGTTATTCTTATTGGCGATCTGGTCCAGTGTTCCTGTTACGGAAGCAGCTCCACCACCCTTGAAGCCAAGGCTGGAGCCGACACCGCCAACAGTGCTAGACGAGCCAATGCCCTGGTTGACGCGGAGGTTAGTCAAGGTGCCGCCAGTGAGGAGGCTCCAGTCCAAGCCGATTTTCAGCGCGTCGTCCTTGCTAAGCTCCATGACCCGGATTTCCACTGCAACCTGCTTGGGTGCGATATCGACGAGCGCCAGATATTGCTTGGCTTGATCCACCTGCTCGCGGGTTCCACGAAGGAGGACCTTCATCGGGGTCCGCCAAGTGATCGACTCGGCTTCCCATTGGGAGGCCTTACTACTGGTCGCTGCTATCTTGACATTCTTAAGTGGGTCTTTAAGTGGATCGACACTAGAACTGGAGTTGCCAGAGCTAGAGCCTCCTGAACCGGCCCCACCGCCTGATCCTGATCCCGATCCCGATCCACCGGTACCGCTTTCTGCACCCGCCGTCTTCGGGTCATAGAAGGCGGTGTGGGTGTACTCGATGCCCCGTACGGGATCAACGGGAGGGGGCAAGATAGAGGCCCGCAAGCCTGATATGTTTGCCATCAATTCTATAGATGCCACTTGAGGCTTGATGAATTGGAGATCCACAGTCTCAAGATAGACCTGAGCTGTGTTTTGGGGAGCATCCAGCATGGCAAGAATCTCCATCAGGCTTTCGACCTCCGCCGCACGTCCTGTGAGAGCGATGATGGGATTGCTCACAGAAGCAAACAAGCTCACTGAGCCAACCTTGACCGAGAGGGCGCGGGAGTTGTCAGACGTGGTTTGCTGACTCGCGGATGTTTGAGCAGTCGTCTGGTTCTGCGCGGTAGTGGTCAAAGTGACCTGCTTCAGAGAGTTCAGCAGATCGAACGCATCGGAACTGACCACATGGTAAGACTTTTGGATGTTCGCCGCCGTCGCCGTCGTCTTGACTCCCAAGACTTGGCAAAGTTGGGCATCGATCGCCCGAATCGTCGCCTCGACTTCATCCAGTCGCGAAGGCGTTCCAATAATGACGATGTAGTCGTCTGGAGCCTTCACTTTCGATGAATCGCTGGTGCTTCCAATGGTGGCCCCAGTTCCGGATCCTGCTTCTTTGTCACCGCCAGCAGTTTGAGTCTCGACCTTCAGTTCGTCCGAAGGCAAGACCAGATCATATCTCCCTCCCAGCGTCGACGGGTTGACCATCTTCAAGACGGATGCCTTGATTTGGACGCCCTGGCTGCTTCGGATAGGAACAACGCGCGTGGCGCCGCTCACGTCGCTCTTGCCGGATATCTGCTGGATCGTGTCGCTGAACTTGCCGTTGGAGGTCACCACATAGGTGTTTCCAACCTTCGCATACCGAACGCCGCCAAGCGCTGTCACGATATCCAAGGCATCCTTCACGCTGACGCCGTCCAGAGTGACCGTGATCTTGCCGGTCACGTCGGGGGACGTCACGATGTTCACGTTCGACTGGAGGGCGAGGGCCTTGAGGATTTGGACGATGTCGGTGTTCACGAAGTCCAGATCGACCTGTACGGCGTTTGAGAAGTTGCCGGACGGGCTGTTGTTGACCTGGAGGTCGGCGTTCCGATAAGGCTTATCCAGAGGCGGGACCGTGCTCGGGTACTTCGGTGTGGTCGGAATCTTGGCGACCGGCTCGGAGACGTTGAAGTTGACCGCCCACTGGCCGTCCTTCTCCACCAACTCTGGCTTCGCGCCTTTGGCCAGGCTCATGGCGACGCGCACCTTGGATCCCTTCTTGCTGATCCACGCGTAGCTGACGGCCTGAACGCCGTTCGATCCCACCTTTACCGTCTTGGGCTTGCTGGTCAGCTTGCCGTCGAAGGTCAGGAAGTACAGGTTCTTGGACTTGGACCAAGCCGCCGTCGGCTTGCCCAGGTCTTCGCCCTGGATTTGGACCTGAAGCCCCCCATGGAGCTTCTTGGCCGCGATGCCGTTCAGCGACTGGGCCGATGCGCCGCAGACGAGGGCGAGGGCAAGAATACCGACGCCCGTTCGAAATGATTTGCTGTTCATTTAGGGTTCCCTCCCAGGGACAATCGCTGCTTCTTGCCGCGATGTTCGATGGTTACGCTGCCTTTATCGATAGCGACCACCTTGCTATCTCCGTCGAGCGATCCGCCCTCCGGAACCATTCGTTGATTACCGTTTGAATCGGTAAAGACTGCAATCTTTTTGGAGCCGCCCGTCATCGTTCCCGATACCGTGTAGCCAAACTGGCTGGGGTCGGGACCCGAAGGGCTGATCGTGACCGACCCACCCGCTGTGGGTAACTGTCCGCTGATGTCGAACGGCGGGATGCTTGGTCCTGCGCTCGGCCTTTGGGCAACCGGTCGGTTGGCCTTGGGAGCCGATTTCGGCAACGTCCCGTGGCTGGGCTCCACCGGAGTGACCCGCTCGCCATCGATGGGTCGCTCGGCAAACGGGTCGCGCTGCGGCAGGTCTGCCATCGCATACTGCGGGTTCTTGAGGGGTTCTCCCTCTTCACCGACGATCGGATTGCCGTCGGCATCCACCTTCGCGGCCTTCGACGCGTCGTCCTTCTCCTCGTCGGTTTTGACCGAAACGGGAGCAGGGGGAGGCGAGCCTCCGTTCAGGAAGCTGAAGGCTCCAACGCCGAGCATCACGGCGATAAGCGCGCCCAGCACAATGAGTTTCTTCTTATCATCCTTCATTAGGCTTGACCTCCAGGCGGGCGGATTTGGAACCCAAGTCGCCCTTCTTTGCGCCTGCTTGCGGCTCTTTGAAAACGTAGGCTCGCAACTCCACGGTCATATCCAACGGCTTCTCGTCCGATCCCGGCTCCACCTTCGGAGCAAGCGTGACTGAACGGGCCGCAACGATCTTCGGGAACTGCTGCAGGGAGTTCACCCATCGCATCACCGAGCCATAGCTTCCGATACCCTTGACCTCGATGGTCATTTCTTCGTAAGCCTTCTTGGCGGCGGCGCTTGGGTCGAAGTCTTCCTTCTTGACCACGCCCAACTGCTTGGCAACGGGCCGTACGCCAAGGACTCTCAGGCCGTACTGCTTTCCGGTCTTTTCCAGCTCGGTCATCAGCGTCGGAACGTAGGCGAACTGCGGAACGCCTTTCTCCAGGTGAGCCAGCTTGGCTGCGCACTCCTCCAGAGTCGCTTTTGCCTTGTCCAACTCCCCCTGAACTTCCTTCTCGTCCTTGACCTCTGCCTTCAGGGCGTTGACGTCGCCTTGCACGCTGGTGACCTGGTTGTATCCAAAGTAGGACGCTAGCAAACCGACCACGAATGTGCCGATGGCCATGAACATGTATGTTCTTGGATTAGGACCTCTCTTCATTCGACCTCTCCCTCCTTCTTGGGTTTCGCCTCGGCCGTGCCGACGATGTCGGCCGTGACCTCGAACTCAATCGCTTTTGTCATGTTCATCACCTTCTCCTGCGAAAACTTCAGCGCGACGTTTTCCAGGTCGTTGCTGTTTTGCAGGCGAAGAATGAACTCGGAAATCGGCTCTTGCCCAGGGGAAACGCCGACGAGGCTCAAGTTGATCGGCTTGGTGGCGTCGTTCCCCTGCACCCGCATCGCCGTCAGCCAGGTTGGCTTGGGCGTTTGGCGTGCGATATGGGTCATGATCCGACCCCAGCGTCCGCTGACGGTTTGCGCATCTTCGAGGGTTTTCAGTCGTGGGGCGAGAACGGCGTACTCCTTCTGATACTCCTCGATCTGTTTGACCAGGGGAGCGTTCTTCTGAAGCTGGTTCTCGAGCTGGGTCTTCTCCCGGTGGAGCCCCTCGGCTTGAAGCCAGAAGAATCCGAAGCCGCCGACTGCCGCGACCGCCGAACCGACGAAGACTAAGAAGAACGATCGGGCTTGTGCCTCGTTTCGCTTCTGCGCCAGTCTCTGTTCTTGAATTAAGTTAATGAGTGGCATCTTTTTAGTCCTAGGCCGCCTTCGCGTAGGCCCGCATGGCAAGTCCTGACGCCACCGAGAGATCCAGGCCTGTCTCTTCGGGGTCGCCGAAGTGGCTGAATCTCGGGTTGGCGTAAATGTCGTTGAGAGTGGTGGGGATCGACAGCTTGTGGCTGAAGTAATCCGCTAGGCCGGCGAGCTTGGCGCCGCCGCCCGTGAGCAAAATGTGATCGATCTGCTTGGAAGCGCCTTCCTGCTGCTGAGACTGGTAGTAGTTCAACGACCGCCGAATCTCGCGAACGAGATCGTCGACATGGGGCTGAAGCACGCGTAGAGGAGGATTCTCTTTTGGTTTGCCGTCTTCCAATAGTTCGCGCAGGTCCAGTTGGGCCTTGCCCGCCTCGGCATCTTCATCCGACAGCTTGAAGTAGCTCTTCAAAGCCTGGGTGAGAGTGTCCGACCCTTGGGGGATGGAGCGGGTCATGGAGAAGACTCCGTGGCTCACGACCGAGATGTTGGTCGTCGCCGATCCAACATCTACCAATGCGATGGTGCTCTCCGCCCAGGCATTGTCCAGGTCCGCCTCGACCAGAGCGCGATACATTGCGAACGGCTCGATGTCCACGGCCTCGACTTCCAGCCCGGCCTCTTCGCAAGCCAGTCGTCGGCTCTCCACCACGTCCTTGGGCGCGGCAACCATCAGAACGTCCATCTGGTTGTCGTCCACCGGGCCGATGATCTCGAACTCGATGTAGCTGTCCTCGACGGAGCTGGGCACGTAGCGGCTCGCCTCAAACTTGATCGACTTGCGGAGCGTGGCTTCCGCCATCTTGGGCATCCGCACCTGTCGCACTACCACCGATCCACCTGAGACCGCGATCATGGCGCCACCGGCGTTGATCTGGTTCTCCTTGAGGAGCGACTTGATCGCCGAGACTGTGCTGGGCACGTCCACGATCACGCCATCCTTTACTGCGTCGGGCGGGGTCGGCGTCTGGGCGACTCGGGCAACCCTCCAACCATCGGCGACTCGCTCCAGGGCGACCGCCTTGATGGTGTGGTGGCCGAGGTCGATGCCGATAAAATTCTTCTTTGTGAAAATTCCCATATCTGTTAGGCCTCCATCTCCCGCTGGCGTCCCTGCAGGTTCAGCCACTCGTCGACGGCGGTGCGGGCGAATCGCCACTTGCCATCGATCATCAGCGCCGGAACCTTGCCATCCTGAGCCATCTGTTCAAGTACAGTAGGCCCCATTCGCAGGTACTGGGCCGCCTCACGCAGGGTCATGACCGTGTGCTGGTTGGCGACAACGGCGCGGAAAAGTCCGCTTAGTTGCTCGGGCGAGAGGAACAGCTCCAGACGCACGACGCCGCCGTGCGAAACGGCCTGCGAGGGCGGGTCGGGTAGCCGAGTCTCTTCGTGTGCTTGCTCCATATTGCTCTCCGTGGTTTTGGCCGGCGCTTGGTAGGCCGGGTTTTCGATGACTTCGATCTTCGGCGGTCGCTGTTCGCTAGGAAGTGGACTTCCGTTGGATTGCGCCGCTTGCCGGATGGCGTCGGCGAGGTTCATGCGGCCTCCCTGCCCTCAAACTCGTTCACGATGTTGTGGATCATGAAGCCGTCGATCATCTGGACCTTCTGCACGAAGCCAATCATCAACGCGTTATCCGCAATCTGGCTAATGAGTCGGGGGTAGCCCTTGGTGTATTTGTGGATTTCAAAAATCGCATCGGGCGAGAAGGGGTGATTCTCGCCGGAGTAGCCCGCCACGCGCATTCGGTGGAGGATCATCTCGCCGGTTTCCGTGACGTCCATCGGTTTCAGGTTCTGCCGGACAGCCAGGCGCTGCTCCAGGGCGGGCACCTTGGCGATCTTGGGGCGGAGTTCGTTCTGGCCCAACAGCACCAGCGACAGCAGGAACTGGTCGTTCATCTGACAGTTCAGCAGCAGTCGTAGCTCTTCCAGAGTGGTGGTGGACCGGATCAGGTGGGCCTCGTCGATGATGAGGACCACGCGCTGGCCGCGCTCATAGAAGGAGATGAGCTGCTTGTGAAGCTCCTGCACCAAAGTTTGGCGGTTGCGCGAGTTGGTCTCGATGTCCAACTGCCCCAGGATCTCCTGCAGAATCTGGACGGGAGTGAGGATCGGGTTAACGATCAAAACGATACGGTTGTGGACCGGGTCGAGCAGCTCCAGCAGCTTTCGGCTGACGGTTGTCTTACCCAAACCAATGTCGCCTGACAACATCGCCGCGCCCTTGTTGCGCGAGATGGCATAGTGCAACATCATCAAGGCGTCCTCGTGTCCCCGGCTCATATAAAGGAACCTAGGATCTGGCGTCAGACTGAAAGGCGGCTCTGTTAAACCCCAATATGCTTCGTACATGAACAAAATCTCCGCGGGCGAAAACCCAGTAATTCTTCTCGGGATTTCTTTGCAGAAAACTCAGGAAGGTTCTCAGGTTTTTTTGCCGGGGGCATGTTCGGGAAGCTAAACGGGCTCTTGATTTTTCTTTCATCCATGAGGACTCACTCCTCGTCGAGCAGGCCGCGCTTCCGTGCACGTGCCAAAGACCACTATTCCCGCGAGCCGTTCGGGAAAGGTCTGGTAAGGGGGCGGGGATTCAGGGAGTTCTAAGTGCGAAGTTCTAAGTGCGGAGTGCGAAGGGTTCTGGTTGTGCCTCGGGCTTGGTAGAACTTTGCGTTCGATTTGACAGATAGGTCAGATCAGATGAAAAGCACCGCACTTCGCACGTCGCACTTCGAACTTCGCACTTAGAACTCCCCTAAACTACTTGCTGTCCGTGCTGGGCGGGGTGGCAGCTGGGGGCTCGGTTTGGCCTGCCCCCTTGGTGGGCTCGGGGGGAGCGGTGTCGCCCTCGGCTTGCGGCGTGCAGCCCATCAGGGCGAATGACAATAGGGACGCGATGGCAAAAATGCCGATCAACTTCTTCATATCAGATTAACCTCCTCAGGTTATGTTGAGCTTGGACACCGGCTCTTGATTCCGATGCCCTATCGACAGCAACTGTACCGACTCCGGTTCGGTGGCGTCTGTAGGGAGAAGGGCCTACTTCACAACGGGTGCGCCCCAGCCGTCGTACTCGCCGCCCGTGTTCACCGTGAGGTCGCGAAACTTGAACCGCTCCATGTCGATGACGTCGGCGGTAAGGACCATCTTCTTCTTCAGGTGGCACAGCCACTGCCCCTCCCGATTCTCGATCGTCCCGTTGTATCCATCCGCCGAAAGAACCTGCAAAGCCCCTCTCGCCGCGCCCTCCTCCGGGAAGTAGAGGTAAAAGTCCACCTCGGTCTCCTTCGAGAAGTCATGCCCTGCTTCCTTGAGTTGGGTAAAGAGCTCCGCGTCCTTAGGGTCCTTCGGCATCTTCATCACCTGTCCCGAAGCAGTCGCCTCAACCTCGTCTGGAGCCGTCGTCGGAGGTTTGGCACAACCTGCAAACAGGCAGAGGCAGAGAACGAGGATTAGCGAGCGGATCATGGTGCTGTTATACATGGTTTGGGAGTCTGTAGGCGGCGGATGCATTTTGCCGCCGTCAAAGCCACAAACCCCCGTAGCCTGGACGTCCACGTCCGGGTCTGTGTGGTTTGGACCTCCAGGTCCAACCACCGCCATTTAGTAGTACACCTCCCCCCATCTGCGAACATCTGCGCTCATCTGTGGTCCCTTCAAAGAGATTCCACCCAGCAACCGAAAATTCCAAAAACTCCTGGTTGACAAAACCCGCTTTCGAATGCCTTACATATAGGGATCGGAATTGTCGATGCTTCGCTGCCACCCAATACAGCCAGGTTATTGCACTGAATCGCAGTGCATACGATGCATGCTGAAACGACGATTCCCAAAATCGCCAGACTTGCCTTATAATCTGCTTCACGCATGAACGTCGCTTCGCCATCCGGCCTGTTTCGCAACTACCAACAGGATGGGTTTTTCGACGAGATGATTGGGCTTGATGGCGAGCCGCGCAGCTTCTGCCGTCAGCTCTACGAGACCCTCAACTCGATGTCGCCCGAGGACTTTCAGGCTCGGTGCGAGCTGGCCAACCTCACCCTGATGAACCAGGGGATCACCTTTACGGTGTACGGACACGAGGAGGGCATCGAGAAGCCGTTCCCGGTGGACCTGGTGCCCAGGGTGATCCCTGCCGACGAGTGGGCACATCTGGAAAAGGGCCTGACCCAGCGGGTGACGGCCCTCAACTTGTTCCTGAACGACGTCTACCACGAAGGCAAAATCCTGAACGACGGCGTCATCCCCAGGGAGTTGGTGGTCAACGCGCCCAATTACCGGCGGGAGTTCGTCGGCGCAAACCCGCCGGGCGGCATCTACATCCACGTCTGCGGCACCGACCTGATCCGCGACGGCGACGGGACCTACCGCGTCCTGGAGGACAACTGTCGCACCCCTAGCGGGGTCTCCTATATGCTGGAGAATCGGATCATCCTGATGCGGGTATTTCCGAGCCTGTTCCGGGAGCATCCGGTGAGGCCGATCGACGACTACACCTCGATCCTCCTTGCCAACCTCCGCTCGATTCGCCCCGGCCGTTCTGCCAACCCCACTGTGGCCGTTTTGACCCCCGGCGTCTACAACTCAGCCTACTTCGAGCACAGCTTCTTGGCCCAGCAGATGGGGGTGGAGTTGGTAGAGGGCCGGGACCTCTATGTGGAGGACAACCAGGTCTTCATGAAAACCACGCAGGGCCCCAAACGGGTAGACGTAATCTATCGCCGGGTGGACGACGACTTTCTCGACCCTCTGGTCTTCCGCCCCGAGTCAGCGCTGGGAGTCCCCGGTTTGGTCAACGCCTACCGCGCCGGAAACGTCTCGCTGGCCAACGGCATCGGAACGGGCGTGGCCGACGACAAGGTGATCTACGCCTACGTCCCGGACATGATCAAGTACTACCTGGACGAGGACCCGATCATCCCGAACGTTGAGACCTACCTCCCCTGGCGAGCGGCGGATCGACAGCACGTTTTGGCTAATTTGGAGAAGCTAGTAGTGAAAGCAACCAATGAGTCGGGCGGCTACGGAATGCTGATCGGTCCGCAGGCAAGCAAGGCCGAGATCGAAGAGTTCCGAGCGAAGATCGAGGCCGATCCGCGCGGATACATCGCCCAACCGCTGATCTCGCTCTCCCGCTCACCATGCTTTGCGGACGACCACTTTGAGGGGCGGCATGTGGACTTGCGGCCCTATGTTCTGGTGGGCTTGGACGGAGTGAAGATCGTCCCCGGTGGGCTGACCCGAGTGGCCCTCCGCAAAGGCTCTTATGTGGTGAACTCCAGCCAGGGTGGTGGCAGCAAGGACACCTGGGTTCTGGGCAGTTCCGTATCCCAGGAGCAGCGGATGGGCGACATGGTCCAAAGGCAGGACTTGCATGCTTAGCCGCCACGCCGACTACTCGTTCTGGATCGGACGCTACATCGAGCGGGCGGAGGCCACCGCCCGGATGATCGACGTCCACTACCACTACGGGTTGGAGAGCCCCTTGGTGGGCGAAACCCTGCGCTGGTCCTCCATCCTCGCGATCTCCGGCGCAGAAAAGGCCTACAAAGCTCGCTACCAAACCCTGGATGAACGCAGCATCCTCTACTTCTTCGCCTTCGACCCCGAGAACGCCAACTCCATCGCCAGTTGCGTCGGATTTGCCAGAGAGAACGCGCGAAGCATCCGCGACGCCATCTCGAGCGAGATGTGGCAGAGCGTGAACAAGTGGTTCCTAGGGATGCGAACCTGGAACGTGGATACCGTGTTGAAGGTATCTCCCCACGTCTTCTTCACCTGGATTAAAAACGAAAGCCACCTGTTCCAAGGGATCACCAACCGTACGCTGATGATGGGGGAGACGCGGGACTTTCACGACGCTGGCCGGTTCTTGGAACGGGCCGACCAGTCGGCGAGAATTCTGGATGTGAAATACCACGACCTCCTGCCCAGCTTCACCCGACAGACCGCGGTGGGAGAGGACGAGCCAGTTGGAGTCGGAGGGACGGTAGACGACCACGGCTGGCTGGCGGTGCTGAAGTCGGTGGGGGCGTTCGAGGCGTTTCGCAAGACTTATCACGAGGGCGTTACCGCGAGCCGAGTCGCCGAATTCTTGATCCTCAATCCCCAGTTCCCCGCCTCGGTGCGCCACTCCATCGGGCGTGTCGATGGCTGCCTCAAGCGGGTAGGCGCCAACAACGGCTCTGGCCCCAACAACCTTGCCGAAAAAGAGGTGGGGCGGCTCTATCAGGAGCTGAACTACATGAGCGCGGAAGACATTATCGCCGAAGGCCTCCACGAGTTCTTGGACCGAGTGCAGCTCCGTTGCCTGCACATCGGCGAAGCCATCCGCGAATGCTACCTGCGGTATTGAACCCTCCTGCATTCCATGCGGAATAAGACCAAGCCAAGCCCAAGATCGTGTCTTGACTTGTTAGCGCAAGGGCTCCGGTGCCAATAGTCCATAGCCAAGCTCTGCCCCCTGCGGTATAATCCGCTTCTGCGCGCGGGTGGCGAAATTGGTAGACGCGCTACCTTGAGGTGGTAGTGCCCACAAGGCGTGAAGGTTCGAGTCCTTTCCCGCGCACCAGACTTTCTTTAGCGAAGTCGATACTCAGAGTCCAGCCCCCTCTCCTTTGCTTCGCGGCATGCCCCTTTCAGTCAGGTCCGTCGAATCGCGACGAACAAGCAGCTTGATAAAGGCAAGATAAAGCTCGCTCGGGATGACGGACTCGCCGTGATAACGCTTATCTGAACCGTACTAGGCTTAGGCAATGAACTATCCTCCTTTGCGTACGAACACGAGGGCGTTGCTGAGTGGGCGTCCTGGCGGGCGGACATACTTGCCGGCGCCATAGACCGTCGAACTTTCCCCGCCATCTAGGTTCATCGCATCGACGCAGCCAAGGGCCTTCATCTTTTGCGCGACCTGACGGATCGTGCCGTAGGTGGCGACGAGGAGAATGGTGCCATCCTTCTTCACACCGATACAGCTACGAACGGCAGGTATGTCGCGCACGATGTGGTTCTCTGTGAACTTTTCCCCGACGGGATCAAGCGAAATCGTTCCATTTTGCACAAGGGTTGGCCCAGCGCCCACGCCCTCTACAAACTTGAACAGAGGGCTGTTCCATTCGCCATCCCTGGGGCCGACCTCGTAGCTCAGTCGGTCTCCCACTTGGATTCGACCGAAGTTGGGATGAGAATAGTCTTCAACCATCAGCACGAAGCCGTCGTTCGGGATGGTCTGGCTACCTGTGCTCACGCTGACCACTCGTCCATTGCTAACCACAATCTGGCGGCCCCGGTTTACCCCTGTCCTATCTCCCCAGTGGGGCGTATAGATGATGGGTTGAGGGGAAGCCGTCGGAAGGCGATTCAGCCATGTAGCATACCAACTGTGCTCACGACCCTGGCCATCAACACGCTTGCCCCAAATCCGGTGGCCCAGCCTCACGATCTTAAAGTTTCCATCAACATCGAATCCCGCCACCGAACCGGTGTCGGAACGGTGGATGAACTGGCCGTTCGTGATGAGCGTTTGGTCGGGGTGCCAAATCGGGCCTTTACCGTAGGCGTCAAAGAAGCTGCCGTTAATCGCTGCGACCGCCCCCGGAATACGGCCAATCAGCCGTTCAAAGGACTCCGTCCGTCCGACTTTGCCTTGCGCCAGAACCAGTTTGGGTTGGTACAAGCCGGGGGAGATTTCAACATATCCTGTACTGAGATCTCCGCCATCAGGCCCTGGGTTGCCCTTGGCCTTGGCCCCGACACTTACGTTGATTCCCGCATACTTTCCTGAAGGTGGCCTAGGCTGCGGCCCCGTGCCTCCCCGGCGCTTGACTCCCAATGTGATGATAATGGAGTCCTTCACCCCCTCGAGCATGTCCTCGTACCAAACCTCACATCCGCTCACCCACTCCCATGCCGAAGGTGGAATGATGCCCACATAGGTGTCGCTGTCGCGGCTCAGGTCGGCGGAGTCCGCTACATAGGCGGTCTTGGTCGTGCCGTTGAGGAACGTTACAAGCTCGCCATTGGGACTGAGGGCCGAGTCATGGTAGGTTTCCGGCGTGACGCCTCGCGGAGATTCAAAGGGAGTTCCTTGACCGGCTTCGGCGGGATTCTTTTTGAAGAGTTTCCCCGTGCCCAATGGTGTGTAAGCGATGCTCTCGGTATCGTTCGGTCCCGTGCCCGCGCCCAGGAAAAGGGGCTTGGTCTCGGATGACACGGCCAGGGCCGGTGGAGCCGCCTGACCCGTGTTGAGTGGAGTGAAGTAGTAGCGATTCGGCCCCGCTATCGACATCAGCCAATCTCCGCCCGGCGATATCTCGAACGGATCGGCATCGAAATAAGGCTGGATGGCGTTGCCACTGGCCTCAGGGTTGTAAACCACGTTCTTTCCTTGAATCTTCTGCACGATGAAGCATCGAGCGCCGCCCCTCCGCCAGATCACCTCGAAGTCGGGAGAACTGCCCATCGGCCCCTCCACTCGGGTCGGTGGGCCACCCGTAGGACGATAGGAGAGGATCATCCCTCTCTGGCCCAACTCTTCACCAAAGGCGATGATCCGACTGCCGTTAGGAGCTACTTGGACAGAGCGCAGTTTCCCTTGGGAAAGGGTACTCAGCACTTTGCCAGTGGGTGAGATCGCCAGGGTGCCTTGACCAGACCGATACACCCCCCAGACCTTGCCGTCTTTGGATGCGCCAAGGAACTCGCCGTCGAGTATCTTCTCCCCTCCGGTCTCGTTCACATAGCGGAAACGGGATGCGCTCGGATATACGGAGTTTGGGCGCTTCGGCCATTGAGAGACATCGTTTCCGGCCAGGATTCGAAATGCCGGGCGGACGTTCAGCGTTACAATGCTTTCGGCGTCTGGGCGCCGCAACTCTCGTCCTCCGACATAGCCGACCAGATTCTGGGTCGGCAGAGAGAGGAGCTCGCGGATCTCTCTTTCATCCGACATGGAAATTGGCGTCGCCTGTGTCGGGAAAGGTTGGCCCGTCGTGTATATGAACTTCTCGCGGGGGTTCACCGTGACGAGTTTGGAGGGCGCAGATACGGGATAGATATCTACCTTTCCCTCGGCCACGACCAGAGTCGTTTGCTGGCCTTGGATGTTCAAACTGTAGGCGGTTCCCTTGGGAGCCGTGGCGAGCGTATGGCCCATGGTCCTAACCTTCGATGGCTGCGCCAACGTTCCGGCCCGGAACTGCCCCTTGCCCTTCTCGATCAACAACTGAAAATCGATCGGCTTGGTGAAATCAAACTCCGTCGGGTTGATCCGGAGAAACGTCACCTTGGTATTGGGGCCATACTTCTGATTGAACAGCGTCCCGCCCGCCAGGACCACGCCCTGCTTTTGGGTCTCCAGGACGTCCAGGACTTGAAGGTGTGTGTTTGCCTTGACTCCCGGCACTTCCTTGTAGGCAGAGATCGCCTTCTTGTCGCTTTTTTTGCCACTCTTTGCGATCTTGTCAGCCTCTGCCTTCGTCAGCTTGCGGCTCAGCTTGGCGTCTTTGGCCCACTGCACGACGTGGACCCGATTGTTCTTCTTGGCGGGCGACTTCTGAGGCGTCCCCAAAGCCGCAACCAACCCAAGCGCCAAGCCCGTTGCCAAACCCAATGAAAATCGCGACTGCCACTTTGCACAGATACTCATCTCAATTCACCCCGGTACCGAATCCGTTCGCAGCCCACACCCTTCGTTTTGTCACCTGTTTAGTCGGAATGCAAGGCTAAGTTGAGATAACTTAAGCCCTCGACCGTATAACATAAGCCTTTTGAAGTGGCTGGACGCGCACCATCCTCTTCGTCATTTGCGCCAGAAAAACGCGCTCGTGGTAGAGAGGCCGCGCTTGTCGATCTTCTCTCCGTACCAAAACTCGTACTGAGCCACCTTCTTCCTGACCACCTTCTTGCTCCAAGACGACTTGGCGTAGGCGGTTTCGTAGCTTTGAGTGTCGAAGTAGGCCGCAAGAAACTCCTTGGCCCGCACACATGAGGCGATGGCCTGCGCGCCGATATCAGAGAAAGGTGCGGCATAGTTCACCATCCGCTGCTCCAGGATGTCACGCCTCACTTTGCCGCTATCGTCCGACGAATTCCCCGCTGCGTAACAGCTATTGGGAAGGATAACGATTGAGTTGGACGCCAGCCGAACCTCGTTGCGCAGCCCATCGGGTGTGATGTGGCGTCCATCAATGGAGAGACCGCCCACTTTTGCATTCTCCGGGGCGAAGACCCCCGATCCCATGATGACGCCATGCCCCCAGTAGACCACCACCGACGCCCCGTTCATGGCTTCTCGGATGGCGGGAAAGTCACGGACGGGCGGGGCGAACGAGTAGACCACGTAGCCTTTGGAAGAGAGATAGGACCTCATATCGGCCATCTGCGTATTCACGTTTCTGCACCATCCAGCCTCCGAGAGTTTGAATCCGTTAATCAACACCGCCTTGGGCTTCGACTGCGCGAAGGCTCCGGCGGCAGCAAGGAGAGCGACGAGAAATAGAATTAACTTTTTCATGGCTAGATGATGAGGTTCTATCAAGCAATCAGATGTGATCTGTGTCACGATACGGGAGTTCATGCGCAAAAAGAAAAAGAAGACTTTGGAACTCCCCTTGCCCGATCGGGCTGAACTGCTTCGTTCGGTCCCAATGTTCTCTCAACTGGGCGAGGAGGAGATTCAGTCGATGTCCCGCTTGGGCCGCTGGTCTACCTTGGCCAATGAGACCACTCTGTTCGATGAAGGAGAAAAGGGGGGCGAGATGTTCGTAGTCGGACGGGGCAAGGTGGGAATTTTCAAGTCCACGTTGGAAGGCTCCAAGTTTATCGCCGAACGTCGGAAAGGGGATGTGATCGGCGAAATGGCGATGTTCGACGGTCGCCCCCGCTCCGCCTCTGCTGTCACTCAGACCGATTGCGTTCTGCTGGGAATCAGCAAAGATGAGTTCGTTGCCTGCGTCAAGAAAAACCCCTCGGTGGCGATGGGGGTGATCGCGAACCTTATCGAGCGGCTTCGCGAGGCCGATGAGAGAGCTACGGTCGCCACCTCCCTGGATGTTGCGGGACGACTGGCGCACTACCTTTTGAGCGAGGCGAGGTTCATTCAGGATCGGCAAGTAGTCAAGCCTCGAAAGTCGGACGGAGACATTGGCGAACGCATCGGCTGCTCACGCGAGACCGTCAATCGGAAGTTGAAGGAGTTAGAAGAGGAGGAGGCCATTGCCAAGGGTAGGGATTTCATTGAAATTCTGGATGAACACCGATTGCGGGAATTGGTAGGCGAGTAACTCCGACAACGTATCTGAATAAAGATCAGTAGTGATAACTACTAAGACAACAAGGCTGCTCGGCGAGCGGTTAAGCCTAGATGGAGGTATCTTCTAACTCTCCATGCCTGCCCAAATCCTTGACGGCAAAGCCCTTTCCAAACAGCTTCGCGCCGAGATGAAACTCCGCGTCGATGCCCTTCGCGCCCGAGGAGTCGTTCCCCGGCTCGACGTGCTGGTCGCAGCTCAAGACCCCAGCAGTCTGGCCTATGTGAACATGAAGCATAAGTGGGCGGAGGCGGCAGGGATGATTGGGGAGAGCTACCATGTGGATGAGACTTGGCGCCAGGCTCAACTCATCGAGAAAATCTACCAACTCAACGGCAACCCGGCGGTCCATGGAGTTCTGATCCAGCACCCCCTACCCAAGAACCTGGATGAAGACGAGGCGCTTTTGGCTTTGGGCTCAGAGAAGGATGTGGACGGCATCACGCCTGCCTCCCTGGGCCGACTGGTCGCCGACCTTCCCGGCTTCCGATGCGCCACGCCGCTTGGCATCACCAAGATCATCGACCACTATCAGATCCCCTGTGAAGGTAAGCGGGCGGTGGTAATCGGGCGGAGCGTCATCCTCGGCAAGCCGATGGCCCTGATGCTTCTTCAAAAAAACGCCACCGTCACCGTTGCCCACTCCCGAACCCAAGACCTCCCCGACCTCTGCCGGGAAGCCGATATTCTGGTTGCCGCGGTGGGTCGGGCCGAGATGGTCAAGGGTGACTGGATCAAACCAGGCGCGGTGGTGATCGATGCCGGTTACAACAAGGTCGAAGGGCGGCAGGGAGACGTGGGGGACGTGGATTTCGAGTCGGCAAAGGAGATCGCAAGCTGGATTACTCCGGTTCCTGGCGGCGTCGGACCCATGACGGTCGCCAGTCTGTTGAACAATTGTGTTGATGCGGCGGAAGCGACGTTGGCGTAGGGTGGTCTTTTTCTTTCTCGGCTTGGGCTTAGCCTATGTAGCGGGTTGCTACTACCTTGCCTCCAAATACGTCCGTCCCGGGACCCCAAACGCAGGCCCGTCGCCCGAGGGCTTCGCCCAGTCGGTTGGCTACAACTCCTGGGTCTCGGACACGCTGCAATCGGGCAAACCCGTGTTCGTACTTGTCCATGGATATGGCGGAACTCAGTACGGGTGGAAAGATGTGGCGGGCCAATTGCGCGACAAAGGCTTTGGCGTCGTCATCCCTGCCTTGCCGGGACACGACAATCGGGCAGATGAGACCTGCGGCTTTGCGGTCAAGGAGTCGCAGATCGTGCTGGATGGTGTGAAGTGGATTCGGGACAAGGCGGGCGCGGAGACCCAAGTGATCTTAGTCGGTATCTCGATGGGCGGGGCTGCTTGTTGGCTGGCCTCTGAGCAGGATCCGACGATCTACGCCGTCGCGACCGAAGGCTGTTTCGCTCGGTTGGAGCCAGCCACCAAGAATTGGTTTGACCGCAAAGCCTCCGGCGCCAGCACCTACCTCTCCCCTGTCATCTGGTTCGCCAAGCGCATGACGGGCATCGACCCCGCCACCGTGAATCCAGTGGAATCTGCCGCCAAGTGGAAGGGCAAGCGCTCCCTAATCATCCACGGATCCAGCGACGAACTCTTCCCGCTCTCCAATGGTGAGGCGTTGGCGGAGGCGGCGGGAACCAAAATCTGGATCGTCAACGGCGCTCCCCACGCCCATTGCTCGACCCTGAACGTGGACAAGTATGTCGGGCAGCTGGTCGCTTTGGCGGAATAGAAGTCTGTTGAGTAGCTAGCCCTCCTCGCTGGAAAAGTAAGCCCGAGGAACATACCCCTGCCGGTCCCCGGACCTGGAGGGCCAAGCCACGACTTCGCCTGGGAGGGAAGCAGGCTTGTAGAGACTAGTGACTTGTTACGTGGCCCTGATCTTGTAGGTCGGGATGTGGACAACTGGCGGACACAGACGTCTGCATCACCTCTCAAGCTGGCTTGCCGGCGTTACCACTACGGAGCAACAGAGAGGAGCCTTTATCCACAGCTGACACAGAGGAGGACGCTAAGTTTAATACCGCAAAATCGCCGCAATCGGCGTCTCACCCAGAAGCTCATCCTCGACAAACCGCACTTTGCCACCCTTGTCCAGCACCTGCTGCACGATCCAATCCACGGCGTCGTCGATATCTCCCCAACCCTCGGGGGCGTCGATCAGGTCCATCGACTCCGTCGCCTCATTGAACCGCCCCGCGATCTGATAGCCCATGCCGCAGATCAAGGTGTCGATCCGCCCCTGGTAGGCCAGAGGCGCCAGGGATTGAACGCCAGACTCGAACCGCTGAGCCGACCGCGCGGCATCCAGTTGATCAACGAGGTCCTTCGACATCTCCTGCCGCGCGGCCCGGACGGCTTCCCAAACCTTCTGCCCGACTTCTGCCATAGGAGGCCCGATGTAGTTGCCGCCGACCGTGGCGATCAGTTCCATCGAACTCGGGATGAACTCCTGGGCATTGGAGAGAAGCTCAGGAGTGCCGGTGATCACGAGCTTGGAGGGAAGTGCATCCTGATTGGCCAGTGAGTCGAGACAGGTCTTCACGAACTGCCTTCGAGAGTCGTCGAGCACCTTTGTGGCATCGACCCCCAGACCGCTGGGCACCTTCGCCGCCGCGCCGTAGGAGGGGTTTTGGGTCGGGAAGCCGTAGGCTTTGATCTCTAAAAGCTCCTCCCGCTGGCCCTCATAGAGGCGAGCTTCGTCGAAAGCCAGAACCAAAACGAGATAGGGTTCTGCGCGCCGCTCGGCACGCAAGATGGCGCGGAGGGAGAAGCGGTCGTCCACATGGACTGCCTCCGCCAACGGGAATCGGGTCTTGAGGGTTACTTCCATCGCTTCGTTGGCAAAGATCGCCAGGCCTTCGTAGTTGAGGTCATGGTTTACGGAGTCGGCGGCAAGTTCCAGCATCTCGACCGCTTTGGTTCCCGGACGCTTCCCGATCTCGTCCTTGAGCCGGTTCTTGGCCTCGCTGACCAAGTTCTTCAGCCTCACCGGATCCTGCGCGTTGTCGGGCATATTCCGGGCGGTCGGCATCATGAGGGTGATGCAGGGATATCCCTCATGGGATGAAAGCTCTTTTCGAAGTTCGTGAAGGCTGCGTTGCCAAATCATGTATTTATCCTACTCCCCGGAGACGCCCTGAAGCTGTCCCGATTTCCAACGACCGGTGGTCTATTAGGCGACAAACCGGTGATTCTCGGCGAAGTTCGGAGAGGGGAAGAGCGACTGCGTTGTGCTTTGGCGGTGAGCCAATGTCAAAGTCCAAGCTTTTTTGAACCACGGTGTAACGGTGGGCACGGCGTTGCACAGCGAACCTACCGTGAAACGCCGCGTCCGCTGTGCCGCCGTGGTGATTTTGGAGACCTGGAAAGTGCCCGAAGCCCTTGAAACGGGTGATCGACGAATGGTGAAGATCCGGTCTAACGCCTACGGCTTCCTCGGAAAACCCGCCGGAACCCAAACCGGCAAGTCCCGCAACGAATCCCGCGCCCCCTGACTGGTCGGCACCGCCCAGCCCTCAAAGAACGGGCCGAGGTTCTTCCCGATCACCCTTGAGTACCGGGTCATAAACTGGTCTCGCTTCTCCAGGTCGTTCCGGGGCATCGCTCCGGCGTTGGGTCCCTCGTAGCTCCGCAGGTACTTCTTCAGCGAATCCCAGCCGAATGCGTCGATCAGTTGGCCGTACATATACAGGGCCAGGAATGGCTCTCGCTTCCACTGCTCGAAGTCGCCGCCTTTCGCCAGATAGGCTTCGACCTTCGCCTTCTCACTCCCGATCCGATCCCACAGGCCCTTTCCGGCGATCTTCTCCATCAGGTAGAGGGAGTAGAAGTTGCAGGTGACTTCGCCCGTGCCGTTGAAGGTCCACTCGCCCTTTTGGTGGTTGTGCCCCAGTTCATGCCAGTGCCCCCAGGTTCCCTCGGTGGTCAGTTTCTTGACGCTGAGAGAAAGCTCGATGGAGTGGTCCATCCAGGTCATGATCGGGTAGCCGGAGTGCATGTAGCCCGCGCTGATCTGGCGATCGCAGACGATGCGCTCGGGGCGGTCGGGGAGAGGACGGCCATCCAGTTCGCTGTAAAGGTCCAGCGACTTGTCCCACAGGTTCATCAGGGCGACCGGGTCCTCCACCTTCCGGGCGTCGGTCAAGGGAACGCTAAAGATCACCTTCTCCGACCCGATCTCCACCCAAGGGGCCTGGTGCTTCAACTGCTCCTGCCACTGGGCCAATGTCGTCTTGCCGTGGACATACCGGGCCGAACGAACCACGTTTCCAAAGGTGAGCTTCTGGTCGGGCAGGGAGTTGCGCCGATCCACCGCGATATAGACCAGCCCGCCAAACGGGCTCGACAGTCGAGTCACCCCTGGGGCCAGGACCTTGCGAACCTTGATCTCTGGGTGTCTTTGCCAGCGATCCAGGTGCCAGAGGGTGTCGGAGTGGCAGCCGATCTGGACGCTGACGCTGGACAAAGCGACCGGGCTTTCCACCGTGATCGTCTCGCCCGGAGCGGCATAGAGGCCGGTGCTGACCCACTGGTTCCGATCCACCGGCACCATCACGCTGGCCTCGACCCGAGGCGCGGAATCGGGCACGGCTCCGGGAAAGTCGGACGCACTGGGCTCGACCTTCGGCATCGGCTTCCCGGCTTGGCGGTCCAGGTGCTTGACGGTGAGAGCCAAGCGGGACAGGGCATCGGCGGCGGCAAGAGGGGTCTTCTCGGTGGGCATCTTGATCGCCGCCCCGCTGACCGCATTCCGCACTTGGCGATTGAAGGCGTCTTTCTCGGTGGTGGATCGCAGGGCCGACATGATGGTGGTCGAAGCCTGCATCCCATCCTTAGCCAGATTCTCCAAGGCAAGGGCGGCGTTGACCCGGTTGGACTCCGCAAGGTCTTTAGCGGGCCAAACCCGCTCGGCTCCGCCATCGCTGAAGGAAAGTCCGGCCTGGTGGAGCAAGCCCTGCATCGGCATCTCGGTCGCCAAGTCCTTACCGGGGTTCAGCTGCATCCAGCCCCAGGGCGTGTGTGCCGTGATAAGGCCGCCTCCGTTTTTGACGTAGATCTCCACGATTTGGGAATCAAAAGAGGCGGGAAGGATGGCTACATCCACCCGTTTCAAATCAGATTCCAAGGTGTTTCTCGCCACCGAAACCGCCTCGAACCCAAGGCTATTGATCCAAGCCTGGTCGCCTGGCTGGATGTGCCCGACGCGCAGTTTCCCAGCCCGGCTGGAGCACCACTGGATCACGTTCGACAGCAGTTTCCCGGTATCGCCCTCTTTGGCGGCATCCGCGCTGAGATATCCTCCATGCCCAAAAGCCGCCACCCGCCCCTTGCCCAGCCTTCCGGCGGAGGCCACGGGAATGATGACCCGTCCATCTTGGGCGATGACGAAAGACACAGCGGTAGGCGAGATCGCGCTGACGACTCCCGGCAACCCTGGCTTGGCGATCCCGCCGACCCCCGCCGTTAATTGGGCCAAGTCCTGCTGGGGAGAGACAATCAGGACGCTGAGAAAACACAATGTCGTTAGCATCAGTGGATTCTTTATACGCCGAAGCCCTAAAACTCGCAGAAAACCAACCGGCCAGCCCGGCGGCAATCTCGCGCGTGGCGGCCAAGACATCGGTAGAGGCGGCTAGGTGGGCGTTTTCCCAGTGGGCGTTGAGGAAGCGGGGCGCGGCGAAGTTTTCTCGGGCGGCAGAGATGCTGTTTGACCCTGAGGGCCTTGAGATGGCGACCCATGAGGCGGTTGCCGCCTACCACGCCTCCCTGTTCCCTCCCGGGGAATTCGTCTTGGATCTGACTGCGGGTATTGGAGCGGACTTGATTGCATTGGCGAGGAGGGGGGAAGCTCTGGGGTTGGAGATCGATAAGAGTCGAGCAGAAGTGGCCAGGCACAATCTGGCGGTTCATGGGGTGAAAGCAGAAGTCCTCGCCCTCCCCTTCCTCCCCGAAGGTCGGGGAGGAAGGGGTCGGGGGATGGAGGGGTTTGAGCTTGTAGAGACCGCTGACCCTGTAGGCGGCGGATGCATTGTGCCGCCGTCTGACCGCGAACGGGTCAACTACAAGCAGAACCTCCACCCCCCTGCCTCCTCTTCCAAGACGAACCACTTGGAGGAGGGGGAAAAGCCCCTTCCTCCCCAAAGGTTGGGGAGGAAGGGGTTGGGGATGGAGGGGTTTGAACTTGTAGAAGCCGCAGACTCTCTGCCAGGTACAAGCTCTCTTTGCCGATCTAGAGATCGGCGGTCCATTGGATTCATCTTCGCCGACCCCGCTCGACGCTCATCTGGCCGCCGATTCACCGACCCCTCCGAATTCCAACCCAACCCCCTGGAAATCCTTGACGCATTCAAAGACTGCGACCTCGGCGTCATCAAGCTCAGCCCGATGCTGCCCGACGACTTCCTAGAATCTCTGGGGCCGTGCCTGGAGTTCGTCAGTTTCGGCGGGGAGTGTCGGGAGGCGTTGGTTATCTTTGGCAAGCAGGCCAAGCCGGGGCGGTTTGCGGTTCAGGTGGAGTCTGGGGCTCAGCTTGAGGCGGACGACTTGTACCTGGAGGAAGCGCCGGAGCCAAGCGCCTACCTCTACGAAGCCGACCCCGCCGCGATCCGTGCCCACGCCCTGGGGAACCTTTGCGAGCAGTTCAATCTGAAGGCCCTCGGCGATTCCAACGGCTACCTCACGGGAGACACGGAAATCCAATCCCCTTGGCTTACCGGCTTCCAAGTCTTGGAGTCGGGGAGGTTCGACGCCAAGACCCTCAAGAAGCGGCTTGCCGAACTCGGCTCCGCCACTCCGGTCCTCAAACAGCGCGGAACAAAGCTGGACTTGCAGAAGTTACAGAAGCAGATGATTTTGAAGGGAAAGCGGAACCTGGAATCAGCCTTTTATGCGGTGGGGAACAGCGTTCGCCACTCGATCTTGGAGCGGCTCCGGTAAGCTCCCGCCATGCCCGAAAGCCCCTTCCTCTTACTCGATCCGGCCGCTTTCGGCTTGCCCGAAGCACTCTGCTCCGATATCCAGCTTTTCAACGCTTCCCTTGGGCAGGTTCTTTTGGAACAGGAAGGCGAGTGGATTTTGGACGCTTGCCAGGGGCTGATGGCGGGGAAGGCGATCCGGGGCGACGACCCGCATAAGATCGAGAAAGCCGCCCGGGCGTTCACCGTCTTCTTCCAAATCCTCAATGTCCTGGAACAAAAGGCCATCGTCTCCGCCAACCGGGCCGCTCGGGTTCGCAAAGAGTCGATTGCCGAGGCGGTGCGGCAGGTTCGCGACGTCGATCTGAACCGCCTGGAGATCGTCCCCACCTTCACCGCCCACCCGACAGAGGCCAAACGTCGGGCGGTTCAGGAGAAGATCTACCGGATCGCCGAGGTCTTGGATAGCGGGCCGGAGGGGCAGGGAGGATTGGCCGCACCTTTGGACCTGGAAGAAGCCAGGGTCCGGGAAATCCACCAGGTCCTTACCGAGCTTTGGCAGACCGACGAGATGCGGGCCAAGACTCTCAGCGTCGAAGAGGAGGTCCGCAACGTCCTGTTCTTCTTCGAGCGGACCGTGCTTCGGGTGGTGCCCTGGCTGATGGAGGACTTGGAGCGGGCTTCGGGCAAGCCTCTGGACAAGCCTTTGCTCAGCTATCGATCCTGGGTGGGCGGAGATCGGGACGGGAACCCCAACGTCACCCCCGAGGTCACCTGGTGGACCCTGCTGGAGCATCGCAAACTCGCGCTGGAGACCCTTCGCGAATGTGCCTACCAGCTTCGCCGCGAACTTACGATGTCCACCAAGCGGGTCGAAGTCTCGAACGAACTCACCGAAGTCCTGGGCCAGATGGAAATCAAATATCCGTTAACGGAGTATCAACGTTCGCGGTATCCCCAGGAGCCTTACGTTCGAGCTTGCCTGTGCATCGAGCGGGCGGCACAGAGCGAGATCGATTCGTCGGTTCCCAGTCAGCTTGCGCGCCGGGAGATCGAGCAGATCTTGGCCGCAATGGAATCCAGCCTCGTGCAGAACCAAGGGCAAAGCGCGGTGCATAGCGGAAACTTCTCGCGCCTCAAGTGGCAGTTAAGAACTTTTGGGCTCCAACTCGCCCCCCTCGACATCCGCCAGCACAGCCGCGAGCATGAACGTGCCCTGGATGAAATCTTCGCCGCCGCCCAAGTCCAGACCGATCCTCCCTACTCCAAGCTGGACGAAAGGGCCAAAGTCGCCCTCCTCGGCAAAGAGCTCGAAAACCCGCGTCCCCTGATCCCGGTCGGCTTCCATGGAACGCCGGAGACGGAGCGGGTGATCGGCATCTTCCGGGTAATCCATCGCGCGATTGTGGAGTTGGGCCGGGAGTCCATCGGAAGCTACATCGTCTCCATGACCCACGGAGTCAGCGACCTTTTGGAGGTGTTGGTACTGGCCCGGCAATTCCAACTCGGCCCCGAGTTTCCACTGGGCGGGATCCAGGTTGCCCCGCTTTTTGAGACCATCGACGACTTGGCCGACGGAGCCGAAGTCTTCGCCCAACTCCTAGCGAACCCCGCTTACCGCCAAACCTTGCCCATAAAGAATGGCAAGCCTCTCGCCGAGATCATGCTGGGCTACTCGGACAGTAGCAAGGACGGAGGCTACTTTGCCGCCAACTGGGCCTTGCAGAGCGCCATCCGCAGTCTGGATCAAGTGGCTGACGAGCATGGGGTGGAGATTCAGTTTTTCCATGGCCGAGGCGGCACCGTGGGGCGGGGCGGGGGGCGGGCCAATCGCGCGATCCTGGCCCAGCCCAAAGGCTCCTTCTCCGGTCCGATCCGCTTCACTGAGCAGGGCGAGGTAATTTCGTTCCGCTACGGTTTCCCCGCCATCGCTCACCGTCACCTGGAGCAGATCGTCAGCGCCTGCGTCCTGGCTCTCAGCGGCGAAGGAGAGCCCGAGAATGACGATCTGGAGGCCCTGTTCCAACGCCTCGCCGAGACCTCTCGGAAGCAGTATCGCCAACTGGTCTACGACCTTCCCGAGTTCTGGGATTTCTACTCCGCCTGCACCCCCATCGACTTCATCCAGTACCTCACCATCGCCTCCCGCCCCGTCTTCCGGCCCGGCGGGAATGAGGGCGTGGAAGGGCTTCGTGCGATCCCCTGGAACTTCGCCTGGGTGCAGTCCAGAATCGGGTTGCCCGGTTGGTACGGACTCGGCACCGCCTTGGAAGCCGAGGCCCCCGAGACCCTCCGCAAAGCCTATCAAGAGTCCCGCTTCTTCAAAACCGTCCTCGACAACGCCCAACTGGAACTCAAACGCGCCCACATGGAGACCGCCGAAATGTACGCCGCGCTCGACGGGAGCGGTCAGCAGGTCTTTCCGCTGATCCGGGAGGAACTGGACAAAACCCTTTCCCAACTCCTCGCCATCTCCGGCTCAAAGGAACTCCTGGAAAACGCCAAGACCGTTCGCCAAACCGTCAACTTCCGCAACCCCATCATCATGCCCCTTAACCGCCTCCAAGTCGAACTCATGAAGCGTTGGCCTCAGCTAAGCGATGAGGAACAAAGCGGAACTTGGAGAGACGCCATGCTCCAAACCATCGCCGGCATCGCGGCGGGGATGCAGAGCACGGGGTAGGTTTTTTGTCGGCCAAGCATCTGCCCACGTCACTAGGTTTGTCATGACGGGACCATTTCGCCGAATCCTGCCAGTCCGGCAATCCCTAGTCCTCGATTTCCAATTCCCTCCCCACCTGCTACAATAGATAATTCAGGAAGCTTATGGGTAGACGAAGACCGCAATATAAACCGCAGGACGACAAAGAGAAGGGCATCGAGCTTGAAGGGACCGTGTTGGAGAACCTTCCCAACGCTCGGTTCCGCGTGAAGTTGGAAGAGGGAGACGGGATGGAACTCCTGGCCCACGTCAGCGGCAAGATGCGCATGAACTACATCCGAATCCTGCCCGGCGACCGTGTCCGCGTCGAAGTCTCCCCCTACGACCTCACCCGAGGCCGGATCGTTTATCGATACAAGTAGAGCAATTCGAGCCCCCTTGAGGGGGTGGCGCCCAGTTCTCCGCTTGTAAGTAATTGACCCACCTTTGCGTTTTCCAGATACAAATGGGGAACCAGGCCTCACCCCCAACCCCCTCAAGGGGGCTCGGATCGCGCTACTTGTACCGAATCTCCAAACTCTCTGACCTACTCAGCATCCGTACCACCCATGTGTCGCCCAAATTCTCTTGCTGGGCATAAGACTGAGCCGTCTTCGCCTCCCCCTCACTCTCAAACAGCCCAAATATCGCCGAGCCGGAGCCGGTCATGCCGGGCATTCTTCCGCCAAAGACGCCGATCCGTTCGATGACGTCGTTTCCGTAGCAGATCACCCGCTCGAAGTCGTTGTGCTGGCGTTCGACCTCGGGGAAGTCTTCGAAGTGGTAGCTGACGGCATCGAGTTTGGCGTACATCTCGGGGGTGGAGTAGCTGTAGGGGGGCTTGATGATGAGGACCCATGGGAGGGGGTTCGGGTCGGGGAGGGGGGTGAGCTTTTCGCCGTACCCTTCGCCTCTCGCCCGGCCTCCCACTAAAAAGAACGGCACGTCCGCCCCGACCGCTTCCGCCACGGCAAACGCGTCCCGCTCCCCGAACCGCTCGGGAACCAGGTGGCGTACCGCCCGGATCACGGCGGCGGCATTGGAAGACCCTCCTCCCAAGCCCGCCATCGAGGGGATGTGCTTTTCGATCCTAATCCCCATCTTGGGCAAATCCGTGAATTCCGCCATCAACCGCAGGGCCTTCGTAACTGTATTGGCCTCCGGCACGGGTTGTCCCGTGAACTCCACCAAGGTCTCCGGGGCGTCCAGATCGATGATGACCCGGTCGCAGAGATCGACGGTTTGGAAGATCGTGCGGATTGGGTGGTAGCCGATGGCGTCCTTTGGGCCGACCGCCAGAAACAGGTTGAGCTTTGCCGGACAAACGACATCTAAGACCATCGAGCCTATTATGTCTGCAGGTAAACTCCCTGCCCCATGGCAAGCATCGACGCGGACGTCGTAAAGCACGCATTAACCGTCGCGCGCGAATACGGCTTTGCAGAAGTCGAATTGGCGAATGGCGAAGCCCGATTCGTGGCTTCACTGGAGCCTGCCCCCCGCAAAAAGAAGGCGGTCCCCCTCGCTTCCGGGCCAGAGGGCCTGAATGGCGCTTGCGAACTGCTCACGATCAAAGCCAACCATGTCGGCTACCTTCGCGCCGAAGGGGGCAAATTGCAGGTGGGCGAGAGGGTTGAGAAGGGCGACGCCGTGGCCTCTATCGCCACGCTGGGACTTGCCAACGATATCGAATCGACGGTCAGCGGAGAGATCGTCGAGGTCTTCGTCAAGGATGGCGACTCTGTTCAATATGGGCAGGTGCTGGCCCAGGTGAAGCCATGAGAAGATTTCAACGCGGCGAAACGCTGATCGGTCTGTTGGCCGCCATCGCCATCATCGCGATTCTGGCGGTGGTGGTGCTGAAAGGCACGGGTGCCTTTGGCAAGAGTTCGTCGCCCCGTGCCGATGGCCGGGGGACCACCATGCCCGGCCTGGCCAAAGCCAAAGCCGAGGACACTGTCTGCAAGAACTACCTGACCCAAGTGCGAACATCTTTGCAGATTGCGCGGGATTCCGGTGGCGACGAGGCTTGGCCGCAAACCCTGGAGGAGACCCGCTTGGGGAGCCAGTTCTACGGTTGCCCGATGGGCAAAGGCAAAGAGCCCTATGGCTACGACCCCACGACCGGACAAGTTTGGTGTGTCCACCCGGGGCATGAGAAGTATTGATGCTGAAAAAGGTCCTTGTCGCTAATCGAGGCGAAATCGCCTGCCGCGTTTTTCGAGCCTGCCGCGAACTGGGCATCCAGAGCGTTGCCATCTACAGCGAGGCGGATCGCGAGAGTCTTCATGTCAAGCTGGCCGACGAGGCGATCTGCGTTGGCGCGGCGACCAACACCGATAGCTACCTGAATCTGGCCAACGTTCTGATGGCGACACAAATCTCTGGGGCCGACGCCGTCCACCCTGGCTATGGCTACTTCAGCGAGCGCGCCAACTTTGCGGTGGCCTTGGAGTCGCTGGGCGTGAAGTTCGTCGGACCTCCCACCGCCGCAATCGACGCGATGGGCGACAAGGCGAGCGCGAAAACCGCCGCCATCGCCGCCGGTTGCCCGGTTGTTCCGGGGTCGGACGGGGCTGTTCCTACCGACACCGAGGCTTTGCGCGTCGCCGAGGAGATCGGTTACCCGGTTTTGCTCAAGGCCGTCGCGGGAGGAGGGGGAAGGGGGATTCGCCGGGTGGACTCTCCCGACGAACTCGCCGCTCTTTGGAAAACCGCCTCCGCCGAGGCTCAGGCCAGCTTTGGGTCGGGCGAGATGCTGGTGGAGAAGTGCGTCCTGGAGCCGCGCCATGTGGAGATTCAGGTGATCGGGGACAGCCATGGGAATATGGTCTACCTGGGCGAGCGCGAATGCTCCATCCAAAACCTGCGCCATCAGAAGATCGTGGAGGAGGCCCCTTATGCCGGACTCCCCGACAAGGTTCGCAAGAAGATGGGCGAGGCGGCGGTCCGGGTGGCCAAGAGCGTCGGCTACCAGAACGCGGGCACGGTCGAGTTCCTGGTGGACAAGGACAACAAGTTTTACTTCCTGGAAATGAACACCCGCCTCCAGGTGGAGCATCCGGTCACCGAAGAGATCACGGGGATCGACCTAGTCCACCTGATGCTCGCCATCGCCGACGGGCAGAAGCTCCCGATCAGCCAGCGCGACGTGGAGTTGAAGGGCCACAGCATCGAGGTCCGCATCACCGCCCAGGACCCGGACAAGGACTTCGCCCCGAGCACCGGTTGCATCACCCACTGGATCTCCCCCGGCGGAAGAGGCGTTCGAATGGAGACCCACTGCTACGCCGGCTTCAGCGTCTCCCCCTACTACGACCCGATGCTCGCCAAGCTGATCGTCACAGGCCGGGATCGGGACGAGGCCGTTAAGAAGCTTCGCGCGGCGTTGCACGAGTTCGAGGTAGGCGGCATCGCCACCAACATCCCGTTCCTCAGGAGACTCATCGACCACCCGCTCTGGATCAAAGGCGAGTTTGACACCGGCTTCGTGCCGAGGATGCTGGGCTGAGATGAAATTGACGATTGACGATTTACGATTGACGATTGGTGAGTTTGAGTGAACTCTCTGCAAGCATGTCAAGCGGATCAGTTCGAACCTAAGTTACGGGATTGGTACGAGTCACATCGTCGCCATTCCTCAATGGTCAATGGTCAATGGTCAATGGTCAATCCACCCCCTCCGGAGCCCCTCCATGGCTAAATCCCGCCGCCGAGGGCGTGAGTTGGCGCTTCGCGCCCTCTACGAGATGGACATTATGCGGGTGAACCCGGATAAGGTGATCGCGGATGCGGTGGCTCAGAATGAGCTTCACTTCGACCAGCGGGCCTATGCCGAGCGCGTCATTCGCGGCTACCACAAGAACTCGGGGTTGATCGACGACTTCCTGGCTGAGCGGATCAAGGACTACGATTTCAGCCGCATCGCCGCCATCGACCGCAACATCCTGCGCATCGCGACCTACGAGCTTTTCTTCGAGCCCGCCATCCCCCCCGCCGTCACCCTCAACGAGGCCATCGAGATCGCGAAGAAATACTCCACGGCGGAGAGCGGCAAGTTCGTGAACGGCGTCCTGGGCCGAGTCCTCGCCGACTCTGAAAAGGCCGAATGGGACCCCGCCACCGCTCCGGTTGAAGAGGAGGAGCGCGAGGAGGTCGTCCACCTGGAAGAACTCCCCGAGATCGAAGAAGTAGACCTCGACCCCCAAACCGAAGAAGGCCGAAGCGTCGCCCGGATTGCGGGCTGGAAGCTGAAGTCCGAAGAGTAAGCGGCATGGGCCAACCTGCCCATGCGTCCCCTGACCTGCCAGGTCAGGGGCTCCCAAGTTTGATCCCCCAACACGGGGCGTGTTGGGGGATCAAAGACCTACGCCGCTTGCGACAGGTAGATCGTCTCGCCGGACGACGCGCTGTAGACCACGGCTTCGTTGCTCGGCAGGCTCTGCACCCCGCCGCGCACCGCCGAGACCCGATAGGTGATCATCTGGCCCGGAGTGCGGCCTTCGTCGGTGAATTTCACCCGCTGAGTGGTGCCGACGATGGTCCAATTGGGAGCAAGCCCAATCTTCGCCTCGATCACATAGCTCACGCTCTTGGCATTCGCGCCGCGCTTCCAGATCAGGATGGTCGCGCCGTTCGAGTAGGCGGTCGCCGAGAGGTCGATGGGTGTACTGACGGGAGCCGGCGGGGTCGGGGCCACGGTCATGCCCAAGTCCACCTTTAAGTTCGCTTCCACTTCGGGGTTGGCCAAGATCGTCTTGGCGGTGGGGCCAAAGAGGTCGAGCGCCGCCGTGCGGGCGTTGTTTTTCACCTGCACCGCGCTCCGCTGTCGGTTCTTAGCGGTGTTCGCCGCCGTAAGCTTGGCGTTGTAATTGCTTGCCGCCGCCGTCATCGCGGCCGTTTGGGCCGTCGTCAGCCCCAAGTCGGTGGCGTTGGCCGCCGCGATCGTCGCAAAGTTGGTGAGCCAGATTCCAAGGCTCGGGTCGCTTCTAGGTATGTTTTCCGATGGCATATTTACTACCTCCACTACCCTTCTCGGGCAGTAATAGGGCAATTATCGCCACCCCCTCGTAAAATCCTTAGGTTTCAACGTATTTGCAGGCTGACGCAAAGCTTAAGTTCGCTTCCCCAAGCCCTATGTTCGCGAACAAAAACTTTGGGGAAGCGAATTTTGACCTTGAAATCGCGAGCGCAACCTCTGCGGTCGCGAGCAGAACCTCTGAATTCGCGCCCCCAAACCCATATCCCCTCCCCATCACGCCATTCGGGAGCCACAGCGAGGCATATCTCGCGCCCTTTGAACCTCCCTGACCGGATTCCCCGCCACCCCGATGTCGAGAGTAACCAACGTAGCGATGGACTGAGTCTCTATCCCCAACACGGGGCTTGTCGAGGGATCAAAATCACACGTCAATTCCTATCTGGCGTAGTTGAGTGGCAGACGCAAGCAGTACGTTGCTGGTCCCAGTCATTACCCGGTCTCTAGAGACAAGCCTTCTTTCGAGGGCTTGCAGTCTGGTTAGCGGCATAGTCAATTTCTGACCAGTCAACGTAACGTCAACAGCGCATGAGAAACCTGTAATAACAGGAAGCCGGTTTTTGATTACTGATGCAGTGCTCTGTAGGTAGGCAAGGCAAACAGGCGGCGTCTTGGTTAGTTTGAAAGACTCTCGTACCATATCCTTCCCAACTCGGTCCACCATCCCAATCACTGTCTCCTCGCAGAATTGTGCAAGTTTCTGGTCGACCAACTCTGGTTTCTTATGGGCTAGAAATTGCGGTTGTCCGCTTTCGTCCACAATCCTAGGAAATATCTCGTCATGGTCGAAAATGTTCTTCAAGTTGAACACGACAATGCCAATGTCTATATTTGACTTTTCTAGTTGTCTAACTCCGTCCATTAACCTGTCATACATGGTTAACGGATTCTTGGAGTGTAAGACTTTACACGCAAAACCCCATTTCTCCCGATCAAACCTGGCAATTACGTCAGGGTTTGGGTCTTTGTCAGGACCTTGACTTTCCATGTCAACGTCCTCCGTCAACTCCGCGCAACAGAGGCCCACGATGAGTTCGAATATCTTATTAGAGCTGTCATCATGAAGATGAGGAACCGTCTGCGTAGGTTCGCCTTTGGCCAAGAGTTTCAAATGATTGATGAATGGCCTTAAACGACCAAGTTTATGGACTGTTATCACCTTTGCGCAAAAGAAATTGATGCCGACAATCTGCCTATCTTGATTTCGAAAATCGAATGACGGGTCTATAGATTCCTTTTTTTCATGTTTAAGCCGCCAGTCCTTTATGGATAGACAGGCTTCCTCAAGCGGAGATCCTGGTAGAATTTTTATGTTATTCTCAAGAAGAATTTCCTCTAGAGCGTCTGCCTGATCTTCAGCTTCGATAATACTAATCATGTGTGTTATAAGGGAGGCTTCGTAACTGTACCGCCTCATCACATGACGCCTCCGTCGCTCGCGCCCCGCCGGTAGATGGAACGGCTTATCAGCCACAATAGGCGTACCGATGTCGCGACTCTCCGCTTTCCTTCTCCTCGGGCTCCTCGCCGTCTGCGCTCCGGCTCAGACTGTCAAAGTTGAAAAGTATCGCCTCCCCAACGGGATGACCGTGATCCTTCATGAAGACCGGTCTCAGCCTATCGCGGCGGTGAACATTTGGTACAAGGTGGGCTCCAAGGACGAGGCGGAGCGGCGGAGTGGGTTTGCGCATCTGTTCGAGCACCTGATGTTCATGGGCACCAAGCAGGTTCCCAATGGGCAGTTCGACATCCTGATGGAGAAGTACGGCGGGAGCAACAACGCCACGACCGCCGAGGATCGCACCAACTACTTCGAATCCGGCCCCTCGTCCATCCTGCCTCTGCTCCTCTGGCTGGAGGCGGACCGGATGGAAGGGCTCTCGAAGGATATGGACCAGAAGAAGCTGGACCTTCAGCGCGAGGTGGTGAAGAACGAGCGTCGGGAAGGGGTGGACAACTCGCCCTATGGCCGGGCCTACGACGCCATCCCAGGGCTCATATTTCCCAGGTTCCACCCCTACAGCACCAGCGTGATCGGGTCGATGGAGGATTTGGACAACGCCGCCGTTCGGGATGTGACCGAGTTCTTCGACACCTACTACGTCCCGAATAACGCCAGCCTGGTGGTCGCGGGGGATTTTGATTCCAAAGAGATCAAGCCGCTCATCGCCCGGCTCTTCGGCACCCTCCCGCGAGGCAACGACATCGTGCGCAAGCCGGTCCCGCCCGTGGGCATCAATGGGGTGAAGCGGGTGACGATGGTGGACAACGTCCAGGCGCCCAAGACGATCATGGTCTGGCACAGCCCCGCCGCCTATAAGCCGGGCGATATCGAGATGCGGCTGGCGGGCGGCGTCCTGAGCGAAGGCTATACCAGTCGGCTCTACCAGGCGTTGGTGGTGGAGGGCGAACTGGCAAGCGAGGTAGCGGCTTACCAGTATCCGATGCTGTTGGGATCAACCTTTACCGTTGAGGCTACTGCGCGGGAAGGCGTGACGTTGGACAAGTTGGAGAAAGCCATTGACGCCACCCTCGCCAAGTTCCGAACCTCAGGACCAACGAAAGCGGAGTTGGATCGCCAGATGGCCCAGGTCTCTTTCCAGGCGATCAACAGTCTCCAGTCTCTTCAGCAAAGGGCCGACCGGCTGAACGAGTTCGAGTTCTACTTTGGCAATCCGAACTCGTTCCAGAAAGAGCATGACCTGTTCAAAGCGGTGACTCCGGCGGGGCTCAAGGCGGTGGCGGCGAAGACGCTCGACCCCAACCGCCGCCTCATCTTGCGCGTCGTCCCCCAAGCCGCCCCGCCCAAGGACAATCCTCGCGCCGTCCAGCCTGCGGTCGGAGCAGAGAAGCCGTTCGCCTTCCCCAAGCCGACCGAGTTCAAACTGGCCAACGGCATCCCGGTCTACTACTGGCCCAAAGCCGACCTCCCGATGATGACCCTCACCTTGAGGTTGGGACAGGGCGCATCTTCCGACCCGGCCGCCAAGGCGGGCCTCGCCGAACTCACCGCCGATATGCTGGATGAGGGCGCGGGGTCGATGGACGCCGAAGCCTTTTCCGATGCCCTCGACATCCTCGGCGCCCAACTCTCGACGGGAGCCGATCGGGAGGGATCGACGGTCAGCCTGTCGGTGCTTACCGACCGGTTCGATAAGTCGATGGCGCTGATGTCGGAAGCCGTCCTCCGCCCTCGGCTCATGAAGGAGGAGTGGGACCGGGTGAAGTCCCTCCACCTGGAGGACTTGGCCATGGAGGACGACGATCCCGGCGCGTTGGCGACCAAGGTGGCCAACCGCGAGTTCTTTGGCGCGTCGCACCCCTATTCCCGCCCCGTGCGGGGCACGCCGGAGACGGTGGGCAAGCTCACTCTGGAAGACATCAAGGCCTCCTACCGCCGCATCTTCACCCCTCAGGGTGCGGCGATCTATGCCAGTGGGAGCCTGTCGGTGGACAGGTTGAAGGCGATTTTGAATGAGAAGCTGGGAGCGTGGAAGGGTGGTAGTCCCGCCGCCCAAGCCGCCTATCCCGCCGTCTCGCCCCAGAAGCAGAGGCTGGTGATTATCGACAAGCCGGGCGCGGTCCAGACGGTGATTCGGATCATGATGCCTACCGAGCCGTTCACCTCGCCCAACCGCCACGCGCTCACCGAGCTGGGAGTCGCCTTCGGAGGAACCTTCACCTCCCGCATTAACCGGAACCTGCGCGAAGAGAAGGGCTACACCTACGGCGCGGGGCTCCGCTTTGCATTTTCCAGGCCCGCGAGCTACGTCGTCGCCTCTACCGCCGTCCGGGCAGACGTCACCGGGGCCGCTCTCCAGGAGATCATTAGCGAGTTCACCAAGATCAAAACGGGGGATTTGACCGACGAAGAGGCTGATAAGGCTCGGAACACGGTCCGCGTGGACTTCATCAACGCCCTCGGCACTCGCCAAGGCCTCGTCTCCACCGCCATCTCCTACCGAGAGAACGGCATCCCCTTCACCCAGATCGGCCAAGAGCTGGACCGTTTCGCCAAAGTAGACCTCGCCACCCTCAACAACCTAGCCCCCAATGCGCTCCCGTTTGATCGCGCTTTGATCGTGCTGGTTGGGGATCGGGCGGCGATTTTGAAGCAGATCGAGGGGTTGGGGCTGGGGCTGGGAGGGGAATGAGTAGGGCGTATGATCCGAGCCCCCTTGAGGGGGTTGGGGGTGCGGCCAGGTTCTCCATTCGTATCGAAGGAGCCCAGACCACTATGGATGAACCCTACAGATGGAGAATTATGCGTCACCCCCAACCCCCTCAAGGGGGCTCGGATTGCGGCTCGCCCAACGAACTTCCCTAATCCCTAACACCCTCCCCAAATGTACGTCCCCAACTACATCCCCGATCCCATCGAGATTCCCGGCAATGTGACCGAGGAGCCTTATTTGGCTCGGGTGGGGTTTATCAAGCGGGTGGCGGCTTTGCATTGCGTGACGCTTTTGATCGTGGGCGCGTTGGCTTATAGCCCGATCTCCTTGCCTGCGCCCAACGCCTGGTGGCCGCTGGCGATCTTGATCTTGGCGTTGGCGGTGATTCGGGTGGCTTTGCGGCGGGGACCGAGGGAGGCGGCGGTTTCTTCCTGGCTGTTGGTTCCGTTGCTGTTCGCCGTCGGCGTCGCCTTGCATCCGATTCAGGAGTCGGGGTGGCCGCTTTGGACTATGATCCTAGGGCCGGGCTTTGCCCTCCTCTACTGCACCCTCTGCGGTCGAGATTTCAGCTTCATGGGGCAGTATCTGCTCTCTCTGATCGCGTCCAGCACGACCATAGCCGCGCTCGCGGTGGCTGCGCCGGAGATGATCGACAGCGCCCGCTATGCCCTCGCCGCCAATGCAATCTATCTCACCTACTGGGTCTACGATCTGGCTTCGCTCCTGGCTCGTCGCAGGCTGGGGGAGGAGTTTGCCGCGGTTGTCGATCTCTATCGCGACGTGCTGAACATCTTCGGCTATGTGGCCCGGTGCATCGGGCACTGGCGCAAACATCGCATTTGGATCCTCCCACGTTAGCGGCTTTTTGATACAATATGCTTCACATGGAAGAGGGTTACCCTGCTAGCGCTGATTAGCATCCTGCTTATAGCCGCAAGCGTATTCTTCGTCGCCGCAGAATACGCGATGGTGAGCGCGAGGAAGTCCAAGATCGAGGCGCTTGCCAAGAAAGGCAACCGCTCGGCTCAAGCCCTGGCCAAGGAGCTTGACGACGTGTCCCCCTATGTCGCAGGCGTCCAAGTGGCGATCACGATGATTGGCATCGGGGTGGGTACGGTCACTGAGCCTTACATCACGGAGTTGCTGGTGGCGGCGTTCGGAAACACGGTTCCCCACGGGGTCAGCTTTGGCATCTCCTTCCTTCTCACCACCTTCGTGTTGGTCGTCGTGGGCGAACTGGTGCCCAAGTATCTGGTTCTGAATGCGCCCGAAAAGGTCGCCCTCTTCACCTTCCGCCCCCTCAAGTTCTTCGTCACGGTGCTCAAACCTCTTATCTGGCTGGTGCAGAAGTCGGCGGCAGGAGTTCTCCGACTGTTTGGCAAGTCGATGGACGGCGAATCCAATGCGATAGCCCGCGAGGAGCTAATGATGCTGATCCGGTCCGGAGGGGCGGAAGGCACTCTGGACAAGATGCACGCCGAGATGGTGACCAAGGCTCTGAAGCTCGATGTCCTGGATGCCCGCGACATCATGCTCCATCGCCTGGACATCAAGTGGCTGGACGCCGACCTCACCAAGGAGGAGTTGCTGGAAAGGCTGGCGGCGATCCCCTACACCCGGCTTCCGGTCTGCCGAGGCGACATCGACGATATGGTGGGCGTGGCTTACTTGCACGACATTGTGAAGAACTTGGGCCGCCCCGATTTCAAGTTGACGAGTCTCCTCCGCCCGGTGGTGGCGATCCCGGAGAACCTTACGATGGAGAAGATCGTGGCCACCATGCGCGACCAGAAGACGCAGATCCTGATCGTGATGGACGAGTATGGGGGAACGAGCGGGCTGATCACGCTGGAAGATGTGGTGGAGGAGGTCTTCGGCGAGTTGGAGGACACGCTGGAAGGCGAGAGGCCGCAGATCGAGGTCTTCATCGGAGGGCGCGTCTCTGCCAAATCCGACGTGCGCCTGGACGAGGTGATCAACTTCCTCCACCTTCCGCTGGAGGCCGATGAGAACACCGACACTTTGGCCCAGGTGATGGTCGATGCCTTGGAGCGTGTGCCTCGCCCTGGCGATTCGGTAGAGACCATTCTGGGCAAGATGCGGGTGGAGAACATGGCGAGACGCAGGATTACCCGCGTCTCGATCCAACTCAAGCCCGAGCTGGCCTCCGCCGCCTCGGCAGAGTAGCCGCCTTATCGGGCGCGGCGTCGGCGCAGAATCGCAAACACGCCAAGCCCCAACGCCGCCATGCTCGCGGGTTCCGGCACCACCGATCCCATCTGCGTGAACTTGCTGATCTCCATGTTCGCGATGATGTCCGCATCGCTCATCAGGTTACGGCGGTTCGTGGAGACCGAAGGGAACATCAGAGCGTTCTCCAGGTTCAGATGAGCGCCGCTGATCGTCGGGATCACCGAACCTGCGAAGGGGCGAGGTCCCGTCACGGTTATGGGCGACCCGACCGTGAACGAGTTGTGCGCGCTGGAAAGCCCTAGCGAATGCCCGATCTCGTGCAATGCGACGGAGAAAAGGTCGATACGCCCCGACGCGCTTCCCGTGGCCCCGGTATAGCGTCGTCCCGTATTCATCACGCCGCCGCCCAAATTGGCGCTGAACTCATTGTAGGTGGTGTATTCAGAGTGGTCGAACGGCGTGGGGTCGGCAAACCAGGATGTTCCCGAACTATCGAATCGAATGGCTCCTGATAGTTCTCGATTGGGGTTGCCGCCTTGGGTGAACAGGCTATGAACGCCCAGAGTGGAACCCGTCAAAGACTGCCAACCGAAGTTCAGATGAACCGTGTGATTGTCCAAAATCGCGTTCTCCCAGTAAGTCACGGCGGCGTTGAACACGCTGACCAAGTCGCCTCCCCCCGCGGTATTCCCTGGACCGCTGGCGTTGCCCAAGCTTCCGCCAAAGTTGTTGCCGCTGGAAATGAACGTCCCAATAATGGTGATACCTTGCGATTGACCGGCAATCGCAATCAGGCATAGCCCTGCTGTCACTTTGAAATAACGCATAATCTCTCCTCAACAGGATAGACCCTGTCCCTGGCCATTAGAATACTTAAAGTGCAAACCTGTTAATCTAACTGGGTCTGGCCTCATACAGCATCTTCATCCGCCGAGCGATCTCCACCGCGTGGTCGGCGACGTGCTCCAGGGCATGGAAGGAGTCGATCGTTCGCACCAGGCTTTCGGAGTTCTCCGGGTTCTCCCGGATCATCTCGATCACCCGATTCCGCGCTTTGGAGTAGCGCGTGTCCACTTCTTTGTCGTTGGCGATGATCTCATCGGCCAACTCGGGGCTGTACTCGGTGAAGAGTCGAATAGAGGCGGCGAACATCCGGCGGCTCTCTTCGCCCAGCTCCACCAAAGCAACCTTTAGCTCGGTGGGAAAGTTGCCGCTCAGTTTCTTTACCCGACGGGCCAGCTTCACCGCGTCGTCGGCCGCCTTCTCCACCTCGCCCACCACGCCCAGGGCCGAGACCAAGAACCGGTAGTCGGCGGCAACCGGCGCCTCCTGCAATACCGTCAATACAGTCCGGCGGTGGATATCCTGCTCATAGGCGTCGATCTCGTCGTCGTCGGCGATCACCCGTTGGGCCAAGTCCAAGTCTCCGCCCAAGGCGGCGTCGATCGCCAGTTTGACCAAGTCGTTGACCCGACCTCCCATGCGAACGATGTCGCGGCGGATTTCATCAAGGACTTGGCTGAACTGTTGTCTCAAAGCGGTGGGGGTTTCCATCCTGGAAAGGATTCACGATTATGGACGAATGAGGGTTCTTTCTTGGACCATCTTAACGTAAACTTCGCAATTCCATCGCGATGGCGAACACCGACGACCCCGACGAACGTAGCGAAGACGGCCCCCCGCGCCCGTCCTCGATCCGGCGGCTCATCCAAGAGCTGAGGCCGTTTTTGGCCCTCCTGATCGTCTGTTCCACCCTCACCATCCTCCAATCCGCCTTCGGCTTTGTGCCCCCGCTGATTCTCGGCGACATCGTGAACAAGCTCCAAAAGGGCGAAAACGTCAACGCTGCCGTCTACCTGGCCTATGTCGTGGGGTTCGCCGTGGTGCAGGGCATTTTGGGCTATGCGCTAGGCGTCTACACCTCACTGATGGGTCAGAAGTTCTTGCTGGTCATCCGTGAACGGCTCTACCGCCACATGCAGAGCCTGCCGCTCTCCTACTTCGAGAAGAACCAGACCGGCAAGTTGGTGAGCTACGTCATCAACGACGCGGGCACCGTCAACAATCTCATCACCGGCAGCCTGAATTCGCTCGTTTCCGGGGCGGTGCAGTTCGTGATCGTCGTGATCGTCCTGTTCGCGATCAACTGGCAGATGGCGCTGTTGGCCCTGAGCCCGGTCCCGTTCTATATCCTCAACTTCCGCCGCTTCCTCAAGCCTCTCCAGAAAACCAGCGACGACATCCGATCCCGACGCGACACGATGTTTGGGGTGATGCAGGAACGGCTGGCGGGGGTGCAGGTGGTCAAAAGCTTTGGCCAGGAGCGGCGCGAGTCGCGAGGCTTCATGGCGATCACACGCGGTCTGATGGGTTTGAATGTGAAACAAGGGGCGTTGGGAGGCGGGCTCTGGACCTCGGCGGACGCCCTGTGCGGGATTGGTCAGGGGCTGGTGCTGTGGTATGGCGGCCTCCTCTGTCTGCGAGGCGAGATCGGGGCGGGGACCCTGGTGATGTTTCTGATGTATTCGGTCACCTACGTCTATGGCCCGATCATCCAGTTCCTTGTCGCCATCGACCCGATCACTCGCGCCCAGAACGCCCTCGCTCGCATCTTCCGAACGCTGGACATCCAGAACGTGGTGGACGACAAGCCCGCTGCTCTGCCCATGCCCAAGATTCGGGGAGATGTGCGGTTTGAAGAAGTCTGGTTTGAATACGAGCCGGATCAGCCCGTTATCAAGGGCCTGAACCTGGATGTCTCCGCAGGACAAATGGTGGCTCTGATCGGCTTCAGCGGCAGCGGTAAGACCACCCTCACCAGCCTGCTGCTGCGCCACTACGATCCGCAGCGGGGTCGCCTCACAATCGACGGCTTGGACCTGCGTGACGTGCAGCTTCTGTCCTACCGCGCCCAAGTCGGGGTCGTGGCCCAAGAGAGCATCCTCTTCAACACCACTGTAATGGAAAACATCCGCTACGGAAGGATGGATGCCACCGACTCAGAGGTGGTGGATGCCGCCGTCGCCGCCAACATCCACGACGCCATCGAAAGCCTGCCCGACGGGTACGAGACCAAGATCGGGGAGGACGGGGTGAAGCTGTCGGTCGGTGAAAAGCAGCGCATCGCCATCGCCCGCGCCCTCCTCGCCGACCCCCGAATCCTCATCCTGGACGAAGCCACCTCCTCCCTGGACTCCCAAACCGAAGCTCAGTTGCAGACCGCCTTGGACAATCTCTTGGCTGGTCGCACCAGTTTCGTGGTCGCCCACCGACTTTCCACCATCGTGAAAGCGGACCTGATCGTGGTGATGGAGAAGGGCGTGATCGTAGAACAGGGAACCCATGGCGAACTCCTTTCCCAACAGGGTCTTTATGCCAGTCTGTACCAGAAGCAGTTCAGCGTGGCCTTGGAGGCGTAAGAGTGTGGTTTGTATGATGTGGCCTGTGGTCCGATCAGATAGATCTGCCCTTCCCAAACCACAAGCCACATTCCACATCTCACAGGCCCCATAGCGAGTAAAGTGGAGCAGTGCGTTGGATTCTTCCCCTCGTCCTCATCAGCGGCTTCGCCGTGGCACGTGCCGATAAGCTCATTACGATCCCGACCGGGTCGAAGATCACTCTGAACACCATCAAGTTCGAGGGGCTTCTCGAGCAGTCGAGGAATCGCAACAGCCGATACTACATCGGAACGGGCCTGACCGATGCGATCGACGCCCATATCACGGGCGAGATCTTCGACGGACGTCGGATGCGGACCTCGCTTGACTTCTCCTACAACTACATCCCCCCCATTGTTGGTATTGGTCCGGGCATCAGTGTCGGGGTTCAAGACGCGTTTAACGTCACCCGCGACGGAAGGCGGTTCTTTATCGCGATTACCACGAAGGAGGGTTTTGCGGATTCGGTGAACGGCTTGGTTCCTGCTGAGTTCACTTTCGGCGGCTATTTCGGGTCTTACAATGCTCCGTTCGTGGGCGTGGTGCTGCCTTTCACCGACTATGTGAAGTTCATGGCCGAATTCAACGGCAAGCGGATCAACGCCGGATTCGAATTCAGGCCGACCCCCCAGCTTGGACTGAGGGCGATCTTTGAGCGGCGAGACGTTCTCTTAGGCGCTCAGGTCACCCTTCGGTTTTAGCAGGAGGGTTGAGTTGCCCGGATCGGATGCTCCCCCTTCGTTGGTTCCTTCAAATAGCATGGGATAAAACCACCGAAGACTTGTTGACATGAGTGGATGACCATCAATCTCTCGGGTTAGAGTCCTCAGCAGGCAAGATCGGGAAGCCGTGGTTGTTGCAGAGGGTGCGGATGCGCTCGGAGAGGACTCGGCAGAACTCCTCTCTCGCCTGCTTCTCATTCACCCCCTGCGCCACCTCTGCGTAGGTGAACGACTTGCCGAAGACGACGGTGATCCGATGCCGCTTCCGCTTCTGTTTGCCGCGCGGCATCACGATATTGGAGCCGATGATCCCGACCGGAACTACGGGAGCGCCTGTCCGCTTAGCTAGCATAGCGACCCCCTTATTGATCGGCAGCATCCGCACCCCGTCGCCCCTCGTCCCCTCGGGATGGACCAATAGGGCCTCGCCCTGGTTCAGCATCTCGATAGACTTGCGGATCGCCTCGGTATCCCCCTCGCCCCGATGTACCGGGAACGCCCCCAAACTCGCGATGATCCTCCCAAAAATCCCCTTGAACAACTCCTCTTTCGCCATGAACCGCAGCCGACGGTGAGGCATGGCGCAAGCTGTGGCGGGGGGATCGAGGTGGCTGACATGGATGGGAGCCACAATCACCTGCCCCGAATTCGGAATGTTCTCTTTGCCGATGGACCTGAGGCCTCCGGTGACTACGCCAAAGAAGAAAGTCCGCACCAACCAATTGACGAAGCGATACCAACCGTTATTGTGCTTCGCCATAGGCTATGAGATTACTCGGAATCCTGCTATAACTTCCCCCAGATGAGCGACGCCGCGACCCGCCAGCCCTGGTATCGGGGGCTGACCCGATATCAATGGACCATCTTGCTGGTCGCGTGGCTGGGCTGGGTGTTCGACATCTTCGACACCGCGATCTTCAATCTCACCAAGGGCGACATGCTCAAGGAGATGATGGGCGCGGACCAGTACGCTCTCCATGGCGCACGCTACGAAGGCAACATCCAGGGCTTTTTCTTCTTCGGTTGGGCCTTGGGCGGACTTCTCTTTGGCATCCTTGCCGACCGCTGGGGCCGCACCCGCACTCTGACTCTCACCATCCTCATCTACAGCCTGTTTACCGGTCTCACCGTCTTTTGCCAGGAACCGTGGCAGGTGGGAATTGCCCGGTTTGTGACGGCTCTGGGAGTGGGTGGAGAATGGGCGGCAGGGGCGGCGTTGGTTGCTGAAGTCATGCCCGAGCGGACCAGGGCGGCTGCCGCCGCGTTTCTCCAAAGCGCCGCCGCCGTTGGCCCCGCCCTCACCTCCCTGGCCCTCATCGCCCTCAGCAAGCATGGCTGGCAGGCGATGTACCTGGTGGGCGTCGTCCCCGCCCTTGTCTGTGTGGTGATCCGGTTCCACATCAAAGAGCCCGAGTCCACAATGCCAAAGCGGATCGTGATGAAGAACCCGCTGGGCGAGCTATGGTCCAATCCGCAATGGCGACGTACGACCCTGATCGCGATGGTGATCGGGGCGGTGGTGGTCACGGGCGCGGGAACGGCCTCTTTCTGGGCGCCCAATCTGATGGACGCGGCCAACGCAGGACTCCCCGCCGATGTCATCAAGGAGCGCAAGGGCTTCGCCACCCTGATCTCCCACATCGGCACCCTGGCCGGAGTCCTCTTGGTGCCGTGGCTGTGCGAGAGGATCGGCCGCCGCCGGACCATCGGCCTGTTCTTCCTCATGTCGCCGATCATTGCGGTGATGGTGGTCAATGTGGGGACCAGCTACCACACCCTGCTTTGGAGCCTGCCGATCTACAACTTCTTCGCCATCGGCATCTCCGCCGCTCTGGCCCTCTACTTCCCCGAGCTCTTCCCGAAGCATATCCGGGCCACCGGGGCAGGTATGGCCTACAACGTGGGCCGCATCTTCTCTATCATCATGCCGGTCGTCACCGGGATGGTCATCAGCGAATCAGGTTCCCTAGCGATGGGCTTCCTCATCGCCGCCGGAATCTACGCCTTCGGCCTCATCGCCGTCTGGTTCGCCCCCGAGACCAAGGGCAAGCCATTGCCGAATTAGTGAATGCCGCCGGCAAACCTCGGTAACCTGCAAAGCATGATCAGCTATATTGCTGCGCTCACAATCGCCCCGCAGGCTTGGGTCTTCGACCACAGCGACCACTGGACGCATTCAGCCGAGGCGACCCATATCCTGAAGCAAGCCGGATTCGTGGTGAATCGACTAGAACCGAAAGCACCGCTCGAATCATTGCCCCCGGGCCTAATCGTTTTAGGAAGCTTCAGCAGCGAGGCGCCTGGTGCGGAAGCCGTTTTCAAGAATCCTGGCTTGCAGGCTTGGATAAGAAAAGGCGGCGTACTGTTGGAGATGACGCAGGCCGATCAGGTCGAGGCACAACCTCCCTTCTTGCCCCCAGGGATGGAAGCGGTCAGAGACGACGCCGACTTCCCAACCGTTGAGGTCGTGGCCCCCGAGCATCCGCTCATGGCGGGAATCGCCCCCAAACCCATGAGTTTTCACTCGACCCGGACCGTTTGGGAGACGTTCCGGGATCAGAAAGGCTTTGAAATCTTGATGAGCGCAGATTGGGAAGGGGCCCGACCCGCTCTGATGACCGCCACGATCGGCAAAGGTGCAATCGTCCTGACAAGCATGCCGTTGGACAAGTCCATTGCTCCGTCCGAAGGCCGCACACCTGAACGAGACGCGGCATTTGAAGAATTCCGACGGGCCTTCTTCACCAACCTGAAATCCTGGGTGCAGAACGCGGCATCTTCAGGCCTTCCAAAGAGCAATCCTTCTCCCGGTCATTCCGAACTGGACAAGGTCACGCCAGGGAGCTGGAGCCTTGCCGTCCTACCCGACACCCAAGTCTATGCGGAGACTTACCCCGGCGTCTTCGACGCACAGACGGCATGGATTCGCCACAACGCCGCCAGTCGTAACCTGAGGTACGTGCTGCACCTTGGGGACATCACAAATCGAAACAATCCCGAACAGTGGCAAAACGCCTACAACAGCATGAAGCTGCTCCATGGATCCGTCAGCTACGCCCTTGCTCCCGGAAATCACGACTATGGGCCGGGAGGCAATGCCGCCACGCGGGACACCTACCTCAACCAATACTTCAAGCCCGAGGAGTACCTCGCGCAAAATCCAAACGTTGGGCTCTTCGAGCCGAACAAGATCGACAATTCCTATCACCGATTCGAGGCAGGAGGCAAGAGGTGGATCGTCATCGCATTGGAGTGGGCCCCCCGCGACGAAGCCGTCGCATGGGCAAACGAGGTCATGGCAAAGCACTCGGACCACATCGGAATCCTGATAACCCATGCCTATATGTTCAGCGACAGCACCCGGTACGACTGGAGCAAGGGAAGGCAAAGCTGGAATCCGCACGGGTACCAGACTCCGGGAACGAAAAACGACGGTGAACAGCTTTGGCAAAAACTGGTCAGCCGTCATCGATTTGCCATGACCCTGAACGGCCACGTTCTAAACGACGGGACCGGGTTCTTGGTATCCCAGGACCGGCTAGGACGCGATGTGCCGCAGATTCTCGCCAACTACCAAATGCGGCCGATGGGGGGATCTGCGTATCTGCGCGTTATGGAATTCCAGCCGGATGGCAAGACGGTGCGAATGAAGGCCTACTCGCCTATCTACCATCGCTATATCCCCCGTTCTGACCACAGCTTTGAGTTCAAGATCAGCGAGTAGTGAATAGCTGACCTGAGGAATGTGCCTTTAAACGTAAGGCGGATTTGGGGTTTATGCTCTCATCCCCTGCCTCTCGGAAAGGATGCAGCCTGGAATTTGGTGGAGGCAAGGGGACTCGAACCCCTGACCCTCTGCTTGCAAAGCAGATGCTCTCCCAACTGAGCTATGCCCCCACGGCGGAAGAAGCCGGATTATACCGGACCTCCTTAATGGTCGGGGCTTTGGGCTGGGTTCTTAGGCCCCTCTTCCAGTAGACCCTGGAAAACGCGAGTGACTTAGGATTCTGTGGCGGGGGCTCGGGTACAAACTGCGCCATGTCTGTCCTGACCGGTCTCGATGTCCTTGGACGCAACGGCTTTGCCTCGCTAAAAGACAGGCCCATCGGTTTGGTCTGCAATCAGGCTTCGATCTCTCGGGATATCCGCCATGCCTTGGACTTGTTCATCGAAGCCGGACTGGAGATCAAGAGCGTCTTTGGCCCCCAACACGGGCTGTTTGGGCATACGCAGGACAATATGATCGAGTGGGAGGGGACGCTCGATCCTCGGACGGGCTTGCGCGTTTACTCCCTCTACGGAGAGAATCGGCAACCCACGCCCGCCATGCTGGAGGGGGTGGAGGAATTGGTGGTGGACTTGCCGGATGTCGGCGCACGGTACTACACCTTCATCTGGACCATGGCGCTCTGTATGCGGGCTTGCGAGCCCTTGGGAATCCCGGTCACCGTCTTGGATAGGCCGAACCCGATTGGCGGCTTGCGGGTGGAGGGGACGGTCTTGCAGATGGAGTTCGACTCGTTCGTCGGGCACTATCCGCTTCCGATGCGCCACGGGATGACGATGGGCGAGATTGCCCGGTACTTGCAGGCCGCTTACTTTCCCGGTTTGAGCCTCCAAGTGGTGGAGATGGAGGGGTGGGAGCGGGGGATGTATGGGGATCAAACCGGTCTCCCTTGGGCCATGCCTTCGCCCAATATGCCGACCGTGGACACCGCTGTGGTCTATCCGGGAGGATGCCTCTTGGAAGCCACGAACCTCAGCGAAGGCCGGGGGACGACCAGGCCGTTCGAAATCTTCGGCGCTCCCTACCTGGACTCTTGGCGATTCGCCGAGGCGTTGAACCAAATGGACCTGCCCGGCTGCATCTTCCGCCCGTTGCCCTTTGAGCCAACGTTCAACAAACACGTCGGACGGCTCTGCGGAGGATGCCAACTCCATGTGACCTCGCGCGAGGACTTTGAGCCGACGTTGGCCTATATCGCCATCATGCAAGAAGCGATCCGGCAGTGGGGCTTGCACGACGCCTCGCACCTGGAGCAACGGCCTGACTTCGTGGCGGATTCAGAGGAGATGCGGCTGCCGGGGTTCGCCTGGCGGAACCCGCCCTACGAGTATGTCCACGACCGGAGCCCGATGGATATCTTGGCGGGCAACGACTGGCTGACGCTGGCGATCTCCAACCTTGAGCCGCTGAAGGAGATCCGCGAACGAATGCGGGAGGAGTGCCGGGCCTTTGCTCAGGGCCTCAAGGAGTAGCCGCCCTTCGCATCCACCTTGACCGCCGGGACCCGCTTGGTCTTCTCAAAGGCGGCGTAAATCGGCTGGAGGCTCTTCCAAAAGGGCGTCATGTCGTGTTTACGCATATGGGCAGGCGTCATGCGGAAGGGAAAGATGTGGACATGGATACGGGTTTGCCCAGCGTTTCTTGCGCCGAGGGCAAGCAGGTAAATCTCGTCGATCTTCGCGTCGGTCATCGCCATACAGCCGATGCTCACCGCGTTGCCGTGGATAAAGATGTCGCCGCCGGGCTTCTCCTTGTCGGAGAGAATGCGGTCGCTGGCGTTGGGGTAGTTCAGGCCCAGCGACAGCCAAAAGCGGCTCTTGGGGTTGAAGCGGTCGATGTGATAGAAGCCCTCGGGAACTTGCAGGTCGCCCTGCTTCCGTTTGGGACCGAGGTCGCCCGACATGGCGGCGATGGGATAGCGTTGGATGAGTTTGAGGGGCGTCCCCGCCTTGTCCGCGCCCCACACCTCCAAGGTCTTTTCGGCTTTGAGGGCGCGGATGAATATTTCTTTGGGCGGATAGCTGAGGCCGGCTTTCTGGCAAAGACTTTTGACGTTTGCTTCGGCCCGTTCCCGGGCAACCGCCACCCGATCTTCAGACTGCTCAGCGACGCCCATCGAATCCGCCATCAGATACGCTCCCAAAGCCCCCAGACAGGCAATCAATTTCGCGATAGCAAGTCCTTTCGGCATCACGATTTCCGACTTCCTATTTCCGGTTTCCGGCCCCATCACTGAGTCTGGAGGGCAAAGACCCTGACCTCGGCGATCTTGGCGGGGCCTCCCGAGCGGTTTACAATGCGGATGAACCTTGAGCGGGTCATCGGGCCTCGGTAGGCGATTGCCCAGGCGTTGCCCTCTTTCCGGCTCCGATCTTGACTGGTCCAAGCCGAGTTCAAATCCTTGATCCAGGAGTCAAACTGCGGGGCGGTTTGGCCGGTGGCGTAAGCCAGGATGTCGAACTTGGCCGGCATGGACCCGTCCTTCAGTACGATCTGCACTTCGCCGATGGGCCGGTCCCGGCCCAGATCGACCTCGATCCAGTCGCCCGCGTTGCCTCCCAACGAAGCTTCGGTGGCTAGATCGTCATCTACCAGGGCCGTGAGTTGGGCGGGCAGGCTTTGGGCATGGTCCGAGACCAGCTTCCCTTTCGCCAAATTCGTCGTTCGGTCAATGAGGCCGCTGGGGGTGTTGAAGCGCACGTCGATGATCGCGGCCGCCTTGTTGCCTCGCTGGAAGAAGTCGGCAAGCTGCCAAGCCTTGATGCTGCTCCACTCCGTTTCACCGTTGATTTGGGCGCGGACCAGGATCGTCCCGTTCGATCCATCCATCAACAGGTTGCCGAAGGGGTTCCGCTTGAGAGGATGCAACCCGCCATTGCCCGAAGCATCGCGACTCTCTAAAATGACGGTGCCGCCCGCCTTGGTGAGCACGGTTTGGATCGGAGTATCGGAAACGGCCGTTCCTTCAACCTGGAAGAAAGTGAGTTCCGCACCGTCGAGAGGCTTGCCGGTCATGTCGGTCGCCCGCAGAATGATGGTGGCGGGCAATCCCCACAGGATGCCCTCCCGCTCCTTGCCCTTCTTGCCCAAGGCGGCGTTGATCGCGGCGACCTCGGTGAGGGAGAGCAGGCTGGTTGGCTCGATGGGCAGGTTGTCCACCACCGGCGACCCAACCGGAACAGAAGGCATCGGAATCCCGGCGAGGATCAGGCTCTCGTTGCGGGTATCGCCAAAACCGGAAAGGCCGGCAAACGGGTCAACCGCCGGAATCTCCTTCCCGTCGATCACATATTTTTGCCCAGTCTCGACCGGTTTGAGCCCAGTGAGAGCAGCCACGACCCGCCGGTACAGGCCAAGCTCCCCGTCGGCTCCAGCTAGATCCACGAGAAAATCGGCTGAGTCGCGAACCGGAACCAGCCAAACCCGCTCCAGGGCGCCGTCCGGGGCAATCGAGAACTTGCTTTCAGCGAGATAGGTTTCGTTCAGTTGGCGGAAATCGGCCTGCACCGCGTCGGCGTCGATTTTGGCCCCGGCGAGGAAAACCGATACCGCATCTTCATAGATCTCCAGGCAGTCGTTGTTGGCGTTCGGCTCAGGGTCGGCGGGATATACCCGCAGGGCGAGGCGCTGATGCCGGTGGTCTTGGCTATTGGGGCGGTAGCCCTTTTTGAAGTCGATGGTCGTTTCTTCGCCTGGGGTTAGAGCCTTGTTGATCTGGAACCGTCCCCCTGGTTTCTCGGCCACGATCCACTGCGCGTTAAAAGGACCTGCTGGCGCAGTGCCCACATTCTTCACAACCGCCTGATAAGAGGCATCTGCCCCAGTGCCCGAGCGTGTGATCCATTGGACGCTGAGATCTGGGCCAGCCGAGGGCTTGTCCACGGTGTATTCCACCGACAATCGAGGTTTGCCCGCCTTGGCTTGCGCGGAGTAGAACTCGCACTTGCCAGCGAAGAAGAGGGCCAGGCCATGGTTCTCATACCAGCGGTCCCGCATGGCCTGAATCGCAGAAGCCAGGCCCGTGATGGCCACCTCGGTTTCCAGTATCTCCATCTGGATGTCCGCGATCGGAGCCGCGTCTTCTGGTCCCGTTGCCCCAACCTGTTGCCAGTCGATGGCTCCGCTTCGACGTTGTTTCCAGGTGGCGGAATTCTTTACGGGCGCGACGAGAGGCACTCTGGTCACTGCTGGCCCCTCGCCCCAAGGCGCCTTCACCGCTCCTGCCCAGGAGAACTCGGGTGTATCGGAAGAAGAGGGAGACAGGTACAGGGTCGCCTTGTTGATCTTCGCTCCGGCGGGAATGGTCTTCTCCAGGTCGCCAAACTTGATGAGGATGGTTTTCCCTTTCCCCCCTTCCAGGGTGAACAACCCACCCTTCGCCCGGTCGGCGTCGGTGGAATCCAGGTAGGTGTCGTAAACCGCCCAATACCCATGCCCCCCAACCTTGGCTCCACGATACAAATCAAGCGTCGTCGCCTGCCCAAAAGCCGCCATTCCGATCAGCGCTACGGAAATCATGCTTGGCAGTTTATCTGGCTTTGGGCAAAGGGCCGGGATGATCCGGGACAAAGGCGCGTGGGAATCATCGGTGCATGCTGAAGGGCTTCAAACTATTTGAATGGATAGTGCTTGTTCCGCGTCTGGTCCCCCCAGGTTTGCTCGAACTTCATCGCCTTTACATGGGAGTCGATAAACAGGTAGCCCGCGACTCCGCCGGAGTACCGTTTGGGTGAGATTTGGACGTTGATGGAGTCATAGTCCAAGGTTCCCGGCAACTGGGCCACTTCGTCGATGAATGGGTCGGTGAAGGTCCACCAGGAGTAGTGCTCCTCCGGCTCTTCGGTTGGGTCCTCGGGTGGGATGTCCGAACGGTCGGTGAGGTAGATGGTGTCTGCTGGCTCGGTAATAGCGGTCATCGGCCAGGCGTACTCCAGGTGCGCGTTAATGGCAAAGCTGGTCCCCCCTTTGTTCGCCAGCTTGTCCTCGGGGCTGAAGAAGATGTCCTTGTTCTTGGTGTAGGGCAGCAGCACCTTGTAGATCACCATGTCCTCGATCTCCTCCGGGTCGCCAGTGTAACCGCCCCACATCGCCGCCTCGCGGGTGAAAAAGAGCGTGTCGTCGTAGTCGGCGACATAGATATGCAGCGCCGTCCCGATCTGCTTCAGATTGCTCAGAGCCTGAGTCTTCTTCGCCGCCGCCTTGGCTTGGGCAAAGACGGGGAAGAGGATGGCGGCAAGAATCGCGATGATCGCAATCACAACGAGAAGTTCGATGAGCGTGAAACCTGACTTGAATGATCGCATGCAAATACCCTATATCCGTATAGTATATACCCCTCCGGGGTAGAGTGCAAATTTTGGGCTAAGAAAGGCTCAGAAGCCGGAAATCGGAAGGCGGAAATCGCGTTATGTAGGCGGGAGAAAGCCCCTTCCTCCCCAAAGGTTGGGGAGGAAGGGGTTGGGGATGGAGGGGTTTGGACTTGTAGTTGGAAGCGATTTGTAGGTGAGCCGCAAACCCGTAGCCTGAACGTCCACGTCCGGGTTCTCCGGGGGTTGGACCTCTAGGTCCGACCGCCGCCAGCTTGCAATCCAGAAACCCATTTGAAGTTTGGTGCAACCCTGTAGAGCAAATCTCAACAAGCAGACGACCGAGCGGCTTTCACCGACCCACCTTTGGCAACCAACCGTTTAACCTGGCAAGCTAAGGCTGTCCCACTGACTTGGTAAACGTCCTAACCTGGGTGTTGAAGAGATCATCGCCCAGTTCTAAGTCCACTCCATTGTTGGTCAGCTTATAGGTAGCTTTGGAGTGGCTCCGTTTTTTGAGACACTAACTGTGGTTGTTTTTCCGTCAAG
>CAZCSP010000030.1:42341-53753 GCA_964501275.1 uncultured Fimbriimonadaceae bacterium | reverse complement strand
GGAGACTAAAAGCCCTTCCCCCTTGATGGGGGCAAGGGTTTGGGATGGGGGTGACCTCTGGCCGGACGTGTGTATCGTGGAGTCCAAGCGCTCGGCTAGAGTTCACCCCCTCCCTAAATCCCTCCCCCATCAAGGGGGTGGGACTTTTTTTGTTCTTCGATTTGGTATACATCTATCTGGTAATTTGGCAAAGTTGATGGCGCGGGAGTTGTTGGCGGCTACGGATCGGGGGATTTATTGCGAAGTCGGAGGCTTCTATATCGACCCCTGGAAGCCGGTTGAGCGGGCGGTGGTGACTCATGCGCATAGCGACCATGCGCGGTGGGGGATGGGGCGGTATCTTTGCGCGGCGGATGGGCTGGGGGTGATGCGGCGGCGGCTGGGGGACGAGGCTCGGATCGACTCGGTGCGCTATGGGGAATCGCTCGATCTGAATGGGGTGAAGGTCAGCCTGCATCCGGCGGGGCATATCCTGGGGTCGGCGCAGGTGCGGGTGGAGTATCAGGGGCAGGTGGCGGTGGCGAGCGGGGACTACAAGACCGAGGCGGACTCGACCTGTGCCCCCTTCGAGCCCCTGAAGTGCCACCTCTTCATCACCGAATCCACCTTTGGCCTGCCGATCTACCGGTGGTCGCCGCAGGAGGAGGTCTTTGCCGACATCAACGCCTGGTGGCGATCGAACCAGGCTCAGGGGAAGGCATCTCTGCTCCTGGGCTATGCGCTGGGGAAGTCTCAGCGGGCGCTGTCGGGGCTCGATCCCGCCATCGGGCCGATCTTTCTGCATGGCGCGGTGCATGGGTTGACCGAGGACTACCGGGCGGCGGGCATCCACCTGCCGCAGACCAAGTTAATCCAGGAGGCGGAAGGGAAGTTCGACTGGAGCCAGGCGATGATCCTGGCCCCGCCGAGCGCCAACGCTACTCCTTGGGTGCGGCGTTTCGGGGACCACTCCACCGCCTTTCTATCCGGGTGGATGGCGATTCGCGGGGCAAGGCGGAGGAGGGCGGTAGATCGCGGGTTCGTCCTCAGCGACCATGTAGATTGGCCCTCCCTCATGTCCACTATCCGGGCGACCGGGGCCGAGCGGGTCTGGGTGACCCACGGATACAGCGCGACGGTCGTACGCTATCTGGAGGAGCAGGGGATGGATGCGCGGGTCCTGGAGACGGAGTTCGAGGGCGAGCAGGACGACTCGGCTTTGGAGGTCGCGGAGTGAAGCGGCTTGCGGAGCTGTATGCGGCCATCGACGCCACCAACAAGACGACCGAAAAGGTCCGGGCGATGGCCGAATACTTCCGAACCGCCCCGCCGGAGGACGCAGTGTGGACGGTCGCCCTCTTCACCCATCGGAGGCCGAAACGGGCGGTTAATTCCACCCGGATGCAAACTTGGGCAGGTGAGTTGGCGGGGATTCCGGAGTGGCTGTTTGGCGAATGCTACGACGCGGTGGGGGACTTGGGCGAGACGATCTCCTTGGTGCTGGGCGATTCCACTCTGGCCGAGCCCGCGCCGCTTCATGTGTGGATGGAGGAGCGTCTGCCGGAACTCGCCCGCATTCCCGAAGAGGCGCAACGGGAGCGGCTAATCCAATATTGGCAAGAGTTGGATCAACCGGGGCGATATGCGCTGAACAAGCTGATCGGGGGCTCGTGGCGAGTCGGCGTGTCGCAGGAGTTGGTGATCCGGGCTCTCTCCCAGGCCAGCGACATCCCCGCCCCGACTATCGCCCACCGCCTGATGGGAGATTGGCGGCCTTCGGCGGCATTCTATCGGTCCCTGTTGGATGCGGATTCGGATGAGGCGGTCATCAGCCGCCCCTATCCGTTCTGCCTGGCCCACCCGCTGGAGACCTCGCTGGAGGAGTTAGGGGAGATCGGGGATTGGCATGCGGAATGGAAGTGGGACGGAATTCGGGCGCAACTGGTGAGAAGGGAAGGGCAGACTTTTGTGTGGTCCCGCGGGGAGGAGCTGATCACCGAGCGGTTTCCAGAGGTGGCCGAGATCGGAACCTGGCTTCCCGATGGGACGGTTCTGGATGGCGAGATTCTGGCATGGCAGGGCGAGATGCCAAAGAAGTTCATCGAACTCCAACGCCGGATCGGGCGAAAAACGGTGGGGAAGAAGCTGTTGGAGGAGGTCCCGGTGCAGTTTGTGGCGTTCGACCTCTTGGAGCATTTAGGCGAGGATTTGCGCGAGGGACCGTTAGCAGATCGGCGGAGACTGCTGTCCGAGATCTGCGCCGAGAACATTCCCAACCTGCGGCTATCCCAATCGGTGGCGGCGTCGTGTTGGAGCGAACTGGCCGCGGAGCGAGACATGGCGAGGGATCGGAATGTGGAGGGCCTGATGCTGAAGCGGCGGGACTCGCCGTACCTGGTCGGGCGGAAGAAGGGGCTCTGGTGGAAGTGGAAGATCGACCCGCTGACGGTAGACGCGGTCCTCATTTATGCCGCGAGGGGAAGCGGCAAGCGGGCCTCGCTCTACACCGACTACACTTTCGGCGTCTGGGACGGGGACAAGCTGGTCTCCTTTGCCAAAGCCTACTCCGGGCTGAGCGACGAGGAGATTCGGAAGGTGGATGCGTGGATTCGGAAAAACACCCTGGAGAAATTCGGCCCCGTGCGCACCGTGACGCCGGAACTGGTCTTCGAATTGGCCTTTGAAGGAATCCAGCTATCCAATCGCCATAAGTCGGGGGTTGCGGTGAGGTTCCCTCGGATATTAAGATGGCGACAGGACAAGCCGATGGAGGAAGCAGACCGGCTGGACCAGATCAAGGAGATGCTGTTGAATAGCGAGAACAAAACGCTGTGATCTACTACCTGGCGCTCGGGCGCGAAGCCTACACCCTCACCGACTACCTGGACGATCGGGGGGCGAAGTGGCGGAATACCATCGTGGTGATCCCCTATGAATCCTTGGCGAGGGCCGAGGCTTTGCCGGTGGGGACCTATATCTTCTCCGACCTGGACCGCCTGAGCCGTGCCCAACGGTTGCTGGTTGCCGACCTTTACCAACATCTGTCCAAGGCCCGTCCCGATCTGAAGCTGTTGAACGACCCAACCAAATACCTGGGCCGGTTCGACCTGTTGCGCGCCCTGCATGACCAGGGGATCAACACCTTCAACGTCTACCGCCCCTATGAAGTCCCGGACGACATCCGGTTTCCCGTCTTCCTGCGCATCGAGCGGGACCATCTGGGGGCGCGAACTCCTCTGCTGAGAAACCATGAAGAGCTGGATCAGGCGATCCGGGAGATGATCTGTGCGGGAGCCTGGCCGGGGAACGTGCTGGTGGTGGAGTTTTGCGATACCAGCGACGCGCAAGGCATCTTTCGCAAGTACGCGGTCTGGCGGTTTGGGGACTACTACATGGCGCGGCACAAGGTGGTGAGCGACGAGTGGATGCAGAAGGTGGCGCGGGTCGGGGAGGGCGAGTCTTTGCCCAAGGCGTGGGTGGAGGAGGAGCGGCGGTTTATCGAGACCAACCCCCACCTGAAGCAGGTTCGTCCGGCCTTTGAGATGGCGGGGATCGAGTATGGGCGGATCGACTACGGCATTCTGGATGGGCGGGTGCAGGTGTGGGAGATCAACACCAACCCCACCTGCATGATGCCCCGCCACAAGCGACTGCCCGAGCAGCTTCCCCTGGACGACTATGTGAAGGGGAAATTCGACGAGGGATGGAGAAGCATCAACTGCCCCCACCCGCCCTTCCCACCCATCCCCTACCAACTGGACTATCGCAAGCTCAACGACCGCCCGGAGGCAGAATGGGCGCTGGGCTAAATTCACCGATTGACCGCATAAGAAAGATGCCATCAAGAAGAGGGGATGAAACGCAGTGATCTTTTACTTAGCCATTGGCAGAGAAGCGTATACAATCACGGATTACCTGGATGATCGCGGCGCAAAGTGGCGAGGACAGATTGCCGTTATCCCCTACGAGTCGCTGAGTCGAGCGGATTCGCTGCCGGTTGGTACCTATATCTTTTCTGATCTAGACAGGATCACCCACGCGCAACGCCTCCTAGCCCAGAACCTGTTCGAGGCGCTATTGAAGAGCCAGTCTGACATGCTCCTCCTCAACCAACCCAACAAATTCGTTGGCCGCTTCGACCTAATGCGATCGCTCTATGAGCAAGGCATCAATGACTTCAATGTTTACCGGCCCCATGAGGTACCTCATGACGTTAGGTTTCCCGTCTTTCTGAGATATGAACGCGACCACCTTGGGGCCCGGTCCGCGCTTCTTTATTCACAGGAGGAACTGGACCAAGCCATTGCTGACGCTATGTGGCAGGGAGCCTGGTTTAGCAACCTCATGGTGATCGAATTCTGTGAAACAAAGGATGAGAGCGGCATTTATCGCAAGTACTCCGTTTGGCGCATCGGCAAGCACTTCGCGCCTGGGCACCAGATCATTGGCAACCAGTGGATGTTGAAAGCTCCAACCGTCGCCAAAGGTGAATCATGGCCCAGAGAGTGGGTGATGGAGGAACAAAGGTTCATCGAGTCCAACCCGCACCTGGCCCAGGTTCGTCGTGTCTTCGATCAAGCGGGCATCGACTACGGCAGGATGGACTACGGGATGAAAGACGGGCGTGTCCAGATTTGGGAGATCAATACAAACCCGACCACGATGCGGCCAAGGAACGAACAGCTTCCTGAGCGACGGTACCTGGACGACATGATTGCGGAACAGCTCGACATCGGTTGGAGATCGATCAATTGTCCCAAGGCCCCGTTTCCACAGATTCCCGTGAACCTTGACTATCGGCGATTGAACGAACATCCATCGGAGACATGGCTGACGGGTTAGCTCAGATCGAGGCGTATTTCCAATCCCGGGGCTGGGCGCCGTTTCCGTTTCAGCGCGAGGTATGGCAAGCCTATCGGGAAGGGAAGAGCGGGCTGATCCACTCCGCGACGGGGACAGGGAAGACCTTTGCCGCGTGGCTGGGGCCAGTGTCGCAGGCTCTGGAATCCGAGGTTTCACCCGGATTGAAAGTCCTCTGGATCACTCCGCTAAGGGCGCTGTCGGCGGATACCCAATACTCGCTGGAATTTCCCTTGCGCGATATGGAACTGGATTGGCAGGTGCAGACCCGCACCGGAGACACCACGACCAGCGAGAAGAACAAGCAGAATAAGGAGCTTCCGCACGGCCTGGTCACTACGCCCGAGAGCCTGAGCCTGCTTTTATCCAGGGAGAATCATCGCGAGCTTTTGGCAGGGCTGAGATGTGTGGTGGTGGACGAGTGGCACGAACTGCTCTCCACCAAGCGCGGAGTCCAGACCGAGCTTTGCCTGGCGCGGCTCCGTTCGATCTGCCCGGATCTTCGGATTTGGGGGATCTCGGCGACTCTGGGGAATCAGCAGGGGGCTTTGGAGGCGCTTCTGGGGCGAGATTTCAACCCGGATGAAATGGCGTTGGTGAAGGGGGACATTGAGAAGGAGATTGTGATCGACTCGCTCCTGCCCGAGACCATCGAGCGCTTCCCCTGGGCAGGGCACTTTGGGACGCAGATGATCCCGAAGGTCGTCCAGGCCATCGAAGAGAGCGCGAGTTGTCTGGTTTTCTGCAACACGCGGGCCATGGCGGAGATCTGGTTCCAGTCGATCATCGGCCTCCGGCCCGATTGGAAAGGGAAAGTGGAACTTCACCACGGGTCGCTGGATCGCGAGGTCCGGGAGGCGGTGGAGGAGGGCATCAAGCGGGGGCTTCTGCGGGCAGTGGTCTGTACCTCCAGCCTGGACCTTGGAGTGGACTTCAGCCCGGTGGACCAGGTGATCCAGGTAGGGTCGCCCAAGGGGGTGGCGCGACTGCTTCAACGGGCGGGCAGGAGCGGACACCAGCCGGGCGTGGCCTCAAGGGTGATCTGCGTTCCCACCCACGGTCTGGAGCTGATCGACATCTCGGCGGCCCGGTCGGCGGCGGAGGCGGGGCGGATCGAGAGCAGGGAAGGGATGCAACGGCCCTTGGACGTCCTGGCCCAACACCTGATCACGGTCGCTCTCGGCGAGGGTTTCCGCGAGGAGCCGATGAAGGCGGAGGTGAAATCGGCCTATGCCTATCGCAACCTGACGGACGCCGAGTGGCAGTGGACGATGGACTTTGTGGTGCGAGGCGGCTCGGCTTTGCAGGCCTACCCAGAGTTCCGGCGCGTGGTCTTGCAACCTGACGGCGCGTATCGGGTGGAGGACAAGCAGATCGCATTGCGGCATCGACTGTCGATCGGGACGATCGTGAGCGATGCGGCGATGAACGTCCAGTATGTGAAGGGCGCGAAGCTGGGGACGGTCGAGGAGTCCTTTTTATCCCGGTTAAATCCCGGCGACCGATTCATCTTCTCGGGCAAGCCGCTGGAGTTCGTGCGTATTCGGGACATGACGGCCTATGTCAAACCCGCGTCCAATCTGAAAGGGGCGGTACCGCGTTGGAACGGCGGTCGGGTGCCACTTACTTGTGAACTCGCCCACGCCATCCGGGAGAAGTTGCACGACGCCCGACAGGGGATTTTCGAGTCGGCGGAAATGCAGATGATCCAGCCGCTCCTGCAGGTTCAAAACGAGTGGTCGGCGATTCCCGACGTGGATGAATTCTTGATCGAGCGGGTGAAGACTCGGGACGGGCACCACCTGTTCTTCTATCCCTTTGAGGGGAGGCTGGTGCATGAGGGCCTGGCAGCGCTCTTCGCCTACCGAATCGCCCGCCATCAGCCGATCACCTTCACCATCGCCTGCAACGACTACGGCTTCGAACTTCTGGCCCCCGAGCCCGCGCCGTTACGAGAAGCCTTGTCTGAAGGGCTTCTAGATATTGAGAACCTGAACCAGGACATTCTGGAGAGTTTGAATTCGGTGGAGATGGCGCGACGGCAATTTCGAGAGGTTGCAAGGATTGCGGGGCTGATCTTCCAGGGCTATCCGGGCGCGGGAAAATCGGCCAAACAGTTCCAGGCGACAGCGAGTCTGTACTACGACGTGTTGCGACGATATGACCCGGATAATATGCTCCTGTTCCAGGCCGAGCGCGAGGTCTTGGAGAGGCAGTTGGAAAGTTCGCGCCTGGCTCAGGCGTTGCGGAGGTTGCAGGTGGCGAGGGTGGTGATTACCGAGCCCTCGCGCCCGACGCCTCTGGCATTTCCAATCTTGGTGGATCGGCTGAGAGATACATTGTCTACGGAGTCGGTATCGGCGCAGATTGAGAAGTTGGCGATGCAATTGGAGCGGGAGGCGGGGTGAGATGGACCGATGGACCGCCGATCTCCAGATCGGCATCCGTTGTACAGGCTACTTGCTTGTATATGTTTACAGCCAGATTCAATTCACCACGAAGAAACAAAGAAACCAAGGGCGCAAAGGAGAGCCTGGGCTGAGCAATGTTCCCCTTTGCATTCCTTTATCCCTTTGTTTCTTTGCGGTTGAAGAAGTTCGTGGCGCAGTTGGCAAACCCTTCTGTGGTCCTCTGTGGCCCTCAGTGGTTTTAATCAACGAGCTGGTCCAATAAATGAATACCGCAAAGCCTGCCCAAATCTGCTTGCCGAATGAATTCGGCGATCCCAGGGGGTAGTGTATACTGGTGTCCACTAATCGTAAAAGTGGCTCAAGAGGGAAGTTTGGTAACCGAGATCGGGGGGGAGGAGATGGTTCTTCTGCCCGACCGGGCGATGTTTTGGCCCTCTGAAAGCACTCTGTTTGTGGCGGACATCCATCTTGGGAAGGGGTCGGCGTTTCGGGCGGGGGCGATTCCGGTTCCGACGGGGATCACCAAGGGCACCTTGGATCGGCTTTGCGCCGTGGTTCGGGAAACGAATCCGTCTCGAATCGTGGTCTTGGGCGACCTTTGGCACGCGCAGGCGGGACGAACAGAGCAGAGCGAGGCGGAGTTTATGGCTTGGAGGGAGCGGCATTCCTCTTGCGAAGTCTGGCTGATCGAGGGCAACCACGACCTAAAGAGCGGTGCCTTGCCTTCAACCCACGATTTGCGAGTCCTCCCACCCGAAACCCGTCTCGGCCCGTTCACCCTCCTGCACGAGCCCTTGGAGCCTGCGAGCGGCTACGGTTTGGCCGGGCATCTGCATCCAGGAGCGCGGCTAGTCGGACGCGGCGATTCAGGCCTGACCGCCCCATGCTTTTGGGTGCGGCCTAGATACACGGTCCTGCCCGCATTCGGAGAATTCACCGGTACCGCCAGAATCCGCCCCGACCAGTCGGACCAGGTATTTGTAGCCTTGGGCGACCACATCCGAGAAGTCTGACCAGCCGCTTCCCTTAACCTAGCACAGTTGACTGATAATCATTATTATGAATATTTAAGATGAGAGAGGTCGGTGCCCCGCTTCTCTCCTAGTATCAGGCGGCCAGAAAATGGGAGGGGACTTCGAGGGCGTTGGCGAGTTGGTCGGCTTTGCATCCACGGACAGGCAGCGCCTGGATGTAGCGCAGAAGTTCCTTCCGGCGGATGATGTCGACCGTTGGGTTGTTGACAGTTAACGTGACGCGGTCGTTGAATACAACGGCCCCGTAGCACGGCGCTTTGATCAGCTTCTGGACCGCCTTCACATTCCGCTTGAGTTGGTGAGAGTAGCTCTTCATTCGCTTCCAATAGGTCGGAGACACCTTGTAGCTCCAGTCATCGCCCTGGCAACGGATGGCGACGGTGTTTGCTTTCTGCTCCAAGACGAGCGCGCCAAATGGGCCGAGGAGGACGAAGTCGATGTCTCCATGCTTCTCTCCTAGTTGCATGTTACGAATGAGGCAGTAGTCGTCGCTGAGGTTTCTTAGGACTCGGGCGGTGCGGTCTTCTCCGCTTTGGCCCTGCCAAGCATTGAATGCCCGCTTTAAGGTGCTGAAGAAGACAAGACCACTGAACGGAAGCGAAATGAATCCGTAGAAGACGAGAGGCTCGTGGATTTGGCCCAACGTTAAGCCAAGGACCACGAAGCCAAACGCTACAGCGGCAATTCGGAAGAGGCGATTGGCCTTCGTTCGTGCATAGGACGGGTATTCGATGATCCTCACAACTGTGATTCTTGGCCTTTAATGTTCATTTGTACAGAGGTGTTGAGTCTTTATGTCAAATGGAGGTCTCAGTGCACCAGAAGGTAACCACAAAGACACCAAGACACGAAGGAATGGATCGGAACCGGTGCATATTGGAGACCGAGGGGAGGCCATGAGGGGCCCCACTACGCTGGCACAACGTATCTCTCAACAGAAAAGGGCGGGCTGATTGCTCGGCCCGCCCTTTCTCTACTTTGAAGATGATCGGCTCAGGAGGCCAATCGGAGATGCGATAGTCGCTCATCGAGCGCTTCGGCGGCGTGGTCGCACGCTTTCAGCAATCCGTCGACATTGAGCGATTGGTGGCGCGCCCGGCGCACGAGGAACGTGGCAAATGCCGCGATTCCGACTCCGGCCAGCACCGTGACGAGTGCAGTTGTCGACAACCCTGTCTTTTTGGCTTCATCCGTCGGATACATGGATATAAGAACTCCTGTCAATATTCTTGACACTTTTTAGATGCCTGAATAGGGTGATTTTGTTGCCAGATTCTTGGCAAATGGGCAGAAGGGCGGGGGACGGCATTGGGGCATTGGGGCGTTCCGGCATTGCGGTTTTAAAGCGTACGGGCGAAACAGACTTCGCAAGAAACCGCAAAGCCCAACACCGTAATTCCCTCACCGCCCGTCCCCGAGTACACTTCCCTTTCATGCTGGACAATTTGACCAAGCGGCTCTCGGGGATTTTTGCGGGGCTGAAGAGGAAGGGACGCCTTACCGAAGACGACGTGAACGAAATGCTTCGCGAGGTGCGGGTGGCCTTGTTGGAGGCAGACGTCAATTTCACCGTCGCCAAGTCCTTTATCGCCTCGGTCAAGGAGAAGGCGATCGGCGAGGACCTTTATGGCAGTCTGGATGCCGATCAGACCATCATCAAGATCGTCCGCGACACGCTGATCGAGACGTTGGGCACTGAGCAGGTCCGCTTCAACTTCGGCTCTTCCCCACCGGCGGTCATTCTGCTGTGCGGGCTCCAAGGTTCTGGAAAGACCACCACCTGTGCCAAGCTCGCCAAGTGGCTGATCAAGCAGGGCAAGAAGCCGATGATGGCGGCCTGCGACATCCAGCGGCCAGCGGCGATCAAACAACTTCAGGTTCTGGGTGAGCAGATCGAGGTGCCCGTCTACGCGAAGATGGACGGCGCCAAGCCCGAGCAGATCGCCAAGGAGGCATTGGAGCGGGCCAAGCACCTGATGCACGATGTGCTGATCGTGGACACGGCGGGCCGATTGACGGTGGACTCGGACCTGATGGAAGAGTTGAAGCGGGTCCACCAGGCGACCAAGCCCACCGAAACCCTCCTCGTTCTGGACTCCACCACGGGCCAAGAGGCGGTAAACGTTGCCGAGGCCTTCCACAAACAGGTCCAACTGACTGGCGCGATCTTCTCAAAGCTGGATGGCGACACCAGGGGCGGCGCAGTCCTCAGCGTTCGAGCGGCGACGGGCGTCCCAGTGCGGTTCATCGGTATCGGCGAGCAGGTAGATGCCCTGGACCAGTTCGATTCCGACCGCATGGCCGGTCGAATCCTGGGCTTTGGCGACATTCTGGGGATCATCGAGAAGGCGGAGCTTGCCTTTGACAAGGAAGATACGGAGGCGCTGGAGCGAAAGGTCAAAGGCGGCAACCTCGACTTCCACGATATGCTTGCCCAGTTCGGCATGATGCGCAAGATGGCGGGTTCTGGGGGCATTCGGGGAATTATGAAAATGCTTCCGGGCGCGATGAACATCCCCGAAGAAGCCTTGGACCAGGTCAACGATCAGAAGGTCAACCGGATCGAGGCGATCATCCTCAGCATGACTCCCAAGGAACGCTCCAACCCCGACATCATCAACGGCTCACGTCGAAAGCGACTGGCGGCAGGGTCAGGGACTACGGTTGAGGAAGTGAACGGCCTCTTGAAGCAGCTCTACGAGATGCGGCGGGGCATGAAGCAGATGGGCAAGCTCCAGGATCGGATGAAGAAGAAGGGCGGAAAGGGGATGTTTGGGGGGAAGAAGAGGAAGTAGCGCTGGGTTTTAGGTTTTTGGTTTTTGGTTTTTGGTTCCTCGGTTTGAGTGAGGAACCCATTGGACTCAGAACCTTCTTTGCGTCCTTGGTTTCTTTGTTACTTCGCGGTGAAATGCCTCTTGAGGGCCTAACCAAAAACCAAAAACCGAGGAACCTAAAACCCCTCCCTAAGCCGCTTCCAACCCCTGGAGCTGAACCTGAACTTGCCGCATTTCATCCCTCAGGGATGGGAGAACCAGTTCGGCGTCTACCAGGTCCAACTCCTTCTCTAGCATGTGGAACATCGCGGCCAGTCGTTCCGCGCCCACGGCTTGGCTGCTGCCTTTGGCCGA
>CAZCSP010000030.1:33807-42241 GCA_964501275.1 uncultured Fimbriimonadaceae bacterium | reverse complement strand
AGCATATAGCCGTTGCCTTTGTCGATGGCGCCCTGGATATGTTCCAGGGACTCGGGAATCAGGGTGAAATACGCCTGAAGTACCTCAGTGATAAACTGCTTGTCGCCACAAGTCGAACTCTCCAGCCGATGCTGGTCGAAGACAGGCAACGTCTTCCAGTATCGTAGTCGAGAGGCGAACTCCCGATTCTTATCCCTTAGTGCCGACTTCATCTCCATAGCTATTCTCTCCTTTCCGATCTTTGGCCCGTTGCGGTGGCCCTTGCAGGGTCGGGCACGACCCTGCGTGGAGAACCGCAAGGATCATCACTGGCAAGAATGCGGTAGCATAAACTCCATGCTAGGGCGAGTAGTTGCGGCGACGCTGTGCGCGGTCACGATCACCCTCTATGGTTGCGGCTCGAAGAAAGTGGAGGAGCCAGTAGCCATCAAACCCCCGACGCCTGAGTTCCAGGCGGGGACTTGGGTCGGCAAGTCCAATGCGGCCGAAGTCACCTTTAGCCTCGCAAAAGATGGCCGGTTTCAAACCGTCTTCCGAGGCGGTAACTACCGGTCGGTGGTCAAGGGCGTAGCCCAGATCAAGGATTCCTCGATCCTGCTCGAACCTAAAGAGCTAGACGGCAAGCCTCCCAAGAACCCCGCCGAACTCAGAACCTCCAAAATGACCTTTGACCCCGAGTGGAAGGTATTGACCACCGAGCAGGGATTGCGGTTGGAGCGGAAGATTTAGGACTTCGCGATCCGAGCCCCCTTGAGGGGGTTGGGGGTGTGGCCAGGTTCCCCGCGTGTATCCAAGAGGTCCAGGCCAAGGTGGATTAAATTCTACAAATGGAGAACTGTGCGTCACCCCCAACCCCCTCAAGGGGGCTCGGATCGCGAATTTTGCAAGCCCAACGCCTAACACCCAACACCATCCCTGCATTCCCCCCAGATTTCCGGCCCCCTTCCCTTCCAACCTCCCGCCAGGTGGAATAAGATGATTCTCGGAGGCATCCATATGGACAATAAGAGAGCTGCCATCGTCGCTACGGCGGGAGTCGGACTCCTCGTGAGCGCGCTATTTCTTCGCAAATGGAACCGGGGCCGCAACGAGCATCGTGAAGAGGAAGCGGAAAAGCCGGTCGCGGTGAGCGATATCGTGGGCCAACTGCACAATCACGTCGCCGACCCAGTGTCACGCGAAACCAACTAAGTAAACTTCCAGAGTTCCAAACAGAGGCTCTGGAGGTTTTTCTTTGTCCGAATCGAATCAGATCAACGTCGGCATCATTGGCTACGGTGGCGCTTTCAACATGGGTCGTGCGCACGGCCAAGCTTGCGAAGAGACCGGCATGAAGGTCGTGGCTGTCTGTGACCTGGATGCATCCCGGGAGGAAGCCGCCAAAGAGGACTTCCCTGCCGCGGCTTTCTACACCGACTACAAGCGGCTTCTGGCCGAGTCCAACGCCGATCTGATCATCAATATCCTCCCCCACAACCTTCACGCCAGCGTCTGTATCGAGGCTTCCAAGGCGGGCAAGCACGTCGTAGTGGAGAAGCCGATGTGTATGAACGTCGCCGAGGCGGATGCGATGATCGAGGCTGCCCAGTCCAGCGGCAAGATGCTCAGCGTCTTCCACAACCGTCGCTGGGATGGCGACTTCAACACGATCAAGGAGTTGCTTGAGAAAGGCATCATCGGCGAGGTCTTCCACATCGAGGCCTGTATGGGCGGGATGCACCATCCCGGAACCTGGTGGAGAGCCTACAAGGACAAGAGCGGCGGGGCGATGTTCGACTGGGGCGCGCATATCATCGACTGGGTCCTCCAGTTTGTGCCCAGCACAGTCAAGGGCGTGGATGGCTACTACCACAAACTGCGCTGGAGCGATGTCTCCAACGAGGACCATGCCGAGTTGGTCATCCGCTTCGAAAACGGCGTTTCGGCCCAAGTGGAGATCTCCTATATCGCCGCCGCCACCAAACCCCGCTGGCGCATCCTGGGAACGAAAGGCGCGATTGTGATGCAAGGCTGGGACAAGATCGAGGTGACGGTGGACCATGAAGGCTACCTCGCCAAGTTCGAGCCGCCTCTCAAGCAGTCAGACTGGAAGGCCTACTATCAAAACGTCTGGGACCACCTGGCAAACGGGGCTGAGTTGGCGGTGAAGGCTGAAGAGTCGCGGAGGAATATCGCGATCATCGAGGCGTCGGAGGAGTCGTCCAAGGCTGGGCATACCATCAAGCCGAAGCACGTCTAGCCGCGCCTACCCCAGCATTTCGATGATGCCTCCATCCAAAATGGGGCCATGCGCTCTGTGCGGATGCGGCTGTTGGCCAGCTACTTGATCCTGGTTCTGTTGCTCGGCATCGTGATGAGTTCCGCGATCAACAGCTTCGTCGCGCTAGGCAAAGGGGTGGACCGGGTGTTGGAAGGTAACTACAAGAGTATCTCTGCCAGCCAAACGATGCAGGATGCGCTCATGGCAGACCTGATTGGGGTTGGGGAGCTTATGGCAGATATTCGCCCGGATGCGGTGGAACGGTTCCAGTCAGGGAACCAGGGATTCCAGAGCGGCATGAAGGCTGCCGAAGAGGCGATCAATGAAGAGGGCGAGAGCGCGATCATCGAGCGCATCCGTCGTCTCCACGATGAGCATCGGAGCGACATTGACGCCATGTTGGCGGCTGAAGGAGGCCGCTCAGAAAATGAGGCCCGATTGGCGAAACGGCTGGGCGACCTTCGCCTGGCAATCAACGACCTCATCCAACTCAATCAGAACGCCATGCTTCGCGAAAGCGCGACCGTGAAGTCCAAGGTCCAAGGGACGGCGGGTCGAAGCATGCTCATCGCGGGAGCAGCCCTCATCATCGCTATCTGCTTGACAATTGCCCTCTCCAGAGACATTCTGAAGCCACTACGACTCCTTGCCGAGCGTGCCCAATCGATCGGAGAAGGCAATTTGGAGGACCGGGTCCAGCTTGCAAGAGGCGATGAGCTTGGCTCGTTGGCCACAGCCTTCAACCTCATGGCAGACCGGCTTCAAGAGGCTCGCCAGAAGGAGCAGCACCGTCTCCAGCGGGCGGTCAAGATGTCGGACCAGGCCCTGGAAAGCCTCTACGATCCCGTCATCGTCACCGACTCCAAAGGCAACATCGCTTATCTGAACCGCGCCGCAGAAGGCCTCTTCGGCCCTAGCCCAGAGACTCCGCGAACCCCCGTCATCGCCCACTTGGGCGACGAGATGATCGTAAACGCCATCCATCGGGCTCTGCAGCAAGAGGCTGTACTGGCGGGCGAAGACGATACGGCCATGATCCCACTTCAAGTTGGAGAGACCAAGCGCACCTATCGCCTACGCGTAACCCCGATGAAGAGTGACGGCGGCGAACTGCTGGGAACGGTGGTCGTGTTGGAAGACATCACCCACCTCAAGGAGGTAGACAGACTGAAGACCGAATTTATAGGCGTCGCCTCCCATGAACTGAGAACCCCGGTCACTTCCCTGCTCATGTCGGTCCAGCTCTTGGAAGAAGGTGCAGTGGGAGAATTGAACGACGCTCAGAAGCAAGTCGTCGCGGTGCAAAGAGAAGACCTGGAACGGCTCCAGAGGTTGATGCAGGAGCTACTGGACCTCTCCAAATTAGAAGCAGGGACTCAGCCCATGCGCTTCTCGATGGCCGATCCTCTATCTCTGGCCAAAGGCGCGATCGGCTCGCTGAAAGCTCTTGCCGCAGAGAAGGGCGTTGAGGTTCGTGCCGATTTGGACCCGACTCTGCAACCTTTGCGCGCCGACCGCAGTCAGATCGAGAGGGTTTTGATCAACCTCCTCTCAAACGCGATCCGACACTCGCCTCCCGGCAAAGAGATCAGGGTCCGTGCGGCGAAGGATGGGGATCAAGTAACCTTTACGATTGAAGATCAGGGCGAGGGGATCCCGCAGGATTACCTCGACAAAATCTTCGACCGGTTCGTGCAGGTACCGGGAGCGACCGGAGGCGGTGCCGGACTGGGTCTCTCAATCGCGCACAACATCGTGAAAGCACACGGCGGAAGCATTTGGGCGGATAGCATTCTGGGGGCAGGCAGCGCCTTTCACTTCACCCTACCTACCAATCCCGAGGCCGTGGGAGAACGGATTTCTTGAGCAAGATTCTCATTATCGACGACGAGCCCAATTTGCGCACCATGATGCGACTGGCCCTGGAACATTCCGGCTATGAGGTAGCCACCGCCGAAGACGGGCCAGGGGGGATCGAGCGGTATGGCGACGGCACAGAGTTCGACCTGGTGCTGCTCGATCAACGCATGCCGGGAATGCATGGGACGGATGTTCAACGCGACCTTCGCAAGCGAAATCCCCAAGTCAAAGTGATCCTAACCACCGCCTTTGGCACCAGCGACTTGGCCGAACAAACGTTAGCAATGGGAGCCGCGGATTTTCTCCGTAAGCCGTTCACCGCAGACACGTTGCGCTTGGCAGTTAAGTCTGCTTTGGAAAGCAAAGGCGGAGGCATCGCAAAGCCCTCTACAGGTTTTGAACGCACCACCATCAACGGCTACCGCATCGAACTTCTCACCGAGATTCACGACCGCCACTTCGGCGAGGTGATCTGTAGCTACAAGGTCTTCCAGCCGACCGGAGATGAGGCTTCCGTCAAGGTCATCGTTCCGCAGTATGTGATGGAGTTGGTGAAGGCTCACGCCGACACCGAAACCGTCCCCTGTCAAAACCGCTTTTGGCAAGCGATGAGCGAGGAGGCCTTGATCGATTATCTCGGGCAGGAGACCAAGCTGCCGCCGGAGAACATGCTTCGCGTCCAAGAACTGACTCCCGCTCTCAAGCGATGGATCGATGGCGTCATGACCATCCAGCCGGAGGCCAACTGATGGAAGCGAGTGCGGACGGCAAGGGGCGACTGAAGATATTCCTGAGCTTTGCGACCGGAGTCGGCAAGACGTTCCGATTGTTGGACGAAGCCAAGCGCCGGGCAAAGCGTGGCCAAGACGTGGTGATCGGCATGATCGACCCCCGCAAGCGGCAGTCCACCACCGAGCACATGGAGGGCTTCGAAGCGATTCCACCTCTGCAGATTCAGTACGGTGGTCGCGAGTACGAAACCCTGAACGTGGACGCTATCATCAAGCGCCACCCTTTCGTGGTTTTGGTAGACGACTTAGAGAAGAAGAATCCGCCCGGCGCCGGTCATGAGTATCGGTGGCAGGATGTCGATCAGATTCTTGAGCATGGTATCTCCGTTCTCACCTCCATGAACGTTGCCCACCTGGAGAGCCTGAACGACAAGATTGCCGACATTACCGGGATTCGGATCACCGACACGGTTCCCGACCAACTTCTGCACAAGGCCGAGGAGATCGAGATCATCGACGCCACTCCCCGCGCCCTCATCAACCGCCTGGAACGCGGCGACATCTTCCCGCCCGAGCAGATCGAGCACCAGAAAGCGACCTGGTTCAAAGAGGAAACCCTCAGCGCCTTGCGAGAGATCGCCATGCGGGAGGCGGCGGGAAGAGTGGATGAAGACGTTAACGTCTATCGCAAAAAGAAGCGGATCGAGAAGCTTTGGGCCACCAACGACCGCGTCCTCATCTGCGTCTCCCCCACCCGATCCTCCCTGCGCATCGTCCGTCGAGGCTGGCGTATGGCTCAAAAAATGAACGCTGACGCTGTAGCTCTCTTCGTGGAAGAAAAACCGCCTGTTGAGGAGGAAGAACGCATACTCCAAGACGACTTCGCCCTTGCCGAACGCTTGGGGATCCGGGTGGAAAAGGTCAAAGGCAAGGCCCTGGACGAGATCATCCGCTTCTGCAAAGACCAAAACATCACCCAGTTGGTGGTGGGCCACAGCGAGAGAACCAAGCTTGAACAACTCACCAAAGGCTCCCTCATCAACGACCTCGTGAGGGAGTTACGAACCGTGGATATCCTGGTGGTGGCCGACGAAAGAACCTCGTAGACCCGGAATGGTTCGTGCCCGGGCGTTAACAACGCAACCCTGAAGGACTGCTTACAAGCAGAGGCGAATCATCTGAACCCGGATATACCTCGCTGAATCCCTTCACATAAGAGGGGTCCCTTTTGCCAACCGGAGTAGAAGAAGAAAACGGCGCCAAGCAAAGCTACCAACACCGCAATCTTCTCCGAACTCATGGAGAGAACGATGACGATCCAACCAAAGCACCCCATCACGGCTGGTATGAATCTCTCCATCCATATTTCCATTTACACCCCAACCGGCGTAGGCACCAACCCTGATTCCTTGATCCGCCTTACTGCCTCTTGAAACCGGGACCCATCTGTATCGCCCATCAGGGTCAGCGACATCCGCACATAGCCTTCGCCCTCGGTTCCGTAGCCATTGCCGGGGATCATCACGATGTGGGCCTTCTTGAGAATCTCGCCCGCAAACTCCGCGCTGGTCATGTCCGAGCGTGGAACCTTGGCCCACACATAGAACGCCGACTTGGGCTTCTCAATCTTCCAGCCGATTTCGTTGAGACCATCCACCAACAGGTCGCGACGGCGTTGGTACATGGACAGGGTGTGCTTGTTGTCCACGTTAAGCAGAGCCTCCGCGCCCGCCTCGGCGATGGCTGGGAACTGCTTGCTATCGATGTTGGACTTCATCCGCTGGAGGTTGTTAACCGCATCCGCATTCCCGAGCGCAAAGCCCAGCCGCCAGCCAGTCATGTTGTACATCTTGGAGAGGGAGTGGAACTCGATCGCCACATCCTTGGCCCCTTCGACTTGCAACACCGTCGGATTCTTGTAGCCGTCATAGGCGACCGTCGCATAGGCCATGTCGTTGACCAACAGGATGTCGTACTCCCGGCAATAGCGCACCAGGTCGGCGTAGAATTCGCTGGTCGCGATGGCCCCAGTGGGGTTGTTCGGATAGCAGACGTAGAACAGCTTCGCTTTCTTCGCCACGTCGGTCGGAATATCTTCCAGGACAGGCAGGTAACTGTTCGCCTCTCGCAGAGGGATCTCATACACTTCCCCGCCTGCCATCAGCGTGTTGACTTTATAGACCGTATAGCCGGGATTGGGGACGATAGAGACATCGCCCGAGTCGATGTAAGCCCAAGCGAGATGAGCCAAACCTTCCTTGGAGCCGATCAACTGCACGACTTCCGTCGCCGGGTCGATCTCAACCCCAAACTCCTTCCCGTACCACGTCGCCGCTGCCTTCAGAAAGCTGTGCCAACCCCGAGGCGTCTCATCGTAGCGATGGGTCACCGGCTCTTGAGCGTGCTTGCAAAGGGCGTCGATCACGGGCTGGGGCGTGGGCAGGTCCGGGTCGCCGATACCAAGGTCGATGATATCCGCGCCACTGGCAATCGCCTCGTTCTTGATGCGCGATATCTCGGCGAAGAGGTAGGGCGGAATCATGCTGAAGCGATTGGAAGGTTGGGGCATAGTGGGATTTTACCTAGCCGTCATCCTGTTGGCCTGCCCACCAACGGCGTGTTCGACTTTGCTCTGGAAACTTTTCGCCCCCCCAAACGTTTGTTAGAATTGAGGGCATCAGGTTGGAGGAGGCATGGATAAAAGTCGTCGCAATGGGTCAAGTCTGAGCGTAGCCGGGCTAGCGATACTCCTAACCTCATGTGCACAATCGCCCGGAATAGGTCCCGACAATCGTGAGGTTGTAACGAGCGAGGACAAGCCGTTTGTCCAGACAGTGGCAAATCAGGGTCTCGCGAATCCGGAGAGTGAATCGACCGTGGAAGGAGTGATAGAACAAGCAGACCGCTACTATCAAGACCTGTTCAAGGATGAAACGCTTACCTCTAAGGGCATCTTTGGCGCAAATCGAATTATCTCCTCCAAGATAGATGCTCATGGCGCGAGCAATACCGACCCGATCTATAGAAACCGGGACATTAAGAGCGAAGTCTTTGTTTATGGCAATAAAGGCAAGCCGTTAGACCCTTCGAGCCTCAAAATAAGGTTTCACAGACTTCAGAATTCGATTGACTACGAGGGGACAATCCCCGGCGTCAGAGAAGGCAAGCGCCTCCCCCCGCATGGGTTTTCCATTGACACGCTTATCCAGGCTGCCGCCAAAGAGTCTTTGCAAGGCGCGGCTGGCCCGTTCATCCACGAGTCAAATGGTTGGACGTTACAGATTCGGCGCGTAAATCTCTCTAAGCGTGAGTGCTTATCGTGCCACAGCGGTCAGAAATTTGGCGATCCGGTCGCTCTCATGGCCTATCTCGCGATTAAAGCCCCTCGAAACTGATGGCAGTTTAGGTATCATTCGATCCCAAGTCGGGGCGTGGCGCAGTTGGTAGCGCGCGTGCTTTGGGAGCATGAGGTCGCACGTTCGAATCGTGTCGCCCCGACCAGTAGCATAGCCATCCTGGCTATGCGTCCCTCGACCATCCTGGTCGAGGTTGCTTGTAGCTTTCACTTGATCTGTCCAAAGGC
>CAZCSP010000030.1:0-33707 GCA_964501275.1 uncultured Fimbriimonadaceae bacterium | reverse complement strand
TGATCTGTCCAAAGGCAGTGGCATGGACAGCCTGTCCATGCGTCCCTTGACCAGCTTGGTCAAGGTTGCTTGTACTCACGACGCACCTGTAGCCAAACCACAAGACAGCAAAAACGACAAGCCTCTTCGCCTGCGGGACCAAAGGCTGTGGCATGGACAGCCTGTCCATGCGTCCCTTGACCAGCCTGGTCAAGGTTGCTTGTAGTCACGACGCACCTGTAGCCAAACCGCAAGACAGCAAAAACGACAAGCCTCTTCGCCAGCGGGACGCAGCCGGTATCATCCAAGTCGCAATGGAGCCCATCCCCTCGACCGTCAACCTTCAAGACCCCGAACATCTGGCCAATCGCCAGGCGATGGACGCCATCTTGGCTGAGTACCGCGAAAAGATGGCGAAGGCCATGCTGGGCGGCGGCGAGGAGTTGATCAAGAAGCACAAGGGTCGGGGCAAACTGCTCGCCCGGGAGCGCATCGACGGTTTGGTAGACGAGAACTCCCCTTTCCTGGAGTGCAGCACCCTCGCCGCCAACGGGATGTACAAAGACGAGGCCCCTGGTGCGGGAGTGGTGACGGGGATCGGTCGGGTTCACGGCCGGGAGTGCGTGATCATTGCCAACGACGCCACGGTCAAAGGCGGCACCTACTTCCCGATCACCGTCAAAAAGCACCTCCGCGCCCAAGAGATCGCGCTGGAGAATCGCCTTCCCTGCATCTATCTCGTCGATTCCGGTGGCGCTTTCCTTCCTCTCCAGGCTGAAGTATTCCCCGATCGCGACCACTTCGGGCGCATTTTCTACAACCAGGCCCAGATGTCCGCCCGAGGCATCCCCCAGATTGCGGCGGTCCTCGGTTCCTGCACCGCGGGAGGCGCCTATGTCCCCGCGATGTCGGACGAGACGGTCATCGTCCGAAACCAAGGCACCATCTTCCTGGGTGGCCCGCCCTTGGTGAAAGCCGCCACGGGTGAAGAGGTCTCGGCGGAGGAGTTAGGCGGAGGCGACGTACATACCCGTCTCTCCGGAGTCGCCGATCATCTGGCGGACTCCGACGACCACGCCCTGGAGATTGTGCGGAATATAGTCGAGACGCTGGGATCGCCGAATTCATTCGGCAAGCGGTTTGGACAGGCCAGTGATTCGGCAGGATTCACAGGAATGGACAAGCCTCTTGGCCGAATGAATTCGGCGATCCCAGGGGAAGATCCCCTCTACAACCCTGAAGACCTCTACTCCCTGGTCCCCGCCGATTCCAAGATTCCCATGAACATGCGCGAGGTCTTGGCCCGGATCGTGGATGGCTCCCGCTTTCAGGAGTTTAAGCATAACTACGGCACGACCCTCATCTGCGGCTTCGCCCGATTCCACGGCCATCTCGCCGGGGTCCTCGCCAACGACGGCATCCTCTTCTCTGAGTCCGCCCTCAAAGGCGCCCACTTCATCGAACTCTGTTGCCAGCGCGGAATCCCCCTGGTCTTTGTCCAGAACATCACCGGCTTCATGGTCGGAAAAAAGTATGAGAACGAGGGGATCGCGAAGAACGGGGCCAAGCTGGTCACCGCCGTCAGCACCGCCAACGTCCCCAAATTCACGGTGATCGTGGGCGGAAGCTATGGCGCGGGCAACTACGGCATGTGCGGCCGCGCCTTCCAACCTCGCCAACTCTGGATGTGGCCCAACGCCCGCATCAGCGTGATGGGCGGAGAGCAGGCTGCCAACGTGTTGCTGACGGTGAAGATGGATCAGCTGGCGGCAAAGGCATCCGGCGCTGGGCATTCGGAGCAAAGGTCCGATCCCAACACCCAGAACCCAATGCCCAATACCATGACCCCCGAAGAGCAAGCCGCCTTCAAACAGCCCACCCTGGACAAATACAACCTGGAAGGCTCCGCCTACTACTCCACCGCCCGCCTCTGGGACGACGGCATTATCGACCCCGTAGACACCCGCCGAGTCCTGGCCCTGGGCATCGAAGCCTCCCTCAACGCCCCACCCGAACCCGCCGGGTTCAGCATGTTCAGAATGTAGAGTAGAGTTGATCCGACTTGTCTGACGGATATGTCCGATTCCGTCAGATAGGTCAGATATCCCCTCTCCCCAGACTCAAAAAAGCCCCCAAACCTAACCTTATTCCACATCCCGCCAACAATTTCACACAGAAATTACGGGTTTTTGAAAAATCTCCCGATAACAAGGAAGACGGTCTAAGGCCAAGGAGTTTCGATCAGTGAGTCTGAGAATCAATACCAACATCCCGGCGATGAGCGCCCTGTCGAATTTGTCGCGCACCAACGCCGACATGCAGGGGTCTATCACCCGGTTAAGTTCGGGTCTGCGGATCAATAGCGCCGCCGACGATCCAGCAGGATTGATCATCAGCGAAGGCATGAGAGCCCAGATCAAGGGTCTCGACCAGGCCATTCGCAATTCGCAGGACGCCATCAACATGGCGAAGACTGCGGAAGCCGCCCTCGATGAAGTGCAGAAGCTGCTACGCGATATTCGCGGCTTGGCGGTCAGCTCAGCCAACACCGCGGTCGCCGACGCGGCGGTCTTGCAGGCCAACCAGACGCAAATCCGCTCGACCATCGCCTCCATCAACCGAATTGCCGAGCAAACCCAGTTTGGCTCCAAGAAACTGCTGAACGGCACCGCCGGAGCGTTGGCGAACGTCACCTCCACCGCCAACGTGGACAGCATCTACATGGGCGGCACTTTCAACGGCCACAGCGTGGTCAGCGGCCCTATCACCATCGATCGCGTCACCCAAGGCACCCGCGCCACCATCCCGTTGGGCAACACTTTTGCCAGCCCGAACACCGTCGTCACCACCGCCGGTTCGTTCGTCATCAACGGCTACTCCTTCACCAGCAACGGAACCGAGACGGTCGCCAGCCTTGCCGCCAAGATCAATGAGATGAGCGCCACCACCGGCGTCACGGCCCAGATCACTGGCGCAGGTCCCTACGGTATCACACTGAACCAGTCCACTTACGGCTCACAGCACCGAATCGACTTCTTTGACCCCTCCAACGTCCTGCATACCGCCGCCTCAGCCTCTTCCCAAGGCGTCGATGCGGTCTTCAACGTCTCGGTCAACACCGACAACGGTGTCCAGACCATCCCGTTCACCGGGGGCCAAGGTCCGCAGGAGTCGGGTCTGAGGCTGACGGACCGGGACGGCAACGCGATCATCGTCAACGAGAACGGCAACAACAGCATCACCGCCGCCACCCAGGTCGGCGTGCTGACCGCCGGTACCGTGAGGTTCCAGATCGGAGCCTTTGCCAACCAGTCGGTCGCGTTCTCGATGCCTACCGTCTTCGCCCAAAACTTGGGAACCGGCGCGGTGCCCAACGGCTCTATCGCCTTGCTCGATGTAACCACCCAACAGGGCGCTTACGACGCGATGAAGATCATCGACGCCGCGATCACCCAGTTGGCCCAGCAGCGAGGCGAACTCGGTTCGTTCCAAAAGAACTTCCTGGAGTCCACCGCCCGCTCCCTCGGCATCGCCAAGGAGAACCTGACCTCCAGCGAGAGCCAGATCCGAGACGCCGACATGGCTCAAGAGATCACCGAATACACCCGACTTCAAATCCTCCAACAAAGCGGCATGTCCGTTTTGGCACAGGCAAACAAGCAACCACAGCAAGTGCTCCAGCTCTTACAGGGCTAACCCAAGGAGCCAAGAAGCCACCTCCTCTCCCCCCGCTTGATAGCGGGGGATTTTTTGTTTTAGGAACAAGGGAACAAGGGAATCAGGGGAGGGACTTGCAGTATTCGCGATCCAAGCCCCCGTGAGGGGGCTCGGATCGCAAAGCGAGACCTGTGAGGCTCAAGCACTTCTTTGCGACCTTGGTTTCTTTGTTTCTTCGTGGTTGAAGGGCCCTCGCTATGGTTGATTGAGCGCATGTAAGCTGCAAAGTCAAACCCTTCCTAATGCCGCAATGCCCCAACACCGCAAAGCCGCCCCCCTTACTTCAACAAATCCTTCACCACATGCCCATGCACGTCGGTCAGCCGGAAGTCTCGGCCCTGGTACCGGTAAGTCAACTTCTTGTGATCCACGCCTAGCTGGTTGAGGATCGTTGCCTGGAGGTCATGCACATGGACGGCTCCAGGGGTGAATTCGTCTATCGACGGGTCGATGACCTTGCCGTCCTTGTCTACGATGTTGTAGCCGTAGTCGTCGGTGTCTCCGTAGACCATGCCCGGCTTGACCCCGCCGCCCGCCATCCAGATGGTGAAGGATCGGGGGTGGTGGTCGCGGCCGTAGTTCTCACGGCTCAGCGGGCCCTGACAGTAAACGGTTCGCCCAAATTCGCCTCCCCAAATCACCAGAGTCTCATCCAAAAGTCCGGTGCGCTTCAGGTCTTTGATGAGCGCCGCGCAGGCCTGGTCCACGTCTTTGCATTGCGTCGGTAGGTCGCCAGTGAGGTTGCTGTGCTGATCCCAACCTCGGTGGAATATCTGAATGAACCGCACCCCCCGCTCCACCAAGCGGCGCGACAGGAGGCAGTTGGCGGCAAAGGTTCCCGGTTCCCTTGCCTCGCTTCCGTAGAGTTCAAACGTCGCATCCGGCTCCTTGGAGATATCCATCAGGTCCGGGACGCTGGTCTGGAGCTTGTAGGCCATCTCATACTGGGCAATCCTCGCTGCGATCTCCGGGTCGCCGAATTCGTCCAGTTGAAGCTGATTCAAAGCCGCCACATCGTCCAACATCGCCCGACGTGTGGAACGGTCCATGCCATCGGGATCCTTCAGATACAGAACCGGGTCGCCTGCCGACCGCAGACTCACGCCCTGGTGCTCACTGGGCAGGAAACCTGTCCCCCAGAGTCGGGAGAACAGCGCCTGGTCCACCTTGCCAGAAGAAACCTTTGAGTGCAGGACCACATAGGCCGGCAGGTTCTCATTCTCACTCCCCAACCCATAGCTCACCCAAGACCCCAAGCTGGGCCGCCCCGGAAGCTGGCTCCCGGTCTGGATGTAGGTCACGGCGGGATCATGGTTGATCGCCTCCGTCCACATCGACTTGATGACGCAAAGCTCCTTCACCACGGTGGCGGTGTGCGGAAGCAGTTCGCTCACCCAGACCCCCTCGTTGCCGTTGTCGTACTTCTCGAACTTGTACTTGCTCGGCGCGACTGGGAAGCGGGTCTGGCCGCTGGTCATGGTGGTGATGCGCTGGCCCCTGCGAATCTCGGCGGGAAGCTCCTTGTCGAACACATCCGTCATCTTCGGCTTGTAGTCCCACAGGTCCAGTTGGCTAGGGCCGCCGTTCATGAAGAGGTAGATGACGTTCTTGGCTTTGGGCGGAAAGTGGATTCCCTTTTGGCCCTGGGCGTTCAAAACCGAACTCATTCCAAAGACCCCCGCCCCCGCAAGGAGTCGGTGGAGGGCCGCCGTGCCCACGCCCGTTGCCGCCTTGCCAAAAAGCTGGCGGCGGGTCATTGTCAGTTCAAGATCGCGAATGGGGTCCATGGTCTTCTAATGCTGGGTCAGGAATTCGTCGGTGTTCATCAGGGTCGAACAGATCATCATCCAGGCGGCCTGCTCGGCAGGCTTAACACTCCGGTCAATCGGCGCATCGCCCACCGCCAAAAGCTTCTCGGCATCGACAGGGTTCTTCGCAAACCGCTCCCGATACCGGGCCAACGCCGTCGTCATGAGGATCTTTTCCCTGGCTGAAGGCATCCGTCCGAGAGCATAGGCATAGGCCCGCTCCAAAATCGCCCCATCCTCCACCTCTTCCAACAGGATGCGTTGGGCCAGGAGTCGAGATGCCTCCAAAAAGGCGGGCTCATTGAGGGTGACGAGAGCTTGGAGCGGCGTATTTGTGCGGAACCGCCGCACCGTACAGGCTTCACGCATCGGTGCATCGAATGCCAGCATCACTGGGTGCGGACTCGTGCGCTTCCAGAAAAGATAGAGGCTGCGGCGATAGATGTCTTCGCTATCGTCCTTGGCATAGCGGGCCGTATTGCTCTCGGTAAAAGCGATCGCCTCCCAAATTCCCTCGGGCTGGTAGGGCTTGAAACCCTTCCCTCCCAAACGATCTACCAAGAGCCCGCTGGCTGCCAACGCCTTGTCGCGAAGCACCTCTGCATCCAGCCGAAACCGTGGCCCACGCGACGCAAGTCGGTTCTCCGGGTCCTTGCTCATCTTGACGCTATCTGCTGAGGACCGTTGCCGGAACGCCGCCGAGGTGACCAGGAGCCGGTTCAGCTTCTTCATGCTCCACCCCTGCTCCACAAAAGTGACCGCCAGATAATCCAGTAAAGCCGGGTTGATCGGCCACTCTCCCTGGCTTCCAAAGTCCTCCGAGGTCTTTACAATCCCCGTCCCAAAGTGCTGTTGCCAAACCCGGTTCACATAGACGCGCGCCGTCAATGGGTTCTTCTTGTCAACTAGCCAGTTGGCCAGCCCCAGTCGGTTCAGCGGCTGGCCTTCGGGGAAGGTCCCCAACGCGTCCGGTAGCATCCGATCCACTTTCTCGCCAATCAGGTTGTACTCGCCTCGCCGCAAGATGTGAGCCTGCCGAGGTTTGGGCATCTCCTGGGCGATGAGGGTGAAGGGGACGGCGGCTTCGTAGTCGATATAGCCCTTCTTGGCGCGCCGGTAGTCCAGAGCCAGCGCCGACTCAGGCCCCGCCTCCAGGTAAAGCTCCCGCAGTTCCTTCTCATCCTGTTTAGCTGGGTCGTTGCCACTCCAAGCCTTGTAAGCCTTATCGACCCGATCCGAGAAGCCATCGCCAAAGCGCATCATAAAGCCATCCGGCCCGCCGCCGTTGGTGATCTTGGCCACCACGTGGTTATCCCCGGCCTCCAGCTTCATCTTGAACTCGTCGACCGACGTGTTTAATCCCCGCAAAGCCTTGTTCTCGTGGGCCAACTTGCCATTGACCCACACCTTGATCGCATCGTCGCTAGAGACCGTTACGGGCAGTTCGGCGGCCTGCTCCATCTTAATCGTCACCCGGATGTAGGCCGAGGCGTTCTCCTTGGCGATGACCTGGTTTGCCGGGTCGCCCAACTTATACTTGAAGGGCCGCCAAGCTGCCTCCTTCTCCTGCCCAGGTTCAGGATCGAACGCCTTGGCAAACGCCTCTTCGAAGTTCGCCGCCTGATAAGGACCGCTGACCTGCCAATCTGATGCCGCAGGCATGGGACGCCAAACCTGCTTTAACCAAGCCAAAGCCTCATCCTTGGAAGCCTTCCCTCTGGCATCCCCCAGATAGGCCATGAAAGCCTGCAACTGGCGGTTCTGCTCTGGCGATGGCGCCTTGATCGCGGGGGCTGGATTCAGGGCGTTGCCGTCCAAGGGCGCGTCGGCAGTGGAGTTGAAGAAGGCGTAGAGTCCGTAATACTCTTTCTGTTTGATCGGATCGTACTTGTGGTCGTGGCACCGGGCGCAAGCCACCGTCAAGCCGAGGAACACCGTCGAGGTCGTATCCACCCGGTCGAAGGTGTTCTTGGCCAAAAACTCGGCCTCGATCGCCCCGCCCTCGGCGGTCGTCGGGTTCATCCGAACATAGCCCGTCGCCACCAACTGGTCCAAAGTCGGGTTCGGAAGCATATCCCCGGCAAGTTGCCAAACCGTGAATTTGTCGAACGGCAAATCATCGTTCATCGCCCGCACCACCCAATCGCGGTAGGGGTAGATCATCCGCTCGTTGTCCAGGTGCAGGCCGTGGGTGTCGCCATACCGCACGGCATCGAGCCAGTACCGCGCCTGATGCTCCCCATAGGCCGGACTCTCCATCAATTCATCCACGAGCCGCTCGTAGGCGTCGGGCCGGGTGTCCTTCTCAAACGCCTCGATCTGGTCCGGCCTCGGCGGCAATCCGGTCAGGGTGATGGCGGCCCGCATCGCCAGCGTCGCCTTGTCTGCCTCCGGCTCCGGCTTCAGCCCCGCCTTGTCCAGTTGGTTCAAAACAAACCGGTCCACCGGGTTGCGCACCCATCGGTAGTCCGAAACGTGCGGGAGCACCGGCTTCTTGGGCGGAACGAACGACCAATGTTCCTCATACTTCGCCCCGCTCGCAATCCACTTCCTCAAAATCTCTTTCTGGGCAGGAGTCAGCGGCTGGACCCCCGAATCCTTGGGCGGCATCTGGAACGCTTTCTCAGGATGGCTCACCCGGATCATCAGCATCGACTCATCCGGCTTGCCCGGCACGATGGCGCGTTTGGTGGCCGACTCGAACTTATCCAGCCGCAGATTCCCAAAGAGCGTCGCTGCATCCGGCCCATGACACTTGAAGCAGTGCTCGCTCAGGATCGGCTTTACATCGCGGTTGAAGTTGATCGGACCGCTCTTGTCCGCCTTGTCCTCGGAGTTGAGAGCCAACTGAACAGGCGGGGACTCCGCCTTCTTGGGAGCCTCCTGCTTCTGGAGGGGGGCAATCCCAGCGGCGATCACCGCCAGGGAAACAAGCGCAAACTGGATAGGAACCTTCATTGGCCGCATAAACAATCGATGTTTGCTTAGTATAGGGCGGTTCGCTTCCAGATTGGCAGAGGTTCAAGCAAAAAATGCAGAAACGGCCGTAGCATGGGCGTCCCGCCCATGGTTTCCAAGACCGTCTCGGTCTTGTTCCGGAAGCTTGTAGTGTTGCCGACCGCCCAATCCTTTGCGATTCTTGGCGACTTTGCGTCTTTGCGTGAGAGTTCAAGAGGTTCTCGCAAAAGGAGCATAGTCCGCAAAAATTCTCAAGGTAGCAACAATCCCCAAAACCACCGGGACCACCACGAGCCACCGCCAGTCTGGCTACTAACTAAATGGGGGACGTAAGATTCCAGGCCAGAGGTAAATTCAGGTTCATGGCGACGCCCAACCCAGAAGAGCGCGAACTGGACTTTCAGAAAGAGGTGCGGCTGGCGGTCGTCATGTACGGTGGAGTCTCGCTCGCCATCTACATGAACGGCATCGCCCAAGAGCTTCTTTCGCTTGTCCGCTCCACCGCACCCGACAGCGATGCATCCCGATTCCGCTACCGCGAAAACGACCTCTCGGGAACCAGCGGCGTCTATCGCGACCTCGCCCGCTACCTCTCCACCCTGGAAGTCGGCTATGACCCCAACTACCCCCAAAACCGGGTGCGCTTCGTGGTGGATATCCTCTCCGGCACAAGCGCCGGGGGTTTGAACGGGATGTTCTTGGCCAAAGCCCTTGCCAACGAGTCGCCCGACCTCAGCGCCCTGGAATCCCTTTGGATCAGCGAGGGGGATATCGGCAAGTTGCTCAACGACAAGGGCTCCCTCACCGAGTCTCCCGCCGACGAGGCCAAGACTCGCAAGTGGAAAAAGCCGTCCAACCTCATCAAGCCCGCTTCCCTGCTCAACAGCGACCGGATGTACGCCCGCCTCTATCAAGCCCTGGGCAATATGAACCCCGGCCCCGATCAGAGTCCCGCGCCCTTGGTCGACCAACTCGACCTCTATATGACCGCCACCGACCTAAAGGGCCTGACGACGCCGATCTACCTGTCCGACCGCAAGGTGGAGGAGCAGAAACACAAGGCGGTATTCCACTTCCAGTACCTGAAGAATCGCGGCAATGCCGCCCGGTCTATCAACGACTTCGTGGCTGCCAACGACGGCTTCATGGCGTTCGTAGGACGCGCCACCTCCTCCATCGTCCCCGCCTTCGAGCCGATGCGCCTGAGCCACATTGCGCGCGCCACCGACCAAGATCCACTCGCATCCTACAGCGGTTGGGCCAACTTCTACCGCCCCTATTGGCGGAACAGCGTGGACTCCATCTCCCCGACCGATCCCAAGCGGGCTTTCGTCGACCGCGACTTTGGCGACGGCGGCTACCTGGACAACCGACCCTTCACTTACGCCACCAAAACGCTCTCGGAGAGAACCGCCGACCTGCCCGTGGTGCGCAAGCTCTTTTATGTGGAGCCCGACCCCATCGACATCGCCGAACAGACGGGCGACGCCCCGCCCCACTTCCTCCAACACGCTCTCGCCGCCGTCTTCCTCCCCGCCATCGACTCCATCCGCGACGACATCGAGGTGGTCCGTAAGCGCAATGAAGTGATCGACCGCCTGAGTCGGATCATCGACCATGTGGAGCGGGTCTTCGTAAAGGACTCGATTAACTGGCGGGTGGACATCCAGGGCGAATCCGCCCGCCAAACCCCGGAGCCTTCCCCCAGCCAACTCTCCTACCTCCACCTCCGAGTCTCCGCCGTCACCGACGCCATCGCGAACGTCATGGCCGACCAGCTTGGCTTCGACGAAGACTCCCCCTACCGCCCGACCGTCCGCTACCTGGTCCGGCACTGGCGAGACACCACCTACCGCCAGGGCAACGCCGAAGCCACGCCCGTCGATGGTTCTGAACCGATAGAAGACGACCGCCCAGATCGCTTCACAGAGTTCCTGGACGCCTACGACTTCGCCTTTTGGGAGCGCTGCATCAACTTCCTCCACCGTCGCATCAACAAGCGCCTCAACTACATCCCCAGCGCCGAAGTCCAGGACGATGACAGCGCCAACTTTGCCGACCACCGCCGCGGCCCACCCTCGCCCGATGGCCGCGCCCGGCTGATCGACCTCAAGCGGGAGTTAAACGCCAGCCTCATGGACCTCCGAGCCCGGCGAGAACGGTTCGTCCGCGCCCCCGACTTCGTCGCTATCAGCGAAGGCAACCTGCTGGGGATCAGCCTGGAGGAACTGAGCCAAATCATCCGCCACCCCCACGACACGGAGAAGGGGTTGGCCGCAAAAGAGGTCTTGGATCGGCCCGCCCCCGGCAGGGAGGCATCGAGACTCCAAGTCCTCCAAAGCCTCAGCCTCCCGTGGCAGACGACGTTGATCGAAAGCCTCCGCGAGTTCCAGACAAAGCTGGATGAGGCCTTTGATCGAGTCGCCGCGATCGGCCCTGGCTCGGAAGAGGTGGAAGTCGTTCGGGACTGGCGGAACGGCTATGAGTTGGTGGATGAGGTGATCCTGCCCATGACCTACGCCACCGGCGCATTGGAGTCGAATTCGGTCGATATCCACCGCATCAGCCCCCTGGACGCCCGCTCGCTCCTCCCCAAAGACCCGGACCAGGAAGAGGCTTCGACCGCCTACGCCCGAGCCAAGCTGGTCGGCACCACCATCGGCCACTTCGGCGCGTTCTTCGACGCGGGAGGCCGGGCCAGAGACATTCTTTGGGGAAGGTTGGATGCGGCAGAGAGGCTCATCAACTGCCTCCTCCCCGACGGCCACAACCCCAAGCGCGACGAACTCCGCCGCCGAGCCCACCTCAATATTCTCGCCACCCCGCCTGCCATCCCCGAGGCGTTTTCCCAAAGCGAATTGGCCCAAGCGAGGAAGTCGTTGAACCAGGCCGTCCTGAAACTCATGCTGGGAATCCTGGAGAAGGCGCGCAACTCGCCGGTGAAGTGGTCCAGCTTCATGCCCTTGGAGTCCCTGAAATCAGAAGCCATCCAAGCTCTAGACTCCCTGACCGACATCCCTCACCGCGAACGAAAAACGATCCAGGCCAAACTCCTCGCCCTCCTCCGCGACCCCGAGGTCGTGGAAAGGACGCTCCAGGCCAACTTCGTCCAGCCTCTCCACATCGAGAACAGCCAAAAAGTCAACCTCTCCGGCCGCTCCCTGAATATCCTCTCGAAGATGTTCGACGGCATTTACCAATCGCCGCGCTGGAAGGTTGTCTCCCTGGTCGGCTCGGCGTTGAGCGCTATCGGGAAGATACTGGTGCCCAATAGTGTAGAGGACATCCTATGGAAACATTGGTTCGGTCTCCTGATGATTTTGGCCGGGGCCTGGATTTTGTTCGGAACCCTATTTAATTCCCCCCAAGTCTCCTCCTCCGGCCTCGTCTTATTGTTAGTTATCCTAACGCTGGGAGTCGTAGTCAGAAAAGTCGCCTCCCTGGAACCCAGCCAAAGCATTGTCGCCGCCCTAACCCGAATGCTCAAAGGCGTCTTGATCCTGGGCCTCATCCTCTTCCACGCCCTCGCCGCATGGGCCGTGTTCCGTTTCGCCGACACCCAAGCCAACACTCTTGCCCAACATGCGCCAAAAGTCTATTTTTGGGTAGGAGCGGCAACGTTGGTCGCAGGAATAGGTCTCACGATTCTGGGAAGAATCGCCCGCAAACACAAGTAAAGGGGAGTTGGATCATGGGCGGAACTTTGTGCGCTCGGTTTCTTTGCTTCTCCACGGTAAATGATCTTCCCCAGTCTTGAGATTGCGGAGGGCTTGGATTGCGGATCACGGGACGTACCGCAAGAAGGGACCTTTACTTCCCGATCACCACCAAACTATCCAAGTTCGCCACCTTGGTGCCTGGTTCGATGATGGACTTCACGGTTCCGCCAACCGGAGCCGTGATGCGCAGGATGTCTCTTTTCTTTCTTAACTCCAGAATCTTCGCCCGAAGCTCGGCAATCTTGGTTTCCTGCTCGGGGTCTTCGGCGTCGACGAGGTTCACTTGAACCGGAGCAAAGTTTTCGGGAGCGGTTCCGTAGACGATCTTCTTGGTGGGTTGAGAAGTCGGGGCCAGAGAAGGGGTTTCATCCTTCAGCTTGTGAAGGTCGGCGACCTTAGCCTTCGCTGCATCCAGCATCTCCGCTAAGTCGGCTCGCTCCTTTTCAAGTTTGGAAAGGCTTGCCTTCTGATCGGCGATCTGTTTTTCCAAGGTGGCGATTCTGGCTTGCGTCTCCATAACGGCGGCCTTCTTGGCGGCGGCATCGGCGGATGCTAGTTCAAGTGCGACGATGGCAGCGTCCAAACGTTTCTTGGGAATCGCACCCATGTCGTACAGGCGCTGGAGTTTGTCTCTCTCTTTCTGGGCGGGGTCTATTCCCTGCTCCGCATTGCGGACATCAGTCTCCGCTAGGGTGGCTGCGAGCTTTGCCTCTTCCAGGTTGGCATCCGTAGCCTGCGCCTCCACCGCCAACTCCTTTGCCTGGACATCGGCTTCGGCAAGCTTCTTGGAGATCTGCTTCACCGCCGCATCCGCGCTGGAGGTATCGATTGGCGCAGACTTCGACTTCACCGGTTCAGGAGTTGTCCAAATCACCTGGGGCAGGTTTCCGATCAGCCCGGTCATTCCCTCTTCGACCACCACCTCTTTGGTCCCCAGCATCGCCAACTTCAGTTCATCCTCCAGCCGCAGAATCTCTTCTTCCAGCTTGGGGTCGATCAGGACCAGCAACGGGTCGCCCGGCTCCACCCGGTCGCCAACTTGCGCCTCAATCCGCTTGACCTCGGCATCCCATTTGGATTCGATCTCGAAATCGGTCGAAGGTTGGTCAAGGACCGGGGCCGTTCGTGGCAAGGCAAACGCAACGATCAGCGTGGCGGCAAGAGCCAATACGATCATCGGCCCTTTGAAGGCACGCAAGGTTGGTTTTCGCGGATGCATCTAACTCCTACTTAAGCCATCATGCCGCAAAATGTTCGCATGGGCAACCCTGCCTAGGCCGATGGTCGCACGCGCTGGCTCATCGCCTGCCGGGTCGCCTCCCAGGCAAGGTGCGTTGCGAATATCCCATCCTCTGCGGTAGGCAAGCCCGAGGCGTCGCCAGAAGTGATCGCGTCCGCAAACTCCGCGTACATCCCCTCGAAGTTCTTCTCCGAGGCCCCTGGAGCCCGAATGATCTCCTGTCCCGTCCGCGCTTCTAAGACGTAGCCGTCGCGCAGAAAGCGGATCACCCCGCCATCGCCGATCAGTTCATAGCTGAAGTGGCTCAGGGGTTCCTTGACGGTATGGCTATAGGAGAAGCTCATCTCTACCATCGTATGCGCCCCGCCCGCATGATCCATGTGCAGATACATATGATCCGGGGCATCGTAATTGGCCACCCAAGCCCCTTCCCCGCTCACCCGCACCGGCTCCTGCCCCAGCCACATCCGCGCCAGGTCGATGCAATGCACGCCGCAGTCCACCATCGGCCCGCCCTCGACCATCCTGCCCCGCCATCGTGGGCTCTCCACCCAGCTCCCGGAGGCATCCTGCTCAAACCGCCCGTGCAAACTCCAGATGTAGATCAGGCGGAGTGACCGGACGTTCCCGATCACCCCTTCTGCCACCCAATCCTGAATCTGCCGCGACACCGGACTGAAGCGGTAGCAAAAGCCAATGGTGAATATCTTCCCGGTCTCCGCCATCACCGCCGCCATCTCCACCGCCTCGTCCTCGTCGTCCGAAATCGGCTTCTCGCAAAGTACATGGACGCCCTGCTTGGCGGCCAAGAGCACGTTCTCGCGATGGGTCGGCGCGGGCGAGGCGATGACTACGGCATCCAGCCCGGTCCGATAGAAGTTAGCTACATCGCGAAACGAAGGCGGATTCCCAAACTTCTCCGCCGTTGCCGTCAAGCGGTCTTCATTGGGGTCGAAGAGCGCGACGAGCTGGAATTGGGGATTGGAAATGATGGCGGGGAGGTGGCCAAAGTTGGCAACCTCCCCGCAACCGACGACTCCGATTCGAATCACAAACGCCTAATGTCCGCCTTCGCCATGCCCGGAAGACTTGTGCGGCAACGGTTGGAAGTCACCCGACCGGTCGCTGGGCTTGGCCTTGCTCAGGCTATGCCCCGACATGCTCGTCACCGCATCCGGCCCCGCCAGCTTCTTGAACTTGGGGTCAGAGTAGGTCGGGGTCTCCATGGTCTGCTTGGTGCCCACGACCTGTCCGCCCGTCCCTTCGGCAATCCCGCCCCACGCATAGGGATCGCCCTTATAGGGCATGGGTTCATTGGGAGCAGAACTGGACTGCATACTCTCCAACCCCTTCGACCGACAGCCAAACGCGATCAGCGCTAGTCCGACAAGCAAGAATTCCTTCCGTAGAACCATCTTCCCTAATCTACCCGAGGCAGGCGCAAAAAGCCACCAACACGGCGTCATCCTGAGCGAGCCAAAAGAGGTTTGTAGTTGAGCCGGTTGCTTGTCGCGAGTCGAAGGACCTCACCTATTTGTCAATTTATCTCAACCTACAACCTGGTGAGGTGGTTCGACTTCGCGGCATAGAACACTCTACAAAGGCAAAGCGCTCGAGCCGCTCTCGCTCACCATGACGCCGTGCTACGAGTTTCAGGTGGCTTGAGAGCCTAATCAGTAAGTGACATCCACCGCTTCTTCTTTGCCCGTCACGCTGCTCTTGTACAGCGCGTCGAACACCGCGTTCAGGATCAAACCGTTCTCGCCTGGAACCGGCGAAGACTTGCCGTTCACAATCGCATCCACAAACGCCTTCACCTCGTCCACATGGGCGGATTCCACCTGGGGAACGTTGGTCGGCTTCATGTTGAAGAGTTGGCGATTCTGCTCGGTATAGATCTCAATCGGAGCATCGCCCCAACCCTTCACCACCGCACCCGCTTTGGTTCCAAATAGTTGAGTCTGGAACGGGTCTCCATCCAGGTTCGCCATAAAGGAGCTTTCCAGCACTACCACGGCCCCGTTGTCGAACTTGATCAGGCCAACCGCAAAGTCCTCGACCGTGAACTTGTCCCGATCATAGTCGCCCCAGTTGTTGAACAGTTCAGGGTTCTTGCCCAAGGTGTCCCAGGTCTTGCCACTCGCGCTCACCGGCTTGGGATAGCCCATCAGGAAGAGGGTGAGGTCCAAGATGTGGACGCCGATGTCGATCAGCGGCCCCCCGCCCTGCTTCTCCTTGTCGATAAACACACCCCAGGCGGGAACGCCGCGACGGCGGAGGGCTTGAGCTCGGGCATAGTAGATGTCGCCCATATTCCCGCCGTCAATGTACTCCTTCATGAACCGAGCCTGGCCGGTAAACCGCTGTTGCAAAGCCACCTGCAGAATCTTGCCCGTGTCCCTTGCCGCCGCGCACATCTTGCGCGACTCTTCCGCATTCATCGACAGCGGCTTTTCGCAAAGCACATGGACGCCCGCATGGAGCGCGTCGATGGTGGGCTGCATGTGGTAGGCGTTGGGGGTGGCGACGGAGACCGCATCCAGTTCCTCTGCCGCAAGCATCGCTTTGTAGTCGGTGTAAGTCTTCTCGACGCTGTACTTTTCCGCCGCCGTCTGGGCGGTTTCCGGGTTCACGTCGCAGACCGCGACCATTTCGCAGAGTTCGGGCATGGACGCATACCCGCGCATGTGGCACCCTTGGGCGATTCCCCCGGCGCCGATAATTCCAATCCTGAGTTTCTTCGACATAGACGCCCGCAAGAATACACCCGGCGACGCCTGTTTTGGGTTAGGAAACCGATTCTTCTTCTGTAACCGCAAAGTCTTCCTGGGCTTGCTCGATCGCTTTGGCTTCGCTAGACGGCTCCGGAGTGTCCGGCGCGCGTTTGACGTAGGCGACGATGCTCCCAATCACGGCAATGCCAAGCAGACCGCCCCAGAAGATGGCTTCGTGAAGGTGCGGAACATGGAATGGCAGGGTTCCCGGATGGAGGCTCTGGAACTTGTCCGCCGAGTGGAACAGCAGTTTGATGCCAACCCAGCCCACCAGGATATAGGCCACATGGTCGAGCATGGGGAACTTCTCCAAAAGGCGGATGAACAGGGTGGCGGCAAAGCGCAGGAGCACGATGCCGATGATCGCCCCGAAGTAGACCACCCAAATCTTGTCCGTGAGGATGCCCACGCCCGGACGGCTGATAAAGCCAATTCCCGCCAGCACGCTATCCAGCGCAAAGGCGATGTCTGCCAGTTCAACGGCAATAACCGTCTGCCAAAAGCCTCCGCCCACCTTCTTGACCACGTGATCGCCGCCGGAATGGCGCACAAAGTGCTTTATGGGTAGGAAGAGCAGGTAGCACGCGCCCAACGCTTGTAGCCACCATTGACCCAGCACCACCGAGGCGAACAGGATTGCGATCAGCCGGAAAACGAAGGCTCCGCCCAAACCGTACAGCAGCGCCTTCCCTTGAAGCTTCTTCGGCAGGTGGCGCACCATGATCGCCAAAACGAGCGCATTGTCCGCCGAGAGGAGGGCTTCTAAAACGACAAGGGCGCCGACCCCGGCAAGATCGGAGGGTTGAAATGTCTGGCCGAACATGGAGAATCTAGGAGTATGAACGAAAAATGCCCTAGCGCTCAGGGACCCCGCCTGCCAAAATAGAAGATAGCTATGCCTACCTACGTATACGAGTGCTCGTCTTGTAACGAAGTCTTCGAGATCGAACAGCGGATCACTGAGGATCCCCTAAAAGATTGCCGATGCGGTTCCGCGGGAACGGTCAAGCGCCTCATCCAACCCGTTGGCATTGCGTTCAAGGGTTCTGGATTCTACGTCAACGACAGCCAGGCCACTTCTGCCTCCACCGAATCAAAACCCGCCACGGAAACCCCCGCCTGCACCGGCGAACCTTCCAGTTGCGCCTGCTCGAAAGACCCGTAAGGAGCTCCTCTGGTTTGGAGCGCTACTCCCGGCGCAGAGCCACAATCGGGTCAAGTCTCGATGCGCTGATGGCCGGATATAGGCCAAAAACCATCCCGATGAGGGCCGAGAACGCCGCCGCGCCAATGCCGGCCGTGACCGGAAAAGGCGTCGCCAATCCCCCCTTGGTAGGCCAGTTGATCGCCGACGTGCCCAGAGTCACCACATTGCCCAAGAGCCAAGCGAATCCCATACCGATGAGTCCCCCCACAAGGGAAAGAGTAGCCGCTTCGATCAAGAACTGGAGCAAGATCGACCCTCGCTTCGCCCCCACCGACTTCCGCAAACCGATCTCTTTGGTCCGCTCTGTCACCGAGACCAGCATGATGTTCATGATTCCGATGCCGCCAACCAACAAAGACAGGGCGGCGATGCCCGACAACGCCACACCGGCGACGCTGAAAATCTGGTTAAAGACACCCGCAATCGACTCGTTTGAGTCGACCCGATAGATCGGTTTGTTGTCCGATTTCCGCATGAGGGCCTGCCAAACCGCGTCCATCGCCTTGTCGACCGTGACGCCATCCTTGGGTTTCGCGGTAATGATCGACACGGTGTCGCCGCCCATCCACTTGTCCTGCACCGTGGTCAACGGAACGAGAACGTCTTTGGAGTTAGAACTGCCCAGGATGTCCAACCGCTTTAGAACGCCAATGACCTCCAGAGTAATGCCGCTGAAGGTCACATACTTCCCCAGCGCCTCGCCATCCGGGAACAGCTTTTTCTGAATATCCTCGCCGATCAGGCAGACGTTGGCCCGCGCGTTCAAGTCGCCCTGGTTAAAGAATCGGCCAGACTCCAAATCCAGCCGGTTCATCACCGTGTAGTTGGCGTCGGTTCCGTTAACCTTGGCGTCGGGAATATCGCGATCCAAGTAGGCAACCTTCTGGCGGAACTCAAAGATCGGGCTCGCAACCTCCAGCTCCGAGACGTTGTTCATCAGGTAGTCGATGTCGTCCTGCTTCAGTCCTTCGATCGGCCCCGAAGTTTCTCCACGCATCTGCCGGAACGGGTCGAAGAAGATGATGATCGTGTCCGACCCGATCTTCTTGAACTCGCTCGTCATGAAGAACTGGAACCCGTTAGAAACCATGACGATGATCGTCACGCTCATCACGCCGATGATGACGCCGAGCATGGTGAGGAAACTCCGCAACTTGTTCTGTCGGAGCATCGAGAGAGCGATACGCAGAGATTCGCCGAGCATCAGTCGCCGTCCGCTCCCATCATCATCATTCCTTTGCGGTCCGGTCCTGAAAACTTGGGCCGCACCAGCTTGTCGCCCTCTTTGATACCGTCGATGACCTCATACTGGACGCCGCTCTCCGCACCCACCTTGATTCGAGTCTTGTTCATCGGCTTCTCTTTCGCGGGGGCCTGCTCGCTATCGGGATGCAAGGGAGCAATGTCACCCTCCTTGTTCACAAAGTAGCCTTGATCGTCCTTGCCGACGTAGTCCTTGGGGACGACCAGAACGCCGGCCTTGCGAACCACGTCCAACGTACACTTCGCCGACATTCCCGACCGCAAGCGAAGGTCGGCCTTGTCCAAGAGAATCTCGACCTCGTACTTCACCACCGTGTTCGTGGAGGTTGCCGTACTCTCGGCGCCGGAAAGGCTGGTTGGGGCGATGCGCTTGACGCTTCCCCGAAACGTCTCGTTGGGAATGGCGTCGACCGCCACGGACGCATTCATGCCGTTGCTCATCTTCGCCACGTCGATTTCATTCACGTTTAGAAGTACACGGAGGGCCGTCCGATCCTCGATTCGCACGATGGGCGTTCCGGCACTGAATCCACTGAGGCCGGTCGCAAGTTCGCCCTCTTTCAACAGCTTCTTGGTAACGACGCCGGTGATCGGCGACTTGATCTGCGTTTCACGAAGCTGCCTTTGGCTGTCTTGAAGGACGCTGGCAAGCTGAGAAACGGTCGCAAGGTTCTGGTCCCGCGACTTCTGCAACGATGCGACATCCTGCAAGGCCGCCCCCGCCTTTGCAACATCGGAGACCGCCTGCCGATACTCCTCGCGCTTCACACTGTCTTGGATGGAGTTGGTTCGGGTTCGCCGCAACGCCGCCTCGCTGGCCCGCACCGCTTCATTGGCCCGCGCGACCTGCAAGGAGAACTGGCTGTCGATCCGACTCAGTTCGTCCGTTGCCTGCTCCAACTTCAGCTTGGCCACATCCATGTTCAGCTTGGCCGTCTCCACTTCCCGCACGGAGATAAAGCCTTGCCGCAAGAGAGATTCGCGCCGCTCATGCTCCCGCTTGGCGTTCTCAAAGTTGGCCTGGGCATCCCGCTGGGCGGTCACGGCCTGGAGTCGGGCGTTGGGCTGTTGATTCCTGACAAGGTCTTCCCTCTCCCGCACGTTCCGGTTGAACTCCGCGGTCGCCTCGGCAATGGCCGCGTTGGTCAGAGTGGGCTGAGCCTTCAGCTCGATCTCCAAACGACGAAGTCGGGATTGGGCTTGTTCGAGATCGGCCTTGGCACTGACGCGACGTTGCTCGATCTCGATGGCGGTTCGCGCGACGCTACTTTGGGCGCCTCGAAGCTGGGCCTCGTTCTGGGCGACTGTGAATTGGGTCTCCTGAGGATCGATATTCGCGATAACCTGCCCTTGCTCTACGAAGTCGCCCTCCTCGACAAGGAGTTTGCTGAGACGGCCGCTAACTCGGCTTTTGACCTCAACCGAATTCACGGCGTCGATGGTTCCGGTGTCGACGACGCTCACTACGACGTCGCCTTTGGCGACGGTATGCACGCTCGGCTTTGCCGCTTGGGCAGCCTGCATCTTTGCGGCGACGTTCTTCATCACGTATCCCCCGACGCCACAAACCAAAACCAACGCAACCGCCACAAAGATGAGGGCCTTCTTCATTGCCGTACAGTTTCGCAGGGTCTCGGAGTTTGCGGAAGGTCCTTGGGTCAAAAGGACCGCCGGTGGCATTGGCATCCTGCCCTTGCGTCCCCTGACCTTCTAGGTCATGGAATCTTGTAGGGGGATGCAATCTGTAGCGAAAAGCCCGTGGCATGGGCAACCTGCCAATGCGTCCCCTGACCTGCCAGGTCAGGGGACACAAGGTTGTAGCATAGGCATCCTGCCTATGCGTCGCTAGACCTTCCAGGTCTAGTTCAACTTGCTTGTAATAATTAGGCAGCGTTTCTGGCGACTGCAAGCGCCCTAACTGGCGGGACGCCGGTGCTCCCAGGGGAGCTGCATGGGCATCCTGCCCATGTGTCCCCTGACCTGCCAGGTCAGGGAGTCCTGTAGCAGGAAGCGACTTGTAGCCCTAATCCACCAAGACCGACGGTGCCAACGATTTCGGCAGTTTCATCCTCTCCGGATGACAAACATAGACTGTTCGCTTGGAATAATTCCAAGCCTTCTGAAAATTCTGCCGCAGATAGGTGCGTCGGATCTGTGACGAATCGCCGGGATCGTTGAAAACCGGGTTCCCTTCCCGATCAAAGCCGATCAGAACCACCAAGTGCCCGTCTTCCTTCGCAGGCTTGCCCTTCAGCAGGTTTGCGGACACGCTGCAGACCACGGGAATCCCCGCGTCGATCAACCGCTCAAGATCGGCAACATCGGCAAGTCGGGCCACATAAGCGCGCATCCCTTCTAAGGAGCCCAAAAGCGCGGTATTGAAGGGCCAGTTGCCGGTGCCGGGATACTTCTCATCGAACACCGACTCGATGGCCCGTGGCACCGGACAGTCCAACTCCCGCCGCCCCAGCTCCTTGGCCCAATGCCCTGAGACCATCGACACGGAGGCAGGGCTGCAATACTGCGCTTCTTTCACCTTGGAGAACCACGTCTTGAACCCCTCGGAAACTCGATCCGGGTCGTACTGCAGCCTGCCAAACTCATAAGGCCCTTGGGCGCGAGGTGGAACGTCCAACGTCTTGCCCCAGGCAGATTTCACTGACTCAGACCGGTGAGGTTTCGCCTTGGAGTTAAAGAAATTGACACAGAGGAGCTTAAGCTTGGGGTCGGAACCTTCGGCTGTTTTCCGCGTGGTCAGCCTGATCCTCAGTGTTTGACAAGAGCGGGCAGTCTGAAGCAGATCGATCTGAACCTCGCCGTCTCCATCCTTCTGGTCAGGAACGCTCGCCCGTGGCCCCTTCGCCATATTGCCGGTCCAGTCGGCCAACGTGTACCAGCGCGAATTCCGCTCCGGCCAAAGCGCCTGAACCTCCACTTTCAGCCAAGCTTGATCGGGGTTCGAGACGTTCCAAGACACCACCACCTCGTCCCAATCCATCCCCGCTGAGATAGGTTGCGATTCAACAACTCCAGTGGTTGCCAGAAATTCGACCGCCAAAGGAACCCGAACCGTGGCGGCGACCGGGGCTTGCGAGTTCATGAGAATCGGAGCCAGGAGGGTGGTCAACATGGCTTTTTCAGAAAAGCTACCCGAAACGGAGTTGCAGATCACAGCGACGCCAAACCAGCGACCAAGAACTCAGAAAATCATTGGTTGACAAAACCCGCTTTTCGACCCTATATAGATGAGGGGCGCGGAAATCGGAAATCGAGCCGCCGTGTCGCTATGACATGAGCCCCCTATAACCACCAAGTCACGAAGACGCAAAGAAAGACCGCTATGTCCCGGGGGCAAAACTTTGCGAGCCTTTGCCTCTTTGCGACTTTGCGTGAAAAAACGGATCGGAGCGAACATGGCTTTGAATAGAACGAGATGCTTCTGTGTATTCTGCGGCGCAAACGATCATCTGCGGAAACCTGTGTACATCTGTGGTTCCTTCCCACCGTCGCAAAAACCGCCATATATGTGACTTGCAGCAAAAAATGCGCGAAAATTCCGGTTCAATTGAACCTGCGCCAGCTGCGGATTTTTGAACTTGAGAGCGGTCGTGTTTTTCGAAATTTTGAACCTGAGAATCCGTAGCTGGAAAACGCCCGGAATGAGGTCTGTGGGGGCAGATGCCCCGTCACCAATAGACCCAGCTGCCTTCCCGCAAAGATGAGGTATATTTGGAGGATTGTAGGGGCGCCAGTTTTGGCGCACGCGAATTTATGGCGACTTACCGAGGAAGAAAGACAGATATTTGCCGCACCGTCGGCTTCGACATTTGGGGCAGGCCGACCAAGTCGGTCACCAAGCGACCATACCCGGCAGGCCAGCACGGTCCCAATCTGAAGGACCGCCGCCAGTCCGAGTACGGCGAACAGCTTTTGGCGAAGCAGGTCATTCGACGCTACTACAACATGCTTGAGAAGCAGTTCTCGAACACGTTCAAGAAAGCCCAGCGCATGAGCGGCAACACCAGCCTCAACTTCCTTCGACTGCTGGAGATGCGCCTGGCCACCGCCGTTTGGCGGCTCGGCTATGCCAAGTCTATTTTCCAAGCCCGACAGATGGTCTCCCACTGCCATATCCTCGTGAACGGCAAGATCGTCAACATCGCCAGCTTCCAGTTGAAGGTAGGCGACGTGATCGAGGTCCGAGACCGAGACGTCAGCCGCAAGATGGCTCGTGAGAACCATTTTGAAGGCGCCGCCGTTCCCGTCTATATGGAGGCAGACGTCACCAAGTTCAGCGGCAAAATCGTCGCCCTGCCCGAGCGAGAAGACTTCCCCAAGTTCTTCCAAGAGCAGCAGGTCGTCGAATTCTACGCACGATAAGACAGCCGCTTCAAGTCGCAGGCGAAACCCCTTTCTCTCGACGAGAGAAAGGGGTTTTTGTATGCCAAACTGAATCTGTGGCAGAGCGCTACGACTACATCCTGGGCCGTCTTCGCGAATCGGAGATTTCGCCCAATCCGTTTGAGCAGTTTGCCCACTGGCTTCAAGAAGCGGTGGCGGCGAAGGTGGTGGAGCCCACCGCCATGTGCCTGTCCACTGTAGGAAAGGACGCCCGACCCAGTTCCCGCATCGTGCTTCTCCGGGGCCAGGATGAGCGCGGGTTCACCTTCTTCACCAACTCCCGAAGCCGCAAGGGAGAAGAGATCGCGGTCTCGGGCTATGGCTGCCTGAACTTCTGGTGGGGCAGTCTGGAGAGGCAGATCAGGATTGAAGGGATGATCAAACAGATCGCTCCTGAGGAGTCCGACGCCTATTGGGCAACCCGCCCCTACGAAAGCCAACTTGCCTCCGCCGCCAGTCCGCAAAGCGAAACCGTTGAAAGTAGAGAGGCCCTTATGGAGCTTCTCGAACGGCTGCGCGCTCAGCACCCCAATGCCGTCCCCCGGCCCGATCACTGGGGCGGGTACCGCCTCGTCCCCGACTACTTCGAGTTCTGGCAAGGTGGCCCGGCGAGGCTCCATGATCGCCTGGCCTATGGCTTGGAATTAGGGGTTTGGACTGTGAAGCGATTGGCGCCCTAAGGGTTCGCCCAGCCTCGCGACTTCAGCCATCTGGCCAATTCTCGAGTCCAAGGGTGCAGGCTGTCGCTGTCAGGACTGCCTTGCAAACCGATGCCATGCGGCCCGGACTCATAAACGTGCAACTCAACCGGCACCTTGTGCTTCCGACAGGCTTCAGCAAAAGCCAGGCTGTTCCCAATCGGCACTACATCGTCGTCGGCGGTGCTCCAGAGAAAAGTCGGCGGGGTACTGGGCGTTATTTGTAGCTCGTTCGATAGGTCAAGAACCAGGCTCGGGTCGGGATTCTTGCCCAAAAGGTTCTCCCGCGAGCCTTGGTGGGTAAGGGCGCCCATGCTGATGACGGCATAGCAGAGAATCCCAAAGTCGGGCCGGGAGCTCACTCTCTCAAGCGGATCGCTCGCATCTGCCTTGCCCGAATCGAAGTGGGTGAGCATGGTCGAGGCCAGATGACCGCCCGCCGAGGAACCCATGATGCCGATCTTCTTGGTATCGACGCCCCACTCCTCGGCTCGGGATCGAATGGTCCGCATCGCCCGGGCAGCATCCTGGAGCATCGAGGGATGGCGGTATCCATCCGAGCCCAGTCGGTACTTCAGAACAAAAGCGGTGACGCCCAAGCGATTCAGCCAAAGCGCATAGTCCTTCCCTTCATGCCCAGCCAGCATCCCATAGCCGCCGCCCGGGCAGATCACCACGGCGGAACCGCATGGCTTGGCGGGGATATAGGGAGTCAAAGTCGGAACATCCTTGGCGGCCTTGCCCAAAGCCCCCGGAGCATCCCCTTCCCAAAGCCTTATGGACGTTCCCTGCATGATGCTTGCGGCAATAAGAATAGCCAGCATGAGTTCATTCTAGCCTGTTGACTCTCGATTCATACAACGCTACATTCCTCTCTGAACAGTAGGAGACGGCGGCACAATGCATCCGCCGACTACATTTGTTTGTAGGCGCGGGATGCATTGGGCCCGCGTTCCGGATGAAGCAGAGTTGGCTTGCCATCTATGTTTACAAGCCTCTTCCCAAATCCATGTTCGCGGATGCTTTCGTAGTCGTGACCGCAGTCGCTCATCCAGGCCACAAAGAAGACAAGCGGCTCGTCTCCGGTGTTCGCCACCCGATGCGCGTAACGGCCATCGATGTCGTGGGTCGATCCGGGCTCCATCGGCTCCATCCAGGTTCGCCTATCCCGATCCATGAGGATCAAGGCCCCTTTGCCGCTCAAGGTCAGCATCAGCTCGCCCCGCTCGGGGTTCGTGTGGAAATGCCCGCGTGTCATGAAGTACTCGCCTTCTATATCCCCAGGCTGAAGAACGGTCGTGGCATAGAGGAGCCGAGGCGGCCCCTCTACTTCGCCGGGACAGCCGTGGGTTTCATAGGCCAACGCCGAAGGATCAGCAACGCGACCTTGGAAGATCGACGTTAGGTCTCCTAACGTTCGCCGGGTCTGGGCTGATCGACCGGCAAAAATGCCGGTCGATAGGTTAAGGAGCAGAGGTTCCAGCTTCCTTCTGCCAGAGCTTGACGGTGTTCGACACGTCGCCGCTCACCTTGTCCATGCACCGCTTCAACACGACCGCGTCGATGTTGCGATTGTCGATTGGAATGCCGACCATCAGACCGCCGGAAGAGGTGACATAGAACTGAGAAGGTTGGATCTTGCCGTTCTCTTTGAGAATGCTCTCGGCTCGGCCCGAGAACCCTTGGATCTCGGAGGTCTTGCCTAGGAATGCGGTAAGCCAAACATAGTTTTTGCTGGGTGTGATCTCAGCGGCCAGATAGACATCCAATCCGCTCTTGGTTACCTTGAACTCATACTTCTCCTTCCCCGCTTCCGTGCTCAGGTCCTTGACCTCGTAGCCCATGTTGGCGATGATCTCGCGAAGCTTGGTGGCATCTACCTGAGCGCTGCTGCCCTGGGCGATGGTGCTGATTGGGATCAGGGTTGCGGATGCAAGGGTGAGAAATGAAATGACTGCGACGACTGCTTTAGACACGATTTGACCTCATTGGTTTTTGACGTTCGAAAGTGGACTATCGATCCTCGAAAATCTCGAATATCATCTAGGCTCCATGGAATCCACCCATCGATTGACGATTCGGAAGGCCGAGCGTGACGATCTTGGGACCTATTGCCTTCTATGGAACACCGTCTGGCCCGAGATGAAGATATCCCTGGCCGAGATGGAACGCGACTTCGAGCATATGCCACCAGAGAACCAGGCTACCATTTGGCTGGCCTATGTCGACGGAAGTGCAGTCGGGTTTGCCGAATGCCATCGGGACTTCGGATCGTACCATCCCCAGAAGTGGACCGCCTCAGTAGCCGTGCTGGATGGTGAGCGCGGCAAAGGGGTTGGCCGCAAGCTCTACGAACAGGCGCTGGCCTTTGTGCAACCGCAAGACCCTATCTCAATCGCCACCATCATCGTGGAAAGCGACGGGGATTCGGTCGCCTTCGCCGTTCGTCGGGGCTTTGCCGAGATCAAGCGGGATTTCGAGTCAAGGCTGAACCTTTCGATGCTCTCCACGACTCTGTTGGAAGAGATGGACTCTCCCGAGGCGGATATCCGCCCGGCGGCTGAACTCGATTCGCCCAAGTTCCGACGTGACCTGCACGACGTTTTCGAGGTCGTTCGTGTAGACACCCCCCGCACCGACCCGCCCACGCCGATGCCGTTCGAGAATTTCGATGGCCTGGTTCTCAACGACCCTGACTTCCTTATGGAAGGCAGCCAGATCGCGCTGGTGGATGGGAAGATCGCCGGCTTCACGGGCATTTTCGGGGGCGAAGAGGAGGGCGAGCTGTTCCAGTGGCTGACGGCGGTCAAGCGGGAGTATCGGGGACAGGGCGTAGCCAAGGCGATGAAGGCGCGGGCGGCCCGCTGGGCCATCGCCAACGGCTACCGCTCGATCCACACCGACAACGACACCCGCAACGCGCCGATGCTGGCGATCAATGAACAAATGGGTTTTGAGCGGCGAGTGGGAACGGTGACGATGTTGAAGAGGTTTTGAGCGCCCTACTAGCCCCCTTGAGGGGGTTGGGGGTGCGGTCCGATTCTCCATTTGTATCCAAAAAGTGCACAGGCCATGGTGGGTCAAGCTCTACAAGTGGAGAACTATGCGCCACCCCCAACCCCCTCAAGGGGGCTAGGACTGCGATGCAGGCACAACCCGCATCTTCCCCGCCGCCCGAGTCGCCGCTCTCCTCAGGTCGTCGATGGAAGTTCCAAGGGGACCAGAGGCTACGGCGACGGCCATGCGGCGGTTCACGCGGACGCTGGGCTTTCCGAAGACGCGCACATCCACCGACGGATCGCTCAGTGCCTCTTCCACGCCTAGAATTTCGGGAGGCGTGGAGGATTCAAAGTCCGCCAAGACCACCGCGCTTGCCGCATACCGGAGCGCATCCAGCGGAGGAATAGGGAGGCCAAGGACGGTGCGGGCGTGGAGTTCGAACTCGTTGAGCGAAAGGCAGTTGGAGAGGGTGACCATGCCGGTATCGTGGGGTCTCGGCGAGAGTTCGGAGAAGACCACCCCATCCTTGGCCAGAAAGAACTCCACTCCCCATATCCCGGCTCCGCCCAAGGCCTTGGTGATCTGCCAGGCCATCTCGTGGGCGTGGTGGAGCTCGGTGGCGGTGATGTCGCAGGGGAGCCAACTCTCCATATAGTCGCCACGCTCCTGACGATGGCCGATGGGTGGACAAAACAGGGTGTCGCCGTTCTTCTGGGTCACGGTGAGCAGGGTGATCTCGGTTTCAAACTCGATAAAGCCTTCGACGATCACCTCCGCCAAGTCGCCCCTTCCCTTCTCCACCGCCGACTCCCAGGCTTTGGCGAGGTCGTCCTTGGATCGCACGGTCGATTGCCCTTTGCCACTGCTGGACATGAGCGGTTTGACCACGCACGGAATTCCCACTTCCTCTACTGCCTGCTCCAGTTCGGCAAGCGAAGTCGCGTAGCGATAAGGGGCGGTGCGGATGCCCAGTTCCACCGCCGCCAAATCCCGGATGGCCTTCCGGTTCATCGTGAAGTTGGCAGCCTTCGCGCTCGGGACCACCTGGATGCCTTGGGCTTCGTAGTCGTAGAACTGCTCAGTGCGGATAGCCTCGATTTCGGGAACGATCAGGTCCGGCTTATGCTTGGCGACCAGGGCATCGAGGGCGTCGCCGTCCAGCATATCGATCACTTCTCGGTAAGGCGTCACCTGATGGGCGGGCGCGCCGTCGTAGCAGTCCACGGCGATCACGCGCTGTCCGAGGCGGGCCATGGCGATAGCGAACTCTTTGCCTAGTTCCCCGGAGCCGAGGAGAAGGATGGTCTTTGGCACCTGGAGATTTTGGCACGGCAGACCCAATCTGAGGCGACTGCGGTTTCACGCAAAGTCGCAAAGATCGCTAAGAGAAAGAAAACCCATTGCGATCTTTGCGCCTTTGCGTGAACGAACCCGATGTCTCGATCTCCGGGTGTCGCGAGAACATCCACCCAATTGCCACTCTGTCCGCGCAAAACTAGGAGGGGGCTTTTACATCATCGTCTCCGCCGTGCGGGTTTTCTCCAGGAGTTCCTTGACTGTATCGAGATTGATGTCAGCCAGCTTCTTAAACCGGATGCAACTGCGACCCACACTTGCTTTGCCCAGCCGATCCTTGGCTTGCTCGGGAAAGTAGCCGTTCTCATCGCCTGCGCAGATGTAGATGGAGATGCCGGTCTTGTTCGCCGACAGGCCGACCCGGAACCACTCACCTTCGCAAGTCTTGCCCTTGTAGTGGAACTGGCCATAGCCCATAAAGTTGGAGATCATCACCGGCTCAAAGTTGGGCAGCTTCTCGCGGATCAGGTCGTGGAGCAACTGGAGCTCGGATCGCTTGGGCTCCTCGACTTGGGCGATGTACTCCTCGTGGGTCGCAGGTTTGGTCTCGGTTTTCATGCCTCACATTACTCCGCAAGCTTTTTTTCACGCAAAGGCGCAAAGACCGGAAAGGGGCTTTCTCTCTCTCTTTGTGGTCTTTGCGTGAGCCAGACAAATCAATCCATTGGTGGAAAGGCAGGCTCCGGATTGGATACTGGGGGTGACGAGGGTTCGCCTCCGGTCGGCTTGGGAGCGCTGGATGGCTTGGGTGCGTTATTGACCGCGGTAATTCGGGGAGAACCGCGATAGATACTTCTGCCCAAGGAATCGCGCCGCACTTCAACGCCGTTCTCATAAACGACGCGGTAGGTCATGATGGCGCGTCCGGCAGAACCCTTCTCGATCACCCGACTGGCTCCAGGCGGCAACGAACGATCCACCACGGTTTTCGCCCCGTTGCCCCATGAACTGTAACCGCTGGTGACGATCTTCACCTCTTTGCCCGGTGTTTTCTGTCCTAGGACCCGGAAGGTGATCTTGCCGTTCTCGTAGGTCGAGGAGATCGCGATAGGGTTGGTCTGGTTGTTCTCGATCACGAAGTCGAGCGAGCCGTAGTCCACCGTGGCGTCGCGGCCCACCGGGACATAGGCGCTGGGCAACGAGTGGTTGCTGCGCTTCACAATCTTGATGTCTGCCAAAAGCGAGGCGTTGTAGAGAGTGGTGCTGACCTGGCAGATGCCACCACCGATGCCCGAATCATGTCGTCCGTTCACCAGGACAGGCGCCACCTTGTACCCGGCCTGAACAGTGCGTCGCCCGACCGTGCCATTAAAGCTCAATTGCTCCCCCGGCATTAGAATATGGCCATCCAGCTTGCTGGAGGCGAGGCGGATGTTGGTGTTTCGGGCGGTTTGGTGGGCAGGAAACTTGGTGGAGAACTCACCTACAACGTCGGTAATCTTGGCAAGTTCCGTGTCGGGCAGATTCTTGGGGGCTTCTTTCAGAGGAATTTCCACGACCCCATCTCCGGCCAACGCATTCACGACGGCTTCGGACAGGGCGGCTTCGTCAAGTTCAAAACTCGTTACCTCGGGCTCCCGCTGGATTGTCCCTCCGACGTAGAGGACCTTGGCGGGGCGGGGTTTGCCGATGGCGGCCTTGACGGTCTTCTTCAGTGTGTCGAGATTGCCCTTGCCCGACTTGAACTTTACATCCAACTGCTTCTTCTCGTACTCGGCGCCGGTCACGGTCGACTGGGCCGCACCCCAGAAATCGCTGAGGTCGCACTGGTCGACACTGGCCTCATCGTCGATGGTGATGCCAAGCTTGCCTGGAGTCATCGGGGATAGAGGTTCCTTAATGAGGCTACTCTTGAGGGTCAGTTGTTTGGTCCTCTCCGACTCCCACCAAATGCGAACCTTCTTAGCCGCCTCTTCCTTAGTCAGCCCACCGACTGCCACGATACCGATCTGCGTATTGGGGCGAATCGTCGGCACAAAGCGGGCCGCCGTGACCGTAAGTCCGACGCCTACTATTCCCAAGACGGCCAAGCCGCCAATCAAGACTCTTTTCATTCTCAATTCATTTGACGGCTAATAGGCCGCAAAAGCTCTTTCACTCCAAATTATGACATTTAGACGCATTGTTCTTCATCAGAATCTTGGGAATTGTGCGTTTTAGGTCTATTGGACTCGGGCGGTAGAATGGTCCCATGCCTAAACTCGTTTGGCTCAACGGCGATATTATGCCCATGGAAACCGCTACGATCCCCGCCGCGGATCATGCGCACCTGTATGGCGACGGCCTCTTTGAAGGCATCCGAATCTACAATTCCCAGGTCTTCAAACTGGACGAACACCTGCAGCGTCTGTACCACGGAATCCTCTATCTGGGCTACGAGATGCGCATGGGCATCTCCGACCTAAAGGCGACGATTCTGGATGTCTGTCGGCAGGCGGGTATCGAGAACGGCTACATCCGCCTGAATGTCACCCGAGGAACCGGTCTGGGGCTGGACCCCAAGAACATCGATCGCACTCCCAACGTGATGATCATGGTGAACACTCTCGCGCTGTATCCGCCCGAGGCCTATGAGACGGGCCTTCATGTGATCACCAGTTCCTTCCGCGTGATTCCTCCAGACAGCCTCGACCCCCGGCTCAAGTGTATTGGGCGCTATGCCAGCAACATCTTGGCGAAGCAGGAAGGCAATGCGAGAGGCGCAGGCGAAGCTTTGTTGCTGAACCAGCAGGGCTACGTTGCCGAGTGTACAGGCGACAACATCTTTCTCATCCAAAACGGGATCGTCCGGACGCCCCACCCCTCCTGCGGAATCCTTCAGGGCATCACGCGGGATACCGCCATCGCCTTGGCCAGGGAGGCTGGGCATACTGTAGAAGAGGTCTTTCTGACGCCGATGGACGTGTATTCTGCCGACGAGGCATTCCTAACCGGAACCGCCGCCGAAATCATCCCGATGGTGTCGCTGGATGGACGCAAGATCGGATGCGGCACACCTGGCCCGGTAACCACCGAAGTCATGCGGCGGTTCCGCGAGACGACCCGAGTCGGAACGCCGTTTTGAGGGAGCTCTGCGGTCGGTGTGGAAGGGGGGCATCTTTAGTGGTGTCCCGATTTCAGGTCCAGGAGCCATTCTGCTCCGACTGCACAGCCCGACAATTGCCGGGAATCCCGTTGCGCGAGCTTGCCACCAACTTACTTTCGAACAAACCCCACCGCAGGAACTGTCCTATGTGTGGGGCCACCTCAGCCAAAGCGATCGATGATGGTTTGGTGGGTTGCCCCTTATGCTATGAAGCGCTGGACGACGCGGTTTGGCGACATTTCGGTATAACACGCGGTAGCTGGACAAAATCGCCGGTCGGTTAAATGAGTATGTTCGTATTGAAGAATTCTGGTTGGAAAGTTGGTTTGATCGCGGCCTTGGCCGTCTCACTTGTCGCCTGTGGAGGTGGAGGCGGTGGAGGGGGCGTCAACGATCCCCAGATCCGTTATGTGAATGCGTCTCCCGATACAGACCCGGTTACGTTTAGTCTGGACGACAACGACCGCGCCACGGGAGTTGCCTATCTGAATCTTTCGCCCGCCTTTCAGGAGGAGGATCAGAATAGCTACGATGTCGCCGTTCGAGAGGACGGAACCAGCTTTGCCTTGGATGCGTTTTCTGCCCAGTTTGGTAACGAGAACGAGTATCTCGTCGTCTGCGTTGGGCTGAAGAACTACGGCTCGGAGCCGTTCAAGCGTCTTCGATTAGCCAACCTTCAGATCAATCTGACTGCGCCCAATGGTAACCGGAGCCGCCTTTATGTGCTTCACGCATTCAACCGGGAAGGCGGTTTTGACACCCCCAATATCGACCTACGAAACCCCGGCGACAACCCGCAGTACAAGGTGGAGAACATCGCTTTCGGCGCGCTTGGCACGTTGGAAATCGATGCCTCGACCCAGACCTTCGTCGCCCGCCGCAATGGGTCCGAAAGCGTCTATGCCACTGAAACCTTCACTTTTGCGGGAGGCGGTATCTATCTGGCGATCGTGGGTGGGATCGAAAACGCTGTTGGCATCCAAGAGCCTCAGATCAAGTTCGTCAAGCTGAACTAGGCGGTTTGACGAATGGGTTGGGCTTGAGTTCGATCCTCTTAACCGACTGGAGGTAGGCCACCATCTTGTCTGCCTCCTTCCCGGCCAACTGCCCGTGGAAGTGGAGATTGAAGCCGTGGGGGCCTTGGGCGTCGATCAGTTTGGGTTGGAGGGTAAGGAACGCCTTCACTGCCTCCAACTGCCCCATCATCGTTGCGCAGAAGATGTCGATCCGGGCTCCTCGTTCCAAAAGGAACGCCACGATGTCCCTTCTACCCATGTGCGATGCGCCTCCCAAGCCCGATTCCCAGTCGCCATTTCCCCAATCCATCATTGCATTGATGAGCATAGGCTCTTTGTCCAGTAGCTTTTGAGTCATCTCCAGATTGGAATGAGCGTAGATCACGAAGTCCTGCACCATCTCGCGATTGATCTGCGGGTTTTTCCAAGAGGGTTTGAAGTCTGGCAGGGGGTAGTCGCGGGCAAAAGGCTTCTCAGTCGGTTTGGGCATGTCTTGGGCAAGGGCGCCTATTGGGGCAATGGCGATCGCGCTGGCAGCGGTTAAAAGGGTACGTCGGGAAATGGTTTCGGACATCGATGGCCTCCGACCTATTGTATGTCAAGAACGGACAAGGCGTTTAGCAGGCCAGCGCACGCGGCGGTACAGATGCTTGGACGGTCGGATGGCAAGCTAGACTGTCCCTCGTGATCACACCTAAACCCATCACATTGGAAGGATTTGGCGTTCGCTTGGAGCCCCTATGTCCAGACCATTGTCCCGCCCTGATCCAGGCCGCATCCGACGGAGAGCTTTGGAACCTCTGGTACACGTCGGTGCCCACACTCGAAACCGTCGCCGAATACGTCGCTACGGCCTTGCATGGCCAGACGGACGGGCATATGCTTCCCTGGGTGGTGCGTTTGGCAGAAACCGGCCAAATCGTGGGAACCACCCGTTACCACGACATCGTTCCCGCTATCGACCGCGTGGAGATCGGCTATACCTGGTACGCCAAGAGTTGGCAAAAAACCTACGTGAACTCCGCCTGCAAACTCTTGCTACTGACCCATGCGTTCGAAGAGCTGGGGTGTCAGGTGGTTGGGTTGCGAACGGACAACTTCAACTTCACATCCCAACGGGCCATCGAGCGGTTGGGCGCCAAGAAAGACGGAGTGATCCGCCACCACTTTGCCCGACGAGACGGGTCGGTGCGCGACACCGTGATGTACAGCATCCTGGCGTCGGAGTGGCGGGCGGTGCGCCGCAACTTGGAATGGCGCCTTGGCTTAATATGAATAGCCATGACGGGAATTCAAAGGTTCTTGAAACGAATTCTGCCCCCGCAGATGGCCGACGAAATGGAAGCAGAGTCTCGGGAATGGATGCTTCGTTGCGAGTGCGGGGCGAAGCAATCGGTGTGGGATGCAGGCGGGATTCGGTGGAAGGCCAAGGGGAATCCAAAGCATTTGATGAAGTGTGCGTGTTGCCTCAAAACAAAAACCGACC